>JBKPAA010000141.1:0-24675 GCA_046726215.1 Actinomycetota bacterium | reverse complement strand
CGCTCGTAGTCGAGCCGGGCCGGCTCCTCGCCGTGGCCACCGTCGATGAACAGCAGCGCCAGCGGCGTGCCCCAGTTGTCCGCCACCGCCGGCGAGTCGCCCACCACCGCCACCACCGTGCCCTCGAGGCCGGCGTCGTGGACCGCGCGGCGGAAGGTCGGCAGCGTGTCCATCTCGCCGACCTCCGGGTCGACCAGGTCGGGCTCGTGCCATTCCCAGCCGACCTGGTTCTCCTCGGATCCCCGGTGATGGTCGACCGAGAACAGCAGGCGCCCGCGCGCCCGGGCCGCGGCGCCGAGGTACAGCGCGGACTTGCCGCAGTAGCCCCCGACCTCCAGTAGCGGCCCCTCGACGACCACCGCCATCGCCGCGTCGTACAGCGCCTCGCCCTCGTCACCGGGCATGAATCCCCGGGCCGCCTCGGCCTTCGCCCGCAACTCGGGGTCCATGGTCACGGCCGGGACCGTAGCCGCCGTCCGGACGGCCACCAGTGGACGCTCGCGGATGTTCCGTGGATTTACCGCCGAGTCAGATTCGCCGCTGGCAAGGACGCAGGAGGAAGGCGCAGCCATAGCTGCGGCGACGACGAGGACGCCGTCCAGCGGCGGATCTGGCCGGTGAGACGCCACGATGAATTTCGCGAGGGTCCACTAGCCTCCGACACCTGTGTCGACGAGGCAGGGCGAGCCCACCGGCGAGTCACTCCCGGGCGGGGCGGCCTCAGGCCGAGGTCGGGGCCCCGCCACGGACGCCCGCTCGCTCGGACTGGCCATCGCCGCCCTCGGCGTGGTCTTCGGCGACATCGGCACCAACCCGCTGTTCGCCATGCGGGAGACCCTCACCGGCCCCGGCCACCGGTTGGTGGTCGTCGAGGACAACGTGCTCGGCCTGCTCTCCCTCATGTTCTGGTCGCTCGTGGTCGTGATCTGTGTCAAATACCTCGCGTTCGTCATGCGGGCTGACAATCGCGGCGAGGGCGGCATTCTGGCGCTGACCGCATTGGTGACGCCCAGAGAGCCACCGGTGCGAGGGACGCGCTGGGTGCTGGTGCTGATGGGCCTGTTCGGGGCGGCTCTGCTCTACGGCGACGGGGTCATAACACCCGCCATCTCTGTCCTCGCCGCCGTCGAGGGCACGACGATCGCCGCCCCCGACCTCGACGCCTTCGTGGTGCCGGCCGCGGTGGCCATCCTCGTCGGGCTGTTCATGGTGCAGCATCGCGGCACGGCGGCGATCGGCCGGGTGTTCGGTCCGGTCATGGTGGTGTGGTTCACCACGATCGGCCTGCTGGGCGCGGTCAACGTGGGTGGGCACCCCGGTGTCTTTCGCGCGGTCAGCCCCGGCTATGCCGTCGCGTTCTTCGCCGACAACGGCTTCCGCGGTTTCCTGGCGCTGGGCGCCGTCATCCTCGTCGTCGTCGGGGGCGAGGCGCTCTACGCCGACATGGGCCATTTCGGACGCCGGCCGATCATGCTCGGCTGGTACGGCCTCGTCATGCCCAGCCTGGTGCTCGTCTATTTCGGCCAGGGCGCGCTGCTGATCGACGACCCGAAGGCGATCGACAACCCCTTCTACCGGTTGGCGCCCGACTGGGCGCTCTATCCCCTGGTAGCGCTGGCGACGATTGCCACCGTCATCGCCTCCCAGGCGCTCATCTCCGGCGCCTACTCGCTCACCCGGCAGGCGGTGCAGCTCGGGTACAGCCCGCGGGTGCGGATCACCCACACGTCGCCCACACAGATCGGCCAGATCTACATCGGGGCGGTCAACTGGGTCCTGATGGCCGCGTGCATCGGCCTCGTCATCGGGTTCCGGGAATCGGCCAAGCTGGCGGCCGCCTATGGCTTCGCCGTGTCGACCACGATGGTCCTGACAACCATCGTGTTCTACTTCGTCGCCCGGGAGCGGTTCGGCTGGCGCCCCTGGCGGTCCCTGACACTGTGCGTGCTCTTCCTTACCTTCGACCTGGCCTTCTTCGGCGCCACGCTGTTCAAGATCCCTCAGGGCGGCTGGTTCCCGTTGGTGGCGGCTGTCGTCGTGTTCGCGCTCCTGAGCACCTGGCGGACCGGCCGGCGCCTGGTGCACGAGCGACTGCTGCGCGGCGGCATTCCGCTGACCGAGTTCGTCGGCGACGCTACGAGGGACCGCCCGCTGCGCACGAGGGGGGCCGGAGCGTACCTGGCCTCGACCCCGGGGGTCACACCACCGGCCCTGTTCGCCAACCTGGAGTACAACGATGCCGTCCACGAGACCGTCCTTGTGATCTCGGTGGTGGCGGTCGAGGTGCCACGCATCGACCCAGAGGAACGCACCGAGCTGGTCGACCTCGGCGCCGGCTTTCACCAGGTCGTTCTGCGCTACGGCTTCATGGAGGACATCGACGTGCCGCAGGCGTTGGCCGTCGAGGCGGCTCCAAAGCTGGGCGTCGACCTGGACAAGGTCCCCTACTTCCTCGGCCGGGAAGCCCTGCGGGTCACCGCCCGCCCGGGCATGGCCCGCTGGCGCGAGCACCTCTTCGCCTTCATGTCGCGCAACGCCACGAGCGCGGCGACGTACTTTGGCCTGCCCCCGGGGCAGACCGTCGAACTGGGTCTCGCCGTCGAGCTATGAGGGCGGGACGAGGGCGTTGGCCCGGGCCACCGAGGCGAACCAGGCGGCGCTCGGCTTCGGCTCCCGGGCGAACGTCCGACGGTCCACCGCCACAAGGCCGAATCGGGGCCGGTACCCGAAGGCCCACTCGAAGTTGTCGAGCAGCGACCAGTAGACGTAGCCCCGCACGTCGAGTCCGTCGGACAGGCAGCGCAGCACGCCCTCCAGCGCCGCCCGCACGAAGGCGATCCGCTGGTCGTCGTCCCTGGTGCCGATCCCGTTCTCGGTCACCAGGAGCGGCACCCCGCCGCCGGTGAACGACCACGCCCGTCGCAGGCACGCCTCGAGCGCCTGGGGCCAGTACTCGTAGCCCATCTCGAGGACGGGGACGCCGTCCTCCGGCGGCAGGATGCCATTCGGCCCGAGGCGCATGCGCGAGTAGACCTGCACGCCGAGGAAGTCGTCGCCGTCGGTCGCCTCCAGGAACACGTCCTCCATGTCTCGCTCCATGCGGGCGCGGCGCGACTCACCGCCCTCCACCGCCTGGTGCTCGGTCATCGACAGGGTCAGGCCGACGGGCACGCCCGGCGCCGCGGCCCGGATGGCGTCGACGGCCTTGCGATGGGCGTCCACGAACACGTCGTTGACCCGCAGGCGCAGCCCGCGGTCGGACTTGCCGGGCGGGAACACGCCCAGCAGCCAGCCCATGGTGGCGACGATGTTGGGCTCGTTGATGGTGCACGCGCGCCGGATGACGTCGCCCAGCTCGCCCGCCAGGCGCCCGCAGAAGGCGGCGAACCGGTCGGCGCTGGCCGGGTCCTCCCAGCCTCCCCGGGCGGCAAGCCATCGGGGCGTGGTGAAGTGGTGGAAGGTGACGGTGGGCTCGACGCCGCGCGCGAGCAGCGCCTCGCACTGGCGCCGGTAGTGGGCCACGGCGGCGCTGGACCACTCGCCGTCCTCGGGCTCGATGCGGCCCCATTCCACGGAGAAGCGATAGGTGCCCACGCCCAGGTCGGCCAGGAGCGCAACGTCGTCCTCCCAGCGGTTCCACGAGTCGCAGGCGTCCCCCGAGGGCTCGGCGCACACGCTTGCCGGGGCGTGCTCCCACGCCCACCAGTCGTTGTTCCAGTTCCCGCCCTCGATCTGGTGGGCGGCGGTGGCGGTGCCCCATACGAAGCCATCCGGAAAGTCGAGGTGGTCGCTCACCGCCGGGAACCCTAAGGGATGGCGCACCGCCGGTACCTTTCCGGCGTGCCTCAGGACGCCGTCGACGACTTGGTTCGACTGCTCGACCTCGAACCCATCGAGGTCAACATCTTCCGGGGGGTCTCACCCGAGGAAGACCGCCAGCGAATCTTCGGCGGCCAGGTGGCCGGGCAGGCGCTGGTGGCAGCGGCGCGCACGGTCGACCCTCAGCGACACGTGCACTCGCTCCACGCCTACTTCCTGCGGGCCGGTGATCCCAAGGTGCCGATCCTCTACGAGGTCGATCGCATCCGTGACGGCCGCTCGTTCACCACCCGGCGGGTCGTGGCGATCCAACACGGCAAGGCGATCTTCAACATGGCCGCCAGCTTCCAGGTCGAGGAGCCGGGCTTCGAGCACTCCTTCGGGATGCCCGACGTCACGCCCCCGGAGGACCTGCCCAACCTGCGGGAACGGGCCGACGCCTACGGCGACGAGATCGGGGGCTGGGTCGACCGGCCCCGTCCGATCGACATCCGACACGTCGACTGGCTGCCACCGGACCGTAAGGCGCCGCTTCCACCCCGGCAGAACGTGTGGCTGCGCGCCGACGGGCGCCTCCCGGATGATCCACTGATCCACACCATCGTGCTCACGTACGCGTCGGACATGACCCTGCTCGACACGTCGATGCTGCCGCACGGCGGAAGCTGGTTCGACCCCAGCCTGTTCATGGCCAGCCTCGACCATGCCATGTGGTTTCATCGGCACTTCCGGGCCGATGACTGGCTGCTCTACGTCCAGGACAGCCCCGTCGCCGCCAACGGCCGGGGCCTGTCCCGCGGTCTGGTGTTCACCCGGGACGGCACCCTGGTCGCGACCGTGATCCAGGAGGGCCTGATCCGTATCGCCCGCTGACGGCGCGTACGGTGCCGGGCCATGATGCGCGCGATCGGGGTGGTGCTGGCGGCGGGCCTGATGGGTCTGGGGATGGTGGGGTGTGGCGACGACGGGGACGGGGATGCGTCGGGGCTGACGACCACGACGGCAGACGCGAGCACCGGCGGCCAACCGTCGACCGGCGGATCGACGACCACCGGGCCCGGGGCCGGCGAGGCCCCGCTCGACGGGATCGAGATCGCGGCCACGCCCGTCGCCCAGGTGGAGTCGCCGACCTCACTCGTGACGCGCCCCGGCTCGGCGACGCTGTACGTGGCCGAACGGCCGGGGCGCGTCCGGCCGGTCACCGTGACGGGCGCGGGGAACGATCGGCACTACGAGGTCGGGGAGCCGGTGCTCGACATCAGCGACGACGTCGTGGTCGATGGGGAACGCGGCCTGCTCGACATCGAGTTCTCCCCGGACGGCGGCACGCTCTACGTGCACTACAGCCTGGCGCCCAACGGCGAGGCCCGCGTGGCTGCGTACACGATGGCCGGTGACGAGGTCGACACCGGGTCCTATCGCGAGCTGCTGACCATCGAGGACCCCTACGCCAACCACAATGGCGGCGAGCTGGAGATGGGGCCCGACGGTTACCTCTACATCGCGCTCGGTGACGGCGGCGGCGCCGGCGACCCCGAGGGCAACGGGCAGGACACCCAGGCGTTGCTGGGAAAGCTCCTGCGGATCGACCCTTCGCGGTCTTCGGGTGACCAGGAATACAGCATTCCGTCCGACAACCCGTTCGCGGACGGCGGGGGCGGGCGGCCCGAGGTGTGGCTCTACGGCGTGCGCAACCCGTGGCGCTTCAGCTTCGACCGCGCCACCGGCGATCTCTGGATCGGCGACGTCGGCCAGGGCCAGTGGGAGGAGGTCGACCTGCTGCCGGCGGCGGACGGGGACGGACGGGGCGCGAACCTCGGCTGGAACGAGATGGAGGGAACCCATTCCTACGCGGGCGGCAGCAACCCGGAGGGCGGCGTGTTGCCGGTGTTCGAGTACTCCCACGACGAGGGCTGCTCGATCACGGGTGGCGTGGTCTATCGGGGCTCGGCGATCCGCGGTCTCGGCGGCGCGTACCTGTTCGGCGACTACTGCCAGGGCGACCTGAGAGCGCTCCGCGTGCGGAACGGCGAGGTCAGCGAGGAGCGGACCTTCGACGCGCACGTCGACCAGTTGGTGTCGTTCGCCGAGGATGCCGACGGTGAGGTCTACGCGCTGTCGCTGGAGGGTGGGATCTATCGGCTCGACGCCGCCGGCTGAGGGCACGAGGAACTCATCCCTCCTCCGGGCACGAGCGCCATCGTCTGGTGGTGCTCGCAGCTGATCGGCGCCGGAACCGACCTAGGTCGGGTCGGGAGCGAACGTGACCGCCAGCCAGCCGTCGGCGACCTCCTCGTCGACGGATGTCAGGCCCAGCCGGGCGATGGCAGCGATGACCGGCGTCCGCTGGTCGGCCAGGACGCCGCTCACGACGAGTGAGCCGTCGACGGCCAGGCCCGCCCGCAGGGCGGGGGCGAGGGCGAGGAGGTCCGGTAGCAGCAGGTTGGCCACCACCAGGTCGAACGGGGCGTGGGCGGCGACCACCTCGTCGAGCGCACGCGCGGTGACGGTGAACCGGCCGCCGGCGGCGTTGCGCGCGGCATTGGCCCGGGATGCCGCCACCGCCGCGGGATCGTTGTCGACCCCCACGGCATGCGCGGCACCCAGCGCGAGTGCGGCGATGCCGAGCACGCCGCTGCCGCAGCCGGCGTCGAGCACCCGCTCGCCTCCGCGAACGACCCGCTCGAGCGCCGCCAGCGCCAGCCGGGTCGACGCATGGGCACCACTGCCGAACGCCCGGCCCGGGTCGATCACCACGGCGACCGCACCGCCGGGCGGCGCCGCCGGCACCCATGGTGGGCGCACGAGCAATCGCTCGCCGATCGGCACCGGGCGGGCGAAGGCACGCCACGCGTCCAGCGGGCCGTCGCCATCGACCGGCACCGCCTCGGCGGGCCACATGCCCCCGACCCCCGCCAGAAGCCGCTCGGCGTCAGTCCCGTCAGCGACACCCGCCAACAGCAGGACGCCCGTGGGAGCGGCGCGCTCCTCGATGGCGACCGCGCCCGCCCGCCAGAGGGCATCGGCGGCCAGCTCGGCCTCGACGCCGGCCGGCGCCGTCACCCGGATGACGACCGCGGTGGACGCGCCGGCCCGCGGCTCTCGAACCGGCGCCGATCTCTCGCGGTCGTCGCGACCAATCAACGCCGGAAGCGCTACCCGGTAACGGCGGGGCGGGCCAGGGTGACCAGGTAGTCGCCGGCGGGGTCGGACCACCGGCCCGTGACCTCGAACCCGGCGGCCGCCAGCTCGGACCGGACCCGTTCCGGCGTGAACTTGGCGCTGATCTCCGTCCGCATCTCCTCGCCCGCAGCGAAGTCGACCGTCATGTCGATGGCAGGCAGCCGCACGGTCATGGCCCCGGTGGCCTGCAGCCGCATCTCGATCCATCGTTCGCCCGCATCCCAGACGGCGGCGTGCGCGAACCGCTCGGGGAGGAAGTCCGCATCCAGCTCGCGGTTGAGCACGTGCAGCAGGTTGCGGTTGAACTCCGCCGTCACCCCCTGGGCGTCGTCGTAGGCGGCGACGAGACGTGCCGTGTCTTTCACGAGGTCGGTGGCCAGGAGAAAGCGGTCCGACGGGTCGAGGACCGCGCGCAGCTCGGCCAGGAAGCGTCGTCTCTGGCCGGGGGCGAAGTTGCCGATGGTGCTGCCGAGGAAGGCGACGAGCCGCGGCTCGCCAAGGTCGGGCAGCACGTCGAGGTGCTCGTGGAAGTCGCCGACGACCGCATGGACGCCGACCCCCACGTCGGCAGCGATCGCCTCGGCTGCCGCCCGCAGCGTGGCCTCCGCCACGTCGAACGGGACGTAGCCGCCGAGCCCGGCGCTGGCTGACGCCATGGCGTCGAGCAGCAGCCGCGTCTTCTCCGACGTACCCGATCCCAGCTCGACCAGGACCCGCGCCTCGGCCGCGTCGGCGATCTCGCCGGCGGCGCTCTGCAGCAGCGTCGCCTCGGTGCGGAAGGGGTAGTACTCGGGAAGGCGAGTGATCTCCTCGTACAGTGCCGAGCCGCGGTCGTCGTAGAACCACACCGGGGGCATCCACTTGGGCGTGGCACCGAGGCCGATCCTGGCGTCACGACGCAAGGCGGCCCGGAGGGCCCCAGGCAGCAGCCGAACGTCAACCGTCACCCGCCCCGGTACGAGGACCGCACCCAGCCGCTGCGCGCTCATCGCTCCCCGACCCGGCTGCGTCGGTGCGACCGCCGGCGGCGCCGGCTCATCGATCCGCCGCCAAGCGCAGGCCGCAGAACGGCCAGCGGGCCGCCGGGGGGAAGAAGTTGCGGTAGCTCGGGCGGCTGTGGCCGGTGGGGGTCACGCAGGCGCCTCCCCGAAGGACCTGCTGGTTGACCATGAACTTCCCGTTGTACTCGCCGACCGCGCCGGCGGCCGGCTGGAACCCGGGATAGGGCCCGTAGGGGCTGGCCGTCCACTGCCAGACGGCGCCGAACCACTGCTCGTCGCCGGGCTCAGCGGGCGCGGGGTGGAGGCCCGAACCCGCGAGCCCGGCGGAGTCGAGCCCAGGCGCGCCCGGCGCGCCGCCGGCGGTCGAGGCGGGCGGCTGACCCCTCGTCACCGCGACCACCTCCCACTCCGCCTCCGTGGGCAGGCGACATCCCGACCAACGCGCGAAGGCGTCGGCCTCGTACCAGCTCACGTGGCACACCGGCTCGTCCGGATCGACCGGACGGGGGCCGGCCAGCGTCTGGACCAACCAGCCGTCTCCGGCCCGGGTCCAGTACTCCGGGGCCTCCCAACCGTGGGTCTGCACCGTGGCCCAGCCATCGGACATCCACAGCCCCGGCTCCCGGTAGCCGCCGTCGGTGACGAACGCCAACCAATCGCCGGCCGTCACCAGGCTCGAACGGATGGCGAACGCGCTCAGCAATACGTCGTGGCGCGGCGTCTCGTTGTCGAAGCAGAAGCCCTCGCCGGCGTGGCCGACCGACGCGACGCCACCGGGGTGTTCGATCCAGGTGGGGCCGCCTTCGGGTCCGGCGTCGACCGCCGGCGCGCGTTCGAACCCGCGGTAGGCGGGGCGGAGCGGGTTGACGGACAGCACATGCTTGATGTCCATCAGCAACAGCTCCTGATGCTGCTGCTCATGGTGTAGCCCCAGCTCGACGAGCTCGGGTACGCGAGCCGAAAGGTCGTCGCCACCGGCGATCAGGAGCCGGTCCATGGCCTCGTCGACTGCCCCCCGGTAGCGGCCAATCTCAGCGACACCGGGGCGCGACAGCAGGCCGCGCTCGGGCCGGGCGTGTCGCGGACCCACGGCCTCGTAGTAGGAGTTGAACAGGAACGCGTAGGCGGGATCGAACGGTGCGTAGTCCCGCTGGTAGCGGCCCAGGACAAACGTTTCGAAGAACCATGTCGTGTGGGCACGGTGCCACTTCGTGGGGCTCACGTCGGGCATCGTCTGAACTGTCTGGTCTTCGGGCGACAGGGGCTGGGCCAGCCCCTCCGTGAAGGCCCGTACCCGGTGATATCGGGACCGCAGGTCGGGGTCCTCGTCCCCCAGCGTGGTCGCGGTCGTCGTCCCGGTCATCGGCATGGGTGTGCCCCTCTCGGTGCCTCATCGAAGAGAGTCCGCGGCGGCCCCGGCGACCCTACCCGGGAGAAACGCGAGCCACACCGCGGCCCCCGTCGGGGGTCGGCGGTGCCTACAAACCGGCCGAGACCCGGCGCGACTGCCCGGTCAACACCCGATGCGAGGGTTTGTCGGGCCGAAGCTGGGGTTCGGGGGGCCGGCGGTAGACCCTCTCCGCTGCCACCTTGCACACGACCGCCAACACCGCCGCGGCCGCGAGCACCGCCCACGCCCAGGAGGGCAGCGAGGTCCCGGTCGCCAGCAGCGCCACCAGGGGGATCAATGCGAGCGCCAGGACCCGGGCCATCCCGTCGAGCCGGTCGACCACGGGACGGGCCCAATTGGGGTCGGCGCCGGGACGGGCGGCGCTGTTGCCGCGCTCATCCGCGTACCAGCCGCGGTCGCGGTGGACGCCCCGCATGGAGCCGGCTGCCACGAACCGGTCGGCCGCCCAGCGGGGATTGTCGGCCCGCAGCATCACGCCATCGACCCCGGGCGCCGGCCGGCGGCGAGAGGCTCGGTAGCCGAAGGGGAGTCGCCCCACGAGCCGGAGGGCGGGGGCCCACCGCAGCGGGGGAACCGCCTGCGGCGCAGCGAACAGCAGCAGCGTGGTCGGAGCCCGGCGCGGCGACGCCGTGGACAGGTGAGCGATCGTCCGGCCGGGGAACTGGGCCCTGATGGCGGCCGGATC
This sequence comes from Actinomycetota bacterium, assembly GCA_046726215.1. Taxonomy (GTDB): domain Bacteria; phylum Actinomycetota; class Acidimicrobiia; order Acidimicrobiales; family VFJN01; genus DASQUK01. The sequence continues at coordinate 14,576 of JBKPAA010000141.1, read as the reverse complement.
ACGGGGCGAGCCGGGGGCCGTCAGGTCGACCACGGCAATCCACGTCGCCGGCACCGACAGCTCGTCCCGGCCGAAGTACTGCGGCAGCTGGAGGTGGGCCGAGTACGCCGCGAATTCCACCCGTGCCTTGTGCAGCCGGTAGCCGTAGTCACGAAGGGCGACCCGGCGACCGGGCCCCAGCGAATGACGGCCGCCCGGCATTCCGCACAGCTTGGCACCTGTCGTCGCGCTGCGGCGCGGATCGGTCGGCGCCGGTCCAGGGGGCGAGGCCGGCTGCGCTCCTCCGCACGTGACCGTCGACCCGGATCCCGCTCCCGCGAGGGTCCACTAAAACATCGGGGTGGTCTCGGCTACTCGGTCCGCCCCGCCCAACGGAGGTACGCCCATGCGCTCACGGTTCGCGTTGTTGCTCCTGCTCGTCAGCCTCCTGGCCACCGCTCTCGGCGCTACCACCGTCGCCGTACCGGCATCGCCGGCCGGCGCCCGCGCGCTGGCGGCCGAGCGCGAGCTGCGGGTGGCGTCGTTCAACATCCACCACGGCGTCGGGCTCGACGGCCTGTTGAACCTCGAACGCATCGCCGCGGTGGTCGAACGGACGGGTGCCGAGGTCGTCGGGCTCCAGGAGGTCGACAACCACTGGAGTGCGCGCAGCAACTTCGTCGACCAGGCCACATGGTTGGCCGAGCGCCTGGACATGCAGGTGGTCTTCGGGGCCAACCTCGACCTCGACCCACCGACGGCGGGGGCGCCGCGCCGCCAGTTCGGCACCGCGATCTTGTCCGCCCACAAGATCCGGGCCTGGACCAACACCCTCCTCCCCCGGCCGGCGGGCGGCGAGCAGCGAGGGCTGCTGGAGGTCCTGCTCAAGGTGCGGGGCATCCCGGTCCGGGTGTTCAACACCCATCTGCAACACGATTCCGAGCTCGAGAGGCTGGCGCAGGTCGAGGCCATCCGCCAACGGCTGGCCACCGTCACTGAGTCGGTGGTGCTGCTCGGCGACCTCAACGCCAGACCGGACGCGCCGGAGATCGGCGAGCTCACCGAGGTGCTCGTTGACGCCTGGGTGACCGCCGGTGTCGGCGACGGCTTCACCTTCGACGCCGCCACCCCCCACGCGCGCATCGACTACGTGATGTCGTCGGACAACGTGGTGGCCCGGACCGCGGCGGTCGTCACGACCGACGGCTCCGACCACTTGCCGGTGGTGGCCGACCTGGCGCTGCCCGGGAAGAGGCTGACCGGCTAGGCGGCTCACACGGGTACCGTCCTGCGGACGGTGCGCGCCCTCACGTTCAACATCCGCCACGGCGCCGGTCTCGACGGCGTCCACGACCTGGAGCGGGTGGCCCGACTGATCGAGGGGGCGGCGCCCGACGTGGTGGCGTTGCAGGAGGTGGACCGCCACCTCGGCCCGCGCAGCGGCTATGTCGACCAGGTGGGCTGGTTGGCCGGCCGCCTGGAGATGGACCACGCGTACGGCCCGGTCGTCGACCTTGGGCCGGGAGAGTCGGGGCCCGACGGCGCCCGGCGACAGTACGGGATCGCCCTGCTGTCCCGCGTACCCCTGTACGGAACCCGCAACCTGCTCCTGACGCGGCCACGGGGCGGGGAGCAGCGCGGGCTGTTGGGCGGAGCGGTCGACGTGGAGGGCCGCGCGGTGAGGGTGTTCTGCACCCACCTCCAACACCGGTCCCGCGCCGAGCGGCTCGCCCAGGCGACGCAGATCGCCGAGTCGGTGGCGGCGGGCGCCGATCCGGTCGTTGTCATGGGCGACCTCAATGCCAGGCCCGGCGACCCGGAGATCGCTCCGCTCACGGACGTGCTCGACGACGCCTGGGCGGTGGCCGGGGACGGCCCCGGGTTCACCTTCGACGCCGCCACCCCCCACGCCCGCATCGACTACATCCTCACCTCGGGCGACCTGCTGGCCCGCAGCGCCGCCGTGCTCCAGACCGACGCCTCCGACCACCTGGCAGTCGTCGCCGACCTGGAGCTGGACGCCGCGGCGCCGGGCGGCTGATCGGTCGAATCCGTTCGCCCCACGACCACCGGCCGCGCCATCCTCGGGTCATGCACCTCACCGCGTCTCGCCTGGAAGAGGGACTCGACCACGTCCGTAGCGCCCCCACCGACGTCGGACGGGTCGAGCTCATCGTGCGGCGGCCCGGTGTCGACGAGCGCGAGGTCCTCGCCGAGGGCGTCCTCGACCTCGCCGAGGGGCTGGTGGGCGACACCTGGCGCGTCCGGGGCAGCAGCCGAACGACGGATGGTTCGGCCCACCCGGACACGCAGCTCAACGTCATCAACGCCCGCCTGTCGTCGCTGATCGCCGTCGATCCCGACCGGCGGGCGCTGGCGGGCGACCAGCTGCACCTCGACCTCGACCTGAGCCACGCCAACCTGCCGGCCGGAACCCGCCTCGCCCTGGGGAGCGCGGTCATCGAGGTCACCGAGATACCGCACACCGGCTGCGCCAAGTTCCGCGCCCGGTTCGGCGCCGACGCCCTGCGGTTCGTCAACTCCCCCACCGGCCGCCAGCTCCGCCTGCGCGGCCTCAATGCCAAGGTCGTGGTCGCGGGAACGGTGCGCCAGGGCGACGACGTCCGCAAGCTACGGGTCTGAATCGACTCCGGGGCCCGGCCTATGGCGTGGCGGCTCTAAAGCGCGCGGGTGACAGGGCCGCCGGGTCGAGGTCGGGCGCGGCGGACCCGGACGGGGGATCGCCCCTGATGACACCCGCCGCCAGCCGCGCCAACGCCGGGGCGGTCTGGATCCCGTAGCCGCCCTGGCCCGCGAGCCAGAACAACCCCGGGATGTCGGGGTCGTAGCCCATGACGGGGACACGGTCCACGGCGAACGTTCGGAGCCCGGCCCACGCAGTGACCACGGACCGGATCCCCAGAGTTGTCGCCTCGTTCACCCGGTCGATGGCCCGCGCGACGTCGGCCTCGTCGGGCCGGGCGTCGCAGGGTTCGCTCGGCGTCTCGTCCGCAGGAGACACGAGCACGTGCGGGCCGTCGGGCCGGAAGTAGAAGCCGTCGTCCACATCCGCCACCAACGGGCACGAGGCCGGAAGGGGGTTCCCGGCGCGGGCGATGACCACCGTGCGCCGCAGGGGCCGTAGGCCGCATGGCCGAGCTCCGAACAGGATCGCCACGTGGTCGGCCCAGGCCCCGGCGGCGTTCACCACCACCGCGGCTGCCACCGTGCCCCTCGTGTGACGAAGCCGCCAGGCGTGTCCGTCGAACGCGGCCTCCCCCACATGGCTGTCCTTCGCCACCTCGACCCCGTTGCGGCGGGCGGCGCGTACGTAGGCCTGATGGAGCGCGGCGACATCGATGTCCTGGGCATCCAGCTCCAACAGTGCGGCCGTGGCCCAATCCGTGCGCAGCACGGAACACATCTCCCCGGCTTCGGCCGGGCTCAGCGCTCGAAGCCCCGGCTGCTGCCGCCGCATCTCGGCGATCGCCGGCTCGCGTCCCGGTCCGGCGATCCACAGCAACGGCCTCGGCGTCAACAGGGGAGCATCGACGGGAGCCGCGTCCAGCAGCGGCCGGCTCGCGCGTGTCAGCGCCCGCACCTCGGGGCCGCCGTAGCTCTCCAGGAACGCGGCCGCCGAGCGGCCGGTCGCATGGTGGGCGAGCTGGCTCTCCTGCTCGAGCACGATCACCGAGTGCGTCGGCGCCAGCTCACTGGCGATCGACATGCCGGCCATGCCGCCGCCGATGACGGCAACGTCCACCTGGACGTCGACCTCAGCCGCGGTCCCGCAAGTCGAACCTGAAGACGTTGGAGTCCCGCCGGACGAAGCCGGCGCGCTGGTAGAGCCGGTTGGCGGCGTCGCGCGAGGGGCGCGACGTCAGGTCGACGGTGACGGCGCCGAACTCGCGGGCGCGGTCCACCATGGCGCGGGTCAGGGCGTCGCCCACCCCCTGACCGCGGGCCGCCTCGTCGACCACCACGTCCTCGATCCACGCCCGCCGCCCCGTGGGGATGCGGAAGGTCACGAGCGTGGCGATCCCCACGATCGTCCCCCCGTCGTCCAGGGCCATGAACAGGTCGGTGGCCGGTGACGCCACCAGTTCGCCGAGCTCGGCGGTGGTGGGAGGGGGATTCGAACGCGACAGCTGCGGCACGAGCCGCTGAACGGCGTCGACGATGGCGGGCGTCAGCGAGGTGGCGATCTCGACCTTCACCCGCAGCACGCTACGCGGTCTGGACCGTCGGCCGAGGCTCGGGAACCGGCTGCGGTGGCGGCGGTCCCACGTAGCGGGCCGACGGTCGGATGATGCGGTTGTCGGCCGCCTGCTCGAGGATGTTGGCGCACCACCCGATCACCCGGCTGGACGCGAAGGTGGGACTGAACAGCGCGCTCGGCAGCCCGCAGTGCTCCATGACGACACCGGCGTAGAACTCGACGTTGGCGTACAGGTTGCGGCCCGGCTTGAGCTCGGCCAGCACGTCGACCACGGTCTGCTCGACCTGCTTGGCGAAGTCGACCTTGGCGGCACCGATCCGCTCGGCCACGCCCCGCAGGAACAGCGAGCGGGGGTCGTCGGTTTTGTACACCCGGTGCCCGAACCCCATGATCTTCTCGCCCCTGGTGACCGCGTCGACCAGGTAGGGACGCGCGTTCTCGGGCGTGCCGATGGCGTCGAGCAGGTCGAGCGCCCGCGACGGCGCCCCGCCGTGCAGCGGGCCCGAGAGCGCGGCGATGCCCCCGGCGACGGCGCCCGCCAGGTCGGCACCGGTCGAGGTGATGACGCGGGCGGTGAACGTCGAGGCGTTGAAGCCGTGGTCGATGGTGAGCATCTGGTACTGCTCGACGGCCCGCGCCAACTCGGCGTCGGGCTCTCCGCCGCTCAGCATCGACAGGTAGTTGCCGCCGTAGCCCAGTTCCGGGTCGGGGTCGATCGGCTCGAGCCCCTGGCCCAGGCGGTGCAGCGCCATGATGAGCGTCGGCACCGCCGCGCACACGCTGAGCGCGTTCGATCGCAGCTCCCCAGGCGACACGTCGAGCCAGGGGCGGAAGGCCTGGCTGTGGCCGATGAGCGACACCGCGCTCCGGAGCTGGTCCATCAGCGGGCCACCCGATGCCGCGATGTCCGGCAGGAGGCCCGCCACCTCCCCGGGGACCGCGCGGTGGGCTCGCACCTCGTCGGCGAAGGCCCTGCTCTCGGCGGCCGAGGGCAGGTGCCCCTCGAACAGCAGGAACCACACGTCCTCCAGCGAGCGCTTCGCCGCCAGCTCGACCGCCGAGTACTGCCGGTAGTGATAGAAGCCCTCGAGCCCCCGCACGTCACCGACCTTGGTCTCGGCGACGATCACGCCCTCGAGCCCCGGTGGCGCCTCGATCTCCCCGGGATGCACCACCGGCTGGATGGCGGCAACGTGCATCAGGTCGCGCATCGACACGATGCCCGAGAGCTCACCCGATTCGACCACCGGCACGTGGCGGTAGCCGTGCTCATCGAGGGTGACGAGCGCCTCCTGGACCGACAGGCCGGGCTCGACGACGTCGGGATCGGGCGTCATCCACTCGGCGACCTTCGTGGCCCGGGACGGAGGGCCGGACGCGGCCAGTCGGACCATGTCGCGCTCGGTGAGGATGCCGATCGGGCGCTTCCCGTCGACGATGACGACGGAACCGACGCCTTGCTCGCTCATGCGTGATGCGGCCACGGCGATGGTCTCGTCGGGCAGCGCGGTCACCACCGGAGAGCTCATGACATCGGCGACGGTGCGGACAACATGGCCGGTCGGTCGGGGACCGGCGCCATCACTGGCCGGGCGGGGGGTCACGGGTCCACGTTAGAACCCGGTGGCCAGGGCCGATAGGGCGTGGGGCGGCTCCGACCGCCGGCGGCCCTACGATGAACCGGTGGATCACCTCCGCTGGCGGTCACGACCCGTCCTGCACCGGCCCGTGCTGCTCGTCGCCTTCGAGGGTTGGAACGACGCCGGCGACGCCGCCAGCGGCGCAGTCCGGTACCTGATCGACCGCTATGACGCCAAGCTGGTGGCGGAGATCGACCCCGAGGAGTTCTTCGACTTCACGTCCACCCGGCCACAAGCCGAGCTCGGTGACGACGGCGTGCGCCGGATCAGCTGGCCGTCGACCGAGGTCTACGCCGCGACGCTGCCCGGCGACGCCGGCGACGCCCTGCTCGTGGTCGGCACCGAGCCGCAGCTGCGCTGGCGGACCTTCTGCGCCCAGATCATCGGATTGGCGCAGGAGGCCGGCTGCCGTCTGGCGGTGCTGCTCGGCGCCCTGGTGGCCGAGGTTCCGCACAGCCGGCCGGTGCCGGTGGTGGGTAGCGTGAGCGATCCGACCATGCAGGCGGAGCTCGGCCTGCAGCCGTCGAGCTACCAGGGCCCCACCGGCGTGGTGGGCGTGCTGTCGGCGGCGTGCCGGGAGGCCGGCGTTCCGGCGGCGTCGCTCTGGGCGGCGGTGCCCACGTACGTGCCCACGGCGCCGTCACCGAAGGCGGCCCTGGCCCTGCTGGAACGCACCTCCGAGGTGCTCGGCATGTGGGTGCCGACCACCGATCTCGAGATCGCGGCCGCAGCCTACGAGCGCCAGGTCAGCGAGCTGGTCCAGGAGGACCAGGAGACGTCCGACTACGTGACCCAGCTCGAGGAACGGGTCGACGCCGACCAGGGCGGCGACGCCGGCGGCCGGTCCCTCGTCGAGGAGGTCGAGCGCTACCTGCGCGACCGCAAGAACTGAGCCACGTCCCGCGGCCGGCCGGACGGGTGGTCGGCCTCCGACGCCCTGGGGCCGGTCAGCTCGACCTGGTCACACGCGCAACGGCCACGGCTGCGCCTGTTCCCAGATGCGGGCCAGCCGCAGCGGGATCTCGTCGTGGTGGCGGCGGGCGACGATCTGGAGCCCGACCGGCAGGCCGTCGGCGGTGCGCCCCGCCGGCACCGACACGGCGGGGTTCCAGCACAGGTTGGCCAACATCGTGAACGGCGTGGCCGAGGCGCCGAGCGGGTGGGCCGGCTCGCCGTCGATCACCTCGGGCGGCGGACCCTCGGCCGGGAAGGCCGGCACGGCGTTCGTCGGCGTCAGGACGATGTCCACATCGCCGAACAGCCGGGCGGCGTCGGCGACCAGTTGCTCCCTTCGGCGCACCGCCCGGGCGTAGCGCGGGATCGGGTAGTCCTCCGTCTGCTCCAGCACCGTGCGGACGTACCGGGTCAGGTCGTCGCGCACTCCGGGCCACATGCCATCGTCGAGGTAGAACCACAGGTCCATGGCACCGGCCCCCAGCCAGGCGCGGACCGGGTCGGTCAGGTGGATCGGCTCGTCGTCGATCGCCAGGTCCGCGGCGGCCGCCAGCCGCCGTGCGGCCTGCTCGGCGATGGCCCGCACCTCAGGATCGCAGCGAGCGAACCCCAGGTCCGCCGACCATCGGGCCCGCAGCCCGGCGACCGGCAGCGACTCGATCGCCGACTCGTAACCGACGACGGGCGGCGGCAACGAGAACCGGTCACTCTCGTCGGGCCCTGCAGTGACGTCGAGGTGCCGGGCGCTGTCCGCCACGGTGGTCGTGAGCAGCCCGTACACCGACGTCTCCGAGCCCGTGGGCCCGGGATGCGGGATGCGTCCGTGGCTGGGCTTGAACCCGACCAACCCGCAGAACGATGCCGGGATGCGGGTCGATCCGCCGCCGTCGCTGGCCGTCGCGACCGGCACCAGGCCGGCGGCCACCGCGGCGGCGCTGCCGCCGCTCGACCCGCCGGGGGTGCGTTCCGGGTTCCAGGGGTTGCGGGCCACGCCGAACACCTTGGTCCTGGTGAAGTTGAGGGTGCCGAACTCGGGTGCGGCGGTCTTGCCGACCGGGACCGCACCCGCGGCGCGCAGGCGGGCCACGTGGATCGAGTCGGCGGCCACGGGTCCCCGGTCGGCAAACGCCAGCGATCCCCGGGACGTGGGCATGCCCGCGCAGTCCTCGAGGTCCTTGACCCCGATCGGAACGCCGGCGAAGGGGCCCGGGTCACGCCCGGCGGCCACCGCAGCGTCGACCGCTTCGGCCGAGGTGCGAGCCCCCGCCTCGTCCACGTGCACGAAGGCCCCGAGGCGATCGTTGCCGTCTTCGATCGCCGCGAGCGCCTGGTCGAGCGCCTCGGTCGCCCGGCGTTGGCCGGACCTCACGGCCTCGGCGATCTCTATGGCCCCGATGTCGAACCGCGAACCCATGGGTCCCCCCTTGTGGCGCCGTGAGCACCGGCGAAGGCTGCACGATCGGTGCAAGCATCCTTGCAGGCGCGAGAGCTAGATATGAGGGCCCCGGCCGCTAGTTCCTCAAGTTTACTTGAAGTAGAGTCTTGGCCGTGGACGCCGAGTTGCTGACGATCGGGGCGATGAGCGAACGGACCGGGGTGGCGCCGTCAGCATTGCGGTTCTACGAGGCCGAGGGCCTGATCCACGCCACCCGCTCTGCGGGTGGCCAGCGCCGCTACGCCCGCGAGATCGTGCGCCGCGTGTCGTTCATCCGGGTGGCCCAGCAGTTGGGGCTGAGCCTGGACGAGATCGGGGAGGCGCTGGCCTCGCTGCCGGACAGCCGCACGCCGACCGCCAAGGACTGGGAGCGGCTGGCCACGTCTTGGCGACCCCGCATCGACAGCCAGATCGCCATGCTCGAGCGGTTGCGCGACCGTCTGGCCCGCTGCATCGGTTGCGGCTGCCTGTCGCTGGGCTACTGCAAGATCCTCAACCCCGACGACAAGGCCGGACTGCGCGGTCCCGGGCCCCGCTACATCCTGGACCCGGATTAGCCCGGTTCGGGGTCGTCGCCGGTGGGGTCGCCGGTCGTGCCGTCCACCGCCAGACCCCCGGGGGTGACCTGCGCCTCGGCGAGGATGTTGATCAGCACGGCGCTCACCGGCACGCCGAGGAACGCCCCGAAGACCCCGAACAGGGTCCCGCCCGCCGTGATGGCGACGAGCACCACCAGCGGGTGGAGCTCGAGGGCCTTGCCGAACACCCACGGGGCGAGGAGGTCGTTGTCGAGCTGCTGGACCAGCAGGGCCACGACCGCCACCACGACCGCGCCGCCGAATCCGGCGGTCACCAGCGTCACCAGGACTGCGATCACCCCGGCGACGATGGCCCCCACGAACGGGACGAACGCCGCGAAGAACGTGATGACCCCCACCGGCACGGCCAGGCTGCCACCGACGAGCCACACCGTCGTGCCGATGATCGTGCCCTCGATCAGCCCCAGTAGCGCCGAGCCCCGCAGGTAGCCGCCCAGCGTGCGCCATGCCCGGGCGCCCAGGCGACTGGCGAGGTCCTGGCGATGGTCCGGGAACCGGGTCACGAACCAGTCGCCGAAGCGGTCACCGTCCTTGAGGATGAAGAACGTCGTGACCAGCGCCAGCACGACGCCGGCGAAGACCTCGAACACGAGGATCGTGCCGCTGATCAGCGTGCCGCTCTGCGACTCGAGCAGCTCACCGACCCGATCGTCGGCCTGATCGCGGAAGTCCTGCACGTCCTTGCGGGAGATGTCGAACGGGCTGTCCTCGACCAGCCAGTTCTCGACGTCGTCGATGGCGTTCTCGATCGTCGGACCCAGGTCGCTGAACTCGTTGGCGATCGGGGGCACCAGCAGCGCCACGATGCCGGCCAGGGCGAGGATGAACCCGATCAGCACAGTCCCGGCGACGAGGGCACGGGGCAAGCCCTTGGCCCGCAGGTAGCGGGCCGGCGGGTCGAGCGCTCGTGAAAGGAATGCCGCCACCGCCGCTGCCAGCAGCAGAACCCAGAGGCGGGCCATCAGCCACAGCACGGCGAGGCCGACGATGCCGATGCCGGTGAGCCACCAGCTGTATGCACCCGCCCGGGCGATGGCGGGATAGAACCGGCCCCCTGGGTTGTCCTGCGACGTGTCGTCGGACTGCGCCACGCGGTCCTCCTGGCAGTGGCTCCGCATCGTACGACCGCCCGCGAACCCCCCGAGGCCCGCTCCGGACCGCCCTACGCCTGGGACGCCAGTGGGTCTAGCACTCGCGGGCTGCCGGATTGGTCGTGGACGTGGTCGGAGCGCTGGGCCGGCTCCGCGCCGACGTGACCGAGGCGGCGCCGGCCGCGGTCGTGGTGGTGGTGTCGCCGGGCGCGGGCTGAGACGCCGCCCTGGCCGTGTCGCGCACGCCGTTCCAATCCGAGCCGGTGACCAGCACGATGCCGGCCGTGCCGTCGACCTCCTCGAGGTCGGCGCCCGCCTTCAGCCACCGCGCCACCAGATCGGCTGCCGCCTGCTGGCCCGGCGGGTACTGCACGCGGGTGCGGCCGTTGCCGAGATCGGGACCGTCGCCGTAGCCGTCGACGCCGAAGCCGACCGCCTCCAGGGCGGCTCCGGCATCGGTCGCCTCGCGCGGCTGCCCGGTGCCGTTGAGGACGCGCAGGTGAATGGACGCCGGATCGATGTCGCCCCTGGCGGCGCCCCCGGGCCCGCTCGGCTCGCGGAACAGGTCGAGGATCGGCGCCGCCGCGGCCTCGTCCAGTCGCAAGACGTCCGCGTCGCCGACCACGTCGGGCGTCACCGCCGCATCGAGCGAGTACGTCTCGAGGTTGTCGGGATCGAACGACCGGAAGCGCCGCCCGAGGTCGAACAGGTCACCGGCGGTCAGGTCCTGGTCCACGGTGATCCCGTCGAGCCCAACGTCGATGAGCCGGTCGAGCGTGCCGGGATTGCGGGCGCCCTTCTCGCTGGCCCGACTCAGGGCCTTCCGGATGAATGCCTGCTGGCGACCGATGCGCCCGATGTCGGGCAGTCTCAGATCGACCTCCCACTTGCCGTCGATGAGCTGCTCGTAGGTCCGGGAGCGCACGAAGGCGAGCGCCTGGACGGGGTCGAGGGTGACGCATCCCGCTCGCCGGATGTCCAGGCCGATCTCCCGGTCGCGGGCGGGATAGGGGAAGTAGATGGGCACGCCACCGATCGCCTCGACCAGTCCCCGGAACGCCGCAAAGTCGACCTGCACGTAGTGGTGGATGGCGATGCCGAAGTTCTCGGCGATCGTGCGGATGAGCAGCGGCGCACCACCGATCTCCACGGCGGCGTTGATCTTGCGGCTGTGGCCGGTGCCGGCGATCGGCACCCAAAGGTCCCGGGGCAGCGAGAGCAGCTTGGCCGCCCGCGCCCGCGGGTCGATTCGCAGGATCATGATCGTGTCGGACTTGCCGGCCCCCGCTCGGCCGATGCGCACCGGATCGTTGGGGTCGAGACCTTCGGCGCTTTCGATACCCACGACCAGGTAGTTCTCCGGGCCACCCGACTCGGAGGCCTCGTCGAGCACACCGCTCAGCTCGATCCGGGGCAGTCGCTGGTACTTGCGGTACACGTAGCCGAGCCCCGCGGCGCTCGCGCCGAGACCCAGGACGCAGAGGCACCCCAGCGTGAGGGCGAGACGTTGTCCCCAGGTCCGATGGCGGCGACGCGCATCGCGGCTTGCCCGCCCACGGCGATGCCGACCACCGGCGTCACCGGATCCCGCGCCCGGCATCTCCACGCACGGATCCTATGGTCGGGAGCCCCTATCGGTGACCGCGACGCTCCTTTCGCGACCGTCGCCCGTCACCCCCCGGGTCCAACACGTCCTGCGGAGGCCCCGGCGGCCCCAAGGCGGCGGGCCCCCAGCAACACCACGACGGGCAGTGCGACGGCAAGGGCCAGGCTGGTCACGTTGGCCACCTTGTCGCCGGTGTCGTACACGTCGAGGTGGCGCAAGTGATAGACGAGGTGGGGCACTTGGTACACGATCCATCCGAGGGCCGCGGCCAATGCGACCGTCCCGATCGCGGTCACCAGCGCCACCAGGGTGACCGCCGCCAGCGCCAGGTTGAGGTCGCCGAAGTCGCGCACCAGGTGCTCGTTGTACGGACCGTCGGCCGCCACCCACGCCCGACCCCCTCCGGGGAAGTCGTCGTAGAACGAACGCGGCCAGAACGCCGCCCAGGCACCGACGAACAGTCCCTGGACGACCAGCAACCCGAGCGCGATGCGCGCCGCCCGCTCAGCCATCGACGCGGGGCCGACCGCCGGCCAGGCCTGGCGGCCGTCTCGCTAGCCCTGGCCCTGCCCCATCTGCGCGGCCCGGCGGCCCATCTCTTCGGGCGACACGTCCTCGACATGGGTGGCGATGGTCCAGCGGTGACCGAAAGGGTCGTCGAAGGTCGCCGACCGGTCGCCATAGAACTGGTTCTCCAGCGGGCGCACAACGGTGGCGCCGGCGCCCGTCGCCTTGTCGAAGGTGGCATCGACGTCCTCGACGTAGACGCTGATGCTCACGGGCGAACCGCCGTAGGCACCCGGGGCCTTGGCGCCCATCTCGGGGAACTCGTCGGCCAGCATGATCACGGAATCACCGATCTGCAGCTCGGCGTGACCGAGCCGCCCGTCGGGCCCGGGCATCCTCATGCGCTCGGTGGCGCCCAGCACGGACGAGTAGAACTCGATCGCCTTCTGCGCACCGTCGACCACCAGGTACGGCGACACCCGCGGATAGCCATCGGGGATTGGCTTCACTGCCATGGGAACACCTCCCGAATCAAGGGAACCCTCCGACCCGGCGGGGCGAAGGCGAACGTGCGTTCGCCGACGCTACTCCTCCCGCGCACATCCTCGCAAGGGCCAAAGCCAACAAACCGGCCGGATGGGCCGGCGCCGTCTCAGGCCGGACCCACGGCCTCGAGCGAGGCCCCGTCGAACAACGGCCGCATCCCGTGCGCCACGACGTCGCGGTCCAACTCATCCGCGGTGGGCGCCGCCTCGACGCCGATCAGGGCGGCGGCTGCCAGCGTGGGCCGTAGGAGGCGGGCATCGCTCGAGCTGATCAGGAACAGCCCGGAGCGGGCCAACACGTGGCGGACGGCCCGGTCGATGGCACCGTCGTCGGCCAGCGGCTCGTACCAGGAGAAGTGGCGCTCCCGGTCGGCCCACCGGCGGCGCGCCACGGCCTTTATGGTCTGGGCTGCCACGTGGCGTTCCTCGCAGATCGCCAGCAGGCGCTCCACATCCGCGCGGTACGCATCGTGCTGCATCAGCAGGTGGCTATAGGGGAACAGCACCGAGTCGAAGTCGAACCGCTCGAGGCTGCGGGCGTGCATCCGCGCGATGCGCAGCCCGTGACCGGTCACCCCGACGAAGCGCGCCAGTCCCTCGTCGCGGGCGCGGGCCAGCGCCTCGACGGCGCCCCCCGGGCCGAAGGCGATGTCCCACTCGTCCGCCTCGACCAGGTTGTGCAACTGGATCAGCTCGACCTGGTCGACCCCCAGCCGCTCCAGCGACCGCTCCAGGCTGGCCCGGGCCGCATCGCCGCTGCGATCGCCGGTCTTGGTGGCGACGAAGAACTCGCCGCGGTGCGCGGCCAACCACGGGGCGAGGCGTAGCTCGGCATCGCCGTAGGCGGCCGCCGCGTCCAGGTGGTTGACGCCAGCGTCCAGGAGCACCGGCAGCAGCTCGTCCGCGGCCTCCTGGCGCATCGTCGCCAGCGCCGCGGCGCCGAAGATGACCCGGCTGCTCTGGTGCCCTGTGCGTCCGAAGGCGGCGCGGTCGATCATCCCGCCAAGGCTAGGTCACGGCTGCACCGGCGGGGCCACCTCCGGGCGTGTGCTGCGATCCGGTGGGACTACCGCTGACCGAGTGCGCGGGCCAGCTCGTCGCGCCCCATCTTGGATCGGCCGGGCAGGTTGCGGCGCTGGGCCTCGCGGTACAGCTCCTGGCGAGTCTTGGGCTGCGACCCGCCGGTCCGCTTGCGCCGGGCCACCGCCGCCCCCTGCTTGCCGAGCGCGGTGCGGGTCTTCTTCGGCATGTGGGCGATGGTCTTCTGCTTCTTGGCGGCCTTGATCGCCTTGCGCACGTTGCGCTTGGCGGCCTGCCGCTGCTTCGTTGTCGCCATCTTGCCTCCTCGGGTCTCGCCCGCTGCGCGTGCACTACCCGCCACTGGGCGCGCTGCAACCGAAACCCCGGCCCTGCCTCGAAGAGCGAGGCGTAGGGTCGCAAACCATGGACCGCACGGAGCCCGACGCCACGGGCGACGAGCTGACGCTCCTCCGCCAGTTCCTCGACTACCACAGGGCCACGCTGGTCATGAAGGTGAGTGGCCTCGACCGCCAACAGCTGGGAACCCGATTGGGGCCGTCGACGCTCACGCTGGCCGGCCTGCTCAAGCACATGGCTCTCGTCGAGGACAGCTGGTTCGGCGTGGTATTGCTCGGTCGCGACGAGCGCGAGCCGTGGGCCAGCGTCGACTGGGACGACGACCCGGACTGGGAGTTCCGCACCGCGGTGGACGACGAGCCCGATGAGCTACTGGCCCTCTACACCGGCGCCTGCGAGCGGAGCCGCGCCGCGGTTGCCGAGGTCGGGGATCTGAACCGACTGTCCGCCAAGCCATCACGCAGCCGGGGCGAGCCGTTCAACCTCCGCTGGATCATGCTTCACATGATCGAGGAGACCGCCCGCCACAACGGCCACGCCGACCTGCTCCGAGAAAACATCGACGGCGCCGCCGGTGAGTGACGCCCGCGGCGACCCCTCTGGTCAGGCCAGTCCATCCCGGAC
>JBKPAA010000140.1:0-4020 GCA_046726215.1 Actinomycetota bacterium | reverse complement strand
CACGTCGAGAGGCCTCGAGTGGGGCTCCGATCGGCGGCCGTGGCGGCACGCGCTGTCGCTCACCTACGTGCTCGTCCCCGAAACCCGGCCCTACTGGGATGGCATGTCGCTCGATGGCCACCTGGCGACCGCCCGCTCGCTGGCGGCTGCGGTCGTCGCCGTGCAGGAGGGTCGCGGCACGCAGCACCTCCGCCGGTTCGAGGTGCCGCCCCCGGAGCTGGTGCGCGCGCTCGTGCATCACCGCCTGGCGGTCGAGCTGGCGGTTCTCGGCCCGCTGGCCGTGCGGCGCGGCCCCGAAGTGGTGACCGGGGGCGACCTGCGCCGGGGGCGGGTCCGCGAACTCCTCGCCTTCCTCGTCATCCACCGGAAGGCGACCAGGGGGGTGATCACGACCACGCTCTGGCCCGACCACGACGAGCGGGCGGGGGCCAACAACCTGCGGGTCACGCTCTCCTACCTGCTGCGCCTGCTCGAGCCCGACCGGGCGGCGGGCGAGCCCGCCTACACGGTCCGCTTCGACGGCCAAGACGTCCGGCTGGTGACCGGCGACGCCCTGCGGATCGACGTGGACACCTTCGACGAGCACCTGCAGGCGGCCCGCAACGCGGACGCGGAGGGCATGCCCTCGGTGGCGCTCGACCACTTCCTCGGCGCCGTGAGCCTCTACCGCGGGGACCTGCACGCAGACGTGCCCGAGGCCGAGTGGCTGGTGTTCGACCGCGAGCGGTACCGGCGTCAATTCGTCGCGGCCGCCACCCGGGCGGGCGAGCTGCTCGTCGGACTGGGCGACGTCGCGCGTGCCGAGGCGGTGGCGCGCCGTGCCGTCAGCGCCGACCCCTGGGGCGAGGACGCCCACGCGGTGCTCGTCGCCGCCGCGCTGGCCCGGCCCGACCGCGCGGCCGCCCGCCGGGCGCTCGAACGCTGCGAGTCCGCGCTGGCGGAGCTGGGTGTGGCACCCTCCGACCGGGTCCGACGACTGGCTCGCCAGGTGCGGGGCGAATAGCGGCTACCCGAGCGAGAGAACGTGCGCCACCTGCCCCTGCCACGGGTCGAGGCGAACGTAGGGGTTGGGCCCGTCCCACGTGTAGACGTCGCCGGTGAGCTCGTCGGTGGCGCTGTAGGGACCCTGCCAGGGCAGGCCGACGGCGCCGAAGTCGAGCCCGAGGACCGTCTCCTGCGCGCCGTGGGGGTCGAGGTTGACAACCACGAGGACCAGGTCGCCCTCATCACGGTGGCCTCGGGACCACACCAGGAACCGGTCATTGCTGGAACCGTGGAAACGGACGTTCCTGAGCCAGCGCAGCGCCGGGTGCCGTCGACGGATGTCGTTGATCGTGGCGATGAACGGCGCCAGCGAGTCCGCGCGGCCCCAGTCCCGCCGTCGGATCTCGTATTTCTCAGAGTGGAGGTACTCCTCGTTCGTGTCGCTGGCGGGCTCGTTCTCGTACAGCTCGTAGCCGCTGTAGATCCCGTAGCTCGGCACCAGCAGCGCGGCTAGCACCAGGCGCATGCGGAACGCCGCCGGGGGACCGTGGCGCAGCGGCCCGGAGAGGATGTCTGGCGTGTTGGGCCAGAAGCTGGGGCGCATGTAGTCGGCCGTAGGCCCGTAGGCCAGTTCGTTGACGTAGTCCCGCAGCTCCCCGGGCTCGTTCCGCCAGGTGAAGTACGTGTAGCTCTGCGTGAACCCGACCTCGGCCAGCTTGGCCATCACCTTTGGACGGGTGAAGGCCTCGGACAGCAGGATGACGTCGGGGTGATCACGCTGGATCGCCTCGATCAGCCAGGCCCAGAACGCCATCGGCTTGGTGTGGGGGTTGTCGACGCGGAAGATGCGGACACCCTGGTCGATCCAGTAGCACATGACGTCCCGGCACGCCGCCCACAGCGCCTTGCGGTCGGCCTCGCGCTCGGGCCAGAAGTTGATCGGATAGATGTCCTGGTACTTCTTGGGCGGGTTCTCGGCGTAGCGGATCGACCCGTCGGGGCGCCGCCAGAACCACCCCGGGTGCTCGTGGACCCACGGATGGTCCGGCGAGCACTGGAGGGCGTAGTCGAGGGCCACCTCCAGCCCCAAGTCTCTGGCCTCGCCGCAGAAGCGGCGGAAGTCGTCGATCGTGCCGAGCTCCGGCGCGATGGCCGTATGACCGCCCTCGGCCGAGCCGATGGCCCAGGGGCTGCCGGGATCGTCGGGCCCGGCGCCCAGCGTGTTGTTGGGGCCCTTGCGCTCGGTGACGCCGATGGGGTGGATGGGCGGCAGGTAGACGATGTCGAACCCCATGTCGGCTACGGCGGGCAGGCGCTTCACGGCGCCGTCGAAGCCACCCTCGCTGCGGGGGAACAGCTCGTACCAGGCGCCGAACAACGCCCGGGGGCGGTCCACCCACAGGGGGACCGCTGGGGTCTCGGTCAGGTCAGCGTCCGGGACGCCGGCCACCAGGCGGGCCACCCGATCATCGAGTCCGGCGTTGAGGCGCACGTGCACGCTGCACGAGGCTCGGCGGAGCCCCGCGGCGGCGTCGAGCACGCGCCCCCGGTCGCCGGGCCCTACCCCGCCCGCCAGCGCCTCCAGGGTGCGGGCTCCCTCCTCGAGCTCGATCTCCACGTCGTCGCCCGCCGCCGCCTTGATCTCGACGTCGTGCCGCCACGTGGCGAAGCGGTCGCGCCAGGCCTCGACCACGAACTCGTGGCGTCCGATCTGGGTCGGGGAGATGACGGCATCCCAGCGGTCGTTGCCGCGGTCCGCCATCGGCGCCGCGTGCCAGCGGCCCTTGCCGTTCTGGCCGACACGACGCCAGCGGACCCGGGCCCCCAACAGGTTGTGGCCGTCGCGAAAGACATCGGCCGACACGGTCACCCGCTCCCCCACGACCGCCTTGGCCGGGAACTCTCGCGAGGGCGTCGCCGGGCGGATCGAGTCGATCGTGATGCGTCCGAGCACCTACCCAGCGTAGGCAAACGGCCCGGACGACCAGCTGTTCCAAGTCTTTGAAGATTTTCGGGGCCTATGGCCCCGAAAATCTTCAAAGACGCCCGGTCACGCTCGGGCGGCGCACGACCGCGACGCCACGTTCGTCAGCGAGGCGTACGACACCATGCGGTCCAGCGGCTACCTGCGGCTCGCAGTGCCCGAGGAGCTCGGCGGCCTCGGCGCCTCGATCCGCCAGGTCTGCTACGCCCAGGCCGAGCTGGCCCGCCACGACGGGGCGACGGCGCTGGCGGTGACGATGCACCACTACCTCACCCTCATGCAGGGTTTTCGCCGCCGCAATGGCGCGGCGGACGCCGAGGCCGTCCTGCGCCGCGTGGCCGACGAGGGGCTGGTCATCGCCACCAGCGGCGGTTCCGACTGGCTGTGGCCGACCACGGTCGCAGTTCCCGTCGGGGGTGACGGCGACGGCGGGAGGCCCGACGGCTTCCTGGTCAGCGGCCGCAAGGGCTTCTGCAGCCAGTCCCCCGGCGCCGCGGTCGTGGCCACCACGGCCGTGGTGGGCGAGCCCGGGGACGGCGCCGAGGTGATCCACTTCGCCGTGCCGCTCGCGGACCCGGGTGTGCGCCTGGGCGAGACGTGGGACACGCTGGGCATGCGCGGCACCGCCAGCCACGACCTGGTGTTCGAAGACGTGTTCGTCCCCGCGGAGCGGATCATGGGCCGGCGCCCCTGGGGCGAGTTCGGCGTGCCGTTGGCGGCGGCCGCCGTCCACTTCGCCCCGGTGGTAGGCGCCACCTACCTGGGAATCGCGATGGGCGCCCGCGACACGGCGGTGGCCAGGTCCACGGCCGGTCCAGGGGCCCCAACCCGCTGACGCACCTGCACCGGCTGCACCGGCAGGTCGGGTTTGATGGACGCCAAGCTGCGCGTCGCCTGGTGGGCCCTGCTGGGCGCGATCGACGAGTTGGGCGACGACTACGCCGTCGACCCGCCGACCCTGGCGACGGTGATGGTGGCCAAGCGACAGGCGGTCACCGACGCCATCGCCGTGGTGGACCTCGCCATGGACGTTCTCGGCGGACGCGCCTACT
>JBKPAA010000139.1:0-12135 GCA_046726215.1 Actinomycetota bacterium | reverse complement strand
CGCGATCCTGTCGGCGGTCATCTTCAACGCGCTGATCATCGTGGGACTGATCCCGCTGTCGTTGCGGGGCGTGAAGTTCCGGGCCGAGAGCGCCGCGGTCATGCTCCGCCGGAACCTGCTGATCTACGGGGTCGGCGGGCTGATCGCGCCCTTCGTCGGCATCAAAGCCATCGACCTGGTCATCTCCGCGATCGGAGTCTCATAGTGCGTCGCCAACTGTTCCCCGCCTTCATGATGATGGTGGTCCTCACCGTGATCACGGGGATCGTGTACCCCCTGGCGGTGACCGGCATCGCCCAGGGCCTGTTGAACGACAAGGCCGACGGGTCGCAAGTCGAGAACGCCACCGGCCAGGTGGTCGGCTCGAGCCTCATCGGGCAATCGTTCACCAGGCCGGAGTACTTCCACCCGCGGCCGTCGGCGGCCGGCGACGGCTATGACGCCAGCGCCAGCTCCGGCTCCAACCTGGGGCCAACCAACCCCAAGTTCCTGGTCGGCGAGAAGGACGATCCCGCCACCGCCGACGTCGACGAGACGTTCGACGGCATCGAGCAGCGAGCCGACGCCTATCGCGAGGAGAACGGCCTCGACGCCGACGCCGAGGTGCCGGTCGACGCCGTCACGGCGTCGGGGTCGGGGCTCGATCCCCACATCTCGGTCGCCAACGCCCGTCTGCAGGCCGACCGCGTGGCCAAGGCCCGCGGCATCGACGTGAACGACGTGCTCGCCCTCGTCGACGACCACACCCCGGGCCGCGCCCTCGGCTTCCTGGGCGAGAAGGGCGTCAACGTCCTCGAGCTCAACCTCGCCCTCGACGAGGTCAGCCCGTCGTGAGCAACTGGTAGACGGGGTTGAGGATGGCGAGGCGACCCCGATGCTCCCCGGCGACACCCTCGGCGCGCACGCGGCTGCCGATCTCGATCCCGGGGATCTTGTTGCGACCCAGGAACACCAGCGACATGGCTCCGCTGTCGTCTTCGAGGACGCATTCCAGAGTCGGGGTCCCCGCCAGCGGTTGGACGCGAACGGTTCGCACCCGGCCCTCGATCCGGGCCCGCTGGCGCCACTTGACCGAGGCGATCGCCACCGTGCCGTGCGGGGGGACCGGGGCTCGCGACGCCGGGCCGGGGCTTCCCGGCCCCGGTCCGTCGGCCGACGGACCGGTCACCACGGCGGCCGCCGCGGGCTCGACGGCTTCGCCGGTCCCGCGGGCGTCCTTGCGCGAGGCGAAGTGGAACGGGACCGTGGTGACGTTGGCATGGGGCAGCCGGGACACCGCCCGCTCGATGCCGTCGGCGGTCTGATCGTGGAGTATGCGGCGCCAGAACCCGCGGTACTTGCGGTCGGGCAGCAGGACGCTGACCTCGGTCTCGTCGTCGGCGAGGTCGCGGGCCACGAGGTCGACGGCGGCCCGCGGCAGCCGCCGGTCGGGGCAGTCTGCGATGTCGAGCGCGATGCGGGCCATGCCGTGACGGGCCCACCCCTCGGCCAGCTCGTTGGCGCGTTGCCGATCGAGCGCGAAGTGCACGGCGCGCAGCTCGTCGGGGATCAGGGTGCGGGCGTACTGGATGGCGCGGGCAACGGCCAGGTCGAGGCGGTCGACGAACACGAGCACCACGTGGCGCCGGAGGATGGGGGCGGCGATCGCCTCAGGGACGTTGCGTTCGAGCTGCTCGGCCTCGGTCTCGTATTGGCGAGAGAGGCGCACGAGGAACACCACCATCAGCGGCACGAGCGCCACGACGACCCAGGCGCCGTGGGTGAACTTGGTGATGGCGATGACGATGTCGACGATGAGGGTCATCACCGCCCCGACCCCGTTGATCACCAGGCCGCTGCGCCAGCCCGGCTCGCGCTCGCGCAGGTGGTGGCGGGCCATGCCGGCCTGGGAGAGCGTGAACGACGTGAA
The DNA here is from genome assembly GCA_046726215.1 of Actinomycetota bacterium. Taxonomy (GTDB): domain Bacteria; phylum Actinomycetota; class Acidimicrobiia; order Acidimicrobiales; family VFJN01; genus DASQUK01. The sequence continues at coordinate 10,226 of JBKPAA010000139.1, read as the reverse complement.
CACGCCGATGGCGTAGAGGGGGATGAGCCGGTCGACCTTGGCTCCGGTGAGGATGACGAGCAGGATGGCAAAGCTCGCCAGGAAGAAGATGCCGTTGGAGAACACCAGCCGGTGGCCCCGCTTGGTGAGCTGGCGGGGCATGAAGTTGTCGCCCGCGTGGAAGCTGGCCAGCCTCGGGAAGTCGGCAAAGCTGGTGTTTGCCGCCAGCACGAGGATCAGCATCGTGCCGGCCTGGAGCGCGTAGTAGAGCGCCTGGCCCAACGGGCTGTGGCCGTAGACGAGCTCCCCGATCTGGGAGATGACCGTGGGTGTGCCCTCGGCGAACGGCGCAACCTTCATGTGGGCGCCCAGGATCGACAGGCCGAGGAACATCGCGCCGAGCAGGCTGCCCATGATCACCAGCGTGCTACGGGCGTTGCGCCAGGCGGGTTGCCGGAAGGCGGGCACGCCGTTGGAGATCGCCTCCACGCCGGTGACGGCGGCACCGCCGGAGGCGAAAGCGTGCAGGACGACGAACAGCGACGCGCCCATGAGCAGCCCGCCGCCCTGGCTGCCGAAGCCGAGCAGGCCCTCCTGGCCGTGCTCGGCCAGCGGGAGGTGGCCGAACAGCAAGCGACCGAGCCCCAGGCCGAGGAGCAGAACCATGTTGAGGATGAAGAAGTAGGTGGGCGCTGCGAACACCCGACCGGACTCCTTCACCCCGCGCAGGTTGCCGTAGGCGATCAAGCAGATGCAGGCGACGGACAGGGGCACGGCGTAGGGCGTGAGCGCGGAGAACGCGGAGACCATGGCCGCCACGCCGGCGGCGACCGAGACCGCGACTGTCAGCACGTAGTCGGTGAGCAGCGCCACCCCGGCGACCTGGGCGGGCAGGATCCCGAAGTTGTCGCGGGTGACCATGTAGGCCCCACCCGCGGTCGGGTACGCCTTGATGGTTTGGCGGTACGACAGGATGAGCACCGCCAGCACCGCCAGCATGGCCAGGGTGATCGGGACCACCAGCGAGAACGCTGCGATCCCGATGGCCGGGACCAGTACCCGCAGGATCTCTTCGGTGGCATACGCCGAGGACGACAGGTTGTCGGAGGCGAAGACCGCCAAGGCGGTCGGTTTGCCGAGGCGCTCCTCCTCGAGCTGCTCGTTGTGGAGCGGGGGTCCGAGCAGCCGGCGTTTGACGCGGTAGCCAAGGCCGTCGGGTGGGAGCTCGATCCCGGGTTCGAGGGCCAACGGCGCCGGCGCACCGTCGGCGACCGGTGCATCGGGGGGACGGGTGGCGATGGTGGACATCGAGGGGCGCGCGATCTGCCGGTTGGCGACGTCCGAGCCTCGCCCGACCACGTCGGGATGCGCGCTAACGCCCCGCTCAGAAATCGGTGCGACGCGCTAAGAAGCGGTGAAGGTGCGCCGACGGCCGGGCCGATCCGGGGGGCTTGCGCCCCGGTCCGCCCTATAACGACGACATGGACGATGGGCGCCGTCGATGGCCCCTTCGAGTCGGGGTGGCGTTGCTCGCCCCGGCCACGGTCGCAGTTGCCCTGGTGCCGTTGCGTGCCCACGTGCTCAACACCAACCTCGCCCTCGTTCTCGTCGTGGCGGTCCTGGGTGCGGCGGTGGCGGGAGGCCGCATCGCCGGGGCGGTGGGCGCCCTGTCCGCCGCCCTGTCCTACGACATCTTCCTCACCGTGCCCTACGGCTCCTTCAAGATCGAGCACGGCGACGACATCGAGACCACCGTGCTGCTGGCGGTCATCGGATTGATCGCGGGAGAGCTGGTCGAGCGCGCCCGTCGCAGTGAGGCAGCCGCCATAGCCCGGCGGCGCGACCTGGAACGGATCCACCGCCGCGCAGAGCTGGCTGCCGGCGGTGAGCGGCCCGGGCGCCTCATCGAGCGGAGCGCCGCGGAGCTCACCGAGCTGCTCGACCTCAAGGCGTGCCGCTACGTTCCCGAGGGGCCGCCCGACAGCCTCCCCGTATTCACCCACGATGCGATCCGCGTGCCGAGCGACATCGACGGTGACGCGCCGCGCTCCGCAGTGGCCCTGCCGGTGCGGGCCCACGGACAGGACCTCGGCCACTTCGTGCTCGTTTTCCCGACCGAGTCGTTCGGACTCGGGGCTTCCGTCGACGTCAAGCACGCCGCCGTCGCCGTCGCCGACCAGCTCGGCATGGCGCTGCTCCGCTACCGGAGGCCGTGACGTGGCGACGGTGACTGGGGTCGACGAGCACGGGCGACAGGGTGCCCGGCGGCCGTCGGATGTCACACCGGATGGGGCAGCATGGAGCACGGTGAGCGCCCAACCCGTGCCAGCCGGGAAGGCTTCCGCGTCCGTCCGTCCGGCGCCAAAGCGGCGCGGGACCCTGCGGATCTACCTCGGGGCCGCCCCCGGCGTGGGCAAGACGTTCGCGATGCTCAACGAGGGGCGCCGGCGCAAGGAGCGTGGGACCGACGTGGTGATCGGCTTCGTCGAGGCCCACGGCCGGGCGCACACGGCCGAGCAGATCGGCGACGTCGAGGTCGTACCCCGCCGAGTGCTCACCTACCGCGGCACCAGCCTCGAGGAGATGGACCTCGACGCCGTCCTGGCCCGGCGGCCGGAGCAGGCGCTGGTCGACGAGTTGGCGCACACCAACGTGCCCGGGTCGAAGCACGCCAAGCGCTGGGAGGACGTCAATGTGCTGCTCGACGCGGGCATCGACGTGGTCTCCACGGTCAACATCCAGCACCTCGAGTCGATCAACGACGTCGTCGAGCGCATCACCGGCGTGCGCCAACGCGAGACGCTGCCCGATCACGTCGTCCGGGCCGCCGATCAGATCGAGCTCGTCGACATGACGCCCGAGGCGCTACGCCGCCGGATGGCCCACGGCAACATCTACGCCCCGGAGAAGATCGACGCCGCCCTCACCAACTACTTCCGGCCCGGCAACCTGGCGGCGCTGCGCGAGCTGGCGCTGCTGTGGGTCGCCGACCGCGTCGACGACGCCCTGGAGGAGTACCGCGAGCGCCACGGCATCACCGAGCCGTGGGAGACCCGGGAACGGGTGGTGGTGGCCATCACCGGCGCCCCGAGCGCCGACGCCCTGGTGCGCCGGGCGGCCCGCATCGCGCAACGGGCGCACGGCGAGCTGCTGGGCGTCCACGTGCGGTCCGACGACGGCCTCGTGGGCGCCGACGACACCATCGACCACCAGCGCCGCCTGCTCGAGGAGATGGGCGGCACGTACCACGAGACCGCCGGCAACGACATCGCCGCCGCCCTGGTGGAGTTCGCCCGGGCCGAGAACGCCACCCAGCTCGTCCTCGGCGCCAGCAAGCGCTCCCGTTGGGCCGAGCTCACGCGGGGATCGGTGATCAACCGGGTGGTGCGGCTGTCGGGACCCATCGACGTGCACGTCATCTCGCAGGAGGGGGCGGCCGAAGAGGAGGGTGACCGGGCGGTGCCCCGGGTGCGGCGGCGCGTGACGTTGTCGCCCCGCCGCCGGCTGCTGGCCTGGCTTACCGCCGTTGCCGGGCTTCCCCTGCTCACCGCCTTGCTGGTCCCCATGCGCGACGACTTGGGACTGCCCACCATCCTCCTGCTCTACCTGGTGCTGGTGGTCGTGGTGGCCGCCCTCGGTGGCCTCATCCCGGCGATGGTTTCGGCGCTGGCCGGGTTCCTGATCGTGAACCGGCTGTTCACCCCACCCATCCACACCTGGACCATCGCCCGAGCCGAGAACCTGGTGGCGTTGGTGGTGTTCCTGATCGTCGCCGGGGTGGTCAGCGCCTTCGTGTCGGCGGCGGCACGCCGCACCGCCGAGGCCACTCGCGCCGCGGCCGAGGCCGAGACCCTGGCGGGTCTGGCGGGAACGGTGGCCGAGCCCGACCCGCTGCCGGTGCTCGTCGACCACCTGCGGCGGGCGTTCGGCCTGGGCGGGGTGGCGCTGCTCCGTAGGACCGGCGGCAACGGCTGGCAGGCGGAGACGGTTGCGGGCGAGGCCGCGCCCAGGACCCCGGCCGAGGCCGACCAGGTTCGCCCCCTCGGTCCCGACCTGGTGCTGGCCGTGCGTGGGAGCAATCTGGCGGCCGAGGACCAGCGGGTCCTCAACGCCTTCGTGGCCCAGCTGGCGGCCGCCATCGACCGACGCCGGATCAGCGCCCAGGCCGCCCAGGCTGCCGCCCTGGCCGAGGCCAACGAGCTGCGGAGTGCGCTGCTCCAGGCGGTGTCCCACGACCTGCGCACCCCGCTGGCGGGGATCAAGGCATCCGCCAGCAGCCTGCGGCAACTCGACATCGCCTGGTCCGACGTCGACCGCAGCGAATTCCTGCGCACGATCGAGGACGAGACCGACCGCCTCACCACGCTCGTCGGCAACCTGCTCGACATGAGCCGGATCCAGGCCGGCGCGGTGGCCCCCATAACGCGCCCGGTCGGGCTCGAGGAGGTCGTCCCCGCGGCCCTCGCCGGCCTGGGGGAGCGGGCGAACAAGGTCGAGGTCGACGTACCCGAGTCGCTGCCTCCGGTCCGGGCGGACCCGGCACTGCTCGAGCGGGTGGTGGCCAACCTGGTGGACAACGCCTTGGCCCACGCCCCCGAGGGGTCGCCGGTGCAGGTGGAGGCGGGCGAGGTGGGTGCCAAGGTGCTGATCCGGGTCGTCGATCGCGGCCCGGGCATCCCGCCGGAGGAGCGCGAGCGGATCTTCCAGCCGTTCCAGCGCCTGGGCGACAGCCCGTCGCAGGGATCCACCCGCGGCCAAAGGAGTGGCGTCACCGGTGTCGGGCTCGGCTTGGCGGTCGCCCGCGGCTTCACCCACGCCATGGGCGGCGAGCTCGTCGTCGACGACACACCGGGCGGCGGGACGACCATGACCATCGAGCTGGAGGTGGCGACGTGATGAGCGAGGCGGTGGCCGGCAGCGCCGCACCGAGCCGGGTGTTGGTAGTCGACGACGAGTCGCCCATGCTGCGGGCGCTCGGGACCAACCTGCGCGCCCGCGGGTACCACGTCGACCTGGCGCCGACCGGCGAGGAGGCGTTGCAGCTGGCCGCCCACCACCGGCCCGACGCGGTCATCCTCGACCTCGGCCTGCCCGGCATCTCCGGCATCGAGGTGATCGAGGGCCTGAGGGGCTGGACCGCGGTCCCGATCATCATCCTGTCGGCCCGCGGCGCCGAGCACGACAAGGTGGCGGCCCTCGACGCGGGCGCCGACGACTACGTCACCAAGCCGTTCGGCATGGACGAGCTGCTGGCCCGCCTGCGCGCCGCGCTCCGCCGCATCGCACCGGCGCCCGAGAGCGCCCTCGTGATGACGCCGGACTTCACCGTCGACCTGGCGGCAAAGCGCGTCGCCGGGCCCGAGGGCGAAGTCCGGCTCACGCCCACCGAGTGGGGGCTGGTCGAGGTGCTCGTCCGCAACGCCGGCAAGCTCGTGTCGCAGCGACAGCTGCTGCAGGACGTCTGGGGCCCGCAGTACGGCGAGGAGACCAACTACCTGCGGGTGCACATGGCGCACATCCGCCGCAAGCTCGAGCCCGACCCGTCGCGCCCGCGTTACTTCATAACCGAGCCCGGCATGGGCTACCGCTTCGAGGGCCCCGACGCCTGACCCGACCTCGTCGCAATCGCCGCCGGCACCGGTAGGTTGCCGCGCACGAGCGTCCCGCGCCTGGGGCCCGCCGAGGTGAAGCTGACCCGGCCCGACGCCGCCGGGGTGCGGGACCGCCCGCGGCATCGCCTCCGTGGTGGCGCCCGCCGATGGGCTCACCGACCTGCAACTGGCTGACGCCATGCGGCGGGGCGCGTGGTGCCACGACTGCGAGACGGGCAGCGACAGCGGGACTACGCTTCGCACGGCGCCCACCCACCAGACTGATCTCGATCCATCTCGTCATTGAATAAGTCCGAATCACATCGGTAGAATTTGCCGCGGCTTTTCCCACCTAGTGGGAACAAGCACACGATCCGGAGGACCGATGAGATGACTTGGGGAAGAGCCCTGCTTTGGATCGCGGCATTGTTCGTGATCGTGGCGATCTGGAAGAACCCCGCCGGCACGGCCAATGCGTTCGGCGATTTCCTCTCAACCGTCGGATCCTGGCTGTCGGACGCCCTCGACAAGAGCACCGAGTTCCTGAGGGGCCTGACGGAGTGACCGGCCGCCGGCGTCGCGAGCGCGACGCACTGGGCGGCACGCTCGATCCCTATTACCCCGGGCGCGGGCCCGACCCGTACACGGCCCATCTGCCGGATCAGCTTCGTGAGTTGGAGTCAGCCGGCCTCGAGCCGACATTGGGGCGGCCCCGTTGGCGCACCCGAGTGCGCCGGCGCCTGGTCGCGTGGCGGCGGGCGTGGCTGCCGCTGCCGGACGAGATCATCGAGGATTACCTCGGCCACGGCGAGCGCATGATCTACAACGATCACCCCTCGCTCCAGGCATTCATCAGCGAACACATCCTCCTCGTGCTGGGGATGTTCGTCGCCGCCGGCCTGTTCGTGGGCGTGATCCTCAACGGTTCCACGACCGCCATACTGCTCACGTTCTTGGTGCTGGCCGTCGTCTTGCTCGTGCTGGTCCTCAAGCGGTTGGGCGAGCGTTACACGAGCTACGTCATCACCAACGTCCGCATCATGCGTGTCTCGGGAATCGTGACCCGCCGGGTCCACTCGATCCCCTGGATGCGCGTCACCGACCTCACGTTCGACCAGAGCTGGCTCGGTCGAGTTCTCGGCTACGCCACCCTCCACATCGAGTCGGCCAACGAGGACTCCGGCCTGCGCGACCTCGCCGGCGTATCCAAGCCGATGGTGTTCAACAGGTACCTGGTCGACATGGTGGTGGCCAAGCAGGGTCCCATCGCCCCAGGCTGGGAGGAGCTGGGCCAGGCGGGCCCGGCCGGGGTGGTGCTGTCCGAGCAGCGGATCGGCCTGCGGGACCGGGTCCGCGAGGTCAGGCGCCGCCGCCGCGAGCGGCGGGCGGCCGAGGCCGGGCTCGAGGTGCCCATCGGGCATCGGCGGATCCCGGGCACCGGCGCCGCGCCGCGTCCCCCACGGGAGGGCACCGATCCGGTCCTGTACGGCGATCCCCGTCGGATGAGGGAGGGCGGTCGCACCCGCCCGCCGGACGCCGCTGGTGACGAGGGGGATCGCGAGGGTGCCGGCGAGGGGAGCGGCGGTGACGACTCGTCGACGTCGGAGGCCTCCGATCTGCTGCGCGAAGGCCCGGAGTCGAGCGTGACCTGGGGGCGCGACCGTCAGTGACCGGCTCGCCGGTCACGTGAGCGCACGCTGGTTGAGGCTGGTCAGGCGCTCGCAGGCATCGAGGTACTCGTCGACCAGGCGATGAACGACGTCGGCGGACCGCTCGACGCGGTTCATCATCCCGACCACCTGGCCGACGGGGTTGAAGTCCACATCCTTGGCGGCCTCGGGGTACCTGTGGCCCCGCTGAACTGCGTCCAGCGCCACCATCATCTGCAGCGGCATGGGCAGCGGACCGGGGGAGCTGGGACCATCCCAGGCGTCGGTCCAGTCGTTGCGCAGCATGCGGCACGGCTTGCCGGTGAAGGAGCGCGAGCGGACGGTGTCGTGGCTGGTGGCATCCAGGTAGGTCCGCATCTGCTCCGGGGGCACGTCGGCCTCCTCGACCGTGAGCCAGAGCGAGCCGGTCCACACCCCGGCGGCGCCCATCGCCATCGCCGCCGCCATCTGCCGGCCGTTGGCGATGCCGCCGGCCGCCAGCACCGGCAGCGGATCGACGGCGTCGATCACCTGCGGCCACAGCACCACCGACGCCACCTCGCCGCAGTGCCCCCCGCCCTCGGTGCCCTGGCACACCACGAAGTCGAGCCCCGCCTCGCGGTGGCTCAGGGCATGGCGAACCGACCCGCAGAGCGCCCCCACCAGCCGGTCCGCGGCCTGGATCCGGGCCACCACGTCGGCCGGTGGCGTCCCCAGCGCGTTGGCGACCAGGCGCGCCTTGTCGTGGCGGAGGATGACGTCGACCTGCGGCTCGGCCGTGGCGGTGGTCCAGCCCAACAGCTCGTGGTGCTTCTGGTCGGGCGGCAGCTCGGGCACGCCGTGGTCGGCGAGCAGCTTGGCACCGAAGTCTCGGTGCTCCTGGGGAACGTGCTTGGCCAGCTCCGTCTCCAGCTCGTCGGCGCTCATGTCGAGGTCCATGCCCTCGTACCGGCTGGGGATGACGATGTCGACCCCGTAGGGCCGCTCGCCCACGTGCTCGTCGAGCCAGGCCAACTCGACCTCGAGCTGCGCCGGATCGAAGCCAACCGCGCCCAGCACACCCAACCCACCGGCCTTGGACACTGCCGCCACCACGTCGCGGCAGTGGCTGAACGCGAAGATCGGGAACTCGATCCCCAGTCGGTCGCAGATCTCGGTGCGCATCCGGCTCGTCCCCCTACTCGTGACGTCGAGCGCAGGCTACGCAATCAAACGCTTGATGGGCCGGCACCCAGGGCGAGCGTTACGAGCCGCCCCACTAGCGTGCCGAGATGCTGTTCCCGCAGCGGTTCTGGTCCGGGCTGGCGGACGGGTCGGTCGATCTGGCGTTCCGCCGTTGGCGGCGGGCGGGCGTCAAGGCGGGCGGCACGCAGCTCACGCCGGCGGGGGTGCTGGCCATCGACGCAGTCGACGTTGTCGATGTCCGCGACGTCACCGAGGACAACGCCCGACGGGCCGGCTACCGCGACCGGGCCGAGCTGCGGGCGGAGCTGGCACGGCACCCGAACGGCACCCTCTATCGCATCGCCTTCCACTACGCCGGCGCCGACCCCCGGCTGGTGCTGCGGGAGGATGCGGCGGTGCCGGACGACGAGCTGGCGCGCATCCGGGCCCGGCTGGCGCGGCTCGATCGGGCCAGCCGCCAAGGTCCCTGGACCGTAACCGTCCTGCGCCTGATCGCGGCGCGCCCGGCCGTACGGGCGGCCGACCTGGCGGCGTCGCTGGGCCGGGAGACGCAGCCGTTCAAGACGGACGTGCGCAAGCTGAAGCAGCTGGGCCTGACGGAGAGCCTCGACGTGGGCTACCGGCTGTCGCCGCGGGGCCGAACGGTGCTCGAGCGGCTCTGACCCCGCCCCCAACTTGTGGTGGATGGAGGCGCCATGGCACCGGTAACCCCAAAATTCGGGGGTCACTTGCCGAACATGGCGAGCCACTCCGCCTCGGAGCGGGGCTTGAACACATAGTTCCATTGCCGGGTCTCACCCATGGTGGCCGACGGCTCGGCGGAGTACAGGTGACCGGGGAACAGCACGGTGTGGTCGGGCACCTTGGCGAGCTTGTGCGTGAGGCTGTCGTAGAGCTGGGCTGCGTCGCCGCCGGGGAGGTCGGTGCGGCCGCAGCCTTCGAGGAACAGCGTGTCCCCCGAAACCAGGTAGCGCCCGTCCACGAAGAAGCACTGGCTCCCCGGTGTGTGCCCGGGGGTGTGGATCAGCTCGATGCCGATGGCGCCGACCTCCACGACGTCGCCGCTCCGGTGGCGCACCAGGTCGGTCTCACCGGCGCCGGTCACCCGCTGGACCCCGGCGGCCTCGTCGCTCTGGACGTGGACGGGCACCGGGTTCAGGGCGAGCAGCTCACGCACCCCGCTGATCTGGTAGCCCATCAGGTCGCCGCCGACATGGTCCTGGTGATAGTGCGTGACCAGCGCCCCGGTGACCTTCATGCCGTCCGCAGCTGCGACGTCGAGGATTCCCCGCACGTCGTACGCGGCGTCCACGACCACGGCCTCGCCGGTCTCGCGGTCCCCCACCAAGTAGGCGAAGTTGACCATCTGGCGGGCCACGGGGTCGCTGCGGGCGATGTCACGGCCCGAGAGGAGCTGCCGGATGTAGAGCCGGTCGGGTGCGTTCACCAGCGGCCCAGCGTACCGGCCGGCCCCGAGCGGGGGCTTGCCCACGCCCGCGGCCTCCGGGGAGGGTGGTCCGATGCGCGACAGCCGGGCCCCGCTTCCCCCGTTCGATGCCGTGAGCCTCGACATCGGCGGCGTGCTGATCGTTCCTGACCGGCGCGCGGTGAGCCGGGCGCTGGCCCGGGCCGGCGTGCTCCACGACCCCGACCGGTTCATCGACGGGCACTACCGGGCGATGGCCGAGATCGACCGCCACCGGCCCCGCCCCGAGGAGACCGGTGACTACACGCGGGGGTTCCTACGGGCGGTCGGCACCCCGGACGCGCAGCTCGCGGCCGGTGCAGCGGCGTTGGCGGCGGTGCTCAGGCGGCCGTCCGT
>JBKPAA010000138.1:0-5236 GCA_046726215.1 Actinomycetota bacterium | reverse complement strand
CCACGACCGACCACGCGTTGCGCCTCGACGAGACCGGCCTGCCCTCGCGGTACTACCTGCCCCAGGACGACGTGCGCATGGACCTGCTCCGTCCGACGTCGTTTCACACGACCTGCCCGTTCAAGGGAGAGGCCTCGTACTAGTCGGCCAACGTCGGCGGCCAGACTCACGACGGCATCGTCTGGGCGTACGAGGCACCGATCTCAACCGCTGCCGAGATCGCCGGGTTCTTGTCCTTCTACCCGAACCGCACCGAGATCACGGTGGACGGCGAGGTCCTGACGGCGTAGAAGGCGTCGGTACCCGCTGTGGGGCCAGAGAGCAGAGCTGCAGATCGGAAGCCGGTCGTGTACCCGGCGATACCGGATACCCAGGAACGATCGCTCGGGTCGCGATTATCGGATGGCCACGCTGAACGTTTTGTGCGCCTCACCCCAGCACGATCGGTCGCCGTGGAGTCGCTTCAGACGCCGCCCAGGCCGGGCCCTCGGCTGGTGGCCCCAAGATCACCCGTGTATGAGGCGTTCGAGGACACCCAGGACGGCGCGACCGGACCGCGATTGCCCGGATGGCCTCGCTGCGCGTTCTGTGGCGCTCGCGACGTCGCGAGTCATCGTGGCGGCCGGCCGTTCTGGCGGCGAAGCTGTGAAGCTCGGTCATCAGTTGCGGCATCGGGCACGTAGCCGTCGACCTGCACGGCTCATGTGCGTGTGCGACGAAGTGGGTGCTGGCAATCGCAAGCGCGATCTCCGTCGCCGATGATGGCGCCGTGGCGTCCATCCTCTGACCATCCGATTCGCAACGACCGGATCCGGACAACCCGGCCACCGTCGCGCTCACTCCTCATTCCAGGCTGAACGGCGGGTACGCGTCGGTGAGCAGCCCGACATAGGCCTCGACTCGGGTGAACCAGCGCATGTAGCCCACCACGAACGTGCGCAACCCCTCGGGCCAGCGACCAGTGAACAGCACGGCGAAGAACCCGATCACCCAGGCCACGAAAGCGGCGACGCCGAGGACAGCGAGCACGATCAGCTGGGGGATCGCCAGGATGAGCCGGAAGCCCACCGTGAGCCGGTTGCGGTCCTCGAGCTCGGGCCCGAACCCGGTGCGCACCGGCGGATAGTTGCCGGGATCGGGGGCGACCGTGTCGAACGCGAACGGCGGGTACTCCTCCCGCAGGAACCCGGCGTACGCCGCGACCCGGTTGTTGTAGCGGATGTAGAGGCACAGCAGGTTGGCCAGCCCCTCCGGCAGCTTGCCCGTGAACACGATGGCGAACCAGCCGATGACGGCGACCGCCCGAGCGACGAGCTGCAGGCCGTAGAGGATCAGTAAGTGCGGGATCGCCAGCAGCCACTGCACGAGCGGACGCCAGTTGGCGATCCGCTCCGCTCGATCGACCTCCAACGTCGCCGGGTAGGCCTGAGCGAAGGTCTCCATTCCCCCTCCTCCAGTTCGATGGAACAGGAGCCGGCGAGACGCTACTCCCCGGGACCCCGGCCGGTGGGTGATCGAGGAGGCCCTCGTCCCGGCAGCCGCAGCACCACCGTGGCCTTGTCCACCCCAAGCGCCTTCGGCAGGCCGATCCCACCGAAGGTGGAAGTCATCGTTGGGTGCACCGGCGCAGACATATCCGGCGACCTGCGCTCGCAGCGGTTCGACCGCCGCCGGCCACAGAAACGGGTGATCTCGCACGGCGCGGCCCTCCTGACCGAACTCACCGAGCGCGCCAGCGACACCCACCCAGGTGGGTTCGCCTCCAGCGCCGTAGCGGACGATCTGTGTGCCGACCGCCAGGCGGTCGGGAGCGCATAGGCGCCGATCGGTGCGGACATCGGGCTCGAGCCGACGATGTTCTGGCGCAGTGTGCTGTGCGCCCCGTCGGGTCGAGCACGAAGGCGGAACGCCGATTCCGTGCGACTTGAGCCGCCGGTACTCCGGCTGAACGGTGAGCGTGCGACGCCGCTCGATCTACCTTCAAGCCGTGAGCTCGCTGATGGTGCAGGGCGTGTCGAGCGGAGCCGGCAAGAGCCTGTTGGTCTGCGGCCTGTGCCGCTCGCTCGCCCGAAGAGGCATACGTGTGGCGCCGTTCAAGGCGCAGAACATGTCGAACAACGCGCGGGTCGTCGACGGCGGCGAGATCGGCACCGCCCAGTGGCTCCAGGCACTAGCGGCGCGGGTCACGCCCGAGGTTCGCATGAACCCCGTGCTGCTCAAGCCCGAGAAGGACGTGCGAAGCCAGGTAGTGGTGTTGGGTCGCGCCAGTCGGGAGTTGACCGAGGCGCCGTGGCGGGGTCGGTCGAAGCGGCTGTGGCCCGAGGTGCTCGGCGCCTTCGAATCGCTGCGCGCTGACTACGACGTGATTGTCCTGGAGGGTGCCGGCAGTCCCGCTGAGACCAATCTCTGGGACGACGACATCGTCAACATGGCCATGGCCGAGGCGGCCGACGCCTGCGTGCTCCTCGTCGCCGACATCGACCGCGGCGGCGCCTTCGCGCACCTCTATGGCACGTGGGCACTGCTGCCACCGGTGTGGCGGCGTCGTGTCAAGGGCTTTCTGCTCAATCGGTTCCGTGGTGACCCAGCTCTGCTCGACCCCGCTCCCGCCGAGCTTGAGGCGCTCACTGGCGTGCCGACGGTGGGTGTCGTGCCCTGGCTCGACCACCACCTGCCCGACGAGGAAGGCCCGTCGCGCCGTTTCTCGCCGTGGCGACCAGGCCGCCGGGTTGCCCTGGTGTGTGGTCCGTACGCGTCGAACCTCGACGAGTTCGTCGGGCTCCAGCAGGTTTCGGATGTGCGCCTGGTCGGCGACGATGGCCGCATTGAGGATGCTGATCTCGTCATCCTCCCGGGCTCCAAGCACGTTGCTGCTGACCTAGCCTGGTTGCGGCGAACCGGACTTGCGGAACAGGTCCTCGTCGCGGCGGCTGCTGGTATTCCGGTCCTCGGGATCTGCGGGGGCCTGCAAGCGCTCGGCACGCGCATCGAGGACCCGGCTGGTGTCGAGGGCCAGGCCGCGGGCCTCGGGCTGCTCCCGATCGTCACCACCTATGATTCTGACAAGCGCACCGTCCGGACGACCGCGCGCTTCGGATCGCTACCCGGCTCCTGGGCCTGGCTCGATGGCCGGTCGGTGACCGGCTATGAGATCCGCCACGGTCGTAGCGAAGCCACCGCCAACAACCTGGCTTCCGCCCTCCCCGAGGGGCTTTGCTATGCCCTCGACAACGTGATCGGCGTTTACCTCCACGGGCTCTTCGAGAACGACGAGGTCCTCAAGGCATTCAGCGGTAGCGAACCCGAGCCTCTCGATACGGTCTTCGACGGACTCGCGGATGCCGTCGACTTGCACATCGATGATCGTTGGCTGGCACGCCACCTGCTGTGAGGACACGCCCTGTTTCGCGCTGGCTTCCGGGAGCGAGCGTCCGCGAGCCCGACCAGATCAGACGGCTCCGCGTGCGACCCAAGTGTTGTCCTGGCGCGCTAGAACGACGCGGCCGTGCTTGTGGTGCGCGTCGCACTCAGCGCCGATCGGACACGCGTGAAGACCAGCCAGATGCCGATGGTTCTTGCATCTCGCGGGGACGGCTCCCATGGCCGAGAGGTCAGGTCTTCCACTCCACGGAACCGGGAGAGTCGGGTCGGTACGCGCAGTAGGTGCCGGTGTGGATGGCACGGTCGAGATGCGTCCCCAACGTGGGATGGTGCTGATGGATTCGAGCGGTCGCCTGCCGGACCGCCCGGGTGACGCTGGCGCGAGCACGCTCGGATGCGGCTGCGCCTCGCCGATCGCGACCACCGAGGCCGACTGCACGTGTCAGCTCACGGCTGAGGAGGTCGCGTTCAACGTCGCTTGCGCGGCACGCTCGTCGTCCCCGGTGGCCAGCGCCTCAGCGATGTCGTCTTCGATCTCGCCGAGGCGTCGGCGGTATGCCTCTTTCGCTGGGGCATCGAGGAGCGGGCCGGCGGCCGAGCCCCGGGTACGACACTCCCGGTTGGGGGTCCGTCCCACGGCTGCGGTTTGGCCGCTTTCGGTGGCGACGAGGTCGAGCACGTGGTACTCGCGCCCGGGGTCGGCGAGGAGCCGGGCGAGGTACCGCCTGCCTTTGAGGTCGCGCACCCGCACCGTGTGCCGGTCGAACGTGACGGACCAGTAGTCGCCCTGCGACGGAAGACGTCGAGGCGTGGAGCACGGGTGCTGATGTCTGGATCGCTCGGAGCTTGGCGTGTTCTGTTCACCGCGGAGCACTACAACCGCGCCCATGCCCCGCTCGCCGTGCTGTCGGCCGGAACGGGCTACGTGTCAGCGAGGCCTGTGCCACCCACATCGAGGACCTCGGCTTCGAGCGCGGCCATCGCACGCTGCGGATCGTGCGCAAGGGCAACAAGCCTCCCACCGTTCCGCTCGTCCCCCGAACCGCCCGGACCCTCGACCTGGCGGTCGGTGAACGCCACGGAGGGCCGATCCTGCGGCGCCGTGACGGCCAACGCCTCGACCGGCGCACCGCCCACCGGTGGGTCCGCGCAATTGGCAGGCGCGCCGGCCTCGGCGCCGTGCACCCGCACATGCTTCGGGCCGCGTTCATCATGGCCGCCCTAGACGCCGGCGTCCCGCTTCGAGACGCCCAGATCGCGGCTCGCCACGCCGACCCGAGAACCACGACCATCTACGACCGGCGCCGCCAGAACTTCGACCGCCACGCCGCCTACGTCGTCGTCGCCTTCGCCGCCGGCGGCTGACACTAAGCCGCCTCGCAGCGGCACTTGAGCCACGCGCCTGGCCCTGCGGTCCGCACATTCTGGGGCGCTCGTTCTGGGACACCGGCCTGGCCATCGAACGCGCTCCGAACGTCGATCTGGCGCCGCTCGCCAACGTGCCCGAAGCAGCCCCGGCCTTCTGATGCCAGTGCCGACGTCCCGATTCTTGTGGTCGCACCTGCGTCCGTCGCGACGTCCGCTTCGCCGGATACGCGCATTCCGCTGACCGGGCGCGATTACGAGCAGGTCGGTGGGCGCTGTTGAAGCAGCGCTGGCGAACGTTGGCTGGGTCCGTTCTGAACGCTTCCCCCGGACGGTTGCGGACGGCTGGGCCACATGGCCACGACGAATGCACCGCCCCACAGCGCGAACCACGGATCCCAGAAGTATGCGTGCCAGGCAAGAGCATGCTCGTCGGCATCGTCTGCAGCGTCGACCACACCCGCGTCGATGAGCCAGCCAGCGACGCTGA
>JBKPAA010000137.1:0-13415 GCA_046726215.1 Actinomycetota bacterium | reverse complement strand
CCACGAGAAGCGGACCGCCTTCCACACCCGCGCCAGCGCGCGGTCGGAGTACCCGTCTAGGCCCGTGGTCGACCTGCCGTGTACGGCGTCGGCGAGCGCGTCGGCCAGATAACAGACATCGGAAACGGCGAGGTTGAGGCCTTTGGCGCCCGTGGGCGGGACCACGTGCCCGACGTCGCCGGCCAGGTAGAGCCGCCCGTAGCGCATGGGCTCGGCCACGAAGCTGCGCAGCGGCGTCAGCGACTTCTCGATGGAGGGGCCGGTCACGAGACGGCCCGCGACCTCGCCGGGCAGCCGGCCGCGCAGCTCCGTCCAGAAGCGCTCGTCGGGCCAGTCGTCGACCTCGTCGCCGATGTCGCACTGGACGTAGTAGCGGCTCAGCAGCGAGTGGCGCATCGAGCAGAGCGCGAAGCCCCGCTCGCTGTGGGCGTAGATCAGCTCCTTGTCGACCGGGGGCGTCTCGGACAGGATCCCCAGCCAGCCGAACGGGTAGTTCCGCTCGTAGGTGCGCAGCACGGACGGCGGGATCGCGGTCGGGCTCACGCCGTGGGAACCATCGCAGCCGGCCACGTGCTCGCAGTCGATGCGATGGTCGGCGCCCTCCTTGGCGAAGGTGACGTACGGGGCCGTTCCGGTCACGTCGTGGGGGACGACGTCGGCGGCGCAGTCGACGACCGGCACGCCCATGGCGTCGATCGCGCCGTACAGGTCCTTGGTGACCTGGGTCTGGCCATACACCATTACTCCCTTGCCGGTCAGGCCCTTGAAGTCGATCCGCACGTGGCGGCCCGAGAAGCTGAGGCCGACGCCGTCATGAACCGTTCCCTCCCGGTCCATGCGGTCGCCAACGCCCGCGGACCGCAGCGTCTCGACGGTGCCCCACTCGAGCACGCCCGCCCGGACCCTGGCGAGGACGTGCTCGCGGGTCTGGCGCTCGAGGATGACCGACTCGACTCCGCCGAGCCCGAGCAGCCGGGCGAGCAGGAGGCCGGCGGGCCCACCGCCGATGATCACGACCGGCACGCGGGCGGGCACACCGGTCAACGCGTTCACAGGGACTGCTCGAGGCGGTCGAGGGTCTGCATGGTCGGCAGGCATTGCGCGACGCTCGCCGCCGGCTCCCGACCCTCGCGCACGGCGGCGAGGAACTCGCGGTCCTGGTTCTCGACGCCGTTCGTCGATGCGTCCACACCGGACACGTCGATCGGCTTGTCGTAGCCGTCGACCAGGTCGTCGTAGCGCGCGATGTACGTGCCGGTGTCGCCGATGTAGCGGAACGTCGTCCCGAACGGCCCGTCGTTGTTGAACGAGAGCGCCAGCGTGCAGAGCGCCCCGGACGGGGCCTGCAGCCCCACCGTCAGGTCCATGGCGATGCCGAGCTCGGGGTGGGGCGGCCCCTGCTGCGCCCAGGCCCGGGCCGGGATCTCACCGGTCTGGTGGAGGAACAGGTCGACCGTGTGGCAGGCGTGGTGCCACAGCAGGTTGTCGGTCCACGAGCGTGGCTGGCCGAGAGCATTCTTGTTCTCGCGTCGGAAGAACAACGTCGATGCGATCAGGTGCTGCAACGTCAGCTCGCCCGCCGCGATGCGGCTGTGGATCCACTGGTGGCTCGGGTTGAACCGCCGGGTGTGGCACACCATGGCCGTGACCCCGGTGCGCCGCTGGGCGGCGACGATCGCCTCGGCGTCGGTGAGGCAGTCCGCCATCGGGATCTCGATCAGGACATGCTTGCCCGCATCCATGACCTCGATCGCCTGCGCGGCGTGGACCGGTGTGGGGCTGGCGAGGATGGCGGCGCCGACCCCCGGCACGTCGAGCATCTCCCCCAGGTCGAGCCCGTGGCGGGCGACGCCGAACTCAGCGGCGAAGGCGGCCGTGCCGGCCGCATCGCCGCCGGCGACGCCGACCACCTCGACGTCGTCCATGCGGCCCATTGCGGCCATGTGCTGGCGGGCGATGGCACCCTCACCGGCGACGACGACCCCCATGCGCTGGGCCATGCCCCTCCTCTACGATGGCGTGTTGTGCACAATACTGTTGACGATCTGCCCCCGTCATCCGGATCTCCCGGCGATCCAGCCGCCCGGCGGATCCGCCAACGCGTGCCGCCCGGTTGAGAGACTGACCCGACCATGGTGATCGCCGCGCCCGTTACCGACCGGCTCCGAGACGACATCCTCCAGGGTGCGTTCCCACCCGGTGAGCGGCTCATCGAGCTCCAGCTCACCGAGCGATACGGGGTCGGCCGGGCGGCGATCCGCGCCGCCCTCGTCGAGCTGGACGCCGAGGGCCTCGTGCAGCGGGAGGCCAACCGCGGCGCCACCGTGCGCCGCATCAGCGTGGCCGAGGCCGTCGAGATCACCGAGGCCCGCGCCGCGCTCGAAGGCCTCATCGCCCGGCTCGCGGCCGAACGCGCCACCGACGTCGAGCGGGACCAGCTCTGGGCGCTGCTCGCCGAGATGACCGAGGCGGTCGAGCGGGACGAAAAGCTCGCCTACTCGAAGCTCAACCGCGACCTGCATGGTTCGCTGTGCCGCATCGCCCACCACCGCGTGGCCGACGACCTGGTGGCCAACCTGCGGAACCGCGCCGCCCACCACCAGTTCCGGCTGGCCCTGGTGCCCGGCCGGGCGGCGGAATCGCTGGCCCAGCACCGGGCCATCGTCGAGGCGGTGACGTCGGGCGACGGGCCGGCCGCCGAGGAGGCGATGCGCATTCATCTGGCATCGGTGATCGACGTCCTGCGCCACTGGGAGGCGTTCGACACGCGGGCGTGACCCGGCGCGTGCCGCGACCCTCACTCCGGGAGCGAGGGGACGGCCGATGCGTCGGCCGCGACGCTTCGGAGCCGCTCGGCGGTGGCGTTGGCCATGACGGGCTCCACGCCCAGCTCCGCCAGCAGCTCGGCGGCCGCCTCCATCTCGTGAACCCGGCGGGCCGCATGGCGTCCGGTACCGGTCACCAGGCGGCGGATGAACGCCTCGTCGGCCGTGCCGAGCTGGCCCACGATGTTGTCCCATGTCTCGTCTGCCAGCCCCGCCGCCTCGGCGGCCTGCATCGACTCGAGGACGAGTGCCGTCAATCCCTTGACGACGACGCTGCGCAGCAGCTTCCTGGTGGCTGCCATCCCCGGTTCGTCGCCGGCGTGTTCCACCGGCATGCCGAGCGGCCCCACGGTGGCGATGAACGCATGGGCGGCCGGTCCCGAGGCCAACGCCGGCGTCCGCAGTCCCCTGCCGGGCACCGGTGACATGAGCGCCACGTCGGTGAAGGCCAGGCCGGCACCGGCCGCAGTCGCAGCCAAGCTCCGCTGGAGGCCGGCCGACGCCGTGGCCAGGTTCGCGTAGACCGCTCCGCGGGGGATGGCGTCGAGCGCCTGGGTGAGCGCCGCGGCGGCGTCGGCCGCCGCGGTGATGCCGAGCACCAGGTCGGCACCGGCCGCCGCCGCCCCGGGGTGCCCGTGGCGCACAACGCCGCCCGGGGTTGCCACCTCCGCGGGGTCGTAGCCGTGGACCTCGACCGCCGGGAGCCTGGCGAGGTCGCCGGCGATGAGCGAGCCCGCCTCGCCGAGCCCGAAGACGCACACCCGTGTGACGCGGCTCATCCGACGTACTCCACGCCCAGCGCCTCGAGCGTGGCGCGCAGGCCGTAGATGTCGATGCCGAGCTCGCCCGCCGCCAGGCGGGCGCGCGTGCCGTCCTCCTTGGCGGCCCGCTCACGCGACCGATCGAGCGCCCACGCCGCCTCGTCGCGCGCCACCACCACGACGCCGTCGTCGTCGGCGCACACGATGTCGCCGGGGCTCACCACGGCCTGCCCGCCGAGGACGACCGGGACGTTCACCGATCCGGGGCTCGCCTTGACGGTGCCCTGGCACGAAACGTGCTGCGACCACGCGGCGAAGCCCATCTCGCGCAGCTCCGCCGTGTCGCGGACGCCCGCGTCCGTCACCAGCGCCCGCACCCCCCGGGTCATGAGAGACGAGGCCAGCAGCTCACCGAACACGCCGTGCGTCGACGGGGCGGTGCTCGTCACCACGAGGACGTCGCCCGGGTGACACACCTCGACGGCGGCGTGGATCATCAGGTTGTCGCCCGGGTGGTTCGAGACGGTCACGGCGGTGCCGGCGAGGCGCGTGCCCTGCTGGATCGGGCGGAGTTGCGGGCCGGCAAACCCGCGGCGCCCGATGGCCTCGTGCACGGTGGCGGTGCCGAGCACCGCCAAGCCATCGACGATGCCCGGGTCGGCGCGTTCGATGGTGCGGACGACGACGTGGCGGGCGTTCATGCGGCGACCCCTTCCAGGCGCGGGTAGACGCGGCGGGTGTTGGTCTCGAAGATCTTGGTGCGCTCGGCCTCGCCCAGCCCGGCGGCGTCGAGGTAGCGCCGGGTGTCGTCGAAGTGGTGACCGGTCTCGGGGTCGATGCCGCGCACCGCGCCGATCATCTCCGAGGCGAACAGCACGTTGTCCGGGGGGATCACCGCGAGCAGGCAGTCGATGCCGGCCTGGTGGTAGACGCAGGTGTCGAAGAACACGTTCCCCAGGAGCAACTCGTCGAGGGGCGGCTTGCCCATGTCCTGGGCCAGGCCCCGGAACCGGCCCCAGTGGTACGGCACTGCGCCACCCCCGTGGGGAATGACCATCCGCAGCTCGGGGAAATCGCTGAACAGGTCGGACGTGAGCAGCTGCATGAACGCCGTCGTGTCGGCGCCGAGGTAGTGCGACCCCGTCGTGTGGAACTGCGGGTTGCAGGCGGCGCTGACGTGGATCATGGCCGGGACGTCGTGCTCGCACAGCGCCGCGTACAAGGGGTACCAGTACCGCTCGCCCAGCGCTGGGCCGTCCCAGTACCCGCCGGAGGGGTCGGGGTTGACGTTGGCGCCCACGAAACCCATCTCGTCGACGCACCGCTCGAGCTCCCGCACCGAGGGCTCGATCGGTGCGCCCGGCGACTGCGGCAGCTGGCACACCGGCGCGAAGTTCTGCGGGTACAGGTCGCAGACGCGCCGGATCAACTCGTTGCAGTGCTCGGACCAGAACCGGCTCGTGTCGATGTTGCCGATGTGGTGACCCATCCACGACGCGCGCGGCGAGAACAGGGTGAGGTCGGTGCCACGCTCCCGCTGGAGCCGAAGCTGGGCTCTCTCCACGCTCTCCCGGATCTCGTCGTCACCGATCGCGACCACACCCTTCTCGCCGACGTGATCGGGATCGCGGGCCAGGGCTGCCTTCTGCGCCTCCCGGAATTCGCCGAGCGCCGGGGGGGCGGTGGTGTAGTGCCCGTGGCAATCGATGATCATCCGTCCCCGATCACATTGTGAACAATCTTGTCAACAGGTGGATGCTACCCTGACCAAGGCACAGCGAGGAGGGAGGTGGCCCGTTGCCGGCACCGCGCGACTACGACGACATCCCGGGGACGGTCGTGTTCGACGGCCGGCGTAGCCGGCGCGGCTACGCGCTCAACAAGTTCCTGATGTCGCTGAACCAAGGCGCCAACCGTGAGGCGTTCCGCACCGACGAACGCGTCTACCTCGACCGTTTCGGCCTCGACGACGACCAGCGGGAGGCGGTGCTCCGGCGCGACTGGCTGCGGCTGATCGAGGTGGGCGGCAACATCTACTACACGTACAAGCTGGCCGCCTGCGACGGGATGACGTTCCAGGACCTGGCCGGTGAGCAGACCGGCATGACGCCCGAGGACTTCGCGCAGATGATGCTCGACGGGGGTCGTCCCCCCGAGGGGAACCGCCACCGCGTCGAGTGGGACGCCCGCTGATGGCCTGGCTCGTGGGCGGCGTCGGCTGCTCGCACGTGCCCGCGGTCGGAGCGGCGATCGACAAGGGCAAGGCCGACGATCCCTACTGGGCGCCCTATTTCGCCAAGCTGGAGCCCGCCCGCGCCTGGATGGCCGAGGTACGGCCCGACGTCTGCGTAGTCGTCTACAACGACCACGCCAACGCGTTCTCGCTCGAGGTGGTCCCCACCTTCGCCCTCGGGCTGGCCGACAAGTTCCCGCCCGCCGACGAGGGCTACGGTCCCCGCCCCGTGCCCGTCGTGCAGGGCCATCCGGAACTGGCGTGGCACCTGGCCGAGTCACTGATACTCGACGAGTTCGACCTCACCCTCGTCAACGAGATGTCGGTCGACCACGGGCTCACGGTGCCGTTGTCGGTCATGTTCGGCCAGCCGGCGGCGTGGCCGAGCCGTGTCATCCCGCTGTGCGTCAACGTGGTCCAGTACCCGCCGCCGACCGGGCACCGCTGTTACCGGCTCGGCCAGGCGATCCGCCGGGCGATCGATGCCTTCGAGGGCGACGAGCGGGTGGTGGTGTTCGGCACCGGCGGCCTGTCGCACCAACTGCAGGGCGAGCGCGCCGGCTTCATCAACGTCGGCTTCGACACCCGGTTCCTCGACGGGCTCGTGGCCGACCCCGAGGCGATCGCCGCCATCCCCCACGTCGAGTACCTGCGCGAGGCGGGCTCGGAGGGCATCGAGCTCGTGATGTGGCTCGTCATGCGCGGTGCGCTGAGCCCGGGCGTGCGCGAGGTGTACCGCGCGACGCACGTGCCCACGTCGAACACCCACAACGGGCTCCTGATCCTCGAAGAGAACTGATGCGGGTCGGTCAGCGGCGGCACCGACTGCACCGTTGCTGGCGCAGGAATGGCTGCCAGGCAACCATTTCGGCGCCGAGAGTCCGGGCCAGGGCCGCCTAGGCTCCGGGGGTGCGCGCGCACCGGGTGTTCGAGGACGGCACCGAGCCCGACGCCGTCGGCCACTTCGTGCGGGAGGGCTGGGTGCACCTACGACCTCGCGACGGCGACGCTTGGGCCCGACGCCTGCAGGAGTGGGCCGCCGAGGTGGCGGCGTGGCCCGACGACGGTGGGTGGCTGCACCACCGCGAGCTGACCGACGCCGGCCCCGCACTGTGCCGCACCGAGAACCTGGTGCCGTACCACGGGGGGCTCCGGTCGGTGCTGTGTGCGGGTGCGCTGGTCGCTGCCGCCGGCGCCCTGCTGGGCGAGCCCGCCGTGCTCTACAAGGACAAGCTGAACTACAAGCTGCCCGGTGGCGCCGGCTACGCCGCCCACCAGGATGCCCCGGCGTACCGCTTCGTCGACGTCCATGTCTCCTGCATGGTCGCCATCGACGACGCCGGCGTGGAGAACGGCTGTCTCGAGGTCGTGTCCGGCGCCCATGACCGCCTGTGGCCCACCGACGACGTCGGGTGCATCCGGGCCGACATCGTGGCGTCGATGGAGTGGGAACCGGTGCCGGTGCGCGCCGGCGATACGCTGTGGTTCCACTCGCGCACGCCGCACCGCAGCAGTTCCAACCCGTCGACGCGGCCGAGGCGGGCGCTGTACCCGACGTACAACGCCCGCTCGGAGGGCGACCTGCGGGAGGACTACTACCGCCAGAGGGCGGCAGAGCTGGCGGCGGGGTCCCCCGCGGGGGATCGCGTGGCCGTGTCGCTGATCGGGGATTTCCAGGGTCGGCCGGTCCGGTGACGGACATCGACGAGGTGCTCGATCTCTACGACCGCTGGGGCGCGGAGCACTACGACGAGGATGTCGGCCAGCTCGACCACGCCCTGCAGACGGCGGCGCTGGCGGCCTCGGCGGGTGCGGGCGACGCCCTCGTCGTCGCGGCCCTGCTGCACGACGTCGGCCACCTGCTGGAGCTGCGTGGCGGGCCGGCCGAACCCCACGAGCGCACGGCGGCCGCGTTCCTGGCCGGGCTGTTCCCCGTGACGGTGACCGCGCCGATCGCCCTGCACGTGGCCGCCAAGCGTTACCTGTGCGCCGTCGAACCCGCGTACCCCGCTGGGCTGTCGGCCGGGTCCCAGCGGAGCCTTCGGCGGCAGGGCGGACGGATGTCGGACGCCGAGGTCGCGACGTTCGAGACCGCACCGGGATGGACCGACGCGGTCGCTCTGCGGCGCTGGGACGACGCCGGCAAGGTCGAGGGCGCGGCGGTGCGCGGCCTCGCCAGCTACGAGCCGCTGTTGCGGACTGTGGCGTGCTCCGTGTCCTGACCCTCAACATCTGGAACCTCGCCGGCCACTGGCGATCCCGCCGGCAGGCGATCGTGGCTGTGCTCCGCCGATGGGCGCCCGACGTGGTGTGCCTGCAGGAAGTGGTGGCGAACGAGCGCGGCAACCAGGCCGAGTGGCTCGCCTCCGCGCTCGGGGACTGGTCGGTGGCCTACGCGGGCGAGCCGGTGGCCGCCGGGGCCCGGTTCGGCAACGCCGTGCTGAGCCGCTGGCCCATCGACTCCAGCTCCAAGGCCCGCCTGCCCTACGTGCCGGACGAATGGGAGGTGCAGCGGGTCGTCGTGCACGCCCGCACCGGTGGGGTCGACGTGTTCTCGACGCACCTGGCCTGGCAGCTCCACGACGCCGCACTGCGGGAGCGCCAGGTGCGGGCGCTGGTCCGCTTCGTGGACGAGCGCACCGACCCCGCGTCCCCGCTGGGCCCGGTGGTCGCCGGTGACCTCAACGCCGAACCGGACTCGAGCGCCATCCGCTACCTCACCGGGCTCGGCTCGCTCGACGGGAAGAGCACGTACCTCCAGGACGCCTGGCGGCTGGCCGGCGACAACGGGCCCGGGATCACGTGGTCGAACCGCAACCCCCACGCGGCCCTCGACCAGGAGCCCGATCGGCGGATCGACTACATCTTCAGCGGATTTCACGGCCCGAGGGGTGCGGGCCGCCCGGTCGAGTGCCGGGTGGTGGCCGACGACCCGGCCGACGGCGTCTGGCCCTCCGACCACTTCGGGGTCCTCGCCGTCCTTCAGCGCTCCCTCGGGGAGGAAGCACATGACCTGTCCGTCACGCACTGAGACCCAGTCCCAGACCCACGAGTGGGTCCTCGACGCCGCCGAGTTTCCGCTCCAAGCCGCGGTCGCCCTCTCCCGGGCCCGGCCGGCGGCGCCGCCGACCGTTCTCAGCCGAGGCGACGGGTGGTGTAGAAGAGGCAGTCGCGACGCGCCTGCCGAACGGTCGTGGTCATCATGACCGGCATGATGTCGTCGACGACGACGACGCGTCCGTCGCCGGTCGTGCGGAACAGCTGCTCGGTGGCGTCGCCCCCCGCCATGTCGCTGCCGAACAGCGGCATGGCCGCTCCTGGGTCGATGCGGCCGATCGTTTTCCCGGCCGGTAACACCTCGAAGTTGTAACGGTCCAGCCCCGGCGCGATCACGAAGTCGGTCTCGTCGTCGACGACGGAGCCGAACGAGAATGCGACCTCGGGGCGCACGGTCACACGGTGGAGGATCTGGACTATGCGATCAGGCCGGGCGCGCTCGTCGTCGATGGGCGACCCAAGCCCCTCGGCGCCGAGGAACCGGTGGATCACGCCGGCGGCGAACGCGGTGCCCTCGGGCAGGTGCGACAACCCGCACTCCACCGATGCCGAGGGACAGCTGGCCGCCAGGGCCTCCATCAGGGTGTTCGCGCGGAGTCGCCAGTGCAGCATGGTGTCGGCGCACAGCGAGGCGAGCCGGAGCCCCTCCGGGGTCAGCTGGGTGAGGATCGAGTAGCAGGGGTTCCGCCCGCTGTTGTTGTGCAGGTCGACGGCGGCCTCGAGATCGGCCGACCGCAGTTCGTCGAGGATCGCGGCGGCACTCCGGCGCATCCGGGTGGTGGCGGGACCGACGCCCCAGACCCGGTTGAAGTCCTCCTGGTCGTCGAGGTGGCGGTGGGCGAACAGGCCGTCCTGAACCGCAGCTCGTACGTTGCCGATGAGCACCCAAAGGTCGAACGGGAATCGCTCCCCCCGCCGCAGCTGCTCCACCACCGCCTGGAATCCCGAGGGCTCGTTGCCGTGCATGAGGCATGCGATCAGCCGGCCCTTGGGGGCGTCGGCGGTGCTCGCGGCCGGGATGCGGATGAGCGCGGGCTTGCCCGACAACGCGAGGAGGATCTCCTCGTCGGAACCCTCCAGGAGCGCCTTGACGTCCTCGTACCCGTCGAAGCGGTGATACAGCCCAGCCATGGGCCGACAAGCTACCGGCTGCCGGAACCCCCGGCGGACACAGTTTCAGCCGCCGACCGGCCAGGTGTGGACGGGCGTGCTGGAGTACGAGCGTTGCCGGTAGATCCGCACCAGCTCTCGGGCGGCGTCCTCGCGGCCGAGCTTGTCCTCGTCGACGAGCTTGTGCCAGGTGGCGATCTGCCAGCCGGCGCCGCTCTGCCCTGACAGTGTGCGCTCGGTGATGATGCCCAGGTAGTAGTCGACGTCGCCCGCGTCGACACCCCAGTCGACGAGCCCGTCGCGGGCGACCGGCAGCAAGTGGCGCAGGATCAGCTCGGACACGGGAACCTGCGCACCGATGCGCGGCCAGTAGAGCCGGGCGCCCAGGCCGTCGCGTGCCGCCGCGTAGAAGTTCTCGGTTGCGGCCGCGAAGCTCACCTGCTCCCAGACATGAGGCCTCGCCTGCGACGCGAGCCCGTGGAGCAACCCGTAGAAGAAGGCGGCGTTGGCAACCGCGTCAGGGACCGACGGCCCGGCGGGCAAGACGCGGTTCTCGATCCTCATGTGTGGGCGACCCCGGACGACCTCGTACACGGGACGGTTCCACCGGTAGATCGTCCCGTTGTGCAGCGTCAGCTCGGGCAGCCTGGGCACGCCCCCCGCCTCGATCGTCGCCACCGGGTCCTCGTCCTCACAGATGGGCAGCAGCGCCGGGAAGTACCGGACGTTCTCGTCGAACAGGTCCCACAGCCCCTCGCCCTCGTCGAGCCACTTCTCGCCGAACCACACCCGCGGCCGCACCCCCTGGAGTGCCAGCTCCTCGGTCCGGGTGTCTATGGCCTGCTCGAACAGCACGATGCGAGTCTCGTGATGGAGCTGGCGGCCCAGGAAGAAGGGTGAGTTCGCCCCTACCGCCACCAGCGGGGCGGAGATCACCTGAGCGGCGTTCCAGTACAGGCCGAAGTCGTGCGGGTCGACCTGGAGGTGCAGCTGCATCGACGTGCACGCGGCCTCGAACAGAATCGAGCCCGTCCGCACCTCGAGCGTCTCGCCGCCCTCGATCTTGATCAGGATGTCCTCGCCGCGTGCGCTGAGGATCATTTCGTTGAGCGCCCGGTAGCGGTCGCTGGCTGACATGAGCTCCTCGGTGGCGTCGAGGTCCGTGAGCGTCGGCAGGATGCCGATGATCACGACCTCGGCGCCGAGGTCCTCGGCGACCTCGTGGGCGTGGTTGAGCGACCGGCGCAACTCGGTGTCGATCGTGTCGAAGACGTGGCCCGTCAGCAGCCGCGGCTTCACGTCGAACTCGATGGTGAACTGCGCCAGCTCGGTCTGGAAGTCGGCCGACGCCATGCGTTCGAGCAGCTTGGCGTTGAGCGGCACCGGGAACCCTTCGGGATTGGTGATGTAGACCTCCATCTCGATGCCGCAGGTCCGCCGGCCGGTCTCGAAGCCGCCGCTGTCGACGAGCGTGCGCAGGGCCGCGAGGTTCGCCTTGACCTTGTCGCGGAACCGGAGCCGGTCGTCGCGGGTGAACTCGGTCCTGTCGATGTCCCGACCCATGGGTCGGCCCTCCCGACGGTGCAGGTCAAAACAGTCTAGGGAGGTTGGTGCCATCGGAACCCGGGCGCGCGCACGTCGACATCGGCTTGTCACGCGGGTGGCTCTGGGCGCCGGCTGCCCGAGCGATGCACGGGCGCAATGGCGAGGCAATACGGTCCGGCCGGAGCACCCCGAGGCAATCGGCGCCGGGGGCAGGACCTCATTGCCTCGAGAATGCCGGAGCGGCCCCTATTGCCTCGGGATTGGCGGTGCGGTGGGCGGCTGCGAGCCGTGCGACCGTCAGATGTCGATGCTGGTGCCGACGCCCCGAGCGCGGGCGGCGTCCCAGACCAATGCCGCAGCGGCGGCGTCTTGTACCGCCACCCCGACGGACTTGTACAGCGTGAGCTGGCCGTCGTCGGTGCGGCCCTCGCGGTCGCCGGCGGCGATCTCCCCGATCTCGGCATGGATGTGATCCGCGTCGATCGCGCCGGTCTCGATAGCCCGCCCCAGCTCGATCGCGCCCGCCGGCGGGTCGGCCAGGGCGAGCGAGCGCGACTCGACCACGACCACGGCGTCACGAATCGTCTCGACGTCGACCTCGCCGATGCCGGCGGCGTTGTAGCCGACGGAGTTCACGTGGGTGCCGGGCCCCAGCCACTCCCGTCGGACCACCGGCTCGGCCGCATGGGTGGTGGCGCACACGATGTCGGCCGATCGGACCGCGGCCTCGATCGACGGGAGCGCGACTGCCACCGTCCCGGACTCGAGCAGGTCGTCGACCAGCGCCACGGCCTTGCTGTGATCGCGGCCGGCGACCTGGACCACCTGGACGCCGGGCAGGCGCGCCGCGGCCCGGGCGTGACTCCGTGCCTGCACACCGGTCCCGATCACCGACACGACCCGCGAAGCCTCGCGAGCCAACAGCCGTATGGCCAGGGCCGAGCCGGCGGCGGTACGCGCCGCGGTCACGTACGTTCCGTCCATGATGGCGAGCGGGGTCCCGTCCGCCGGGTCGAAGCAACAGATGATCGCCTGGTGCGTCGGGCGATCCCTGTTCTCCGGGAACAAGCTGACGAGCTTCGTGGTCAGAGCGCCCGGCGACGGGAGGAACGCGGGCATCGCCGCCAACATGGCGCTCCGGTCGGCGACCGTGGCCGCCACCCGAGGGGGTGCGGACGCCCGGCCCCCGCTCAGGTCGACCATGGCCGCCGCCAGCGCATCGACAAGGCGATCCAGATCGAGAAGGGCCTCCACCTCGGTGCGAGAGAGGATCAACATCCGGCCGCTCCCCAGACCCGAACGCCCGGCATTGTGCCATGGGCGGCATAGCATCGCCCGGTGATCGACCTCGACTGGGAGCCCGCCGGCGACAATCTGCTGTCCTCACGGGCGGGCGACGTGGCGGTGCTGCGGCTGGACCGCCCGGCGAAGCTCAACGCCCTCACGCCAGCGATGCTGCCCGCCATCGCCAGCGGGATCCGCGCCCTCGCCGCGGGTTCGGCCGGGTTGGTGCTCACCGGCACCGGGCGGGCCTTCTCGGCGGGCGACGACCTCGACGCCACCGCCGACCTCGACCGAGGGGGCTTCGAGGCGTTGATCGCGGGTTTCCAGGAGATGACGCGGGCCGTGCTCGATACCGAGGTGCCGGTGGTGGCGGCACTCAACGGCCTGGCCGTCGGGGGCGCCGCTGAGTTGACGCTGGCCTGCGACGCCCGGATCGGCAGCCCCGTGTCGGCCTTCTACTTCCCGGAGAACGGCATCGGCCTGACGATCTCGAACGGCTCGACCTACCTCCTGCCCCGAATCCTGGGGGCGGAGGCTCTGCCGCTGGTCCTCGAGGGAGGGCGCGTCGACGCCGCGGAGGCGCGACGGGTGGGCCTACTG
>JBKPAA010000136.1:0-29919 GCA_046726215.1 Actinomycetota bacterium | reverse complement strand
GAGCGACCCCGACGCCCTCGAAGGGTGCGACACGCCCGTACATCGTCGTGACCCTAAACCCCCGCGTCATGATCGGGCCCATGATCAACGTCGACGACTTCCTGTCCTTCGTGGACGAGGCGCTGGAGGGGATGGTCGCAGTGGTGGCCGAGCTCGGCGACGAGCTCGCCAACCGCCGGCTCGACCTGGCCGGCGCGAACTCGCCGTACGCCATCCTGTATCACTGCCTGGGGGTGATGGAGTACTGGGGCGGCGCCATGGTGGCGGGGCGCACCATCGAGCGCGACCGGGACGCCGAGTTCCGGGCGAGCGGCCCGGTCAACGAGCTTGTCCGGCGGACCCGGCAGGCCCGCCGCCAGCTCGACGCCGACATCGCCGACCTCGAGCCGCTCGCGCCCCCGCGTGGCACGCCCGAGCCCGAGGACGCCAACCTGCCGCTGGGCCGGACCCAGGGCGGCGTCCTCATGCACGTCTACGAGGAGCTGGCGCAACACCGGGGGCAGATGGAGGTCACCCGCGATGTGCTGCGGGCGGCGTGGGCCCGCTCGTCCGGGTCAGTCGACGGGTGACCACAGCGGCTCGGGCACCTCGAACCCGACGGGCGCGCCCCAACGGTTGCGGAAGGCGACCTCGTGCGCCTGCCGGCGGGGCGCCACGCCCCAGCGGCCGGTCGGATACCCGAACGAGACGCAGCAGGCGTTGGCCCAGCCCTCGTCGCCGGGGACGCCCAGGATCTCGAGCGACTCCGGGCCATGGAAGTGACCGAGCACCGTCGTGAGCGAGGTCCCCACGCCTTCGGCCCGTGCCGCGAGCATGGCGCTCCACACCGCCGGGTAGATCGAACCCCCGCTCGGGTCGTACTGGACGAAGGCGAACAGGAACAGCGGCACATCCTCGAAGTGGTCGGCGAGGTGCTGGGCCGAGCGCACGACCTTGGCCGTCTGCACGCTGGCGGGGGAGTCGGGCGTGGCCTCGATTGCTGCCAGGCGGTCGGCGTAGACCGTGTCCCAGAGCTGGCGGAGGCTGTCCCGGTAGAGGGGGCCCAGCTTGGTCTTCACCTCCGGGTCGTCGACGAGGAGGAACCGCCAGCGCTGCGTGTTGCCGCCGCTCGGCGCCCGCACGGCGGCGTCGAGGATGCGGGCCTGCACGTCGAGCGGGATGGGATCGGGTCGGACCCGGCGCATGGCCCGGGTGGTGTAGAGCGCTTCGTAGACGTCCATCTCCCCGGGTCTAGCCGGTCCAGCGTGTCACGGGCCGCACCGCCGCAGGTCGGCGGGACCCGGATCAACCCTCTCGGCGGGGCTCGTCGTCGTCGACCTTGTCAGCGCCGGACGCGGCCGTCCGACGCCGATCCAGCTCGTCGGCCGCGTCTTCCAGTTCGTCGTCGAGGCGGGCCAGCGACTCGACCTCGGTCTCGCCCCGGCGGGCCTCGAGCGCGATCGACACGATGACCAGGGCCACCGACGCGATCAGCAGTGGGATGCGGTGGTCGCCGATCCAGCTGACGAGGCTGTCCAGCGGCGATTCGAAGGCCTCACCGACCAGCCGGATCACCCAGAGCCGGGTGAGCGTGCCCGCGATGTTGACCGCGAAGAATGCCCGCAGCGGCATCCCCGCGGCGCCCGCGAACAGGCAGATGTAGTTGTTGGGGGCGACGAAGATCAGCGGGTATGCGGCCTTGCCGAACCACCGCTCGATCTGGCGCAGCAACTGGCCCCAGGTCTTGGTGCGCCGCTCCATCCAAGTGACGGCGGCGTCGCCGTACCAGTATCCGAGCAGGAAGAACAGCGGGTCACTGACCAGCAACCGTGCGGTGCCGATGCCGTAGTAGGTCAGCGGGTCCAGCGAGTTGGTGACCAGCGCAAGGTTGCGATTGCGGGCGTTGAGGGCGATGAGCCAGGCCGGATGGGTGTCAACCAGCGTCGGCGCCAGCGCGTCGCCGACGTAGTTCATCACCACCAACGCGATCAGTGGCGCCGCCAGCGCCGCCACCTGCCGGCGCGACGGCGGGCGTCGTGCGGCCGCGGCGGGGGAGCGTCCGGATGCCTCGGCCATGACGGCCTGAGAGTACGCGGCCGGCGCCGCCCAGGCGTCCGCTGGGCGGGAGGTGTCCGTCCCAGGCCACGGCCTAGGCTGACGGCTCACGACGCACCACGAGGGGGATCGCCCGATGCAGGGGCTGATGCAGGACCTTCCGCTCACGCTGACCCACTTCCACAGTCGGGCTGAGCGCCTTTTCTTCGACAAGCAGGTGGTGACCGTCACGGCGTCGGGAACCCGGGAGCGCCTCCCGTACGGCGACTGGGCCGACCGCACGCGCCGCCTCGGTGGCGTGCTCGACCAGCTCGCCATCAGCGCCGACGGGCGGGTCGCCACGTTCGGCTGGAACACCTCCCGCCACCTCGAGCTCTACTTCGCGGCGCCGTGCACCAGCCGGGTGCTCCACGCGCTGAACATCCGGCTGTTCCCCGACCAGCTCGCCTACGTCGCCAACCACGCCGAAGACGAGGTGGTATTCGTCGACCGCACGCTGGCCAAGCTGGTCTGGCCGCTGCTCGACCGCTTCGAGACCGTCCGCCACGTGGTGGTGATGGACGACGGGGCCGGCGAGATCCCCGACCCGCCGGCGGGCAAGGAGGTCCACGACTACGAGGAGCTGCTCGCCGGCGCCGAACCGGTCGAGTTCCACGTCGCGGACGAGAACCAGGCGGCGTCGATGTGCTACACGAGCGGCACCACGGGCAACCCCAAGGGTGTCGTGTACTCGCACCGCTCCACGTTCCTGCACACGTACGGTGTGCTCACGTCGGGGGGCCTCGGACCTGTCGAGGAGGACCGGGTGTTGCCCGTCGTCCCCATGTTCCACGCCAACGCCTGGGGACTGGCCCACGCCGCCGTGGCGTGCGGCGCCGACTTGATCATGCCGGGCCCCGACCTGTCCCCCCAGGGACTGGCCGAGCTCATCGAGTCGGAGCGGGTCACGCTGGCGGCCGGCGTGCCGACCATCTGGATGGGAGTGCTGCCGGAGCTGAAGGGTCGCGACGTGTCCTGCCTGCGCGCCATACCCTGCGGCGGCTCGGCCGTGCCCCGATCCCTTTCGGAGGCATACCGCGAGCAGCTCGGGCTGCCCATAATGCAGGCGTGGGGGATGACCGAGACATCGCCCGTGGCGTCGGCGGGCCACATCAAGTCGACCCTCGCAGCCGCGCTCGACGACGACGGCCGCGCCGAGCTCCGCACCACCGTGGGGCAGCCGCTGGTCGGCCTCGAGGCCCGCGTCGTCGACCTCGGCACCAACGAGGAGCAGCCCTGGGACGGCGAGTCGTCGGGCGAGCTCCAGGTGCGGGGCCCTTGGGTCATCGCCAGCTACTACAACGATGCGCGCTCGCCCGACTCGTTCACCGAGGACGGCTGGCTCAAGACCGGGGATGTCGCCACGATCGACCCCCACGGGTACATCCAGCTGCGCGACCGGACCAAGGACGTGATCAAGTCGGGCGGGGAATGGGTCAGCTCGGTCGAGCTCGAGAACGAGATCATGGCCCACCCCAAGGTGTCCGAGGCCGCCGTCATCGGCGTGGCGCACCCGAAGTGGGGCGAGCGGCCGTTGGCGTGCGTCGTGTGCAAGCCCGGCGAAACCCTGACCGGGGACGAGCTAACCGCGTTCCTGACACCCCGGGTCGCCAAGTGGTGGCTGCCCGACGACGTGGTGTTCATCGACGAGATCCCGAAGACGTCCGTGGGCAAGTTCTCCAAGAAGGAGCTGCGCGACCGCTTCGCCGACTACACGCTGCCCACATCCTGAGCAACAACCGCAGTACTCCGTCGTCCGCAGACGATGCAAACCGACGGTGGGCCGCGATGCTGGGCCGTTGGGCCATACCCGAGGACCTTGTGGAGGCGGCGCCGGCGTCGCCCTACTTCTTCAGCCCCGCGGTGTTCGGCGCCGCGGCCGACTCCGCCCTCGATCGTGGCGACGACACCCCCTCGGACTCCGTCGCTCGTGACGCGCTGCCGGCCGCCGGAACGGTGCTCGACGTCGGCGTCGGCGCCGGCGCCGCCAGCCTGCGGCTACCCGCGGGCCACGTGATCGGTGTCGATCCCAACGCTGAGCTGCTGGAGGCGTTCGTCGCTCGTGCGGTGCGGCGCGGCGTGACGTCCACCGCTATCCGCGGCTTCTGGCCGGCAGTGGAATCCCAGACGCCCACCGCCGACGTCGCGGTCTGCCATCACGTCATCTACAACGTCGCCGACCTCGCCGGGTTCGTGGCGGCGTTGACCTCCCACGCCGGACATCGCGTCGTCGTCGAGCTCACCGCCCTGCACCCGATGACGTGGATGACTCCCTACTGGGATGCCTTGCACCACATCCGTCAGCCGGACCGACCGACGGCGAGGGATGCGATCGCCGTTCTGTCCCAGCTGGGGCTCGACGTGCACCAACGGCGCTGGCAGAGACCGATCCAGATGATCGGCGAGAACGAAGCCGATGCCGTCGCCCGGATCGCCCGCCGCCTGTGCCTGCCCCCGGACCGGCACGGCGAGCTCGCCCAGCTCCTGGGCCGGATGCCACCCCCAACGACACGTGATGTGGTGACTCTCTGGTGGGGACCTCAGCCCATGAGGTAGACGCGGGCTCGGCCAGGAGCTGCGGGTGTCGCGCCTGGCGGCATCACTCGGCGGTGAGCGAGGCGGCGTGATCCGGCACGTAGGTCTGGGTGTCGCGTGGTGGCCGCTCGTATCCCGTCGATGCGGGTCGCTTCGGCAACTTGAGTGGCACCCGGGTCACGTCGTGGTAGCTGATCGTGCTCAGCAGGTGAGCGATCATGTTTATCCGGGCTCGCCTCTTGTCGTCGCTCTCGACGACGTACCAGGGCGCCTCGGGGATGTCGGTGTGCACCATCATCTGGTCCTTGGCCCGGGAGTAGTCCTCCCACCGGGTGATCGATTCGAGATCCATCGGTGACAGCTTCCACTGACGCATCGGGTCCTCGACCCGGGACCGAAAGCGCGCCTCCTGCTCGGCGTCGCCCACCGAGAACCAGTACTTGCGCAACAGCAGGCCGTCCTCGACCAGCATGCGTTCGAGGATCGGGCACTGGTGCAGGAACCGGTGGTACTCATCGGGCGTGCAGAAGCCCATCACCCTCTCGACCCCCGCCCGGTTGTACCAGGAGCGGTCGAACAGCACGATCTCGCCCGCCGCCGGCAGCTGGGAGATGTAACGCTCGAAGTACCACTGCGTGCGCTCGCGTTCGGTCGGCGCGGGTAGCGCGACGATGCGGGCGACACGGGGGTTGAGGTACTGCGTCACTCGTTTGATGGTGCTGCCCTTGCCGGCGGCATCGCGCCCCTCGAAAACGACCACCAGTCGCTGGCGCTCGGCCCTCACCCACTCCTGGGCCTTCACCAACTCACCCTGCAGTCGGAACAGCTCGCGTTCGTACAACTTCTTTGGCAAGCGGTCGCGTCCGGCGGCGACCTTCGCCGTGCTGGTGGGCTTGGCCATGGCCGCGAGCGTAAAGGCACCGGGGCGCTTCCTTGAGAGCGAGGTCCTACGACCGCTTCGCGGCCATCACGTCATCAGGGCGGCGGCACGGCCACGATCCGGTTGGGCGGCGGCACGGCGATGCCCGCCGGCTCGGCGGCGGCGAAGGCGGCCACGAAGGCGTCGATGTCCTGCGCGCCGCCCAGGGCGTCGGTGCCCTCGTTGAACACCGTGAAGCCGTCGCCCCCCGCGGCCAGGAAGTTGTTCATCGTCACTCGGAACGAATCGGTGGGCGCCACCTCGACGCCGTCGACGAACATGCGCCCGATCCTGCCTTCGCACGTCGTTGCGGTTGGGGCCTGCTCGTAGCGGAAGGTCGAGGACACCTGCAGGATGCGCCGGGTGGTCTGCCCCCCGCAGCCCGGGAACTGCTGCTCCAGCAAGCGCCGCATCATGTCGCCGGTCATGGTCTTGGTCACGAGGCTGTTGCCGAAGGGCTGCACGGTGAACGCCTCACCGTAGGTGACCTCGCCCGGCGCCTCCCCACCCGACGAGATGTCGTTGAAGAGCAGGTCGGCGCGGATCCCCCCGGGGTTCATGAACGCCAAGCGGGCGCCGCCGAGGTTGGCGGGCTGGGTGGCCACGAACTGGGCGTCCGCGATCACGTCGCCGAGCGCCGACTCGCCGAACTCCGACGGGGTGCGGGTGAGGTCGCCCTGGATGCGGCCGATGACCCGGTTGGCCAGCGGTGCCGAGGCAGTGACGTACTGCTGGACCACTGCCTGGACCTGCGGGTCCTCCTTCGACGTGTCCGGCTGGCGGACCACGCCGGGACCGGGGGTGTTCAGCGCGTTCCTCACGATCACGTTCTCGGCGCTCGCCTGCACGAGCTTGCCGTTCCTATTGTCGACCGTGAGCGTGATGTCGCTGAGAATGCGGCCGAACGACGACGCGCTGGTGATGAGCCGCGTGACCCCACCGACGGTGATGGTGCACCGGTACTCGGCGTGGGTGTGCGCCGACACGATGACCTTGATCGAGGGGTCGAGCCGGCCGGCGATGTCGGCGATGGCGCTTCCCGCGAGATTGCCCGCGCAGCCGTTGAGCGTCGCACCCGTCGTCTGGAACCCACCCTCGTGAATGACGAGGACGGACGTCTTGACGCCCTCGTCCTTCAACTTGCGCACGGCCCGGTTGGCCGCATCGGCCTCGTCCTGGAACGTGAGCCCCGCCACGCCCGTGGGCGTGACGATGGTGGGCGTGGCCTCTAGCACCTCGCCGATGAAGCCAACCTCGAACGTCTCGCCGGTGTCGGAGCGGAAGCTCTTGGTCCCGAACGCGGGGAACAACGTCTCGCCGGTGGCGTCTACGACCACGTTGGCCGAGAGGTACTGGAAGTCCGCGCCCGGGTAGACGTCGGTGGTCGTGCCGTCGGGCAGGGCGTACGGCGCGGCCGTGCAGCCGGGGTCGGGCCGGCAGCCGCCGTTCTGGATGCGAAGGAGCTCGTCCTTGCCCTTGTCGAACTCGTGGTTGCCCACCGAGCCGAAGTCGACGTTCATCAGGTTGGTGGCGATGGTGATGGGCTCCTCGAAGAACAGCCCGTTGGCCAGCGGACTAGCGCCGATGTTGTCGCCGGCGAACACCGTCGCCTGCTGGTCCCCGTAGGTGGCCTGGCGGTCCTTTACCGCCTTGGCCAGGTAGGCGGCACCGCCCGCGAACTGCCCGTAGATGTTGTTGCCGCCGGCCTCGAGGTTGCCGTGCAGGTCGTTGAACGCAAGGAGGTGCACGTCGGTGGTGCGCTCCTTGCTCGCCATAGCGGAGGCGTCGAAGTTGACCACGACCTGGTCGGACAGTGAGCGGGCCCCCGAGATGGTGACCGCCTCGGCCCGGCTGTGGTTCGAGGACGCCAGCGGCGCGGCGACCACCACGCCAACGGCGAGAGCCACCAGCATCGCCTGGGCGACCCAGCTTCGCACCGACTTGTGCGCCATCTTGCCCCTCCCTGCGATCGATCGGTCTCGACCAGCGTGCCGCATTTCCACGAACCATGCTTGAACAAGCGATGAACCGCCGGCGGTCGGCCGGCGAAGAGCGCGGCGTCGCTCGGGGATTGCTCATGGGGCGATCGCTACGCTCGCCGGGCGATGGTGCGAGCGGCCACCGACCAGACCCCCCTGCCGGGCGCACAAGCGACCATCCCCGGCTCCTCGGGCAGTCGCCGCCTCGACGTCGGAGTGGCCGTCGTCGCCGCCGTCGTGGTCGCGGCGGCCCTGTGCCGCCCGCTGCTCCAGGACCTCCTGGACCGGCCCGCGATCGCCAACTGGGCAACCGTATTCGTCGCCATCACCGTCCAGGCGATGCCGTTCCTCGTGCTCGGCGTGGCCATCAGCGCCGTCGTCGCCGCCTTCGTCCCGTCGGGACTGCTGCCCCGGCTGCTGCCCCGGCGCCCGGCCTTGGCCGTCCCGGCGGCCGCAGCCGCCGGGGCCGCCCTGCCAGGGTGCGAGTGCGGGTCGGTTCCGGTCGCCCGGCGGCTGGTGGCGCGCGGTGCGCCGGGGCCGGCGGCCCTGGCATTCCTCCTTTCGGCGCCGGCGATCAACCCCGTGGTGCTGGTGGCAACGGCGGTGGCGTTTCCGGGGCGACCGGAGGTCGTGCTCGCCCGGTTTCTCGCCAGCCTGATCGCCGCCGTCGTCGTCGGGCTCGTGTGGGCGCGCCGGGGCGACGACCTGCTCGAACACGCCCGCCGACGCTTCACGGACGACGGTCCTCCCGTTGCGGTCCTGACCCGCACCGCCCAGCATGATCTGCTCCACGCCGGTGGCTTCCTCATCGTGGGCGCGGCGACGGCCGCGACCCTGCAAACGGTGGTGCCCCGTTCCGCGCTCGACGTGGTCGCCGACTCCGGCCCGCTGGCCTTGCTGGCCCTCGCCGGGCTGGCGGTGGTGATGGCCATCTGCTCGGAGGCCGATGCATTCGTTGCCGCCAGCCTCACGGGGTTCTCGCTAACGGCCCGGCTGGCGTTCATGGTGGTCGGCCCGATGGTCGACGTGAAGCTCGTCGCGCTGCAGGCGGGCACGTTTGGCCGGCGATTTGCGCTGCGGTTCGCACCGTTGACGCTGCTGGTGGCGGTCGGGTCGAGCGCCGTGATCGGCTGGTGGTTGCTGTGAGCGCCGCCGGGGGGACGATCACCGTCCTCGCGGGGACCGTCCTCCTCCGCCTGACGCTGACCGGCACGTACACCCGCTATGTCCGTGCCGGGATGGGCCCGTGGCTGGCCATCGCCGGCGTGCTCGTGATCGGGCTCGGCGTCGTGACGTTGGTGCGGGCGCTCAGGCGCCGGTCCGGTCCCGTCGGTGGCGCAGGACACGCCGCTGCCCACGGCGACGCGCACGGTAGGGACGGTGAAGCACACGGCGGAGGAATGGGATGGCTCCTGCTGGCCCCGATCGCCGCGCTGCTGCTCGTGGCGCCACCGACGCTCGGCAGCTATGGCGTCGACCGGGGCGCGGCGGTCGACGTGCGCTCGGGCGGGCGCGTCTTCGACCCCGTCGATTCGAGCGGTGGCCCGGTGCCGATGAGCCTGCTCGAGTTCAGCCAACGTGCCGTCGACCGCGGTGGCGAGAGCCTCGACGGCGCCACGGTCGAGCTGACGGGGTTCGTGGCCACCGATGACGGGAATGGTGAGGGCTTCCGCCTGGCGCGCTACCAGATCGCCTGCTGTGCCGCTGATGCGGCTCCGGTCGTGGTGCGTGTCACCGGCATCCAGGGGGCCGAGCCAACGCCGGACCAATGGGTGACGGTGGCGGGGTCGTTCAGCACCGGGCGCAGCGCGGTCCCCGTGCTGGCGGCGACGAGCGTGCAGGCGATCACCGCTCCAGACGACCCCTACGAGTGAACCCGCGCCTTCTCGGCACGGGCCGGGCTGCAGCCGGAGGAACCCGCCTGTCCTCCAGCTGCCCCACCGCTGCCCGGGCCGCGCCCCAAGGTGCCGGGTCCCAGCGCGGCTGTCACGGACACGCTACGGGCCGCCGGTCGGGAAGGGATCCGTAGCGCATACGTATTCGTATTCCGGGGGCCCGGATAGGATCTGTGCCCGTGGTCACACGTTGGCCGCTGGTCGGGCGGGGCGAAGAGCTGGCGGAGCTGGAGCGCTTGTTGGCTCCCGGTGGAGGGCAGGGCGGGGTCGTGCTCTTCGGCGATGCGGGGGTTGGCAAGTCCCGCCTGGTAGCGGAGGTCGTCGATGCGCGGCGGGCCGACGGGACGGCGGTCGAATGGGTGCGAGCCACCGAAGCCGCGAAGGACATCCCCCTGGGGTCGTTCGCCCACCTCCTGGCACCGGTCGACGATGCCCATCACCCCGATGACCTGCTCCACTTGGCGCTGGCAGGGCTCCGAGAGCGCTCCGGCGACGCCAGCCTGATCCTCGCGGTCGACGACGCGCACCTGCTGGACGAATCGTCGGTGGCGCTGCTGCACCTCGCCGTCACCCAGTCGACGGTGCAGGTGCTGGCGAGCGTACGTACGGCGGAGCCGCTGCCGCCCGGGCTCGTCGGGCTGTGGAAGGACGAGTTGCTGCTACGCCTCGACGTCGGGCCGTTGACCCGCGACGCCACCGAGCTGCTGGCGCTCGCCATCGTCGGCGGGCTGGTTGGCGAGGGGCGGCCACAGTCGGCGAACGGCGAGCGGCGGTCGGGCGGGACGGTGCCGGCGTCACTGCTCGACCGGATCTGGCGCCTGAGCCGCGGCAATCCTCTCTTCGTCCGCGAGCTGGTCACCGCCGCCATCGAGCGCCGGCACGGTGGGGGTGGTGGCCGGATCCTTCTGCCGGCAGAGGGCCCACGGGAACGGCTGCGGGAGCTCGTCGAGGAGCGCCTCCGGCTCCTGGAACCCCCCTGGCGCCGGGCGCTGGAGCTGGTTGCCGTCGGCGAGCAGGTACCGCTCGAGGCCGTCGAGCGGCTCGCCGATCCTGCGGATCTCGAAGCGCTGGAGCGTCGGGGGCTGGTGGAGATCGTCACCACCGATCGGGCCAGCACGGTCCAGGTCGCCCATCCGCTGTACGGGGAGGTTCTGGCCACCTCCCTGCCCCGCCTGCGGCGCCGGGCCCTCATCCGTGACCTGATCGGCGCCGTGGAAGACCTCGACCGGTTCGACCGGCTGCGCTTGGCGACGTGGCGGCTCGAGTCGGGGTTGCCGGGGGAGGCCGAGCAGCTCCTGCCGCTGGCCCGCGAGGCGCTGGGGCGGCTGGATCACCGCTTGGCGGAGCGCCTGGCCCTGGCGGCGGGAGGCACGAGCCGCGCGGACGCCGGCCTGGTCCTCGCCGAGGCACTGTCGGGCCAGGGACAGATCGGCGACGCCGAGGTCGTTCTCGCCGCGCTCCGGCCCGCCGACCCCGAGGAGGTCGCCCAGGTGGCGATCGCGCGGGCGAGCGAGCTCTTCCTGCATCTCGACCGGTCCGCCGAGGCGTTCGACGTGCTCCAGGCCGCCGACCGCGAGCTCGGCGGCCATCATGCCTGGCAGGCCGACTGCCGATCGGTGATGGCGCAGATGCTCATGTTCTCGCTCCGGTTGACCGAGGCCGGGGACATCGCCGACGAGCTCCTCGCGGATGGGTCCGCGCCCGAGACGGCGCGGCTGCGGGCCGCCACCGTCGCCCTCACCGTCCGCGGTGCCGAGGGCCGGCTCGACGCAGGGCTGGCCCTGCTCGACGACAACCTCCTTGCATCGGCCCGGCGGCACCGGCGGGAGGTGCCGTTCGGCGACATCCAGCTGCGCATGGCCAGGTTCCAGGCCCTGTACTGGGCCGGGCGGCTACGTGAGCTGGACGCGTACACCGCCGACAACCTGGGGATCGAGCTGGACCAGCCGCCTCCGTCCCTGCGGGGGATCCTGGCCGGCTTTCGGGGCGGGGCCCTGCTCGCCCTGGGTCGCGCGGCGGACGCGCTGGTCGAGCTTCAGCGGTCGTCGCGCGCGCTGACGGAATCGGACTGGTTCGGGCAGAGACCCCTGGCCGAGGCGATGCGGGCTCGGGCGGCAGTGTTCGCCGGTGAGCTCGACGTGGCGGAGGAGGCGATCGGGGCGGCCGACCTCGCCTACGCGGCCGACGTGCGACGCGGCGCCCGGACGCTGCCCTACATCGAGCTCTCGCGGGCGTGGCTCCAGGCCGCCCGGGGCAGGGTGACCGACGCCGCGGCGGGCTGCCTGGCGCTGGCTACCGCGTTGGAACACGTCGTGAGGCCGTTGGCGGTCGAGGTGCTCCACGCGGCCGTCCGCCTCGGCCGCGCCGCGGACGCCGTCGAGGCCCTGGAGCGCCTCGCCGACGCCGTTGACGGCCCGTTCGCCGACATCGCCGCCCGCCACGCCCGGGCCCTGGCGCGGGGCGACGGCGACCTGCTTGCCGGTGTGGCCGGCGAGTTCGAAGACCTGGGTGCCGAGCTGCTGGCGGCCGAGGCCCACCGGGCGGCGGAAAACGCTCACCGCCGCCAGGGGCGGGGGGGTTCGGCCTCGGTATCCGCGCGTCGCGTGGACGAGCTGCTTCGACGCTGTGGCTACCCCCGCTCTCCCGCCCTCGAGCCGAAGGCGCCGCGGGGTGAGGAGCTCACGGGGCGGGAGCGCGAGGTGGCGCTGCTGGCGGCCCGTGGTCGCACCAGCCCCGAGATAGCCGCCGCCCTGTACCTCTCGGTCAGGACCGTAGACACGCACCTTCATCGCGTGTACCGCAAGCTGATGATCGATGGTCGGCATGAGCTGGCGGACGCCTTGGGCATCGACGGCGGGCCCGCCACCGGGCACGGTACGTAGCGACTACTGACGCCGAACCGGGCCATGCCGCTTACGGTGGAAGCGTGGGCGAGCGTGAGGACAGCTGGCGCACCGCCGTCGGGGCCGGTACCCCCGCCGGCCCCGACACCAGCGCGGGGGGCGCGGAGCCGCCGTCGGCCGAAGTGGTGCAGGCCGTCGCCGACTTCGTCGCGGACCTCGTCGAAGACCCCGGTACCGACGAGGACGACGAGTGAGCCGCGAGTCGCCACGCTGGTCCGGCGACTCTTAGCCTGGGGGTGTGGCGACCGCCCGGTTCCTGCTGCGTCCCCGATGGCTGCTGTCCCACCTGTTCGTCGTCCTGCTCGTGGTCACGATGGTGAACCTCGGCTTCTGGCAGCTCCGACGGCTGGACGAAAAGCGGGACCGCAACGCGCTGGTCGAGGCCCGGGCCGAGCAGCCCGTGACGCCCGTGGGTGAATTGCTCGACCCCGGCGACGGCGCCGCCGCGGTCGGCGACGTCCACTACCGATCGGTCACCGCCACTGGCACCTACGACGACGCCGCCACAGTTGCCGTGCGCAACCGAACGCAGGACGGCATCGCCGGCGCGTGGCTGGTGACCCCCCTGCGGCTGGACGGTGGCGAACGGGTGGGCGTGATCCGGGGTTTCGTGGGCCTGACGTCCGACGGCTCGGCGGCCGACGCCCCCGCCCCCGAGGGAGAGGTGACGGTGACCGGGGCGGTGGTCGATGCCCGCGGCCTCGACGGCACCGCCCCCCGGGACATCGCCCCGCTCCTCGCCGCCGGGGATGGCATCCTGCCGGCGCTCGTGCGGGCCGACCAGTCCCGACCGCCGGAACCCAACGCCGCCGATCCCACCCGGCCCGAGCCGGATTCGATCCTTCCGGTGTCGGCTCCCGAGCTGTCCGAGGGACCCCACCTCAGCTACGCGGTCCAGTGGTTCATCTTCTCCGCCATCGCCGTGATCGGCTATCCGCTCGTGTTGCGGCGGGTGGTGGCGCGTCGGGGCAAGGAGGTCGACGACCGCGACGAGCTCGATCGCGAGCTCGACGAACTGCTCCGCCAGGGTGGCTGAGCCGACGTGGACGGCGTCCATGACATGGGGGGATGCACGGTTTCGGGCCGGTGATCGGCGGCCCGGACGACCGGGCGCTCGACGAGCCGACGTTCCATGAGCCCTGGGAGGGCCGCACGTTCGGTCTGGTGGTTGTGACGTCGGCGAAGGGGCTGCGGACGGGCTCCACCCGACCGGCGATCGAGCAGATCGATCCGGCCACCTACCTGGCGTCCAGTTACTACGAGCGCTGGGCCCGCGGGGTCGAGGCCGCACTCGTCGCCGGCGGGAGCCTCACGCTGGCGGAGATCGACCGGCGGGCGGCCACGCTGGCTGGCGGGCCGACGCGCTCGCAGGTCACCGATCCCGAGCTGGCGGCCGCGATCCGCGCCTTCCTC
Organism: Actinomycetota bacterium; assembly: GCA_046726215.1. Classification (GTDB taxonomy): domain Bacteria; phylum Actinomycetota; class Acidimicrobiia; order Acidimicrobiales; family VFJN01; genus DASQUK01. The sequence continues at coordinate 16,202 of JBKPAA010000136.1, read as the reverse complement.
CACCGGCCGAGCCCAACCTCGGGCGAGCGGGTGGATGCGGCCTTTGCCGTGGGGGACAGGGTGACGGTCCGGCGCATGGCGCCCGCCGGCCACCACCGCTGCCCTCGGTACGTGCGGGGGGCGACCGGAACCGTCGAACGCATCAACGGCGGCTGGGCCCACCCGGACGCGGACACGCCCGAGGCGGTATACACGGTGCGCTTCGCGATGCGTGACCTGTGGGGCGACGACGCGGAGCCCGGTGCCCTGTTCGTCGATCTGTGGGAGCGCTACCTGACGTGAGCGGCAATCGCCCGGGCGACGACGCGGGGCACGGGCACCATCCGGCGCCGCCGACCCCGATCGAGCGGCGGGTCACCGCCATGGAGTCGCTGCTCGTGGAGAAGGGGCTCATCACGTCCGACGTCGTCGACGCGGTGGTCGAGACCTACGAGCGCCACGTGGGCCCGCTCAACGGCGCCAGGGTGGTGGCGCGGGCCTGGGTCGACCGTGCCTATCGCACGCGATTGCTCGACGATGGAACCCGGGCCATCGGGGAGCTGGGCTTCGGTGGGGCCGAGGGCGAGCACCTGGTGGTGCTGGAGAACACGCCCACTGTCCACAACGTCGTGGTCTGCACCTTGTGCTCGTGCTACCCGTGGCCCGTGCTGGGCCTGCCCCCACGCTGGTACAAGAGTTTCGCCTACCGGTCGCGCATGGTGCGCGAGCCGAGGGAGGTGTTGGCGGAGTTCGGCACGACGCTGCCCGACGACGTCGAGCTACGGGTGTGGGATTCGAGCGCGGAGGTCCGCTACATGGTGCTGCCCCTGCGCCCCGACGGCAGCGACGGCTTGGCCGAGGACGAGCTGCTGCCGCTCGTCACCCGCGACCACATGATCGGTGTCGTCCGCTGAGCGCACCGAACCATGCCCGGATCGAGCCGCATCGGGGCGCGGTAGCCTGCCGCGATGCCGCCCCGGTCGGATCCCCGCCTGCTCGTGCTGCACGGGCTGCGCCTCAAGGGGCTGGCGGCCGCCCCGGCGATCGCCGAGCCTGCGGGGCTCCCGATAACCGACGTTGAGGCCTGCCTCGAGGGCCTGGCGGCCGAGGGCCTGGTCGACCAGCGTGGCCGGCCGGTGTCGCGGTGGTCGCTCACCGCGGCGGGGCGGGCGGAACACTCCCGGCTCGTCGGGCGAGAGGTGGACACCGCCGGGGTGCGGCCGGCCATCGAGGGCGCCTACGACCGCTTCCGCGCGCTCAACACCGGGGTGCTCGACGCCTGTAGCCGCTGGCAGGTGCGGGACATCGCCGGTACGGCCGTCCGCAACGACCACCGCGACCCCGAGTACGACGCCCGCGTCGTCGCCGGTCTGGCGGCGCTGCACCGCCGGGTCGAGCCCCTGTGCGACGACCTGGCCGGTGCCCTCGACCGCTACCGGCCCTACCGGCGCCAGCTCACGCGGGCGGTCGAGAAGGTCGAGGCAGGGGAGCGGGACTGGTTCACCAAGCCGGTCCTGCCCAGCTATCACACGGTCTGGTTCGAGCTGCACGAGGACCTGTTGACCACGCTGGGGCTCGACCGCACGGCCGAGGCGGACCGGCGGGAATCTGAGGCAGGCACAACGGCACCGAAGGGAGTCTCGTGATGGGAAGCGCTCGGTTCGGCAGGGTCCTCACTGCCATGGTCACCCCGTTCACCCCCGACGGCTCGCTCGATGCCGACGGGGCAGCGGACCTGGCCCGGTGGCTGGCGGACCACGGCAGCGACGGACTGGTGCTCGCCGGCACCACCGGCGAGGCCCCGACGCTAAGCGACGACGAGAAGGTCGCCCTCTGGGAAGCCGTGCGGGCCGCGGTCGACGTGCCGCTGGTGGCGGGGGCGGGGTCCAACGACACGCGCCACAGCGTCGAGCTGGCCGGCCGGGCCGCGGCGACGGGGGTCGACGGGCTGCTGATCGTGACGCCGTACTACAACCGCCCTCCGTCGGCCGGCATCGAGGCCCACTTCCGGGCGGTGGCCGACGCCACCGAGCTTCCGGTCGTCCTGTACGACGTCCCGTCCCGCACCGGTCGGCGCATCGACACCGACGTGCTCATTCGGCTGGCCCGGGAGGTGGCCACCATCGTGGGCCTCAAGGACGCCGCCGGCGACCCCGGCACCACCGCCCGGGTGATCGCGGAGGCGGGCGACGACTTCGACGTCTACTCGGGCGACGACGCCGTGACGCTGGCGCTGTTGGGGGTGGGCGCCGGCGGCGTCATCGGCGTGGCCACCCATTGGGCCGGCGACCTCTTCGCCGAGATGATCGCAGCGTTCGGCAAGGGTGACCTGACCACCGCCCGGCAGCTCAACGCCCGCCTGGCACCCTCGTTCGCCGTCGAGGTGGGGTCCAACTGGGTGCAGACGACGGCCGCGAAGGCGGCCCTGGCCGAGCTGGGCGTCCACGAGGGACCGCTCCGCCTGCCCCTGCCGCCCGTCAGCGACGAGGCCCGCGTCGCCGTGCGCGCGGTGCTCGCCGAGCTCGGCCTCCGGTGATCGATTCCTGCCGCGGATCTGGTGGTTCCGGCCACCGATCCAGTGGCAGGTTTCCGGGGTCGGACCGCGAACAGTAGGTTCCCCGGCACCATGCCCGGTCCGGTTCGCATCACATTCCTCGGCGGCCTCGGCGAGATCGGGCGCAACTGCGCGTGCGTCGAGGTCGAGGGCCGCATACTCCTCCTCGACGTGGGCCTGATGTTCCCCGAGCTCGACATGCTCGGCGTCGATTTGGTCCTCCCCGACTTCACGTACCTGCGCGAGAACGCCGACCGAGTCGACGGCGCCATCATCACGCACGGCCACGAGGACCACATGGGCGGCCTTGGCTACCTGCTGCGGGAGATGTCCTTCCCGATCTACGGGTCGAAGCTGACGCTCGGCCTGGCCCGCAACCGGATCGAGGAGGCGGGCCTGCTGGAGCGGACCGAGCTGATCCCCGTGTTCGACGGAGAGCGGCGGCGGATCGGGCCGTGCGACGTCGAGTTCATCCCCGTCACCCATTCGGTGCCGCACGGCTTCGCCACCGCGTTCCACACGCCGCAGGGGACGATCCTCCACAGCGGCGACTTCAAGCTCGACCTGACGCCGGTGGACGGTCGGCTCACCGACCTCGGCCGCATCGGCGCGCTGGCGTCGGGGGACGGCGTGCGGCTGTTGCTGAGCGACTCCACCAACGCCGAGGAGCCGGGCTACGCCCGCAGCGAGACCTCCATCGGCGGGGTCCTCCACGAGCTGTTCCATCAGCACGAGGGCCGTCGGATCGTCATCGCCTGCTTCGCCAGCCACATCCACCGCGTCCAGCAGATCGCCGACGCCGCCATCGCGTTCGGGCGCAAGGTGGCGACGCTGGGGATGTCGATGAAGAAGAACGTGGGGCTGGCCCGGGACATGGGCCTGCTCCGCATCCCCGACCACGCCCTGGTCGACATCGACGACGTGCGCGACCTGCCCCCGGGCCAGGTGTGCGTGATCTCCACCGGCAGCCAGGGCGAGCCGATGTCCGCCCTGTCGCTCATGGCACAGCGCAACAACCGTTGGCTCGAGGTCAACGCCGACGACACCGTGATCCTCTCGTCGCACCCCATCCCCGGCAACGAGATGAACGTGTCCAAGGTGATCGACGGGCTGGTCCGACTGGGCGCCGAGGTCGTGCACTCGGGCGTCGCCGGCGTCCACGCCTCGGGCCACGCCAAGCAGGAGGAGCTCAAGACCCTGCTGTCGATCGTGCGCCCCGACTGGTTCGTGCCGGTGCACGGCGAGTACCGCCACATGGTCGCCCACGCCAAGCTGGCCCGCAGCATGGGCGTCGTGGGCGACGACCACGTGCTCGTGTGCACCGACGGCGACCAGCTGGTCCTCGACGACGACGGCCTGCGCATCGACGCCGCGGTCCCCGCCGGCTACCTCTACGTCGACGGCATCATCGGCGACGTCGGCCACGGCGTGCTGCGGGACCGGCGGGTGCTCGCCGAGGAAGGCGTCGTGGTGGTGGTGGTCACGGTCGACGTCGCCACCGGGGCCGTGCTGACCGGGCCCGAGATCATCACCCGCGGCTGGGTCTACGCCCCCGAGGCCGAGCCGCTGCTGGCCGAGTGCGCCGAGGAGGTGCACCAGGCGGTCAAGGAGTCGTTCGCAGAGGGCGGGACCGACATCGAGGCACTGCAGAAGGTGGTGCGCCGGGCGGCGGGGCGCTTCGTCAACGAGTCGACCAGGCGCCGGCCGATGATCGTCCCCGTGGTGATGGAGGCGTGACGGCCGGCGGTGCCTGAGCTTCCCGAGGTCGAGACCATCCGGCGGCAGCTCGAGCCCCTGGTGGTGGGCCGGCGGCTGACCTCGGCCTGGGCCTTCCCCCATCCCAAGTTCACCCCCGCCCTGGAGGTGGAGGGGGCGACCATCGCCGGCACCGGGCGCAGGGGCAAGTACCTGCTGCTGCCCCTCGACGACGGGCGCGAGCTGATCGTGCACCTGGGGATGACCGGGTCGCTGCGGGTGCGGCCGGCTGGCGACGTCGGGGACGCCTACGTGCGCGCCTGGTGGGGCCTGGACGGGCCGGCCCGAGCGGCCGTGGGAGCGGGCGGTGCGGCCCGAGCGGCCGTGGGAGCGGGCGGTGCGGCCCGAGCGGCCGTGGGAGCGGGCGGTGCGGCCCGAGCGGCCGTGGGAGCGGGAGGCGTGTCCCGGCCCGGGGAGGCGCTGGAGTACCGGGACATCCGCCGCTTCGGCCGGCTCGCGGTGGCCGAGGACGGGCGATACGCGGGAACCCTGGCGGTGCAGGGGCCCGACGCCCTCGATCCCCGCCTCACCGCCGAGGACTTCTGGCGGGCGCTCAAGCGCAGCCGCCGGGCGGTCAAGACCCAGCTCCTCAGCCAGCAACCGATCGCGGGGGTGGGCAACATCTACGCCGACGAGGCGCTGTGGCGGGCGCGGGTCAATCCGTTCCGCCGGACGGTGACACGGGCGCAGGCGGCGGCGCTGCTCGACGCCGTGCGGGCGGTGCTGACCGGCAGCCTCCACTACGGCGGCACGACCCTGACCACCTACCGCAACGTCGAGGGACTCCCCGGTCGCAACCAACAGCGGCTCGACGTCTACGGCCAGGCGGGCCTGCCGTGCCCCCGCTGCGGCACGGAGCTGCGCTCACGCGTGCTCGACGGCCGCACGACCACGTGGTGCCCGACCTGCCAACGCCGCTAAGGCACGCCCGTCCGAAACCTGCCGCGGTCGGGTTGTCCAGGCCACCACATCCGCGGCAAGGCTCCTAGCGCTGGTCCACGGGGCGGCGATGGATCTGCCGGGCCCCGGCCTGGTCGCGCGCCAGCACCACCAGCTGGTCGACGTTCACGTGTGGCGGGCGCGACGCGACCCACCGGATGCACTCGGCGACGTCGTCGGCGGTCAGCGGCGTCAGGCCCTCGTACACGGCGGCCGCCCGCTTCGCGTCGCCGCCAAAGCGCACCAGGCTGAACTCCGTCTCCACCATGCCGGGATCGACCTCGCACACCCGCAGCGGGCGTCCGAGCAGCTCCTGGCGCAGCGCCGACATCGCCGCCCGGACCGCGAACTTGGCGGCGTTGTAACCGCCGCCGTTGGGATAGGGCTCGTGCCCGGCGATCGAGCCGACGGTGACGATGATGCCGTCGCCGTGGGCCTCGAGCATGGGCAGCACCGCCTTGGTCATGCGCACCACCCCGAGCACGTTGGTCTCGTACATGGCTCGCCACTGCTGCTCGTCGGCCTCGGCGACGGGCGCCCAGCCGAAGGCGCCCCCGGCGTTGTTCACCAGCAGCCGGCTCGGGCCGACGGCGGCGCCGTCGCCCTCGGCTGCCGCCCGGGCGAACGCCGCGAACCGCGCCACCGAGTCCGCGTCGTCGACGTCGAGCGGGTGGGACCGGCCGTCGATCTCGGCGGCCAGTGCCTCGATCCGATCGGAGCGCCGGGCGCCGACCAGCACCCGCCAGCCGTCGGTGGTGAGGGCGCGGGCGGTGGCTGCGCCGATGCCCGAGCTCGCGCCCGTGACGACCGCGATTCCCCGCATCCGCGCTTCGGCCATCACCGGACAGTAGACGTGGTGGTGGCGCAACCACGCCTCCGTTCGCCTGTGGCGCATGTGGCTACTGGTAGCGTTGTGGCCACTGTGACAACTCGCCAGCGTTCCCGTCGGCCCTCCGGCTCCCGCTCGCGCCGGCGACCGTCCAAGCGACAGCGCGGGCGCTCGGCCTGGTCCCTCACCGGCCCGCGTCGCCGCCCGCGTTCGGCCGGGCCGTCCTGGGCACAGCGGGCGCTGGTGGCCTCCGGTCGGGCGCTCGGCGACCACGCCGACGACGTCGCCGGCCTCGTCCTGATCGCGGCTGCCGTGGTCACGGGCCTGGGGATCTACGCCGGCGCCGGGGGCCCCGCCGGCCGGGGCCTTGACGACGGCATCGGCCTCGTCCTGGGCTTGTTGCGCTTTGCCTTGCCCCCGGCCCTCTTCGCCGGGGGGCTGGCCCTGGTGCTGTACCGCGGCCCGCGCCCGGCCTCCGGCCCGGGAGCACCCGGCGCAGGCGGCGACGACCGGCTCGATGGGGAGCAGATCGACGGCAAGCAGGTGAACGGCGCCTCGGTGGCCGCCCACGTCGGTGTGGGGTCGGCGCTCCTCACCGTCGCCCTCGCCGGGCTGCTGCACCTGGCGGGTGGCAGCCCCGACTTCGCGGCTCCCGACGACGACCTGCGCGCCGCCGGCGGCTACCTGGGCACCGCGGTCGGCCGGTCGCTGGCCGGCGCGGTCGGCGCCGCCGCCGCGGCGGTCATCTTCGGGCTGGTTGCGGTGGCCGGCCTGGTGATCCTCACCCGGACGCCGATCCGCGTGGCGGCCGACCGCACGGTGGCCGGGTTCCGCCCGCTGACCGATGTCGTCGGCCAGCGGCTGGCCACGCTGTTCCGCCTGCGACCCGCGGACGGCGACTGGGCGCTGGCGGGGGAGTGGGACGAGTGGGCGGTCGGCGACGACACCGCCGGCGCATCGGAGGGGCCCGACGACGACGCTGACGCCACCCTCAGCGGGGGCGAGGCGCGGCCGGGCCGTGGGCGCGGGGTCCAGGTCGTCGTCCCCGAGCCCGAGGAACCACCCGAACAGCTCGAGATCGACCTCGGTCCCGCGGCCAAGGCCTCACCGTGGCGCCTACCGGCGCTCAGCCTGCTCGGGCGCAGCGGGTCGCAGCAGGTCGACCGCCGTGCGATCGAGGAGACCGGGCGCACCCTCGAGAAGGCGCTGGCCGACCACGGCGTGGAGACGCGCATCGTCGGGAAGGTGGTGGGGCCGACCGTCACCCGCTACGAGCTCGAGCTGGGCCCGGGCGTCAAGGTCAACCGCGTGACAAGCCTCCACAAGGACATCGCCTACGCCATGGCGACGCCCGATGTGCGGATCCTGGCGCCCATCCCGGGCAAGCAGGCCATCGGCATCGAGGTGCCCAACAGCCGCCGGCAGATCGTGGGCCTGGGCGACATCCTGCTCACCGAGGAGGCCCGCCGGGCGACCCACCCGCTCGACGTGGCGATGGGGCGCGACATCAACGGCCGGCCCGTCATGATGAACCTGGCGGCCATGCCCCACGTCCTCATCGCGGGCGCCACCGGGGCGGGCAAGTCGAGCTGCCTCAACTCGATGATCACGTCGATCCTGATGCGGACCACTCCCGACCAGGTGCGCATGATCCTGGTCGATCCCAAGCGGGTCGAGATGGGACAGTACGACCGGCTGCCCCACCTGCTGACCCAGGTGGTGACCAACCCGAAGAAGGCGGCCAACGCCCTGGCCTGGGCGGTCAAGGAGATGGAGCGCCGCTACGACCTGCTGGCCGAGGTCGGGTTCCGCGACGTCACGGGCTACAACGGCGCCGTCGACCGGGGCGACCTCGGTGGCAGCCACGCCGGGCGAGCGAGTGAGGCTGCGGCGGGGTTTCCGCGGCTGCCGTTCGTCCTCGTGGTCGTCGATGAGCTGTCCGACCTCATGATGGTGGCCGCCCGCGACGTCGAGGACTCGATCGCGCGCCTGGCCCAGATGGCGCGGGCGGTGGGGATCCACCTGGTCATCGCCACCCAGCGCCCGTCCGTCAACGTGATCACCGGCCTCATCAAGGCCAACGTGCCCGCCCGCATCGCGTTTGCCGTGGCCTCGGTCACGGACAGTCGCGTGATCCTCGACCAGGGGGGCGCCGAGCGGCTGGTGGGCATGGGCGACATGCTGCTGCTCGACGGCGGCTCGTCGGTGGCGCGGCGGATCCAGGGCGCCTGGGTGACCGAGGACGAGGTGCGCAAGGTGACCGCGGTGTGGAAGCGCCAGGCTCCCGACGTCAGCTTCGACGAGTCGGTGCAGGGCAGCGACGACGGCCTCGGCGGGTCCTCCGGAGGAGGCGGGGGTGACGACGACGATGACGACCTGTTGCGTCAGGCGATGGACCTCGTCGTCCGCAGCCAGCTCGGCTCGACGTCGATGCTCCAGCGCAAGCTCCGGGTGGGCTTTGCGCGGGCGGGACGGCTCATGGACCTGCTCGAGCAGCGTGGCGTCGTGGGGCCGTCCGAGGGCTCCAAGGCCCGGGCGGTGCTGATGACCGTGGATGAGCTGGAGGAGCTGGTCGAGCAGCGATAGTGACGTTTGACCGCTCAAAAAGCTGATGACCGGCTAGCACCCGTGCCGTACCTTCGCGTCATGACCTCGACCGCGGATTCCCTCGACGCGCCCGGACCCGCCACTGCACCCCTCCCCGCAGCGCGGGCGGTCGACGCCACCAAGATCTACGGGAGCGGTGACACCGCAGTCGTAGCCCTCGACGACGTGACGGTCGAACTGCCCGACGGCCGATACACCGCGATCATGGGCCCGTCGGGCTCCGGCAAGTCGACGCTGATGCACTGCCTCGCCGGGCTCGACTCGCTGACCTCGGGCAAGGTGTTCATCGGAGAGACCGACCTCACCACCCTCAGCGACAAGGACCTGACGCGGCTCCGCCGCGACAGCGTCGGCTTCGTGTTCCAGGCGTTCAACCTGGTCCCGACCCTCACCGCCATCGAGAACATCACGCTGCCGTCGGCGCTGGCGGGCGAGAAGCCTGACGCCCACTGGCTCGAGCAGGTGGTCAAGACCACGGGCCTCGCCGATCGCCTGAGCCACCGACCGAGCGAGCTCTCCGGCGGGCAGCAGCAGCGGGTGGCCGTGGCCCGAGCGCTGGCGAGCCAGCCGAAGATCATCTTCGCCGACGAGCCCACCGGCAACCTCGACTCCCGCTCGGGCGCCGAGATCCTCGACTTCATGCGCCGGGCCGTACGCGAGATGGACCAGACGATCGTGATGGTCACCCACGACCCGAACGCCGCCTCCTACGCCGACTCGGTGCTGTTCCTCAACGACGGGCGGATCGTCGACCACATGGAGAACCCCACCGCCGAACGCGTCCTCGACCGCCTGAAGCAGTTCGGCGACTGAACATGGCGACCGACCTCGAGACCGCACCCCCGCCGCCACCCCCGTCTCCACCGCCGGCCGTCGCCGGCCGCAAGTCGGCAGGCGGGATGACCAAGGTGGCGCTCCGGGGTCTCGTGGACCACAAGGGACGCCTGGTGTCCACCCTGCTGGCAGTGGCACTCGGCGTGGCCTTCGTGGCCGGTGTGCTCATGCTCACGGACACCATGAACAAGTCGTTCGACGACCTGTTCGCCACCGCCTTCGAGGGCACCGACGCGGTCGTGCGTTCCAGCGAGACCATCGACGACGGCATGGGCGGAGAGGTCCGCACCCGGGTCGATGAGTCGCTCGTCGCCGACGTGCGCGGCGCGCCCGACGTGGCCGAGGCCGAGGGCTTCGTCCAGGGATACGCCCGGATCATCGACAAGAACGGCGACCCGGTGGGCAACCCGGCGATGGGACCGCCGACGTTCGGCGGCAACTGGAGCGAGGTCGAAAGGCTCAACGGCTTCACGCTCGCCGAGGGCCGGGCCCCGGAGTCCGACGGCGAGGTGGTCATCGACCGTGCCAGCGCCAAGGACACGGGCTACCACGTGGGCGATCGGGTGCCGATCCAGACCGGCGCCGCCTCCGGGGACTTCGAGCTGGTCGGGATCGCCCGTTTCGGCAACGCCGACAGCCCGGGCGGCGCGAGCTACGCGCTGTGGACGACCGATGAGGCGCAGCGGCTGGTCGGCGAGCCGGGCAAGTTCGACAGCATCGGCGTCGTGGCCGATCAGGGCGTGTCGCAGACCGAGGTCGCCCGTTCCGTCGAAAAGCAGCTCTCCGCCGACGGCGACCGCGGGCTGGAGGTGCTCACCGGCAAGCAGATCACCGATGAGAGCCAGTCCGACGTGAAGGATCAGCTGTCGTTCATCACGATCTTCCTGGGGGTCTTCGCCGGCATCGCCGTCGTGGTCGGCGTGTTCGTCATCTACAACTCGTTCTCGATCATCGTGGCGCAGCGGGGCCGGGAGATGGCGCTGATGCGGGCGGTGGGCGCCAGCCGCCGGCAGGTGCGCCGGTCGGTGTTCGTGGAGGCGCTCGCCATCGGCATCCTCGGTTCGGTCATCGGCTTCCTGCTCGGCCTCGGCGTCGCGTCGGTGCTGGTCAACCTGTTCGACCTGCCGGGCAGCCTGGTGGTCCGGCCCAACGCCGCGATCATCGCCCTGATCGTGGGCCTGGTCGTGACCCTCGTCTCCGCCCTGGTGCCCGCCTGGCGGGCCTCGCGGGTGCCCCCGGTGGCAGCCATGCGCGACCTCGCCATCGAGACCGGCCGTCAGTCGCGGCTGCGGATGATCCTCGGTCTGGTGGCGACGGTCGGCGGAGTTGTGCTGGTGGTGACTGGGGCCAACGCCCACAGCGCGGCAGTCGTGGGCATCGGCGTGGGACTCTCCTTCATCGGCTTGCTGCTGCTCGGCCCCGTGCTCGCCCGGCCGTTGAGCCGCGGCATCGGCGCGCCGATCGGGCGGGCCCGGGGGGTGACCGGGGACCTCGCCAAGGAGAACGCCGGGCGCAACCCTAAGCGCACCGCAGCCACCGCCCAGGCGTTGATGATCGGGGTGGGGATCGTCTCGTTCTTCCTGGTCGTGAACGCCTCGCTGCGGGCGTCGATCGACGCGTTCCTCGACGATTCGTTCAACGGCGACTTCGTGATCGACGCAGGGAGCTTCGGGATGATCGGCCTGCCGACCGACGTGGGTGAGCGGGTGAGCGAGGTGCCCGGTGTTGCGGATGTGGTGCCGCTGCGCTTTTCGCCCGCACGGGTCGAGGGCGACGACACCGCCGTGGCCGGCACCACCCCGGGCGCGTTCGAGCTGCTGGGGTTGCGCCTCCAGTCCGGGTCGTCGTCGCTGGAGCCGGGAACGGTCCTGCTCACTGTGGACAAGGCCAGAGACCTCGGACTGGCGGTTGGCGACGAGGTCAGCGCCGACTTCATCAACACCGGCTCGCACACCTACACCGTGGGTGGCACCTACGACACCGAGCAGGAGGGAGGCGCCATAGGGGACTTCGTGCTCGGGCTCGACGACTACGACGCGGCGGTGGGCGCCGCCGACGTCACCGACAGCAGCGTGTTCGTCAAGCTCGAGCCGGGCGTGTCGGTCGCCGAGGTCCAGCCCAAGCTCGAGGCGGCCGTGAAGGACTTCCCCACCGCCGAGGTCCAGAGCGTCGACGAGTACAAGGACGCCTTCGCCGGCCAGCTCAACACAATCCTCCGGCTGATGCTCGGCCTGCTTGCGCTCGCCCTGATCATCGCCCTGATCGGCATCGCCAACACGATCGCGCTGTCGGTCATCGAGCGGACCCGGGAGCTCGGGCTGCTGCGGGCGGTGGGCACGTCCCGGCGGCAGCTGCGGTCCACCATTCGCTGGGAGTCCGCCATCATCGCCGTGTTCGGCACCGTGCTGGGGTTGGCCGTGGGCATGCTCGGCGGTTGGGGCCTCATCACCGCGTTGAGCGACCAGGGGTTCACCGAGTTCCGGATCCCCTTCGTCCAGGTGATCGGCGTGGTCGTGATCGCGGCCGCTGCCGGGATCGTCGCCGCGCTGCTTCCGGCGTGGCGGGCGAGCCGCATGAACGTGCTCGACGCGATCCATACCGAGTAACTCGTTCCGGCGCCCCTCACCTCGCATATCCAGGTGGGGGACGCCAGAACAGGTTCCAGTAGCCTTGCCTGGATGCCCCGCACCTTTTGGGTGGAGACGTTGGGCTGTCCGAAGAACCAGGTCGACTCGGACAAGCTGGCCGGGACGATGCTCGCCGATGGCCTCGTCCCGGCGACCGCGCCCGAGGGTGCCGACCTGGTGGTGGTCAACACCTGCGCTTTCATCGAGGAGGCTCGGCAGGAGTCGGTCGACGCCATCCTGGGCCTGGCCGAACGCAAGCCGTCCGGCGCCGACCTGGTGGTGACGGGGTGCCTGGCCGAGCGTTACGGGTCCGACCTGGTGGCCGCGCTCCCCGAGGTGGACGCGGTGGCCGGGTTCGGCGTGCCGGTGACGTTGGGGCCGACCCGGCGCGGCGACACGCGGGTGCCCGCCTTCGACCTGCTCAATCTCCCGCGACCAGCACCCACCGCGCCGTGGGCGTACGTCAAGGTGGCCGAGGGCTGCGACCGGGCCTGCGGCTTCTGCGCCATCCCGACGTTCCGGGGCAAGCAGCGCAGCCGTTCCATCGCCTCGATCCTGGCCGAGGTCGAGGGCCTGGCCGACGCGGGGGTGCGCGAGGTCGTGCTGGTGGCCCAGGACCTGGCGTCATTCGGCCGTGACCAGGGACGCGGTCGGCGCCGGATCGTGCCGCTGGTGCGGGCTGTGGCCCGTCGCGTCGATCGTGTCCGTCTGCTGTACCTGTATCCGTCCGACCTCACCGACGAGCTGATCGACGCCGTGTGCGCCAGCGGCGTGCCCTACTTCGACCTGTCCCTGCAACACGCTTCCCGCGGGCTCCTCCGCAGGATGCGGCGCTGGGGCGACGGCGACCGCTTCCTCCGGCGCATCGACGACATCCGGCGCCGCGTCCCGGAGGCGGCGTTCCGGTCCAACTTCATCGTCGGCTATCCGGGCGAGACCGAGGACGACCACGACCAGCTGCTGTCCTTCCTGGCCCGAGCGGACCTCGACTGGGCGGGATTGTTCGCGTACAGCGAGGAGGCGGGCACGCTCGCCGCCCGGCTCGACGACAAGGTCGACGCCTCCCTGGTCGGTGAGCGGCTGGCCGAGCTGGGCGAGCTGCAGGACGGGATCACGGCCCGCCGTCGAGACGCGCTGATCGGCAGCGTGCTGGAGGTGCTTGTCGACGCTCCCGGCGTGGCCCGCAGCCACCGCGAGGCACCCGAGATCGATGGGATCGTTTGGGTGCCCCCGGACGTGTCGGTGGGCGAGCTGGTGAAGGCGACGATCACCGGCGCCGCCGGCCCGGACCTCGAAGCGGAGGTCGCGCCGTGAGGTTTGGCTAGTGGCCAGCTCGTTCGGGCCGTCGGCCCTCGCCACCCCCGCGAACGCCGTCACCACGACGCGATTGGTGCTCGCCCCGTTGCTGTGCGGGTTGATCATCGCATCGGGACCGGCGTACGGCACCTTCGCCATATGGTCGGTGCTGGCGGCGACCGACGGCGTCGACGGCTGGCTGGCCCGGCGCATGGGCACCACCCGGTCGGGCGCGTTCCTGGATCCGCTGGCGGACAAGGCGCTCGTTCTGGGGGCGATGTGGGCGCTGGTGGTCGAAGGCGCGTTCTGGTGGCTGCCGGTCCTCCTCATCACGGCCCGCGAGGTGGGCATCTCGGTGTTCCGCTCGTATTGGGGCCGCCGGGGCCTGGCGGTGCCGGCGCGCTTCTGGGCCAAGATCAAGACGGTGGTGCAGTCGCTGGCGGTGGCGCTGGCACTGGCCCCGCCGATCGCCGATCACCACGCCTGGGTCGCCGACGCCACGCTGTGGGTTGCGGTGGTGCTGACCCTCGTCACGGGTGTGCAGTACGTGCTCGAAGGCAGCCGCGCCACCGCGGTCGGGGGCGTCCGGGGCGTCGTCGCGTCGACCGGCGGCGAGATGCTGGGGGAGGGGACCTGATGCGCTGCGAGATCGTCGCCGTCGGCACCGAGCTGCTGCTGGGCCAGGTGGTCGACACCAACTCCGCGTGGATCGGTGAGCAGCTGGCCCTGGCCGGCATCGACTGCACCCACCAGCAGACGGTTGGCGACAACCTCGAGCGCATCGTCGGCGCCCTGGAACTGGCGCTCGGTCGGGCGGACGCAGTCATCGCGTGCGGCGGCCTGGGTCCCACCCAGGACGACATCACCCGCAACGCCATCGCCCGGGTGATGGGCGTGGGGCTGGTGCAGGACGACGAGGTCGTCGACCGCATCCTCGAGCGCTTCGCCGCCCGGGGCCGGCGGATGCCAGCCAACAACCTGCGCCAAGCGCAGGTCCCCGAGGGTGCCACCGCCATCGCCGACCCCCAGCCGGGCACGGCGCCGGGGCTCATCTGCCCGGTGGGCGAGGGCGGCAAGGTGATCTACGCCGTGCCCGGCGTTCCCTACGAGATGCAGGACATCGTGTCGGGCGCCGTGCTGCCCGACCTGCGGCGGCGGGCGGGGAAGGTGTCGATCATCCGCTCCCGGACGCTGCGCACGTGGGGCGACAGCGAGTCGGGCCTGGCCGAGAGGCTGGCCGGGCACATGGCCGAGCTCGACGACGCGGGGCCGGAGGCGCCCACCCTGGCGTTTCTGGCCAGCGGGATCGAGGGGCTGAAGGTCCGCATCACCGTCAAGGCCGACGACGAGGACCGCGCCCGCCGGCTGCTCGACGACGAGGAATGGGTGGTGCGGGGCATCCTCGGCGACATCGTGTTCGGGGTCGACGACGAGACGATGGAGCACGCGGTGGCGAAGGACCTGGTCCGGCGGGGCCTCACGCTGGCGGTGGCGGAGTCGCTCACCGGGGGGCTGGTGGCCTCCCGGCTGGTGAACGTGCCGGGCGCGAGCGGCTGGTTCCGGGGCGGCATCGTGTCGTACGCCACCGACTTGAAGCACGACCTGCTGGGGGTGCCCGAGGGGCCCGTGGTCACGGCCGAGGCGGCAGCGGCAATGGCGGCCGGGGTGCGGCGCCGGCTCGGCGCCGACGTCGGCCTCGGCGTCACCGGCGTGGCCGGGCCCGACGAGCAGGAGGGCCAAAGGCCCGGAACGGTGTTCATGGCGGTGGCCATGGGCGACCGCGAGCCCGTCGTGGTGCGGGTCGGGCTGCCGGGCGATCGCGATCGGGTCCGCCAGTTCGCCTGCATCTCGCTGCTGGATCTGTTGCGGCGGAGGCTGGACGCGTCGGCCGAGGCGCCGTCCCGGGACCGCGAGCCGATCTCCTAGGCTGTCATGCGGCTCTTCGTCGGTGTGCGCCCGCCCGACGACGTGCTCGACATGATCGCCGACCTGCCCCGGCGGGCGCAGGCCGGCCTGCGCTGGACCACTCGCGACCAGTGGCACGTGACGCTGCGGTTCCTGGGGGAGGTCGAGGATCCCACGGCCGTGGTCGAGGCCCTCGACGGGGCCGATGCCGCCGGGCTCGTCGCCTGCGAGGCGACCGTCGGCCCGGTGGTCGAGACGTTGTCGCGCCAGGTCGTGGCGCTCCCGGTCGGCGGGCTCGACGACCTCGCGGGCGCCGTCATCAAGGCCACGAGGACGCTCGGCCGGCCTCACGAGGATCGGCCCTTCCGGGGGCACGTCACGCTGGCCCGCTTGGCCCGGTCCGCACGGGGGAGCGCCCGGCGCCTGGCCGGCGGGATCGTGGGACGCCCACTGTCGGCACGGTTCGCCGTGCCCGACATCCGAGTGGTGCGGAGCCACCTGGGTCGGGGCGGTGCCCGATACGAGGACATCTACGTGCGCCACCTGGGCTGAGTGAGGGCGATTCCGTGGCGGCACCGGCGAACAGGCGTTGGTGCTTGAACGAACAGGCGTTCGAAACTACAGTGATGTCGTTCGAGGCGCCCTAATTGTCACACCCTCTCTCTAAGGTCAAGGGAAGGTCATCGAGATCGCCGTCGGAGCCTGGGCTTCGAGATCGCATCGGGGTTAGCCGGCAGCGCCGGGTCCCGTCGCCGCCACAACCGCACCACCGCAGAAAGGACCACACCGGTGGATCGTCAGAAGAACCTCGACATGGCCCTCAGCCAGATCGAGAAGCAGTTCGGCAAGGGCTCGGTCATGCGCATGGGCGAGAAGG
>JBKPAA010000135.1:0-15507 GCA_046726215.1 Actinomycetota bacterium | reverse complement strand
GTGGCCACGGCCATGCACTCGGTCTGACCGAACACAATGGCGAACCGCACGTCGAGGGTCGCCTCGATCCGGCGGACAAGGTCGGCCGGAACCGGGGCACCGCCTGATCCGACCGAACGCAGTGACGACAGATCGCGCTTGGCGAGGTCAGGGTGCTCCATCATGGCGATCAGCATCGTGGGCACTCCACCGCTGAGGGCGGCCTGCTCCGTTTCGATCAGCTCGAGGACGAGAGCGGGGTCGAAGGCGAGGACTGGCACGTAGGTGCCGAGCTTGGCCACCGCGCCGAGCACGGCCATCACGCATCCACCTGCATGGAACAAGGGCATCGGGTTGACCATCACGTCACCCTCCGCCATCCCCCAGCGCTGGGCGATGAAGCGGGCGTCGTTGGTCATTCCGCGATGGTTGAGCACGGCGCCCTTTGGGAACCCGGTGGTGCCCGACGTGTACAGCAGGGCAGCAGCGTCGCCCGGCCGGACCTCAGGCAAGGCGGGCTCAGCGGATTCGGCCGACGCGAGGAAGCCCTGCCACTCGGTAAACAAGATGGCCTCGCGAAGGTCAGGCAACCCGGGACGGACGGACTCCAAGGACTTCGCCATCGGGTTGGCACGGTACGCAGGCAAGAGGAACAGTCCGGCGGCGCGGGACTGTCGCAGCACGTACTCGAGTTCCGTCGCGGTGTAGGCCGGGTTGACCGTTACCAGCACCAAGCCCGCCAGGGCGGCACCATATTGGAGGATCACCCATTCGGGGATGTTGGGCGCCCAGACCGCTACGCGTTCGCCCGGCTCGAAGCGGGTCAGGAGGCTACGGGCCACCAGTTCGGCATCGCGTAACAGCTCGGCATATGTCCATCGGCGGCGGTCGGCGGGATCCGGCATCCCCGCCACCAGCGCAGTCCGGTCGGCTGCGGCTGTCGCCGCGTCCCGCAGCGCGTCGCCGATGGTTGTCTCATGGACTTCTTCGCTCGTGTCCGCTGGCCAATAGGAGCCGGTGAGGGTCATGCCCAAGCGTACGGCGGCACCCAACCCACCGCCTGAGTCGTCGGATGTCAGAAGCGGCGAGGTCCAGAGCGACAGGCTCACCGACGCTCAGTGGCACCGCACCGACCAGAGCGCCCGAGTCGTCGAATGTCAGAAGCGGCGAGGTCCAGAGCGACGGATTCACCGGCGTTCAGTGGCACCGCGTGGTGGGCTCAAGGTAGTGGTTTGATCGGTGAACCGCCTTCGAACTCGGCAACTGCGCCGCCACCCTGTTGATCCTGCGCGCCACCCAGCTGCTCGAACCCGGGCGCAGCACCACGACCGCGACCGCCACCGCGCTGGCCCTCTACATCCCTACAACGTCGCCGCCACCCTCACCAGCCTCGCCGCCGGACAACACACCGACCGCGCCGGAGCACGACGCGTGCTCACCCTCGGGGTCGCCGCCTTCGCCGTCGCCTACCTCGGCTTCGCCCACGACACCGACAGCTGGGCGGCCCTGCTGCCATGGTTCGCGCTCGCCGGCATCGGCATCGGCTGCGTCGAAACCGCCGAACACGCCGCCGTCGCGACGCACGCCGCTGTCGACGTGCGAAGGGTCCGCGTTCGGGCTCCTCGCTGGCGTCCAGAGCCTCGGCAACCTCGCCGCCAGCGGCATCGCCGGCATCCTCTGGACCGCCCTCAGCCCAAGCTGGGCTTTCGCCTACCTCGCAGCATGGATGTTCATCGCGCTCATCGGACTCGGACTCACTCCCAACCACAACAGCAGCATCGGGTGAGCGAACCGGCCACAGCCGAGAAGCCCGGCCACGACGGGACCGGTGCGTACGGAACGATGGATACGGGAGCGCCTCGACTCGTTTTGGTTGCGCCAGAACGACGATCTCGGGTGCTCCGACATGCACCACTGCCGAATCGTGCTCAGTGCCCTGGGCCTGGTTTGTTGGCGGGTGGTGTGTTACGTGGGCCTGAGGCCCGCGGCCACCAGCACCTCCGCAGGACCTATGAACCCCGCTGCGGTTTCGAAGGTCTTCAGCGTCTCGGCCACCTCCGCCCAGGCCGCCGCCCGCACGGTTTGTGGACAGTCACCGATGACGGCTCGATACGCGCCAAACGCCTCTTTCATCATCGTCAAGGCCTCCGCCGTTGATGACATGCGCAGCGGGACATCCAAGCTGCGCTGCTCGACGCCGACGAACCCACTGGCCGCCAGTAACTGCCCGAGCACCCCAGGCTCGCCGAGCGAGAAGATTCCTGGTTGCCCCGCCGGCGGCGGCGTCTTGCCCGCGTGACGAAGCAGGATCTGCATCGGCTTCGCCATGAACGGGTTTCGCGACGGCGTGGTGAAGACCACAACGGCCACCCTTGCCCCCGATTGCAGGGCGCGCCGCACCGCCCCCAGCGCTCGTGCCGGGTCGACGAACAGCATTAGGCCGAGCCGACAGATGACTGCATCAACGCTGTCCGCCGCCACGCCCAGGTCCTCAGCAGCACCGACCAACGTTGTGACGTTGGCCAGGCCAGCCGCACGGGCGTTCTCGCGAACGTGCCGGAGCATCGTGTCGGAGATGTCGCTCGCGACCACACAGCCCCGTGGCCCAACCCGACGAGCAGCATCCAACGACTGGCTGCCGGCCCCACAGGCCAGGTCGAGCACACGCGCACCAGCGTCCACGGCCGCCATGGCGAGCATGGCCTCGGTCGCTTGTTCCATCCAGGCGCCGATCGTCGGCTCCCACCGGGCCCAACCGGGAGCCGCATCCTCCCATTGTTGCCGGATGCCCGCCTGCCGCATGGTCTTCCCTCCTGGCATCGGCGCCCCCCACGACCCTCGCGTCGAACTCGCTGGCAGCCGACGGAAGCCCACGCGGCCGCCAAGCATCGCCAGCCGGCGTAGCGACCGCAACCCGATCGACGGCTCAGGGCGCCACATGCACGACGGCACCGGTGTCGTCCCATAATGCTCACGAGTTCCGTCGGAAGGTCTGCCCCGGATAAGTGCCGGTAGGGGCGCAGCGCGCCTGATCAGGCGGCTGCGCAACCGTGGGCGCGAATCTCGGGGAGTCCTTCGTCGTCGCGAGCCGTTGTCGACGCTCACGGTCGCCTTTGGTCGCTGATCCCGCTGTCTGCCGGGAGCGTCCATGGCATCCGCGTCGTGGGAGAAAGCTCCGCGTGGCAGGACCAGCTGGGCGGACCCGAATGTCCCGTTACGGCCAGCGGCGTGGGTCCCGATACCGGTCAGGCAGTGAAGAAGTCCACGAGCCGTGCTGCGACGGCATCCGGGTCTGCGACGTGCCCCTGGCCCGGAAGGGTGTCGCGCTCTGCGTCGACGATGGCGGCGGCGATGGCATCCGCGGCGTCGGCGAGGGCGAGGACCCACCGTGCTGCGTCGGGCGGGCGCTCGTCGCCCGTGAGCACCAGCACCGGCTGTCGGATCGTCGCGAGGCGGTCGACGGGTGGCTGTCCGGTCCAGAGGCAGGCAGCGTCGTACCGCAGGGTGTGGGCCATCGCCTCGAGGTCGGACCAGAACGGTGCCGTCCGCATCCCGCCGATCTCCTCCTCCGGCGTGCCAGTCACGCGAAGGAACGCCTCCAGCGCCGTACCGCGGTCGCCGGCGGCGAGCGCGCGATCGAGCTCGTCGGTATAGGACTTCCACGCGTCGGGCCAGTCGGGCGCGACGCTGTACGGCACCTCGTACACGGCAACCTTGCCGACGGCGCTCCCCGCGGTGGCCGCCTCGAGCGCGAGCGCGCCGCCGGAGGACACGCCGTAGAGATGCGCCGTTCCGCCGGTTGCGGCGATCAACGCGTCGATGTCCGCGACCTCGCGACCGACGTCGTAGGCCGCGGCGTCGTCGCTGGCACCGCGGCCCCTGCGGTCGTAGTTCACAACGGTGAAGTGCTCGGCCAACGCTGGCACCAGCGGGGCGTTCTCGCTGCGGTCGGTGAGACCGCCGCCGACGAGAACCACTGCCGGACCGGTCCCGGCGCACTCATAGGCGATGGCAGTGCCGTCCTTCGAGGCGGCGGTGAGCTTCGTCATCCCTAGTTCCCTCGATCCGTGACGGCGCGAGGTGCTGTGCCACCCATGCGACGGCGCGGCCGGCCGGAACTCATCGGCACGCGCATGACCAGATGGTTGCCGACGCCTGCTTTGCCTGTCAGGCGGCTGGGCGACCGTGGGCGCGAATCTCGGGGAGTCC
Organism: Actinomycetota bacterium; assembly: GCA_046726215.1. GTDB lineage: Bacteria > Actinomycetota > Acidimicrobiia > Acidimicrobiales > VFJN01 > DASQUK01. The sequence continues at coordinate 11,319 of JBKPAA010000135.1, read as the reverse complement.
GTCGTCGTTGGGAGTTCCTACCCACGGGCCGTCGCCCGCGCCGTGACATCAGCCGCGACAGCGGCACTGCCGCGAGTGCCGACCCGGGTCTCGTCCGCGGCTACGTCACGGCGACAACGGGTTCCGAAACTCAGCGCCGCGAACGCGAGGCCTGCGAACGTGTCATCACCGCCGAGAATCTACTTGGCCAGCAAGGGCGACACGGCAGCACCGACGCCGATGGCGGCACCGCCCAAGACCTGTGCCGCGACGAGGACGCGGACGGTCCGCTGCTGGAGTCGCTCCCGGGCTGGATGCTCAACGGGCCACGGGGCCATCGCGAAGCACGCCGCGCACCTGGTCCGACGACACCCGCTCCGGTTCGAACCCCACAAGACACCACGTGGCACCCGCCTGCTGCCACGGGTGCAGATCGACACCCACCGGGAGACCGACGACGAAGTCGTAAGGCGCAGTCGGATCCCGTCGCAACTCGGTCACCGTGGCGACGACCTCGGCGAGCTGGTCGGGATGCTCCAGGTTGACCGGGAAGAACCCGTCGTACCGGGCGGCCCGACGCATCGGCCTGACGTTGCCGCTAAAGCCAGCGACCCACACCGGGACGCCGGGCCGCTGCACCGGTCGCGGCAAGAACTGACCCTCGTCGATCGTGAAGTGTCGCCCGTGATGGTGCACAGGCTCGCCCGCCCACGCGGCGGTGAGGATGTCGAGGCTTTCGTCGAGCATCTCACCTCGCGCCCGGTCATCGAGCTGTTCGCGGGTCGTGGTGAACTCCTTGCCGAACCGGTCTTCACCGATCCCGGCACCGAGGACGAGCCGCCCGCGGCTGAGCCGGTCGAGCGTGACCGTCTCCCGCGCAACCTTCGCTGGTCGACGGCGTGGAAGCGGCGTCACCATCGGGCCGAGCCGCACCCGCTCGGTCGCAGCCGCGATCGCGGCGAGCGTGATCCACGGGTCTCCCACGTGGCTCACTGGCGCACGCCACCACAGGTGATCCCACACGAAGACGCCATGCCAGCCCGCCGCCTCCGCCTCGGCAGTCAGACGCACAACTTCCAACGGATCCGAAAGCTCACCGAACAGCGGCAGCGAGAGACCCGACCGGACGGCGGTCCCCGGCTGTGTCATGTCGGCATCCACGTTCGTAGGTGCCCGCCGCTTCAATGCTCGCCCACGCGGTCGAGAGCGACGATCCTGGTGGGTGCCACACGAACCAGCATCCCGAGTTCCTCGCGGGCGAACCGCACGAAGTCCTCCGTCCCCTCGCCGGCGTCGTAGCGCTGGCTGATTCGTCGCGCAAGCTGCTCGAGGTTCTCGACGTCCCGTGACGCGACGGCCGTACCCTTGATCATCACGAAGGCGAAGGGCGGCGTCTCGTCGTCGACGACGAGCGTCACCCGAGGATCGCGCAGGAGATCACGGCCCTTCACCGTCTGGGCGTTGGTCAGGAACAGGATGTCGTCGTCATCGAGGACGAACGCGATCGGTGCGGCATGAGGCCTGCCGTCTTCACGGGTGGTGGCGAGGACGGCGGCGCGGGTGCCCTCGGTGAGGAAGGCGCGACGCGCGTCGAGGGTCATCTCTGCTGCTGCCACCTTCAGCTCCTTCCGGTGTGGTCGAGGATCGCGTCGCCAATGCTGCGCCACTCACCTCCTGGACGACCGCCCACGTGGATCTACGTATATACTTAGCGTCCGATCGATTTTTAGACTTCAGTATAGGAGTTGTCAAGTGTCGACGCCTGACCCCGTCGTGACCCCCACCAGGGCGGGCCGCCGTGAACGCAAGAAGCGGGAGACCAGGGAACGCATCTTCGAGAGCGGCGTCGCCCTCTTCGCCACTAACGGCTACGACTCGACGACGGTGGAGCAGATCGGCGAGCGCGCGGACGTGTCACGGGCGACGGTCTTCAACTACTTCGCCCGGAAGGAAGACATCGTCTTCGAGTGGTTCGGACGACTACGAGCCGAGTTCGCGAAGGCCCTCGCCGAGGACGACCAGGACACGGTCGACTCGACGAGCCGGCTCCGCCGCGCGTTTCGCGTGCTCGCCGACCTCTACGAGGACGACCCCGCGACCGGACGGGCCATGGTGCGCGCCTGGCAGCGCGCTGGAGGCCCACTGCTCGCCGATGAATCGGACGCACCCCAACTCCTGGCGGACAGCGTGCGCGCTGGACAACGAGCCGGCGACATCCCCGGCGGCGTCGATCCCGATCGTGCCGCCCTCATCCTCTTCGATGCGTACCTCGGAGTCCTCTACCGGTGGGTTCTCGATGAGACCGATCAGCTGGCCCTCGGCGAGCAGCTCACGGCCACGCTCGACCTGATCCTGCCCGCCGTCACTCGCACATCCTCCGTCGACACCAACGGGCCAAGCCACCGGCGCATCGGCCAGAACCGCCGCACGTCCTAACCAGGTCACCGCATTCGTCGGCCCGCCGGTTCCCCTCACCTTGCCCGGCAGGAGTAGCGCGTCTGGTCAGGCGGCTGCGCGACCGTCGGCGCGGTTCTCGGGGAGTCCTTCGGGTCGGGCGTTGCCGCTGACGCTCACGTTGGCGCCCGGAGGGACATCCGCGCAGCACAACCCCCTTTGGTCCGGCCGTCGATAGCCCGCTTGGCGTGGCCGACGAAGCGGGCGATGTTCTCACTGGAGCACGAGGCCGACCGAAGCGGCATGACGGGCCGTGTGACGGCGGCCCGTGGGTAGCGTGCGGGCGTGTTGGTTCTGCCGTGGCATCTGTGCGACTCGCTGGCCGGCGGGCTGGGCGTCTGCGTGCCGGAGGGGGCGATCGTCGTCGAGGGAGCACCGGCGGACGACGCCGACCCGTGGGCGGCGCTGGTGGGCGTGTACGCGGGGTTGGTGGACGCCGTGGCCGACATCCGTGGCGACGACGTGACCGTGCTGACGGGCGACTGTGTCACCGCCATCGCCGTGTTGGCCGGGATGCAGCGCCGGGGCCTCGACCCGGCGGTGGTGTGGTTCGATGCCCACGGCGACTTCCACACCGAGGCCACCACGACCTCGGGGTACCTCGGCGGGCTGCCGCTGGCCAAGGTTGTCGGGCGGGGTGACCTGACCCTGCCGCGAGCGCTGGGGATGACGCCGCTGGCCGAGGAGCGGGCGGTGCTGGTCGACGCCCGCGACCTCGACCCGCCCGAGGTGGCGGCGTTGGCGGACTCTGCAGTGCGGCAGGTTGCGGTGGCCGATCTCGCGCCGACCGTGCTGCCCGATGGTCCGCTGCTGCTGCACGTCGACCTCGACGTGGTCGACCCATGCGAGCTACCGGGGCTGCGCTTCCCCGCTCCCGGTGGTCCCGACGTCGACGCGGTAACGACCGGCGTGGCCACCGTCGCCGGTACCGGGCGGGTCGCCGGGCTCAGCATCGCCGCTACATGGGACCCCGCCGCAGTCGACCGGCCCAGGCCCAGCGTGCGTTTGGTGACGTGCTCGCCGCCGGCCGGTGCTGATGCCGTTCGCCCCGGGGCGCGACGATCGTCCGCCACGACGCGTGCGACGGCCGCGTGTCGAGCGCATGCCTATGTCCGACGACGGCCACGAGCTGGAATTCGCCTACTGGGCCGGTAGGGCACTGTGGGTGCCGGCGTCGGGCTGTTTCGGCCACGGCGTCTCCGAAGTGACGGGACGCAGCCTGCGCTGACCCATCGACATCATCACCGTCGGTCTCGGCGACCTCGAGGACAGCGCAGCAGTCGCGGGTGGCTCCTCTGGCGGCGACCCCGCTACAGCTCGGTCAGTCCCGCCTCACGAGCGGTTGTCGTCGCCGCGTGGCGAATGGCCTCATGTGCGAGCGCCTCCGCGAGGCCGAAGACGTCTTCGGGCTTGTTCTCGGCGCCGGCAAGTGAGTCGAAGGTCTCGAAGCTCGTCAGTGTGTGCAGGGCGCGCACGAGTTCCTCCGGTTCGGCCACGGCGCGGTCGCCTTCGGTGACCAGACGCTCGACAATGCCGCGGAGCGCCTGCCGGCGGAGATCATCGCAGCCTGCGATGACTGCTTCGACGTCGGCATCGAGCAGCGCGAGAGCCCGGAGCCTTCGGATCGTGGCCACTCCGGGCGTGAAGTCGAACTTCCCCCTCGGCTACCGGAAGGACGCCACGACCGTGCGACGCAGAACGGCCAGACGATCACCTCCGACGGGACCGTCGGCGGGATCGACGCCACACCCGGCAGCTTCTACGTCTTCGAGGCCGAAGACAAGGACGCAACCATCGCCTTCGCCGCACGGATCCCCGCCGCCCGCATCGGCGGCGCAGTCGAGGTCCGTCCGGTCGGGATGTATTGGTAGCGGCACCGGCCGCCGGCGGTCCGACGGCCCGGCGGCCGGTGTCCGTCGAGGATCCGTCGCCGCGCGTCCCAAGAGTGCGCGTTCGGGGGCACCCCGGGGCGGCAGCCGAACCGCGCGTCGAGTGTGCGGTCGTCTTGATGCTGCACGACCCGCGGGAGGCCGATTCGCCTCTCAAGGCGGCGCTCCCCACCGGCGCCCCGAAGGGCCTCAGTCCCCGGACGGCGAGGTGGTCACCAGGGACGTCCACGGCGCGCTCTTGGGGAACAACCTCGGACTGGACTGCGCCGGGCAGCCGTGGCCGGCCTGGTCGTCGCCGGGTTCTTCACCAACATGTGCGTCGCGACCAGGTGCGGACGGCCGGCGTTATCGGTCACCTTGGAGCGACGCTCGGTACAAGCCCGCGCGCGCCGCCGGCACCCCCCGCTTCCAGCATCCGTTGTTCGTCCCTGAGACGCGGCCCCAGTTTGTATCGTCGAAGCGAAGCGACGGTGCGCTTCCGCCTGGAGGGTCAGCTCTGGGTGCGGTAGCGGAGATACACGACACCGTTGTCGAATCGGTGTTCCTCCAGCAGCTCCAACTGGGCGGGGGCGTCGCTGGGGAATGCGGGCTTGCCTTCACCGACGAGCACCGGACAAATGAAGAGGTGGCACTCATCGACCAGCCCGGCGTTGAACGCGTGTGCTGCGAGGGTCGGCCCGCCGACGATGAAGTCGCTGGCGGCGGACGTCTTCATGTCGCGGACCGAATCAGGGTCGAAGCGGCGCTCGAGCCGTCGTTTTGGCGGTCGAGACTGCGTGCAGCGTCGTGGAGTAGACGATCTTGTCGGCCGTTTGCCAGACGTTCGCGAAGTCGGCCCTGAGCTCCGACTGGGCGGCCAGGGTGGGGTCGGCCTCCCACACTGCCATCGTCTCGTACATGCGCCGTCCATAGAGGTAGGCACCGACGGGGCGCACAAGATCAGTGATGACGGTGAAGACTTCGTCGGTGGGCGCGGTCCATTCGAACCCGCCGTGCGCGTCCTCGATGTAGCCGTCAAGGGACACATTCGCCACGTAGATCAGCTTGGCCATGCCGCTCCTCAGGCGCCCGCGAGACGGCGCCTGGGAGCAGGCGTAAATGAGACGCCTCGGGGTCGCCATGACCCATACGCACTGTCCTCGAAGTGCCATTAGATCAATGGCCCGGCGATCGCGTCGGCGCTGGCCACGAGCACGCTTCGCGCGAGCGGGTCGCAGCTAAGCAGGTCATGCTGGCCGCCCGCAGGAACCAAGTCGCCATGCGCCTCCACGGAGCAGCCCCCCATGATTTCGTGTCGATGGCTCAGGATCGCGGTTCAGCCGACTCCGTCGCCGAGCCGAACTGACCCAGTGGCAGCGCCCTCGCGTCCGGAGCTGGTGGCACTCGGGCTATCGGCCGGCAAGGGCGTCCGCTGGCGCAACCGGCCCGGCGGGCGGTGGCGTGACGGCACGGTCGTCGAGCCCCAGCGCGACGGCAGCGTTGGCGTCCGCGACGGCAAGGGCGCGAGCCAGACCACCACGCACGCGACGACCCGGCGCGCCACAACACGGACGGGCCTATGCCGCGGTTCTCCAACTGGCGGTTCAAGGTAGGCGGTCGCCGATTGCGCCCGGGTGCTGGAGCGACCAGGCGACACCAGGTGTGGTCTAGGTGATGGACGCGTCGTAGATGCTCTTGATCGAGGCGTCGAGCACTGCGTCGAACTCCTCGTCGCTCTGCTGGGCCGTGAGGCCCTCGGTCAGGGCCCTCGAGAAGCTGGCGATGACGCCCGGGTTGTGGGCGAGGCGGTCGTTGGCCTCGTCGCGCGAGTAGCCGCCGGACAGCGCGACGACCCGCATGACCCGCGGGTCGGCGACGAGGTCGCCGTAGAAGCCGTCCTCGTCGGGCAGGCTGAGCTTGAATATGACCTGTTGGCCGGCGGGCAGGTCATCGACGCGGGCCAGGATCGCCGCCTTGAGGAGCTCCTCGGCCGCACTCTTCTGGGGGCTCTTGATGTCGACCTCGGGCTCGAGGATGGGGACCAGGCCAGCGGACAGGATGGTCCGGCACTCCTCGAACTGCTGGGCGACGATGGCCTCGATCCCTTTGGGATCGGCCAGCTTCACGACCGAGCGCATCTTCGTGCCGAACATGCCCTTGGCGACGCCGCGGTCGAGCAGGCCGTCGAGACCCCCGATCGGCTTCATGAGCTGGACACCGTCGACTTCCTCGGCGAGCCCCTTGTCGACCTTCAGGAATGGGACGACCTGCTTCACCGACCACAGGTAGTCCCCGCTGTCCCGCCCGTCGATCTGGCGGTCCATCGTCATCTCGAACAGGATCGCTCCCACGATCCGGTCGCCGCCGAAGCTCGGACTCGTGATGATGCGGGTCCGCATCTCGTGGATGCGGTCGAACATCTCAGTCTCGTCGCCGTACTGGTCCTCGCCCACGCCGTAGCGCCGCAGCGCCTTCGGCGTGCTGCCTCCACTCTGGTCAAGAGCGGCGATGAAGCCCTTCCCATCGCGGACCTTCTCGAGCTGCTGGTGATCCATCGCCGCGCTCCCTCGCGTTCGCCAGGGTCTGACGCCCCCATCTTGGCGAACACGAGGTCGCCGTTCCTAGTGACAGACCGTCCGCAGGGCCGTCGCGACGCCACCGAGTTCCGCGGTCCAAGGCACCTCGACTTGGTCCAGCCCGTATCTTGGCGAAGCGGACGTCGACCATGACGTGGCAGGCAGGCCAGTGGACCGGCTGGCTGTCGCGCCGACAGGGAGGACCATCAATGGCCGCAGCCTCGACGGCGCGCCGAGCCCTGGGTGCCATGGGCCAGCTTGCGCTCGGCGCTGCGCTGCTCACAGCTGGTACCGGACATCTCACGAAGCAGCGCCAAGAGTTCCAAGCACAGGTGCCGTCGTGGTTCCCGGCCGACCCTGACCTCGTCGTCGTGGTCTCAGGCGTTGTCGAGCTCGCGCTCGGCGCTGCTCTGCTCGGGACCTGGAGGCAACCTGCCCGCGCGGTGGTCGGCGGCACAGCAGCCGCCTTCTTCGTGGCCGTGTTCCCCGGCAACATCGCGCAATACACGGGTCACGTGGACGCCTTCGGCCTGGACACGGACGCCAAGCGCGCCATCCGGCTGGTGTTCCAACCTGTTCTGGTGGCTTGGGCCCTGACGTCGACCGACGCCGTGCGAATCCTCCGCGAGAAGCGAGCAGGGGTCAGCTGATCCGGCATCCACCTCATAGCCGGCTCGCAGTCTCGGGACAGCGTCGATGGCTACACGGCTACGTCGACGCCACGCTCCCGGCGGCAAGGGCGGTGTGATGTCGGCGAGCAGAATGGGGAGATGGGTCACGCAGCGGAATGGCGGCGAATGAACTCACAAATGCGCATCGTGCGGCTGAGCTTTCGAGGCGTGATGTCCCCACCGAGCCAGGCCTCTATGCGTGGCACCGCGACGGCGTGCCGGTCTACTCGGGTCGACCTATAGGGAAGGCCGGGCCTCAGGAGCGGATCTGGGATAACCACCTCAGGAGCGGTAGCGATCTCTCACGCTCATCGTTCCGGAGGAATGTGTGCGAACAACTCGGGATCGCCCCCACGACCAGGCCGATCCTCCGCCCGACTCTGCTGACTGCGGATGGGGCACGGTTCGGTGCGCACACATCGTGCACTTGTGAACCCGCGTGGGCGGCAGCCACCTTCTTCGGGACGCACATGCGCCACGCGTCGATGAGCAGCTCCCGCAGCTCGTCGACATCGATGGAGTTGAGCCGGACGCAGACCCACTCGTATCGCATGTCGGAGGGGCGGGGCATGAGGAAACTTGTCGGGCTCCGAGGCCACGAGCGCCTCCCGCTCCTCCCTGGGGAAGCCGAAGCCCATGATCGTGTCGTCCTGGAAGGACGCGGCATAGACGATGCGGCCGACCCGGAACCTCACCTGGTCGCGTACGAGCGCTTCGTACGAACGAGGGAGCGAGGCGGCGATCGCCCGGGCGTCGTCGATCGTCACCCCCATCGGCGGCGCAGCACCTCGGCAGAGCCTTCGTCAGCGGGCAGGAATGCCTCGAGATGCAGCTCGGCGAGCGTCACGTCGGCAGCGGTGGCGAACGATGTGATCGTGGTGATGAGGCGGAGGTCGCCGTCTGCCGAGGCCAGCTCCAGGGGCACGGCGAAGCCGAGCGAGTCGGCCTGTGGGGGCAGCGGCGGCAGGTAGCCCTCGAGCTCGGCGAGCAGCTCCTCCAACGACGGGTCCGGGCTCCGTACGAGCTGTGCCCGCAGGTTCTCGGTGATGTGCCGGCCCCACTCGGGCAGGTTGCGAACCCGGGGCGCGAGACCATTGGGGTGGAGGGCGTGGCGGAACATGTTGGCCGGCGGCGCCAGCAACGCGGGGTCGACGCCTTCGTGGAACAGGTCGAACGCCCGGTTGGCGGTGACGAGGATGCCGTGGGGCCGTACGACCTCGCCGGGTACGGAAGGTGGCCGTCGAGGATCGTGTCCAGCGCCCCGCGGACCGGCCGGAGCGCCGCGTCATCGAGCGGTGACTCCGGGAAGGCCGGGGCAAAGCCGGCGGCGAGGAGCAGCTCGTTGCGCTCCCGCAGCGTGAGCTCCATCGACTCCGCCAGCCGCACGACCACGCTGCGCCCCGGCCGGGAGCGGCCCTGCTCGATGAAGCTCACGTGCCGCTGCGTCGTGCCTGCCCGCACCGCCAGCTCGAGTTGGCTCAGCCGGCGGGCCGAGCGCCAACGGCGCAGCTCGCTCGGGAACCGGGTCATCACCAGGTGATCGTCGCCTATGCCGGGTCTCAATGCCATTCCCTCGAGGGAGTTGCAGCAATGCTCGCAGCGGCGGACGATGCCGCCATGACCGACACCACGGCCGTCATCGACCAGTTCAACGCCGCGTTCCGCGAGCGGGCACCCGACAAGCTCGTCGACCTCATCGCCGCCGACTGCGTGATGGAGGGCACCGGCCCGGCGCCCGACGGCAACCGATGGACGGGCTACGACGAATGCCTCGCCGGCTGGCAGGGATTGGCCTCCGACCCCACGATCCAGTTCGAGGTCGAGCACGTCGACGTCGAGGGCGACCGCGCCGTCATCCGCTGGCGGGTCACGGGCGCCGAGGACTACCGGGGGGTGAACCTCATGCGCGTCCGGGACGGGAAGATCGTCGAGGCGCTGGGATACGGCAAGCGGCCTTGATCCGATGACCACCGTCAACGCCAATCGCGTGGCCCTGGGCGTCGAGTCCTTCGGTGACGACGACGCGCCACTCGTCCTGCTCGCGGGCGGGACGACGATGCTCTCCTGGCCCGACGCGCTCTGCGAGCGCCTCGCCGCCGGCGGCCGCCGCGTGGTGCGCTACGACCTGCGCGACAGCGGCGAGTCCACGACGGCCAACCCGAACGCGCCCGCCTACACCCTGCGCGACCTCGCCGCCGACGCCGCGGCCCTCGCCGACACGCCCGGCGGCGGGCCCGCGCACCTCGCGGGGATCGGCGTCGGCGGGATGGTCGCCCAGGTGGCCGCGCTCGACCATTCGGGCGCGTTCTCGGCGCTCACCCTGGCCGGCACCCGCCCGGTCGCGCCCGGCCCGCCCGACGATGACCTCCCCGACCACGACAAGGCGACGATGCGCCGGCTGTTCGCGCAACCGATTCCCGACTGGACCGACCGCGACGCGGTGGCAGAGTACGCCGCCGCCCGCGCGGGGATCCGCGGCGACGACCCCGTCGCCGCGCGCGCGATCGCCGCGCGCATCTGGGACCGCACCCCCGGCACCGCCCCCCCGGTCCAGATGGCCAACCAGATGGCCATGGTGTTCTCCAAGCTCAACTGCAAACCCCGCTGGCGCGAGCGCCTACCCCAGATCGAGATCCCCACGCTCGTCGTCCACGGCCAACGCGACCCGTTCTTCCCCATCGGCAACGGCGAGGCGATCGCGCACGAGATCGGGGGCGCACGACTTCTCGTCCTCGAGGAGGCCGCCACAGCCATCCCCGGTGCGGCAGCCGGCCAGGTCGCCGAGGCAATGCTCGCACTCGGATAGAGCACGGCGCGCACCGCGCGGGTATGGCCTCGGCTCACCAGTCAGCGTCGGAGGCTCGACACAGCCGTGCACCCCGCGCTCGCGATCGGCGCCCCGCCACGGCCCAGCCGATCAGCCTCGACAGTCACCGACCGGTAGTGACGACGAACCTCTGGCGCCGACTCGAGCATGACCTCAACGTAGACAGACCGGGCTCTGGGCGCTGCCAAGTTCGGCTTCGCGTCGGGCGTGCGCCACCGTGCCTGTCCCCGGGGGCCGTCCGTATCCCGGCCTCAACCGCGAGATCGACGGCTGGTCGTGCGATCCGCGTGGGTTCTGGCGCACCCGAATGACGACCGCCGACTAACGTTTGGCAGCTCGTAGCCGACGTTGCCCAAGTCGGCGATGCCGGCGGTGCGTGGGTCGGTGATGAGGTCGGCCTCCTCGCCGCTCTCGGGCGGCCGCACCAGGGCCGGGAGCACCGGGCGGGCGACCTCGAGGCCAGGGTTCGCCTGCATCATGGCCAGGTACTCGTCAAGGACCTTGAGGAAGCGGCCGAAGTGGGCGTTGCGCCAGTCGCCCCGGGGTCCCTCCCCTTGCTCGACGATGGTCTCGATGGCTCGCACGGCGGCGTCCACGCTGGTGATGGGCTCCAGCTGGGGCCAGCCGAACAGGTCGCCGCCATCGGCTCCGACTGCGCGGCCAGGGTGGCGTCGGTCTCCCAGACGGCCATCGTCTCATACAGTCGCCGCCCGTAGAGGTACGTGCCGACAGAGCGCACGAGATCGGTGATGAACGCGAAGACCTCCTCGTCGGGCGCGGTCCACTCGAAACTGCCGCTTGCGTCCTCGATGAAGCCGTCAAGAGACACCTTGGCTATGTAGATGAGCTTCACCATGTCGCTACACCAAGCCGCCGAAGAATCTGGTCTCGACGAGCCTGCCATGGCGCGCAGGTCCTGGCGACATCATGCGGTGGGACCGAGC
>JBKPAA010000134.1:0-6947 GCA_046726215.1 Actinomycetota bacterium | reverse complement strand
ACATGGGAGCCCGCCCGGAGGATCTTCAGGGCGGGGGTCATCGCCCAAACCATCGGCAACCAGATCGCCGTGCTCCCGGATAACGACGAGTTCGACGGCGAGCTGATCAATGTGTTCACGCTGATCCGGGGGGCCAGGAACGACCAGGGAACCCGGGGCGCCCACATCGCCGTGATCCGGTCGTCGGACCACGGCGCGACGTGGGACGAGATGGAGACCATCGTCGACAGGTTCTTCCGGGGGATCGTGATCGACCCGGATTCGCCGTTGCCCGCAGGCGTCGTGGCTAGCCACCGCACCGGGGACATCAACGCCGAGATCGCCGTGGACCGGGCCACCGGCGCGGTGTATCTGGTGTGGCAAGACAGCCGGTTCGGCCCCCGGTCCAGCATCGCGTTCACTCAGTCCCTCGATGGGGGCCTGACCTGGTCGGCCCCGATCAAGGTGAACCAGACGCCGGATCTGGCGAACAACCTGAACGAACAGGCGTTCACGCCGATGGTCCACGTGTTGGACGACGGAACCGTGGCCGTTTCGTACTACGACTTCCGGAGCAACACGGCCGACGACGGCGCGACAACCCCCACCGAGGCGTTCGTCGCCCACTGCCACGCCGCATCCGAGGACTGCTCGGCGGCGGCGAGCTGGGATGACGAGGTCGCGGTGACCGACGCCCCGTTCGATAGCCGGAGGGCGCCCGTGGCCCGGGGGTTCTTCCTGGGCGACTACGTCGGCCTCGGGCAGAGCGGGAGCGCCTTCTTCCCGTTCTTCACGGTCACTACTGCTTCCGATCCCGCCAACATCGTCACCCGGGAGGTGGGTCAGTAGCCCGAACCCGTCGCCGAAGGGCCCCGGCGTTCATGGCCGGGGCCCTTCCCTTGCGCCCCGTCGAGTTCGAGGCGCCGCATCAACGCCTGAGGGGGCCACGATCGTGCGAGGTAGATCGGGCGGTGCCTGTGCCGCCGGGCTAGCCCGGTGGCGATGTGACTTCTGGTCAGCCGGTGGTGGCTGTGGGGGTGAGACCGAGGTCGACGAGAGCGGCGTTGCCGGTCGACGCGGTGTCGCCGCCGGCCAAGATGAGCGTCCGGGCTCGTTGGTAGGGGCAGCCGGCGGTCTCGAACGCGGCTGGGATGGTGAGCAGGCGCTCGTGGTCGTCGTCGAGCAGCGCGGTGGCACGGTCGAGGATCGTGGTGGCGATGGGGTTCCCGGCGACCATCGGTCCGGCGGCAGCGAGAAGGTGGGTGGCGTCGGGGTGGCCTGCCAGCACGGCGGCTTCGACGCGCAGGGCGATGTGCCAGTGCAGCCATATCCAGCTGAGCCATTTGTTCGGCTCGCCGGTCTGGGTGCCGAGCCGTTCCAGGGCGAGAGTGGCGTCCCCGCGGTGGAGCATGGCGATGGCGTCGAAGGCGGGGCAGTAGCCGGATCGGCGTTCGGGGGTGACGCCCAGCCGGTCGATGATGGCGAGCCACTCGTCTCGGGCGGCTTGGTCGCCGCGTAGGCCGTGGATCATCGCGACCGCGGCGGTTGTCGGGCCGAGGCTGGGAGCCCGTGGGTGGCCGGCCTGCGTCCACGCGTCGAGGAACCGGCGGCTGTCGGTGATCACGTCGGTGGCGTGGCCGGCGAGGGCGTCGGCCACGAGGAGCCGTGACGTGGCGAAGTGCCCGACCTCGGCCAGTAGCGGCAGATCGCGCAGCTGCCGCCCCCATTGCCGTGCGGCTGGCAGGTCGCCGACGCCGATGCTGGTTTCGGTGGCCATCACGAGTGCGTCGCTGAGCTCGTCCGCGGTGCGCGGGCTCACGGGCAGGGAGTGGAGCAGGTCGACGCGGCGGCGTGCGGTGGCGGCGGCTGCGAAGGTGTCGCCCGCCCGGTGCTGGGCCCCGGTCAGCGCGTCGAGGGCGGCGCACTCTGCCACCGGGTCGTCGAGCCGGTGGGCCAGCTCCACGGCCTTCTCGGCGAGTGCGATCGTCTCCGACGCAGCCGTCTTGGGCTCGGCTTGCTCGGCGAAGAACGGGTCGCCCAGCGCGCCGCACTCGGCGAGTGCTATCGCCGCGCGGGCAGCCGGGTCGTCGCCCGCCAGCTTGCGGGCTCGGGTGAGGAGCGCGGTTGGTTCGTCGGGCGACGGCAGCCGAGCGAAGATTCCGGACTTCCGGTAGTAGGTCGTGGTTGCCGTGGCCAGGTCGCGGGCCGCGGCGGCGGTGTCTCCGGCGCGGTCGGCGGCGTCTGCGGCGGCCTGCCAGAGGTGATAGGTGTCGTCGCCGCGCATCCGGCACGCCGCCACGTCGGCAGCGCTCCGGAGAGCGGCGGCCGCGTCAGCCGGGTCGTCGGCGAGGGCGGCCGCCAGCTCATAGCGCCGCTGGGCCTCACCGGCCAGGTGGCGCGAGAACACCAGGTCGCCAAGCGACAGGGCGAGGCGGCGAGCGTCCGCCCGGTGATCTGGTTGTTCGGCTGCCCACCCCAGCGCGGCCCGGAAGTCATCGGCCACCGCATCGAAACTGGCCCGCCAGCCACCGGTGGCGGGCGACGGGTCCTCGGCAAGCTCGTTGGCGGTGGCCTGGCACCAGCGCAGGTGGTGGGCCCGTGTCGCGGCGAGCTCACCGGTCTCGGTCAGCTGTTCGATGCCGTACTGGCGGATGGTCTCCAGTACCCGGTACCGGGTGCCGCCGGCTGACGCGGCCACGGTGAGCAGGCTCTGATCCGCCAGTCGGGCCAGCCCGTCGACGACCTCGCCCGGTTCCAGAGGGGTGAACCCGGCCACCGCCGCGGCGGCCGAGGCGGTGAACGGGGAGACCAATACCGCGACCCGCCGCAGCAGGGTCGAGTCGGCCCTGCTGAGCAGGGCCTGGCTCCAGTCGAGCATGGCGCGCACCGAGCGGTGCCGGTCGTCGGCACGGTGTCCACCGACCAGGAGCCGCAGGTGGTTGGACAAACCCGCGACGAGCCCGTCGAGCCCGAGTGCGGGCAGTCGGGCCGCGGCGAGCTCGATCGCCAACGCCACCCCGTCGAGCTTCCGACAGACGTCGGCGACCTGATCCAAGTGCTCGGGCTCGACCGTCCAGCCCACGGCCGCGGCCCGGTCGAGGAAGAGGGCGACGGCATCGGACGAGCCGACGTCACCGTCGCCGCCGTCGTCTCCGTCGAGGGACAGCGGCGGAACCGAGTAGATGCGCTCGAAGGGCACCGTGAGCCGAGCCCGGCTGGTCGTCAGCACGCTCACGTGCGGGCAGCGCGCCAGCAGCCGCTCGACGAGCGGTGCCACCCCGTCGGAGAGGTGCTCACAGTTGTCCAGCACCAGCAGGGCGTGGCGATCGGCCAGGGCGGCGAGCACCGTGTCGTCGATGCTGCGACCCTGTTGCTCGCCCATGCCGAGCGCGGCCGCTACCGCGGATCCGACCATCGTCGGATCGGTGACCGGCACCAGGTCGACGAACCACACGCCGTCCGGGAAGTCGCCGGCCAGGTCAGCGGCGACGGTCAGCGCCAGTCGGGTCTTGCCCACACCGCCGGGGCCGACGGCGGTGACCTGACGGTGCGCCCCGACGGCGTCACGCAGTTCGGCGCGCTCGAGGGCTCGGCCGATGAACGGGTTCAACGGCGACGGGAGCCCGGCCAGCGCCTGCGTGGTCCGCTCGGCCCGGGAGAGCTCGGCCGCGACGTCGGCTAGCGCCCGGCGATCCGGGACCCCGAGCTTGCGCAACAGGGACGACACGTGCGTCTCGACCGTGCGCACTGAGATGAACAGCTGCGCACCGATCTCGGCGTTGCTGCGGTGCTCCCCGACCAGGGTCAGAATCTCGGCCTCGCGAGCCGAGATGCCCGCCGGGGCGGTCTGCCTCGACACGTGCTCCATTCTCCCGCACCGGTCGCGCCGCCGGCAGCGCCACTTCTACGTGGCGGGACCCGTGGTGCATTCCGTGGCGGGCACGGATGTGGGTCCAGCCAGGCCAGGGAGACGCTGTCACCCCTAGATCCACTCCAACGAGGAGGCCGTCATGAACCACGGCATAAAGACCATCATCTTCCCCGCCCGGGACCTGGCCGCCGCCAAGGCGCTCTACGGAACCGCGCTAGGCGTGGAGCCGTACGCCGACGCGCCCTACTATGTCGGCTTCCGGGTCGGTGACCAGGAGATCGGCCTCGACCCGAATGGCCACAACCATGGCATGACCGGTCCCGTCGCCTACTGCCACGTCGACGACGTCGCCGCGAGCCTGCGCCAGGCCGCCGACGCGGGCTGGCGAACGCAGCAAGACGTCAAGGACGTCGGCGGAGGACGACTGGCCGCCATCGTCGAAGACCCCGACGGCAACGTCCTCGGCCTCCTCGAGTCCCGCTGACGATAAGGGCAGCACCCACACACCAATGAGAACGGATGGAGGCACGGGGAGCATGGCGACGGGAATGGCAACGCGGTCGCCTGGGCTGCGGGTTGCCGATAGTCACGATTTGATCCGTGTACATGGCGCGCGGGTGAACAATCTCAAGGACCTGAGCGTGGAGCTCCCGAAGCGCCGGTTGACGGTGTTCACGGGCGTTTCGGGTTCGGGGAAGAGCTCTTTGGTGTTTGGCACGATCGCGGCGGAGTCGCAGCGGCTGATCAACGAGACCTACAGCGCCTTCGTGCAGGGTTTCATGCCGACGCTGGCGCGGCCCGAGGTCGACGTGCTCGAGGGGTTGACGACGGCCATCCTCGTCGACCAGGAGCGGATGGGGTCCAACCCCCGCTCCACGGTCGGCACCGCCACCGACGCCAACGCGATGCTACGCATCCTCTTCAGCCGGCTCGGACAGCCGCACATCGGGTCGCCCAACGCGTACTCGTTCAACGTCCCGTCGGTGAAGGCCAGCGGTGCGATCACCGTCGAGCGCGGCGGCAAGACGAAGGCCGAGAGGGCGACCTTCACGCGTCTCGGAGGCATGTGTCCACGCTGCGAGGGCATGGGCTCGGTCACCGACTTCGACCTGTCTGCGCTGTACGACGACAGCTTGTCGCTCAAGGAGGGCGCGCTGACCATCCCCGGCTACAGCATGGACGGCTGGTACGGCCGCATCTTCCGCGGCTGCGGCTTCTTCGACCCGGACAAGCCGATCAGCAAGTACACCAAGAAGGAACTGGACGACCTGCTCCACAAGGAGCCGACCAAGATCAAGGTCGATGGGATCAACCTGACATACGCGGGGCTCATCCCGACCATCCAAAAGTCGATGCTGTCGAAGGACGTCGATGCGCTGCAACCGCATGTCCGCGCCTTCGTGGAGCGGGCGATCACCTTCACCGCGTGCCCCGAGTGCGGCGGCACCCGGCTCGCCGAGGCTGCTCGGTCGTCCAAGATCAGGGGGAAGAACATCGCGGACGTCTGCTCGATGCAGATCAGCGACCTGTCCGACTGGGTCTGGGGCCTCGACGAGCCGTCGGTGGCCCCGCTGCTCACCGGGCTGCAACACCTCCTCGACTCGTTCGCGGAGATCGGGTTGGGATACCTCTCGCTCGACCGGCCGTCGGGCACCCTGTCCGGGGGGGAGGCACAGCGCACCAAGATGATCCGCCACCTTGGCTCGTCGCTCACGGACGTCACCTACGTCTTCGACGAGCCCACGATCGGTCTGCACCCCCATGACATCGAGCGGATGAACGACCTGCTGCTGCAACTGCGGGACAAGGGCAACACCGTGCTCGTCGTGGAGCACAAGCCCGAGACGATCGCGATCGCCGACCACGTCGTCGACCTCGGCCCCGGCGCCGGCACGGACGGCGGCAGCGTCTGCTTCGAGGGAACCGTGGAGGGGCTGCGGAAGAGTGACACCACGACCGGCCGCCATCTCGACGACCGGGCGGCCCTCAAGGAATCGGTGCGTTCGTCGTCCGACAGGCTGGAGATCCGCGGCGCGTCGACGCACAACCTCCAGGACCTGGACCTCGACATCCCGCTCGGTGTGCTCTGCGTGGTCACGGGCGTCGCCGGCTCCGGCAAGAGCTCGCTGATCGACGGCTCGGTGGCCGGCCGCGACGGCGTTGTGGTGATCGACCAGGGCGCGATCCGCGGCTCGCGACGGAGCAACCCGGCGACGTACACCGGGCTCCTCGACCCGATCCGCAAGGCGTTCGCCAAGGCCAACGGCGTGAAGCCGGCGCTCTTCAGCTCCAACTCCGAGGGCGCCTGCCCCACCTGCAACGGCGCCGGCGTCATCTACACCGACCTGGGCGTGATGGCCACCGTGGAATCCACCTGCGAGGAGTGCGAGGGGAAGCGGTTCCAAGCGTCGGTGCTGGAGTACACGCTTGGCGGCCGGAACATCGCCGAAGTCCTCGCGATGTCGGTGATCGAGGCCACCGAGTTCTTCGGAGCCGGTGAGGCGCGCACGCCGGCCGCGCACAAGATCCTCGAGCGGCTCGCCGACGTCGGGCTCGGCTACCTCAGCCTCGGCCAGCCGCTCACCACCCTGTCCGGCGGCGAACGCCAGCGGCTCAAGCTGGCCACCCACTTGGCCCACAAGGGCGGCATCTACGTCCTCGACGAGCCCACCACCGGCCTCCACCTCGCCGACGTCGCCCAACTGCTCGGCCTGCTTGACCGGCTCGTCGACTCCGGCAAGACGGTCATCGTTATCGCACACCACCAGGCCGTCATGGCCCGTGCCGACTGGATCATCGACCTCGGCCCTGGCGCCGGCCACGACGGCGGCCGCATCGTCTACCAGGGCACACCCGCCGACCTCATCGCCACCCGCACCACCCTCACCGGCCAGCACCTCGCCGCCTACGTCGAAACGCTCACCAGGGAGACGAAGCTATGACCCGGTACCTGAAGTTCGTTCCCTACCACCTACTCGACGGGCGGCCGAGCGTGGGTCTCGACGGGTCGCCGGCGCCGGGGACCGTGCTGACCGTGACGCACTGGCCGGGGTATCCGCCGCCGGTCGGGATCGAGGACGACCTGTCCGCCCAGATG
>JBKPAA010000133.1:0-32177 GCA_046726215.1 Actinomycetota bacterium | reverse complement strand
TCGGTGTGCGTGTTCGGGTGTTCACGCTCGATGTGACTCAATCAGGAACGAGCGGGCCTGGTTCATCTCCGGGACCCAGAACCCGCACGAGTGGGCACGGATCGGCAAATCCGCGGAGCCGTCGCGCACCGATCTCTTCGCCGCTCCCGATGGCAGCTGCCGTCGCGGTATCGCAGAGAACCTCCCCGAATCCACCTTGTTTGGTGATGCGGGCGGCAAGGTTGACCGCAGGGCCGAAATAGTCTCCCTGTGCTGGCATGACGGCGCCCGTGGCCATGCCGCCACGTGGTCCGCGGAGCAG
Source organism: Actinomycetota bacterium (assembly GCA_046726215.1). Lineage (GTDB taxonomy): Bacteria > Actinomycetota > Acidimicrobiia > Acidimicrobiales > VFJN01 > DASQUK01. The sequence goes on along the minus strand of JBKPAA010000133.1, from coordinate 31,876 downwards.
CGCATGGTCTTCGACGGCTGCGACGAGCTCGCCTACGGTCCTCGCGACACACGCGGGGTCGCGATGGGCGAACATCGCCTCGTCGCCGATGAGCGCCACGAGCCGCGCTCCGGTCGACACTGCCGATGTCGATGACAGCCGGGCGAAGTCAGCCATCGCGTATACGACCTCCTGTGGCCAGAGTCGTTCGACCACGCTCGTCGAATCGACAAGGTCTACGAACCCAACCGTGAACTCGGGGAACTGCTCAGGAGCTTCGGCGTAGCGGAGAATCTGGTCTCCTGCGAGCGGAACATGCAGCCGGAATAGCAGATCCAGGGCGCGCGGGATCTGTTCGATAACTCGGGCGCCCTGCAGCGCCCAACTCGGCGTAGGCGGCCTCCGACTGCCAGGACAGGGGATTGGCGGCGGACGGTGTCGGTGTGGTCGGGCAGCGCATAATCGGGGAAGGTGCCGCCCGGGGGTGATGTCGGAACGCATGGGCGGGCATGGGCGTCTCCTTGTGGGGTGCTCTCCCTTTGCTCCCGCATCCTCGGTGAGGTGCATGCGGCCTGTCCGCCGCCGGTCACGCGCTGGCGGAGACGATCTGCTGGCCGCCGTCGATGTCGTAGGTCGCGCCGGTGAGAGCCGTGTTGGTCATGATGTGTATGGCGAGCGCGGCGACGTCGGCGGGGCCGACGACGCGCCCGATGGGGAGGGTGGCGCGGAGCTGGTCCCGGCGTCCTTCGAGGTCATCGCCGAGCAGCGAGGCCGACAACGGTGTGTCGACGAAGCCGGGGGCGATGAGGTTCACTCGGATTGGCGCGAGTTCGAGGGCCAGGTTGGCGATGAGGGCAGGCAGCGCGGCGGTGATCGTCGAGGAAATCCCGAGCCCGACGCCTGGGCGGCGGGCGCCGGTGCCGCTCATGAAGAGCAGCGTGCCTGCCGGTCGCACCTTGGGGCCGGCGGCGCGGGCGACCTGGAACGGCAGCAAGAGATGCTCGTCGAGTTGGCGGCGCGCCTGCGCGAAGTCGATGTCGGCCATTGGCGCGTAGTACGGCCGGCCGGCAGTGACCATCACGTGGTCAATCGGTTTCGGAAGATCCCCGAAGAACTGGTCGAGAAGCCCCGGATCGGTGGCGTCGAAGGCTGCGGTGCTGAGCGCGCCGAGCTCGAGCGCGGCGCGCTGCAAGCGCTCGGGATTGCGACCCGTGAGGACGACGTCGGCGCCCTCAGCGCGTGCTCGTCGGGCGGTTTCGAACCCGATGCCGGCGCTACCGCCGATCACGACGAGGGTCTGCCCGACCAGCTCGGGTTCGGGCGGCGCGGTTGAGGCAGTGGGTCCGGTGGTCATGAGCCGTCCCGTGGCGAGCCGGCGCCTGGCTCGTTCATCGCCTTTCCGCCCTGGCCGGACGGCGTGCCGCCGTGATCTGAGCGCGTAGCGCCTTGAGGGCCGCTACGTAGATCTCGGAGAAGGTCGGGAAGGGCTGGATCGTGTCGTGCAGCAGCTCGAGCGGCACGCGAGCGCGGATCGCCAGTGTCGCCTGCTGTAGCCACTCGCCCGCTTCCGGGCCGAGTGCGTAGGCGCCGGTCAGCCGCTCGCCGTCGCTGAGAAGGGTCATGAAGCCGTTGGATTCGGCATACGCGCGCGTGTATGTGGCCAACTTGGCGACCCCGGACAGACGCGCAGTTGCGTTGAACTGCGCCTCGCCCGCACCGACCGCGGCAGCCTGCGGGTCGGTGAAGACGACGCGTGGCACGGCCTCGTAGTTGGCCTCGCGCGGCTCGCCGAGAATGTTCGCGGCAACGACCTCACCCTCGTACTTGCCCACGTGGGTTAGCGGCCAGGCGCCGTTGATGTCGCCGATCGCCCACAGGCGCTCGCCGGCGCGCAGGTTCGCGTCGACGGGGATCCCTCGACCGTCGGCAGTGACGCCAACCGTCTCCAGGCCGAGCCCGTCGACCCGTGGGCGCCGGCCCGTGGCGATCAACAAGCGGTCGCCGCGCCGCTCGCGGCCGTCGTCGAACTCCAGGACGTAGTCCTCGCCGTCGCGCCGCGCCGCCGTCGCGCTCACGCCGAGGAGGAGCTCGACACCGTCGCGGCGGAGGACGTCGCCGAGGGCCACCCCCAGCGGTGCCGGCTCACGGGGAAGGACGTGCTCCGCCATGTCGGCGATCGCCACCTCGCCGCCGAAACGAAGCACTGCCTGCGCCATCTCGACGCCGACCGGCCCACCGCCCAGCACGAGCAGGCGGCGCGGGATCGCCTTCATCCCGGTCGCCTCGCGGTTCGTCCACACGCCGTCGAGCTCGCGCAGCCCGGGGACCGGTGGCACGATGGGGTCAGCGCCGGCCGCCACGACGACGTGTTCGGCGGTGTGGCGCACACCGTCGACCTCGACCACGCCCGGGCCTGCGAGCCGCCCGGTGCCGCGCAACAGGTCGATCTCCTCGTCCGCCAGCCATCGCACCGCGCCGGCGTCGGAGTACTTCGACACCATGAAGTCACGCCACGCCAGCGCGACCTCCACGTCGACCTGCGCGCTCGCCGCCGCATCGCGGGCCGCATGCACCGCCTCGCCGGGGCGCAGCAGTGTCTTCGACGGGATGCACGCCCAGTACGAGCACTCGCCGCCCACCAGCTCGCGCTCTACGACGGCGACGCGCAGTCCGCCCTCGGCCAGTGCGCCGGCGCAGTGCTCGCCCGGCGAACCGGCGCCGAGGACGATGACGTCGTAGTCGCTGGTCATGAGCTCAGCCCCTGGCGCGCGCGCTGTCCCTCCATGTAGGCGGCTGCGTCGCGAGACGCCTCGCGAAACCCCAGCGTCTGGTAGAAGCGCTTGGCCCGATCGACGTCCGACACGGGCACCACCACGAGCTCGAGCTTCAGGTCGACGACTTCGGTAGGCATCTCGGTCGCGCCTTCGCTCGTCATTTCGACGCCGCTCATGTTCGGCCTCCTCGCGCCGGTCGGGTCGGTTCCGTGAGAACTCCGACAAGCCAGAGTCCCACGAAACCAAGTCTTGGCCGGGCCGGCCACACCCCGGCCCACCGTTGGTGCGATCCTCACACCTGATCGGTGGCGGTGGTGTCGGACTGGCCGGTCGCCTCCCCGCCCTGACTGCGCATGGCACGCTCGCGCTGGGTCGCCTGGTACCGCTGATGTGCGGGCACCGCCGCGCCGAAAGCGGCGAGACCCGTGATCGTCGCCACCCAGAGGTTGCTGTCGCTGACTGCGCCGGCGGCAAGACCTGTGGTCACACCGACGAGCACGCTGTTGATGATGCCGACGGTCCCGGGCGCGCTCAGCAGCAGCTGCCATTGACCCGGCCGGAAGCCCTCGAGCCGCAAGAGGTCCTCCAAGCTGTCGCCCGCCGCTGGGGGGCTCAGATAGCTGGCCAGTCCCGGGGAGGCATCGACGTAGAACCTCCGGAGACGGTTCATGCGTCGCAGGTACACGGTGTCGTCGATGGACGTCTGGAGCAGGCGCTCGAATGTCGTCAGGCCGAGAAACACCAGCACAGGGAAAAGCACGAGCCCGAATGTGTAGAGCGCCGTGCGCGAGATCTGGCCGGCGAACGCCACGGCCACGAGGCTCGCCGACACGGAACCGAGGAATATGCTCGCCCGACCGTTGGACTCGGAGATGGTGGCGGCGCGGGCGGACGCCAAGTTGAAGTGCTCGGTCGTGGCGAAGGCGACGGCCGCCTGCGGATCGTCTCGCAGCGCGGCCAGCAGGTCGTCCGGCATGTGCTTCATCCGGTGCGCAGGGCGTCGAGGAACGCCCGCATCCATGGCCCGAGGTCGTCCGGGGTGCGTGCGCTGATCAGGTTGCCATCGACAACCGCGGCCTCGTCGACCCAGTCGACGCCCGCGTTGACCATGTCGTCGCGGATGGCGCCGACGCTGGTGGCGCGGCGCCCCTTGACGATGCCCGCAGAGATCGGGACCCACCCCGCGTGGCAGATGAACGCGACCGGCTTCGCGTCGCGGTCGAACGATCGCACGAGCTCCAGGACATGCGCGTCGCGACGCAGCTTGTCGGGCGCGAAACCGCCCGGGATGACGAGCGCGTCGAAGTTCTCGGCCCGGGCGTCGTCGGTGGCCGCATCGACTGCGACCGGGCCGTGGCCCTTCTTTCCCGTTACGGCCCTCCCGCCCAGGCTGGCGAGCGTGACGTGCGCGTGCTCCTCGCGGAGGCGATAGAGCGGGTAGAGAAGCTCTGCGTCCTCGAAGTCGTCGGCGGCGACGATCAGCACGCGGGTGTCGCTGAGCGCTGGCATCGATCATCTCCTTTTTCGACGTCCGCCTGCCCTTCATACCAGTGATCGCCTGGCCCGCCACCCTGGAGTCACCGCGCGGGATGGAGGGTGCCGCCGAGGCTCATGAGATGAACTGGTGGCAGCTCGTGAACGTTTCGCCCGCTCGCGGTCAGGCAAGTTCGGCTTGGAGGACCTCCGCGGCCGGGCGGCGCCCGCCCATGCGGGCGGGGATGGTTGTGAGCGCGGCGACCACGAGCGCGGTCACCGGTATGACGGCGAGCAACTGCCAGAGCGGTGGGTTCGTCGTTTCGTCGCTCACAGCGGCGAACAGTGCGAGGCCTCCGGGGATGCCCAGGATGGCGCCGGCGAGTGCGGGGAGCACCTGCGCTGCCGAAAGTCCTGTGCTGACCTGCTGTGGGGTCGCGCCGAGTGCGCGGGCCAACGCCGAGGAGTGCTTGGCGTCGAGCGCGGTGGCCCAAGTGATGAAGATCGCGTTGACGGCCGCCAGGGCGACGAGCGTGATCGTGATCACCAGCAGCACCTGGTCCATTCCCTCGCCCTTGATGCTGGATCCACGATCCTCGACGAGGGCAGGGTCGGCCCCGGCCGCCAGTGCGGCGACGATCCCGCAGACGGTGATAGCGATGCTGACCACGCCCAGCACGACGCGGCGCGGCCGCCGGGCGGCTATCCGCAACCCGAGGAGCAGGGGGACGGGCAGTCGCGCCGATACCGCGATCAGCCAGGCCGTGCGTCGAGGTGCGCGGGCGGAGTCGGCCAGGGCGCGGACCGTGCTGGTCCGTGCGGCGCGGACAGCAGGAACAAAGGTCGCGGCCACCGCGACCCCGAGCGCCACGGCCGTGACCATGGCGACCGTAGACATGGTGAGGGAGGGCGCACCCGCGCTGCCGAGGAGGCCCGCACCGGTATCGGTGAGCATGGGAGCGGCCAGCCATCCGGCCGCCAGCCCAGCCGCCGCCGCGAGGAGGGCCACGACCACGTATTCGGCGAGCAGCACGGCTGCAACCAGGCTCGGTGTCCCACCAACGGCCTTGAGCAGTCCGACGCGTCGGGTCTGGTCAGCCATCCGGCTTCCGACCAGCACCGCGACGCTGGCCACGGCGAGCAGCGTGAGCAACCGGCTGCCGACCAGCAGGACTTGCTGCTCGTTGCGCTCCAGATCGGCGGCGATCTGGTCGCGGATCTGCTGCCACGATTGCAAGCTTGGTCCGTCGGCGCTGATCACATCGGGCGATCGCCCGGAAGGGAGGTACGTGTCGACAAAGGCCGACGCTTCGGCCGGGTCGTCCAGCTTTAGGTTCAAGACGTAGCTGACAGACTCCGCCTGGGGGGCGAGGCTCCGGGCATCGCTTTGTGTGAGCCAGACCAGGCCGGGATGCTCGACGTCGATACGGCGCAAGGCGGCCCGCACCTCGGGGCTCGGGTCGCCACGGGTCTCCGACTGCTGGTCGCAGGGGTCAGGGTAAGGGACGCAGTACTGCAGCGGGTTCTCGGCTGTGCCGGTTGGGGACATGCTCGGGTAGGGCGCCGTGGCCGCCGTGACGGCCACGCCGACGACCTCGAACGAGCGGCCGTTCAGGGTGATCCGATCCCCGGCGCGCACGCCGAGCGCTTCGGCGAACGCGGCCTCGATCACTGCGCCGCCGTCGTCTACCCAGCTGCCTTGCGTGAGCTCGGGTTGGTCCACCGAGGCCGCGGCTGGGTCGCGTCCTTCTACCTGCGCCGTCGCCAGTTGCCCCTGCGCCTCCAAGAGCGCCCCGGTGACCGGGTACGGCCCGCTGTGGTCGACGACGCCGGGAGCGTCGGTCAGTGCCTCGAGGCGGGCACGATCGGCAGGCTGGTTCTGCGCGGAGTCCGCGGAGACGCTCGCGACAACGTCGGGCCCGGCCGTGGCCTCGCGGGTCCTCTGGTAGGGGTCGCTGGCCACGTCGTGCAGGACCAGCCCGAGCGTGAGTGTGGCGGTGGCGGCGGTGATGGCGAGGAGGAGGAGCGCGGCCTCGGCGGGGCGCCGCCGCAGGTCGCGGGCGGCGAGGCGGAACACGAGCAGGACGCGGCCCACGTTCAGCCCTCCAGCCCGATCAGGGCGCCCAGACGCCCGCTGGTGCCGCCGGTCAACCTGGTCTCGTCGACGAACGCGCCGTCGCGCATCGAGATCAGCCGGTCGGCGGTGGCTGCGATCCGCTCGTCGTGGGTGACGACGACCAGCGTCTGTCCGGCCTCGTGGAGGCTCTCGAACAGCCGCAGGACATCCACGGTGGCGGCGCTGTCGAGGTTGCCGGTGGGCTCGTCGGCGAACAGGACGAGGGGCTCGTTGGATAGCGCCCGGGCGATGGCGACGCGCTGACGCTGGCCGCCGGACAGCGCCGAGGGCAGGAAGCCCGCCCGGTCGGCGAGCCCGACCCGCTCGAGCAGGTCCGCGGCCCGCCGTCGTGCCGCCCGGTGTGAGCGCCCGGCCAGCAGCGCCGACAACTCGACGTTCTCGATGGCGGTGAGCTCGTCCATCAGGTGGAAGGCCTGGAAGACGAACCCGACGTCGCTGCGCCGCATCCGGGCCAAGGCCTTCTCCCGGCTCTGGTCGATGCGCCGATCGCCGAGCCGTACCTCGCCGCTCGAGGGTCGGTCCAGGCCGCTCAGCAGGTGCAGCAGCGTGGACTTGCCGCAGCCGCTGGGCCCCATCACCGCCACGGCCTCGCCGGGGGCGACATCGAGGTCGACCCCGTCGACCGCGCGCACCAGTCCTTGTCCCGTGCCGTAGTGCTTGCGAAGCCCGCGAGCGCTCAGCACCGATGGGTCAGCAATGTCTCTCATGGTGTGCTCCTTCGGCCTGTCCAGGTCTGTTCACATGCCTCCAGCCAGCGCAGGTCGGCCTGCAGTCGCAGGACGACGCCCTCCAACAACAGCGCCGCATCCGAGCCGTCCGTCTCGGCCATGGCGGCGCGCTGGGCGTCGCGCAGGCGGCGCAGCAGCTCGCGGCGCTGCGCGTCCACGATGCTGAGCGGGTCGGCCAGCCCGGCCGCGGCGGCGGCCACTAGCTTGAGGTGGAATTCCGCCAGGTCGGGCCTGGGCCAACTCACCTCCGCCAGCCACTCCGCGACTCGCTGCTGGCCGCTCGGGGTGAGCGCGTACACCTTGCGGTCTGGCCGGTCTGCCAGCCCCTCCGTCCGCGCCGACTCCGTTAGGCTCGCCTTCTCCAGCCGGGTGAGCGTGACGTAGATCTGCCCGGCGTTCATTGCGTCCCCGAGGGGGCCCAGCGCCTGGCGTAGCCGCGCCCGCAGCTCGTAACCGTGCGAGGGCTCCTTGGCCAGCATCGCGAGCACGACTTCCTGGTGCATCGGCACTCCTACATAGCGGTTATCTGTAAGGATAACAGTTATCTTTCGACCTGGCAAGCTAACCGCTAGCGGTGGGCCACGGGCCAGTCGCACATTGCGCGACGAGCGGCCCACCGGACGCCGACCTGGTGCTGGTCCCGGGCGGGCAGGGACGCCGCTCAACCGGCCGACGATTGCAGCTTCGCCAGCTGAGGAAGCACGTACTCGATGAAGTGTTGGGTCGGGTCGTCGTCGCCGATGTTCGCCCGCACAACGTGACCGCCTCTGGCTTCGGCAGCGGCATGTAGCTCCGCCTCGGTCTCCCGGCCCACAGAACCCCCTGCGACAACCGCGAACAGCGTGTCATGTGCCGTTATCGCCGCCATCGCCTCGTCGCGGTCGAATGTGCCCGTCGCTGCGAATCCGGCCGATTCGAGCACCTCCAGCGCCTGTCGCATCTTCTCGGGCGAGCGGCCAACCACGACGACATGACCTCTGCTGGAGTGGTGTGGCTCCGGGCGATCGTCGGGCATGGCTCCTCCTCTGGTGACGGCACGTTGCGGGCGCGGCCGCCTCGCGTCCTTGACTACCTCCTCCGCCTGGGCAAGCACCCCGCTGCGGGAAAAGATCTTGCCCAAGCGAGTCACAGCCTCGGGTTCACCGGTAACGGTCAGCGCGCCGGCGGCCGCCGCCACGGACGCGGTGGTTTGGCCTGAGGCGATGTTCGCCCATGTGTCCTCGTCGGTGGTCAGGCTGACGACCGGACTCCGAGCGCGGCCATAGTGAAGTTGGATCGAGTCGTCCTCGACGATGAAGTGAAAGGCCGTGCGCCCGACCAGGTACTGGTAGGTCTCGCTGACTCCTCCGGCGGCGTTCCCGTCGGCGAAGGTCGCCATTGCCAACGCGCCCCAGTGCGCGCGAAAGCTCTCGCTCGGTTTGCGAGCACCGAGGCGTCTCGTGCCCCACGCGACGAGCGGAACCATCGCATCGGCCAGATCCCGGCCGTCCTCGGTCAGCTCGTAGACCTGCCGCGCCGCGGGGGGTGGAAGCTCGTTGCGGGCGATGACCCCGTCGCACTCGAGGGCCCGGAGCCGCTCGGTGAGCAGATTGCGGCTGATGCCCGGCAGGCCATCGATCAGATCGGTGAACCGCCGCGGCCCGAGCATCAGTTCACGGACGATCAGCAGAGTCCACCGATCACCGACAACGTCCAGCGCACGCGCGGCGCCGCAGTACTGCTCGTAACGATGCTCCGGCATGGATTGGTACCTTTTCTCAACTCTACGGTACAACAAGTGAACGTCTGCGGCGGCTGACGATGACCCATGACCCCCGAATCGAACACCTCCCGTAGGGCCAGCCAGGTCGCCGTGCCTGCGGGCGTGCGAGCGCTCAGCACGCTCCTTCACATCGACTACGAGGACGCGTTCCTCGTGGACGTCGCGACTGCGCAGGAGCGCACACCCGAGCAGTGGGCGCGAGAAGTCTTGGAAAATGCTCCAACCAGCGTCCGACGCACACTCCAGTCGGGTTGGACGGCGATCGGCCTGAAGCTCGGCGGGGCAGCGGCTGATCGATCCGTGCTCGGCTGGGGAATACGACGCAGCACCCCGGAGTACGTGCTCCTCGGCGCCGAGTCCCGCATCGGAATGGCGGGTGAACTGCTGTTCAAGCGTCAGCGGCGCACCCTGCTGATCGCCACCTTCGTGCAACAGGACAACGACGTTGCACGCGCGGTCTGGGCCGGCGTCGAGCCCGTGCACGTGCCGTTCGTCCGCAACCTCCTCGAACAGACCAGCCTCCGCTGCTCCAGGGGCGCGTAGACGGCGCCGACGGCGGCGGCTCCTGCCGTCATCACAAGGCGACCGCGAGATTCCGCCATTGCTCGGTGACCCGAGGCATGGTGGTGTTCACGGAGGTTCGAGCGGTGGGGTACTACATCGGCGATGTCGAGGCCTGAGCCCGATGGTCCGCCTCAGGAGGGGTGGCTCGATGCGATGGTGGCCGGCGCCCGGGAGCGGGTGAAGGCGGAGCAGGCCCACCTCGCCGCGCTGCTGGACAAGCACGGGGACCGCCCGCTGGTCGACGTCGCCGTGCGCACCTATCGGCGGGACCGCGAGATCGCCGGCACGGTGGTCGGGAGCGCGCTCGCCTTCCGCTTGTTCCTTTTCTTCGTCCCGCTGCTCCTGTTCATCGTCGGCCTCGCCGGGTTCCTCGCCAGCTGGGTCGATGCCGACGACGTCGCCAACGACGCCGGCGTCAGCGGCGGCCTAGCCAAACAGATACGCACGGCGTTCGACCAGCCCGGCAGCACGCGTTGGGCCGCCGTGCTGCTCGGGCTCTTCGGCATCGTCTCGACCGGCCGCACGCTGAGCAAGGTGATGGTGGCGTCCAGCTCGCTGGCGTGGCGCCTGCCGGCCACGACCAAGGCGTCGCTGAAGGTGGTCGGCGGGCTCGTGGGGCTCATCGCCGCCATCGGCCTGGTGGCGGCGCTGATGAACCGGATGCGTGCCGAGTTCGGGCTCGGCGTCACGGGCGTGACGTTCCTGGCCGTGCTCGCCGCATACGTGCTCGGCTGGCTGGCCGTCTCACTGCTGCTGCCGCGGGCGACGTCCGACCCGGGCGTCCTGCTGCCCGGCGCGGTGCTCGTGGGAGCGACGTTGACCGCGATGCAAGTGGTGAGCCAGCTCTACCTCCCCGGTCGGATCGGGCGGGCGAGCGAGCTCTACGGAGCCGTCGGCACGACGATCGTGACGCTCGGTTGGTTCTTCATTGCCGGGCGGGCGATGGTCCTCTCGATGTGCCTCGACGCTGTCATCCACGAGCGCTTCGGCACGATCTCCCGGTTGATCTTCTCGCTGCCGATCCTCCGCCTCCTGCCCCGCAGGTCGGCTCGGCTGAGACGATTCTTCGGCCTCGACGAGCCGCTGCCGCCAGAAACGTGAACGCACAATGCCCCCCGATTCGGCTGCCATGAGCCCCCGCACGGTGGTTGTCACCGGTGCCAACCGCGGCATCGGGCTCGAGGTGGCCCGCCAGCTCGCCGCACGCGGAGACACGGTCGTGCTCGGGTCCCGCGACCTCGCCGCCGGGCGACGCGCCGCGGAGCCCCTTGTCGCGGCCGGTGGCGACGTCCGCGCTCGGCGGCTCGACGTCACAGACCTGGCCAGCATCGAGGCCGTGGTGGCCGAGCTCACGGACCCCATCGCCGGCCCGCGTCCGGCACGCCTCGAAGCGCTCGTAAACAACGCCGCCATCCACTACGACACGTGGCAGCAGGCGGCAGGTGCGGACCTCGACGTCGTCACCGAGGCCTTCGAGACCAACCTCCTCGGCGCCTGGCGCTGCGTCAATGCCTTCCTGCCACTGCTACGCGCCAGCCGCCGCGGCCGGATCGTCAACGTGTCGAGTGAGGCGGGATCGCTCGCCTCCATGGGAGGCGGGGTCCCCGCCTACCGGACGTCGAAGGCCGCGCTCAATGCGCTCAGCCGCATGCTCGCCGCCGAGCTGAGGGCGGACGGCATCCTCGTCAACTCGGTGTGCCCGGGCTGGGTGGCCACCGACATGGGCGGTCCGGGCGGGCGGGCCGTGCGGGACGGTGCCGCGAGCGTGGTGTGGGCCGTCGATCTGCCTGACGACGGCCCAACCGGAGGATTCTTCCGGGACGGCCGGCCGCTGCCGTGGTAGGACCGGCCCGGCTGCTTGGGACCGCGCCAGCGGGCGGGAACGCTCCCCGCACGGGGGCGGGACAGTCCGGGTCACGGCTTGCGGACCGCTTCGACCTCGACCTCGAGGCGGATCTCCTTGGAGACGACCAGGCCGCCGGTGTCGAGGACCATGTTCCAGGTGAGGCCCCAGTCCTCGCGGTCGAGGGTGGCGTGGGCGCTGAAGACCGCCCGGTCGCCGCCCCACGGGTCGCGGACGTGGCCGAGGTACTCGACCTGGAGCGTGACGGGCTTGGTCACGTCCTTGATGGTGAGGTCCCCGGTGACAGTGCCACTCGTTCCGGACCAGTCCACCTCGGTGGAGCGAAACCTGGCGGTCGGGTGGTTGTCGACGTCGAAGAAGTCGGCGGAGCGCAGGTGGTTGTCGCGGGCCTCGTACCCGGAGCTGACCGACGCCATCTGGATGGTGACCTCCAGGTTGGACTCCGTGGGGTCGTCGGCGACGGAGATGTGGCCGGACACGCCGGTGAAGCGGCCCCGGACCTTGGTGAGCATGAAGTGGCGACCGATGAATGCGACCTCGGCGTGACCGGGGTCGATCTCCCAGGTGCCGGGGGCGGGCAGACCGACGCCGCGGAGGGTTCGGGTGGCGGACATGGTGTCTCCTTTGGCCGAAAGTGCGTGCATACGCACATATTATCCCATTTGCGTGCGCCCGCACACAAAATGTGCGAGCATTGACCCGTGGCCGAGGATGAGGACGACGTCGCCGCGTGGCGGTCGCTGTTGTTGGCCCAGAACGCCGTGCTGCGGGCCATCGAAGCCGACCTCGAACGAGCGGGCTGTGTCCCCTTGACCTGGTACGACCTGCTCCTGGAGCTGAACGCCGCCGAGGGCCGCCGACTGCGGATGCAAGAGCTGGCGGCCAGGACCGTGCTGTCGCGCACCAGGGTCAGCCGGCTGGTCGATGACCTGGTGGCCGAGGGTTATGTCAGGCGCGCACCGGACCCGGCCGACGGTCGGGCGTCGTTCGCGCTGCTCACCCCGACGGGCCGGGCAGCGCTGCGCAAGGCGGCGCCCGTCTACCTCAGCGGCATCCGTCGCCATTTCACCGAACGTCTCGACGCCACCGAGCGCGCCGGCCTCGTCCGGACCCTCGGCAAGGTCATCGCCGCCCATCAGCCGCAACTCGAGATCAAGGGCCGCTGAGCAGGTACCTGCGACTATGTGTAGGCGTCGAAGGATTCGACGTCTATGCTTTGTGGGTGGTGATGGATCAGCAGCCGATGGACCCCCGCCGAATGGAACGGCAGGCGCGACGGATGAAGTTGGTCAACGTGCCGATGCGCTTCGTGCTCGGCCTGCCCTTCAAGACACCGCTCAGCAGTCGCCTGATGCTGCTGTCCTATACGGGACGCAAGACCGGCCAGGCCTACCGCCAGCCGATCAGCTATGTGGCCTACGGCGACACGCTCCTCACCCCCGGGGGTGGCCGCTGGAAGCTGAACCTGCGGGAGGGGGAGCCCGTCACGATTCGTCTCCGGGGGCGTGACGTGACGCCCCGTCCCGAGTTCGTCCGCGATGCCGACGAGGTGGATCGCCTGCTCCGCCACATGCTGGAGCGCAACCCCCGCCTGAGCTCGTTCGTACCGTTCATTGGCCGGGACGGCACCATCGACCGGGCCAAACTCGAGAACGCCCTCGGCCACGGCTTTTGCATCGTCCGTTGGCATCTCGGCGCCCAGGCCCCCACCTGACGTCGACCGAGCACCGCGCCCACTAGAGAACCCGCCAGGGCGAGATCTGCCGTATCAAGCCGCCGGCTGGCGTCTCAATGTCGGTGGACGCGGTGGACGCCGACATCCCGGGCCCGGAACGGCGGGGGTGGCACATGTCGGACACGGGCAAGCAAGGCGCGGCGGTTGGGTCCGGCCGTCGATCAGTCGGGAGCCGATCCCAGCACCGTTCCCACGGACCAAGGGACCCCCGGGCCGCGTACGACAAGACGTTCGCCATCGAACTGGGCAAGCAGTACCCGGTGGAGAACCGAACGCCGAACCGCGTCCGGATCCACGACAACGACTACGGCGACGTTCATCCCGGTACCCGGCTGGTTCCCTTGGTGCCCAGCAGCGCCCGAGTTACGGCGCGGGGATCGTGCTCTTCGAACCGGCGCGCTAACCACACGGCCAATCCGACGGGGAACATGGGCTGCGTGATCATGTAGGCGAGGATCGAGACCAACCGGTCGAGCTCGCGCACGTACGCTCGCCGGGCTGCCGCATCCAGCGGATAGAGCCGCTTGGCCGTGCCCCAGGCCTGCGAGCGAGCCGCTCGCATCGAGAAGTTGAACAGTCGGCCTCCACCCAACGTGGCGGCCTCGCTGGCCCACCGCGACACGTGGTCGAGGTCCCGGATCACCCCGGTGAACGAGCCAGCCAGGACGTCGTTGATCGTGTCGAAGTCGCCACGCAACGCCTCCAGGCCGCCATAGTGCGGGGCAATCTCGACTATGGCCTGGGCCAGGTCGTGATTCACGTGAGCGTTGATGCCCAGCAGCAGGTGTTGCCCGATCACGAGGTTGGGGTCGGCGGCGACGTCCCACGTTGCCTGCCAGCAGCGGGGTATTGGGATCTCGGCATACCCCGCCCGGATGTAGTGGCCGGCGAACGCGTCCACCAAGCGCTCCATCCGCTCTCCGTCCACGAACCGGTGGTTACGAATTCCGGCGGCGATGTCGTCCGTCACCCGGACGTAGAGCGCCGGGAAATATCCAACGGCGTCGCGCGCCTCCAGTGCAATGGTTCGCAGCTCATCGACCGTTTGCTCGATCACTCTCGACCCACCTTCCGTCAAGCGAACTGATCGTCCCCGAGCTCCACGGCCTCGGGCTGGTCGAGGGTGATGCGGGCGACCGCCGGGTCATCGGCAAGGCGCAGCACGTCGACCGGTCTGAGGGCAGTGGCCACGGCCCCGACGAGCGGAAGTCCGGTCGCCGCCGCACCCCCATCGACCCTGGCGACGGCGGCGCGCACGCGCGCGAGGTCGAGGGCGCCGCTGGCCTCGGGGACGCCCTCGACCACGATGTCGAGCCGGCGGTGCGGCTCCTTGGCCCGCCGGTCCTCGACGGTCCGGCGGGCCTCTCCGGGCAGAGGATCTGGCCTGCTCACAGCAGGGCCGCGTAGGCGTTCACCAAGCCGTAGCCCGCTTGGTTCGGGCCGAGCGGCAGGTCCTCGCAGCTGCGCTCGAGCAGCTTGCGCACCGTACGCGGCTTGAGCGTGCCGTTCCGCTCGAGCAGGAGCGCCACCAGGCCGGCCACGTGAGGCGACGCCATCGATGTGCCCGACAGCGCAGCGAACGCGCCGCCAGGGAACGTCGAAGTGATGGCGCCTCCCGGCGCCGCCAGGTCCGGCTTCGTCAGCTCGATCGTCGACGTCGGGCTGAGCTGCCCACTGCCGGGTCCGATGCTGGAGAACCAGGAGAGCTGCTTGTCCTTGTCGACAGAGCCGACCGTGATGGCACCGCGAGCGGCACCAGGATGCCGGATGTTGTGCTGGGGAGGCGTGGCCGTTGCTCCCTCGTTGCCCGCCGCCACGACGGCGACGACGCCGAGGCGCGCGATGTTGTCGACGGCCTGACAGAGGATGCAGTCCGCGTCGTTGCACAGCCAGCCGTGGAAGATCTCGCTCCATCCGAGGCTCATGTTCACGACGTCCGCACCCCGCAGGAAGGCCTGCTGCAGCCCGGCGATCACCCACGACGGCTGACCGAAACCAGCGGAGTCGAGCACTTGGACGTTGATGAGCTGGGCGTCGGGTGCGACGCCGCGGTGCACCGGATCGGCGCTGGCCACGATCCCGGCGACGTGGGTGCCGTGGGCACCGGGGAAGAGACCCGCCCCCGTGGCGTCGAACGACTCCTTGACCCGGCCGAACAGGGCCGGATGGGTGTCGTCGATCCCGCTGTCGACGATCGCCACCGTGACGTTTTGGCCGGTGGCGGTGAAGCCGGGCGGGGCCGCCAGATCGGCGACCGCATCGGGCAGCTCGATCACCCTCGTGCTTTCGCCGAGGAGCGCCACCTGGTCGCGGTGGTCGCTGACCACGACGGTGACCTCGTCGTGGGCTGCGACGGCGTCGATCTCGGACTCGGTGAGCTCGGCCCGAACCGAGCGCGCCAGCGGCATCAGCTCGGCCCGACGATCGTCCAGGTTGCCGATCGCGGCCTCGACCGGACCGGCGACCTCGCGCAGCTGGTACGCAATGTCCGTCACGACGGCGACGCGGTCGCTGCTGTCGCCGCTCACACTCGGCCTGTGGTCGAGCACGAACAGGACCGGATGGCGCTGGCCCTCGATGCCCGGTCCCGCGGCCGCCATCGCCACTCCCCGCCGCTTGCTCTCCTCGACCCGCGCCGCGAGACGCGGCTCCATCTTGTCTGTGGTCATGTCGACGCCCCTTCCGTCCGTCCTGCGTCACAGGGAGAGAGCCCGGAGACGTCGACGGGATACGCCTTTCGAGGGAAGGGACCCGAACCGGCGCCGATATCTCTCGGTCCTCGCGAAGAACCGGCGCCGGTACGGTGCCGGGCACCGGCCGGACCGCCGACGACCCGAACCGGCGCCGATACTTCTCGGTCCTCGCGAAGAACCGGCGCCGGAACGTGGGGCGGGCCAGTCCGTCGCACCGGGCTGCCGCGTCAGGGCGCGGCGGCGGTGAGCCGGCACTCTTCCACGAAGGGTGACAGTGCGGGCTGTCGGCGGAGCCGTTCGAGCACCCTCTGGCGCGTGGGGCCGATGCTGCCGATGGGACGGTTCAGCAGCTTGCTCGCGGTCCGGTAGTCAGGTGGATCGTCGGCTGCCAGAAGCTCGATGAGGCGTCGGTTGTCGGGTCGCAGCGCCCGGACGGCGTCGGCCAACGGTTGACGAAGCTGGTCGCACCAGACGTGGCTCAGTCCCAGCTCGGCGGTGTCGTCGGCGGCGGCACGGTCATCGAGCTCGGCGTCGGGCGCGGACCTCGCGACCTTGCGCCGGTTCCGCCAGGCCGCGTGCGCGGTCACCCGGACGAGCCAGGCCCGGGTCGACGCCGGCGACCGGATGCTGTCCAGATGCTCGACCAGCGAGAGCCATGCGTCCTGCACGACATCGTCGACGTCCGTCGGGTTCGATACGTAGCGGTGGGCGACGCCGCGCACCATTGGTGTGCAGCGGTCGACGATCTGAGCGATGGCCGAACGGTCACCCGCCCGGGCGCGACAGACCAACATGGCGATCTCGGCCGCGTCGTTTCCGGGGTGCCGATCGACACCGCCGACCGGCCAGTCCCGTGCCCCGTCGCCGTCGTCGTGGCGTGCCGCCCGCCTCGCCATGCGAACAGCAGAGCAAGGCGAGGCCGGGCGTTCGATGTCATGGGGCACGGACCCCGTGTGACGACGGACACCTCGCGGGCCGTCGGGCGTCCGCTTGAATACTTAGATCGCCTATGCCTAGGTTTGCTAGGTATGAGACGGCGGTCGGCTGGCCAGCTCGAGATGCTGCTGCTTGCCGTGCTCGCGGGGGCTCCGCGGCACGGGTACGGGGTGATAGAGGCGCTGCGCGAGCGCAGCGAGGGCGCGTTCGACCTGGCGGAGGGCACGGTGTATCCCGCGTTGCGGCGGTTGGAGGATGCCGGCCTGGTGCGGAGCCGCTGGTCCGAGGTCGAGGGCCGGCGCCGGCGCGTCTATGAGGTGACGGGCACCGGCGCCGAGGTGCTGACGGAACGCCGCACCGAGTGGACCGCCCTGGTCAGGGGCGTCGACGCGGTCCTGGGGTGGTCGTCGTGAGCGGCCCGGTCACCATCGACGCCTACCTCGACCGGTTGCTGCTCGAGCTCCGGGGCCGGGCCCGCGACGTGCGCCGGGTGCTGGCCGAGGCCGAGGACCACCTCCGCGATGCCGCCGCCGAGGGCCTGGCGGCCGGCCTGTCCGAGGCCGAGGCCGAGCGGGCGGCCGTCGAGCGCTTCGGGTCGCCTCGGGTGGTCGCCGGCAGGTTCAGCGACGCCGAGCCGCTGGGCGTGGGCAGGCGAGAGATCGTCGATCAGCTTGCCTCGTCCCTGGCGCTGCTGGCGGCGGTGGGGCTGCTCGCCATCGGCGCCAGCGGGGTGCTGTCGATGGGCATGCGGTCGCTCCTCGGTGACCGGTTCGTGGCGGGCGACCTGCCGGGAGTCACCTACACACCCGAGCGTTGCCGCGAGTTCTTCGAGTACCACCCCGAGGCATCGAGCTGCGCGGCCGCGGCCACCGCCCACCACGCCGACGAGGTCGAGTCGTACCGGCTCGCCGCCGGGGCGCTCGGCGCCTTGGTGTTGGGCGCGTGGCTGTGGCACCGGCGCCGCTTCGGTGCCCGGGTGGCGGACGACTACACGCCCGGGGCTGTCGTCGGCGTGCTGCCCGACGGGTTCGCCGCCGTTGCCGGGGCGTCGCTGTTCGGTGTCGCGGGCGCGGTTCTCGGCGTGCAGGCGCTGGGCCAGATGGTGGGGACGGGCGCGGGCTCCGGTCCGGGGCAGTGGCTCAGCGGCGCGTTGGTCTCGACCCTCGTGGCGTCGTGGTACGCCGTCGCGCTCCTGCGGCTGCTGGTCTCCCGTGCCCGGGCACGGGCCCGGTCCTCGCCGGCGGCCTGACGGCAGGCTCGCGCGGCCATGAGACAGCGGCCGTCGCCGTCGCCTGTGTTCAGGCTCTCGTCAGGGGCGATTTGTTACGACGGCCTCAACGTCACTGCCGCGCGGCAGTGCGGGTTGGGGAGGAGGACCAGCAATGCGTCACCACCGTTTGATCGGCCTTGTGGTGCTCGGATCCACGCCGTTGTTGATTCCGGCGATAGCGCACGGCGCTGCGGAGAAGCCGACCCCATTCGACGATGCCCGGCTCGAGATCGAGTACAACGCCACAGACGGGGACGCCGGCTTCCAGATCTTCGCCGATGCCGAGGAGTGGAGGCAGTTCGAGATCTTCCGGCCCGACGGTCGCCGGATCGTGAACTTCCGCACTGACGGCAACCTGAACGACTTCGGATTGACCGAGCTGTTCTCCGAGAGCAGCGAGCCACCGTTCACCGAGTTGCCGTTCGCCGAGTTCGAGAAGCTGTTCCCGGCGGGCAACTACCGCTTCGAGGGCGTGACCATCGACGGCCGTGAGCTGGAGTCCAAGGTCCCGTTCTCGCACCAGATCCTCGATGCGCCGCAGTTCATCCAGCCCCAGGACGCCGGCACGCTGCCGGCGAACAACGCGGTCATCCAGTGGGTGCCCGTGAAGGGAGCGGTGGACTACGAGGTCATCGTGACCCGGGAGGGTGACGAGCGGGTCCTGGATGTGACCCTGTCACCGGACCACACCAGCCTCACCGTCCCGCGCGAGTTCATCGATCCCGGCGTCAGCTATCAGATCGAGGTCCACGCGTCTGCCGCCAACGGCAACCGGATCTTCAGCGAGGTCGGCTTCACGGCCACCTGAGAGGGGTCGCGACCGCACACGCGCCGCCGCCGACCCGGGGCCGGCCTGATGCGTTGCTACCGTCGCCGGCAGTGAGGGAAGCCAACGGAGCGCCCTCGTCATGACGTTCGCTCGCTATCTGACGGGGTTCCTGGTGCTCGCGTTCGGGCTGGCCTCCCTGGGCGTCGGCGCGTGGCGGTTGCGGCGAGCCCTTCTGCCGTCCTACACGGGTGCGCTCGGCCGCCTGGCCGAGATCGTCCTCGGGCTGTCGACGCTGGTTGTGGTGCTCGAGGCCGTGGGCGCGGTCGGGTGGTACCGGCGGATGGTCGTGATAGTGGCGGTGCCGGCCGCCGGGCTGGCCGTGGCCGTGGCCGCACACGTGCTCGACCGCCGCCACCGCACCGCCCCGGTGCCACCGCCTACGGTCACCGACGCGGCGGATCCGGCAAAAACTTCGGCACTGTCGGGTCCGGGTCGGGTGATGGTCGCCGTGGCGTTGCTCCTGGCGTTCGTCGTGGGCGCCCAATGGGTGGCCCACACCACCACGGGCCTCGAACTGGGCATGGGCGACCTCGACTCGCTGCGCTACCACGGTCCGTTCGCGGCCCGGTGGGTGCAGCAGCACAGCATCGTTCACCTCCAGCACACGTCGGCCCAGAACCAGGAGACCTACTTCCCCGGCAACACCGAGCTGGTCGACGGCTACGGGATCCTGCTTTTCGGCCGCGACCTGCTGACACCGCTGCGCAATATTCCGTGGCTGGCGGCCGCATTCCTGGCCGCCTGGTGCGGCGGCCGCCGCTTCGGCAGCGGGCCCGCCGCGCTCGCCGCGGTGGCAGCGGTGTGCTCGACGCCGCTGCTGGCCTCGATCGAGCCCGGCTCGGCCAAGAACGACATCGCCGCGCTGGCGCTGGTCCTCGCCGCAGCGGCGTTGGCGCTGCATGCCCTGCCCCGGAGAGGGGCCCGACCGCTGCTCGCCGGGTTCGCGGTCGCGGGAGCGGGCGCCGGCCTGGCTGCGGGAACCAAGCTCACGACCGTCGGCCCGCTGCTGGTACTCGGCGCTGCGGCGGTGATCGCGGCCGGGACCGGCCACCGCTGGCGCACCGCTGGGTCCCTGGCGGGTCCTGCGCTCATCACCGGCGGGTTCTGGTACGGACGCAACCTCGCGTACACCGGCACGCCGTTCCCGTGGTTCCGGCTCCCACTTGGCGTCGTGACGCTGACCGGACCCGACATGCCCTACGACGACCGCTTCGGCTTCTCGGTGATCCACTACGCTCGCTCGCCCGCTTTCTGGACGGCCACCGGGGTACCTGGGCTACAGAAGTCGTTCGGCTGGACCTGGCCGGTGCTGGTCGTGGGGGGTGCCGCGGCCGCAGCCCTCGCGGTCGCCGGTCGACGCGGCAGACGCTCCGCAGCCGAGCGGCTGATCGGCGTGACCGCCCTCGCCGCCTTCACGGCCTACCTGTTCACCCCCTGGGGCGCAGGCGGCCCACCCGGCCGCCCGCACCTCTTCCCGCTCGACCTGCGCTTCCTGGCCCCCGCCGTCGGGTTGGCCGCCATCGCCGGGGCTCGGCCCCGCGTGACCCGCTGGGTGCTGGCCGCGTCGGTCGTCGTCGTGGCCACCAACCAGCTCGACGGCGCGGGCCGCTGGCCGGTGGCCGTGAGCGTCCCGGTCCCGGCAACGGCGTTCGTGTGCGCCGCGATCGTGGTGGCGGGGCTCGCGCTCCGCGACATCGGGCCGCCGGCGGCCCCGGGGCGGCTGGCTGCCACCGGTGCGCTGGTGGCCGTGGTGGTCGCCCTGGGCGCGTCGGGCTGGCCCGTGCAGCGCGACTACCTGGAGGACCGGTACGCCTCGCACGAGGCGGACAACCCAGCCTCGCTCCCCATGTTCCGCGGCCTGCGTGACCAGCGCATCGCGGTCGGCGGCTTCGCCGATGACTATCCGCTGTTCGGCGAGGCACTCACCAACCAGGTGCAGTACGTGGGGGTCGAGGAGCCCGGTGGCCTGTTCCGCCGGGTCGCCGACTGCCGGGAGTGGCTGTCGCGCCTGCGCGCCGGGCGCTACGACTACGTCGTGGTGGGCGTGTCGCCGGCGGCGATGCACCGCGCCGAGCCGCGCGAGGAGGATTGGACCGAGCGCGACGGGGTGGCACGCGAAGTCTTCCGGAGTGGCTTCACGACAGTGTTCCGTCTCGATGGCCGGGTCGATCCGGCGAGCTGCTCGCTGCCGACAGCTCGCTGACACCGCCGCTGCACGGCCCGGGCGGGCTCTGCGGTCCATGCCGGGTGCGATCGGGGGGCGTCGTGAAGCGGTAGACCAGCACGGTCCGGTCGAGGATCCGTACCGGGCAGTAGGCCCGCAGCCAGGCCAGCTCGTCGCGGTCGTACGCCGTCAGACTCGAGGCCGAGACCGCCACCCACCCGGTCAGACGCTGGGGCGCCCGGGACAGGTCGCGGGCGCCGGGCATGGTGTCCACGCCGAGGCCCGCCGGACCGAAGTAGGCGACCCACGGATGGTGGCCCGCGCTCCACCGTCGCAACGCCGGGTACGACTGCCCCCAGTCGAGGTTGGAGTCGGTCGCCGCCCGGTAGCCGGGCCCCAACAGCGGGTTGGTCCACGCCAGGGAGGGTGTGGCGAGCGAGGCCACCAGCGCGCCACCGACAGCGACCGCGACCACGGTCCGGCGGGCTACCCCGGCGAGGACCGTCACGATCGGGGCGGCGGCGACGATGCCCAGCGCGAGGGCCGGGGTCAGGTAGCGCAACCCGATGGGCCGCTGCTGCTGGACGCTGAACAGGGTGTACGCCACCGCGGGCAGGCCGACGACCCAGGCGGCCTGGCTGCGCACCGCCCGGCCGAGGCGTGCCCACGTCAGCGGGATCGTGGCCAGCACGACGAGCGTGGTCGGCGGCAGCTTCACGGCCAGGCTTGCCGGCCAGAACCACAGCCAACGCCCGGTGTGGGCCCGCCCGAGCACGAACGCGGGCCCGGGTTCCGAGCCCACCCGCAGCAGGTGCCGGGTGCCCCGCAACCACTCCGGCGGCAGCGCCAGGTGTCCGCCCACGGCCAGCACTCCCGCCGCGCCCGGGCGACCCGGCGCGAGCTCGACGGGAGACAGCACGACGTAGGCGACCATGACGGTCGCCCAGGCGACCGCCACCACGGTCAGGCCCCGCATGACGGCGGCCCGGGGTTCGTCGCGCCGCTGGTCACCGTCACCGCGGCCGGCTGTGGTTGCCACCGCCAGCGCCGCCACGAGCACGACCAGCACCCCGGTGAGGCGGGCCAGCACGGCCAGCCCGCCGCACAGGCCGACGACGATGACGGCGCGCCGCGTCGGGTTCCGCCGGGCGGCGAGCACCGCCAGGGCGACAAGCACCGTGGTCAACGTGGCCGGGATGTCGATGCCGTCGAGGTGCCCCAAGCCGATGACGAACGGGTCCGCCAGCCAGAGCACGGCGGCGAACAGCCCGGCGCCGCCGCCGTACAACCCACCGGCCAGCAGCGCGACCAGCCAGGCCACCGCGACCGTTTCGACCACGGGCAGCAGCCTCACGACGAACAGGTCGCGCCGCAGGTGGCCGTCCAGGGCCTCGCGGTGCATGAGCTGGGCCGCCAGGTCGTGCCCGCTCCCTCGCTCCCAGGCCGGGCCGCCCGGCACGTACGGGTGCCAGAGCAGCAGCGGCGCGGCGGCCAGCTCCCGGAACAGCGGTGGGTGCTGGGGCGTGGCCCGCAGGTCGTGACGGGTGAGCGCGGTCAGTGCCGCGGTGAGCTCGGTGGCCTCGTCGTACGTCGGCCCGTCGGTCCAGGCCTGTCGCAGGCTGAGCCCTGCGAAGACGATGGTTGCCACGCACAGGACCACCACGCTTCGGCGACCGAGCACGGCACGGTCCCTTGGTGGCGGCCCGCCGGCCACGAGGCAGGGCCCGGCGTCATCGGGCGGCGCCGCGGCCGGACCAGGTGTGGGGGCGGCGGAGTTGTCGGGCAGGGCGCGCCTCCCGGGACTGGTGTCGGCCGACAGTGTCGAGCCTGGCACGGCAAAGCTTGACGCCCGCTGAACGGGAGCGGGGGTCGGCGGCCCCGTACAGCCGACGGTCAGAAGCGTTCAGCCAGGCGTCAGCGCACCTTTGTCATCATGGCCCACGGAGGCACCGCACCCGCGCGGTGACCCGACGCCGAGGAGGCGAACCGGAATGGCACGCACGAAGATGTGGATCGCAGGAGGCGCCGCCGCACTGCTGGTGGCCGGCACCGGCGCCGGCATCGCCGCCGCCAGCGGCCACGGCGATGATGGCGAAGGCCGACCGATCACCGGCCAGGCGCTGGATCGCGCCAGCGCGGCGGCCCTCCAGGAGACCGGCGGTGGTCGTGTGACCGCGTCCGAAGTCGGGGACGAAGAAGGGTACTACGAGGTCGAGGTCACCCTCGACGACGGCAGCCAGGTCGACGTGCACCTCGACCGCAGCTTCAACATCATCGACTCCGGCGCCGACCACGGAGGCTCCGACGACGGCGACGCCAACGGCCAGTGACGTGATTCCGGGCCTCGACCCAGGCGCATGTTGGGGGCCGCCGCCCGCTGAGGCCAGGGCCGGGCTCGACCGACAGCGACAGGAGGCCTATCCATGCAACGCACGACCAAGCTGATCGCCGGCGGGGCGCTCGCAGTCGCCCTGATCGGCGCCGGCACGGGCATGGCCGTGGCCGGCTCCAGCGACGAATCCAACGATGGCGGAGCGCTCAGCGGCTCCACCCGCGACAAGGCCGTGGCCGCGGCGCTCGACGCCACCGGCGGCGGCCGGGTCTCGGAGGCCGAGCACGCCGACGACGGCGGCACCTACAGCGTCGAGGTCATCGTCGAGAGCGGTCGCCACATCGAGGTCAAGCTCGACGACAACTTTCACGTCATCAACCAGGCGACCGACGACGACGGCAGCGGCAACGACGGGGGCTGAGCCACCGGCAACGCTAGAGGCGCCCCCGGTATTCGGTGGGGCTGAGCCCCGTCCATCTGCGGACGGCCCGCGTCAAGCCCGCCGGCGCCGAGAAGCCGACACGGGTGGCGATGGTCGTGATGGGTAGGTCGCTCGTGGCGAGGAGCACGAGGGCTCGTTCACGCTGCACCCGGTCGACGATTGCCGAGAAGCTCGTCCCCTCCTCCGCCAGCCGGAGCTGGAGCGCTCGTGGGCTGACGGCCAGCGTTCGACACACGGTTGCCAGCGTGGGGATGTCATCCAGCTGGGCGGCGACCAGCTCGGCGACGGGGCCCGTGAATGCTCGGCTCTGCTCGGTGATGCGGCGTTCTGCGTAGGGCTCGAGCGCGGACAGGATCGCCGGGTCGGCCTGCTCGATAGGTACGCCGAGGCTCCGGGTGGCGAAGGTGCAGCGGTCGTGGTCCGCACCGAAGCGGACATTGCCCAGAAGTTCGTGGTACCTGTCCGGGTCGGGCGGACGCGGCCGCCTAAGAAGAACCCGGCTCGGCGCGGCTCGGTTGGATGTGAGCTGCCGCGTCAGCGAGCACAGGATTGCGAAGAACGCATCGACCGTGTCCGTGTGTGCGGGCGCCCCGTCCGCCGCCTCGAGCCAAACCGACGTCGAGTGGCGTTCGTGCTCCAGCCTGAGCCGCTGTGCCCCAAAGAGCGGATGGAACCGCTGGAGGTTGTCGAGCAGCGCACCCACGTCGGGGGAGTTCGCGAGGATGGTCGGGAACACCCCGCCGAGCAGGGTGCGCATCGCCCAGCCTGCGAACCCCAGCCCTGGGTGGGCGACCCCCGCTGACGACAGGGCCGTCCATAGGTCGGGTAGTCGTTCGTCGCGGCCGGTGGATTCCGGCGCGGCGACCCCGTGACCGGCCGCGAACCGCACGACGAGGTCGGCGACGGCGTCATCCGGCAAGGGCCTCGGGAATGCGTTTGGAGTCAAAGCCGGTGCGCCATGAGGAAAGCGGCCGGCCTACTGGTTGCGGACACTGCTTCGCATGGAAACGAGACGGCCATCGAACCGAGCCATCACCTATGAGGCCTACCCGGCGCTCGCTGTGTTCACCGCGGGCACTTTCACGGTCGGGAACGACCTCAAACGTACCGCCGTGCTCCGGCCCGGCGTCAGCATCGGGGCGGTCCGATGACCGCGCCCGCTACTGCAACGATCGAGGCGGTGGGGCTGGGCAAGACGTACGGGGACGGCACCCTGGCGCTGGCCGGCATCAGCTTCGCCGCCGAGGCCGGCGAGATCTTCGGGCTCCTGGGTCCGAACGGCTCCGGCAAGACCACGGCCGTGCGGATCTTCGTGACGCTGCTGCAGGCCACTTCGGGCGCCGCCCGCATCGCCGGCCACGACGTCGGAAGCGATCGCCGCCGGGTCCGGGAACTCATCGGCTACGCCGGTCAATACGCGGGTGTGGACGAGGACCTGACGGTGACGGAGAACCTGGCCCTGAGCGGCCGGCTCCACGGCCTGTCGGAGATCCACACCCGCCGGCGCAGCGGCGAGCTCATCGAGCGGCTCGGTTTGGGCGGCGTGGCCGGCCAGCGCGCCGGCCGCCTGTCCGGGGGAATGCAACGCCGCCTTGACCTGGCACGGGCAATGGTCCGGCTCCCCGCCGCCCTCTTTCTCGACGAACCGACCACGGGCCTCGATCCCCAGGCCCGCAACGCACTGTGGGACGAACTGCGGGCCGTGAGCGCGGCGGGGACCACGATCCTGT
Organism: Actinomycetota bacterium; assembly: GCA_046726215.1. GTDB lineage: Bacteria > Actinomycetota > Acidimicrobiia > Acidimicrobiales > VFJN01 > DASQUK01. Next base: position 6,464 of record JBKPAA010000133.1, on the reverse strand, counting down.
TGACCACCCAGTACCTCGAGGAGGCCGACCGCCTCTGTGGGCGTGTCGCCATCCTCGATCGAGGGAGGATCCTGACCGTCGGCAGCCCGACCGCGCTCAAGGACGCGGCCGGAGAGGATCGCGTCACCCTCACCCTCGCGGAGCCCGGTGATCCTGGCCAACGGGCGCTGGCCCAGCGCGTCGCCGCCCGGGGCCCCGGCGTGCTCAACGTCCGGGACGGCGGGGAGGAGATCACGCTGCAGATGCGGGCCGCGGGCGACGCCTTGCCGGAACTGATCCGGAATCTGGATCGCGAAGGGGTCGCCGTGGCCCGGCTCCGACTGGTGCCCACCACGCTCGACGACGTCTTCATCGCGTACACCGGTGAGACCCCCCGCAGCGAGGTCGAGTCCGGTCGCCGTCCCACTTCGGTATTCGCCGCCATCCACGGAGGAGGATCACGATGAACCTGCAACTGGCACTCGACCGTGCGCCCGCTCGGGTTGCCCAGCGTTCGCCGACATGGACGACAACCACGTCGCTGCTCGCCCGGCGCAACGTACTGAAGACGCTGCGGTCGCCGGCCTTCGTGTCCTTCTCGATGCTCCAGCCGGTGGTCTGGTTGGTCCTATTCTCCCAGACGTTCAGCGGCCTTGCGGACAGCCCCCAATTCGAGCGCCTCGGGTACTCGTCGTACGTCACGTTCGTCACCCCGGCGATGATGGTCCTCTCGGTCCTGTTCACCGCCCTCCAGTCCGGGCTCTCCGTGGTCACCGACCTCGATACGGGCATGCTCGACAAGCTGCGGACCGACCCGATCACACGGTCGAGCATCCTGGTCGGCCGGCTCATTGCCGACGCCGCCCTGATGGCCGCCCAGGCCACGGTGGTGCTCGTCCTCGCAGTGTCCATGGGCGCGACCGTCGCAGGCGGGTTGGCGGGGGCTGCGACCATGCTCGTCGGCGTCGTCCTCTTCGGCGTCGCCTGGGCCGCCCTGTCGGACTTCGTCGCGCTCCACACCGCCGATTCGGAGCTGACGATGGTCACGGGCCTGTTCCTCACGCTGCCCGTGCTGTTCCTCAGCTCGGCGTTCTTCCCCCGCAGCGAGCTGCCCGGATGGCTACGGGCCGCGAGCCGCGCCAACCCGGCCGCCTACGTGATCGAGGCCGGCCGCAACGTCATGAACTTCGGGAACGACTGGGCCGCCCTGGCCCGAACCGGCGGCATGGTCGTCGGGACGCTGATCCTCACGCTCGCCGCCGCTACCGCCGCGTTCCGTCACGTCACCCGGTAAGCGTGAGTGACGCCGGGGTCAGCCGCCACGGAACAGCGGCTGACCCCGATGTTCGACCTCAGGCCGGGAGCCGGATCTCCTCGCCGCCTTCGAGGCCGGTCGTGATCTCGACCCAGCCGTCGGCCACGAGCCCGGTCTCCACCGGGACGATCCGGTCGGGACCGTCGGGCTGAGCCACGCGGACCCCGGGCGAGCCCCCGTCGTCGACGATGGCGGCCACGGGCACGGCGATCACCCCGTCACGCCGGGCGTCGACCAGGGTGACGTCGGCCGCGGCGCCGCTGCGCCGTTCGCCGGCGCCGGAGTCGCCGGTGCCGACCGCCACGGTCAGCTCGACCTTGCCGTCGGTGACCTCCCGGCCGGTGCCGATCACGGTGCCCCGGCTGGTGGTCGTGTCGGCCCACTCGAGTTCGACGGTCGAGCCGGGGGCCCAGCCGGCTGCCTCCGTGGAGTCGACGTCGGCCACGACGATGCGCTGCTCGGACCCGATGGTCATGACCGGCGACCCGGCTTCGAGCGTGTCGCCCACCGAGGCCTCGTGCCCGAGCACGTCGCCGGGCGCAGTGAGGAAGACGAGGTCACCGATGGTCGCCACCCCGTCGGGCGAGGCGCGCCCCAGGTCGGTCTCCCAGGCCTCGACGGCCACCGCGGTTTCGGCGGTGAAGGTCTCGTCCACGTCTAGGCCGTCGCCGTAGCCCAGCGCCACGAGGTTCTCCTCCAGTTGCTGGATGTCGACGCCGTCGTCCACGCCCTCCTCCAGGGTGCGCCACGCGGGCAGGTCGCCGATCAGGGCGACCACCGGCTCCTCGTCGGCCGTGTAGAGCACCGTGCCGCGGTCCGCGGTGGCGCCCACGTCGAGCACGCTGGTCAGGATCGCCGACGGCACCTCGCCGCCGCTGCCGTCGCCTCCGCCGGGCCCAGCGTCGCCGCCGTTCGCGGGGGCGGCACCGCCTGGTCCGGAGCCGGCACCGCCATCGGTGCCGCCCGTCGGTGCGGCGGCGTCGCCCGCCGACGGCGAGGATGTGCCACCGCTAGACGTGGCGCCGCCACCGCCTCCAGGCTGTGTGGTCGGCGTCGTACTCGTCGTCGTAGGGGCGGTGGTCGACGTCGTCGACGGCGTCGGGGTGGTGGTCGAGGTCGTCGACGTGGTCGTCGACGTGGACGTCGACGTGGACGTGGGGCAGCGCGTCGTCGAGGTCGTGCTCGACGACGAGGTGGACGTGGACGACGTGCTGGTTGGCGAGCACGGGTCGGTGGTCGGCGTCGTGCTCGATGTGGTGCTGCTCGACGGGCTCGTGCTGGTCGGCCCCGTGAAGAACGCAGCCGGTTGCGCGTTGTCGCCGTTGCCGCCATCGCCGTTGCCGCCGTCGCCGTCGCCGTCGCCGCTCGAGCCCCCGGGCTGCGTGTCGCCCCCGTCGGACGGGAGCGCCGACGCGTAGGCCACGGTGTACTCGTCGGACCGCTGGAGGGACCCGGATGCTTCGAGCGTCGTGGCGAGATCGCGCGGCTCGGCCACGACCGTCGGGCCCAGTTGGTCGCCATCGGCGGTGCCGTTCACGCGGGTGACTACGGCGAGCACGAGCGCGGCGGCTACCAGCGGGGTGACGATCAGCAGAACGTTGCGCCGGCGATCGAACCGGCTAAGGGCTCCTCGGGTGAGGTCGAAGGTCGGCATCACACGGTCCTCAGGGCGTCGGTGGGGGCGAGGCGGGCGGCGCGGGCGGCGGGGTAGAGGCCGGCGACGGCGCCGATGGCGAGGGCGGCGACGACGCCGCCGGCGAGGCCGACGACGGGGACGACGACCTCCCAGCCGCGCGCCGCGTCGTAGACCGCGGTGACGGCCGCGCCGAGCACCACCCCGGCGAGACCGCCGGCGGCGGAGAGCAGGAGAGCCTCGGACAGGAACTGCACGCTCACGTGCCGCCGGGTGGCTCCGAGGGCTCGGCGCAAGCCGATCTCGGAGCGGCGCTCCAGCACCGATATGACCATGACGTTGGCGATGCCGACCCCACCCACCAGAAGCGCCACCGCCCCGAGCCCCAGGAACAGGGCGGTGAAGGCGTTGCTGGCGGCGGCCCGGGCCTCGATGGCGTCGGAGGGGCGTGACACCTCGACCTGGTCGGGGTTGTCGGGGTTGACGGTCGGGGCGATGACCGCCTGGACGTCATCGACCTCGTCGGGATCGGTGCGGAGGTAGACGGTGCCGGGCGCCTCGGCGGCGCCCAGCTCGGCGATGGCGATGTCCCGGCCGATGATGGCGGAGGTGTCGAGGTCCGACGCCAGCTCCAGGGGTTCGAGGATCCCGATCACGGTGAACCACTGGTCGCCGAGCCACACCTGCACGCCGTCGCGGACGTCGGTGATGCCGAGGCGTTCGGCGGTGACCGACCCCAGCACGACCACCGGCAGCCCGGCACGGGATTCGTCGAGCCACTCGCCGTCGGCCATGTCGCCGACCAGGGTGTCGAGCAGCTGCGTGTCGGCGGCCTTGACGGTGATGCCCCCTGTCTGGTCGGCGGGGGCAAGGTCGGTGCGCAGCACGGTGGCGTCGACCGAGGTCACCGACGACACCTCCTCGATCGGGCCGATGCGGCGCAGCATCGCCTCCGACGTCGTCGGCAGGACCGCATCGTCGTTACCGATGAAGCCCCCGCCGGCCTCGACGACCAGCAGGTTGGTCCCCAACTTGTCGAGCGCCTGGAGCAGGTTGGCCTTGGACGACTCGGAGATGCCGAGTACCGCCACCATGGCGGCGATGCCGATGGCGATGCCGAGCGCGGACAGTGAGGCCCGCAGGCGGCGGCTGCGCAGCCCGATGGACGCGACCCGGAAGAGGTCGCCCGGATGCAGCGCACTGGGCGCGAAGCGGCCACCGGGGCTGGTCGTGGGCCCGTCCGCGGGCAGGGCGCCAGGCACCGGGGGTGGGGGTGCGGCTTGGCTCATGGCGCGACCTCCCGCAGTTCCGATCGGATCAGCCGCATCGCGCGTGGAGTGCCTCGATGAGGCCGTCCCGCATCGCTACCTGCCGGTGCAGGCTGCCGGCGATGTCGTGGTCGTGGGTGATCACGACGATGGTCGAGCCGTCGTCGTTGAGCTCGTGGAGCAGCTCCATGAGGGCGTCGCCGGCGCGCGAGTCGAGGTTGCCGGTGGGCTCGTCGGCGAGCACGACCGACGGCTCGCCGACCAGGGCGCGGGCGATCGCGACGCGTTGGCGCTCGCCGCCGGAGAGCTTCTCGGTGTTGTAGTCCAGCCGATGCCCGAGGCCGACCCGCTCCAGCGCCGCCCGGGCCCGGGTCCGCCGGTCGCGCAGGCGCCGGCCGGTGTAGAGCAAGCCGTCGGCCACGTTGTCGGTTGCGCTCATGCCCGGGAGCAGGAAGAACTGCTGGAACACGAAGCCGATCTCCCGGGAACGCAGGGCCGAGAGCTGCCTGTCGGCGAGCCGGGCGACGTCGTGGCCGGCGATGTGGACGCTGCCGGCCGTGGGCCGGTCCAGCGTCCCCATGATGTGCAGCAGCGTCGACTTGCCCGAGCCGCTGGGCCCCACGATCGCCAGCAACTCGCCCTGGCGGACCACCAAGTCCACCCCGTGGAGTACCCGGGTGGGCGGGTCACCCGGGTACTCCTTGACGACGTCACGGAGCAGGATGACGACGTCCTGGGGGGTGGGGGTGCTCGCGGTCACGTCCACGCCGTGCAACGGAGTGCGGGGGCGGTCGAACGTGCGACCGCCAGGGAGCCGGGCGACGATGGGGTGCGGGGGCGCAGCCCCCGAGGCTGCAGGGTCATGAGCGCAGCTCATGACTGGTCGAACGTGCGACCGCCAGGGAGCCGGGCGACGATGGGGTGCGGGGGCGCAGCCCCCGAGGCTGCAGGGTCATGCCGGCACCACCACTTCGACGCCGGCCTCGATGCCGTCGCCGCTGATCTGGGCCCACTCGTCGGCGATGGTGCCGACCTCGACCGGGACGAGCTTGTGGCCCTCGGGTTGCGTGTCGTCGACCACCTGGACGGCGTAGCCGCCCTCGCGGAGGGCGAGCAGTGCGATCACGGGCACAGCGGTGGCGTCCTCGGTGCGGCTGCGCTCGACGCTGACGTCGACGGTGCCGCTCTCGTACGCGTCGGCCGCCGCCGGGTCGTCCAGTGCGACGGTCACCGGGTAGGTCTCCTCGCCCCCGTCACCGCCGCCGCCGTCGCCTCCCCCAACGGGGTCGCTACCGCCGTCTGTGCTCGGTTCGGTGGCGACGTCGACGATCTTGCCGGTGGCCTCGGTGTCGTCGGGCAGCCTGATCGTGACCGGCGTCCCGGCTTCGACGTTGGCGACCTGGTCAACCGTGAGCCCCAGCGCCACCACCTTGGTGGTGGCGGTGACCTGCACCACCTCCGCGCCCGACTGCACCTGCGTGCCGGTGTCGGCGCTCATCTCGGCGACGCGCAGGTCGGTGGGGGCGAACACCACGTCGCCGAGGGTCACCACGCCGTCGGGGTCCGAGCGGCCCAGCGCCTCCTCCCAGGCCTTGACGGCGTCGGCGGTGGCGTCGGTGAACGTGTCGTCAACGGTGACGCCGTCGCCGAAGCCGAGGTCGACCAGCGCCTGCTCGAGTTGGGTGATGTCGGCGCCGGGGTCGGCGTCGACGCTCAGGTCGCGGAACGCCGGGACGTCGCCGTGCAGCTGCACCGTGGGCTGCAGGTCGAGGTGGAAGAGGACGTCGCCCTGGCCCACGATCGTCCCCACCGGGGTGACGCCGGTGACGACGCCGCTGCGCCCGGCCGTGACGGCCTTGCTGTCGCCGAAGCCCAGTTCGCCCTCGTACTCGTCGGTGAGCACGAGGTCGCGTACCTCGACCGGCGCGGTCGTGGTCGCCCCTGCGGTGCCGCCGCCCTCACCGCCGCCGTCGTTGCGGGTGACGACGACGGCGGTGACCAGCCCAGCCAGGACAACTGCACCGGCCAGGGCCTGACGGCGCCGGGGTCGGCGGCGGGACGGCGCGGGGTCGTCGTCGTGCTCGCCGTTGCCGCTGGGCGACCCGGCATTGGGGGCCGGGGCCGTGGTGGCGTGGTCGGGGTTCATGTCTGGGAGCTTTGGTCCGAGCTGTCGCCGGTGGCGGGGTCGGTGGGGGCTTCGGGGCCGCCGAGTAGGTCTTGGCAGGCCTCGAAGGCGGCGCGGACGTCGGGGTCGTTCATGTCGATCTCG
>JBKPAA010000132.1:0-33009 GCA_046726215.1 Actinomycetota bacterium | reverse complement strand
CCGTGGGCGCAGCCGGCGGTGGCGGCGGCGGCGCGTACGGCGGGGCCGGAACCGCTACCGACCCCGTGGGGGCGGTCGGGACGCCGGGCGCCTCCGCGTGCTCGTCCGGTGCGGCTGGTGCTGGCGACGGCGGCGCCGCCGGTGCCACCAGCTCGCGCAACGGCTCGGGTGGCATGGCGCCGATGATCTCCGACGGCAGGTCGACGATGGCAGCGATGCCGACCACCTCGGAGCCCTGGAGTCGCACGCGGATGCCGTTGCGGGCGGCCAACGCCGCGGCCACGAAGTGGCCGAGGTGCTTGGAGAGCGCGATGGTCGGCGACTCGGCACCGGCCAGACGCTGGTTTGCCCGTGCTATCTCGGGTGCGCTCATTCCCAGCCCGTGGTCGATCACCGCCAGTGAGTAGCCGTCGGGTGTCATCCTCCCCCTGATCTCCACGAGTTCGTGAGGCGGTGAGTGCTTGATGCCGTTCTCGATGAGCTCGGCCAAGAGGTGGGTCAGGTCGGACGCCGCCCCACCCACGATCATCACCGGGTCGAGCGTGCGCACCACCACGCGCTGGTAGTTCTCGATCTCCCCGAGAGCGGCCCGCACCACGTCGATGACCCGAACGGGCGGGTGCCAGCGCGGCCCCACCTCCGCCTCACTCAGGACCAGGAGCGATTCGGCGTTGCGACGCATGCGGGTGGCGAGATGGTCGAGCTTGTGCAGGTGGGCGATCCGGTCGGGGTCGGCCTCGCCCCGTTCGAGGTCGCCGATCTCCCCCAGCAGCCGGCTCAGCAGATTCTGGTTGCGCCGCCCGAGGTTGACGTACGACTCGGCGATGGTCCGCCGGAGGGTCGCCTGCTCGACGGCCAACCCGAGCGCGGAGCGCTGGACGTCGTCCAGCGCCTGGGCCACGTCGCTCACCTCGTCGCGGGTCGTGATCGTGATCGGGGCCGGCTCGGGAGGGACGACCTCCGCCCCCCGGGGCGCATCGAGGATCTCCGTCACGGCGTTGGGTAGCTGCTCCGCGGCCACCGCCTGGGCGTCGCGGCTCAGCGCCCGCAACGGGCGGGTGATCGAGCGGCTGACCCACCACGCGACCAGCACGGCCACGATCACGGCACCCAGGGCCGCCCCGGCATACCAGAGACGGCGAGCGTCGGCCTGGGACCGCAGCTCGTCGGCTCGCCGCTCGAGCACGTCCGCCACCTGATCTCGGAATGCCAGGTAGGGACCGTCGGCGCCCAGCGGGGTGGTGGCCAGCAGGGCCGCCGAATCGACCCGTGTGCCGCTGGCGATGGCGTCGGACGCGAACGGCACCATGCCCGCCACCTGGGGGTCGGCCAGCAGCTGGTCGGCCGCGGCCGCGTAGTCTCCGGTGCCCTTGGTCTTCAAGACCCCGTTGTTCTTCTCGACGTCGCGGGCCAGCTTGGCGACCCCCTCGGCCTCTACCGGCTCGTCGATGCCCGCGGAGCCCCCGCCGACGTACAGGAGCTGCTCTACCAGCTGGGCCACCGAGTCGGTGGCGTGGGACGAGTAGTGGACGAGGTCGTCCCCCTGGCGCAGGTCGGGGTCGTCGACCACCAGTGCGAAACGGTCGTGCGACGCGAAGATCGTCGCCACCATCGCGGTGTAGTCCGCGAAGACCTCGTGGGCGACCTCGCGGTTGGCGGGGCCCGGGTTGGCGACCGCGGCATCGACCCTTTCACGCACGTCGGGGAGGTCATCGAGCGTCTCCAGGGCGGCGGCCCAGTCCTCGCGGAGCCGGTCGTCCTGGCCGCCGATCTGCCGATGCACCGCCGTATGCGCGTCGTCGGTGCGCTTGCGGGACGCATCGATGTCCGGCGCCTCGAGGTCGATCTGCCCGCCCAGCCCCAGCATCTGGATGAGCGCCGTGTTGCGCTCGTTCTGCAGGACGTTGATCAGGCCCGCATGGCCGATCGACGCGGTGGCCAGCTCGGCCTGTCGCGTCACGGTCCGCGCCTCGGACGTGGCGGTGGCCACCCCGATCGCAGCGCCCACGACGAGGGCCAGGAGCGGTACGGCCAACGCCGCGGCCACCTTCACGCGGATCGGGATGCGTCGACCCACCTGTCAGCTCCATTCGCTTCGTTTGACGGGAGCCAGAGCAAGCGGGCGGATTCCCCAGCACCCGACGAACGCAACCGGTTACGGAAAGCGTTGTTCTACTACGACCGTGTGACAACGGCCAGCATGACATACGCCACGGGCACGACGGGATCAGGCCGCCACGTCACCGCCAGCCGGGCGAGCAGGCGCAGGGCCTCCCCAACCCGGTCCGGCAACGCCGACGACCGGAGCCGCGAAGATCACCAGGTGCCTCACGGGCTCCGCGCAGCCATTGGTGACCCCCCGCACCCCGCTGCGGGTGCCGGTGTCGGCGGCCACGCCACTCCGGCGTCCGGGGTCGTCGCTGGTGAATGGGGCCACGGATCCAGCTTGCGGGACCCCGGTTGCAGCGAGCTTGGAGGCCGCTTGCAGGGGACGTCGACCCGTGGGGCCCTCGCCCCCTCGAAGCAAGCAGATCTCGGCCATGCACTGACCGTACGATCACGCACCCCCTGGCCACATCGGCCCCTGGTACGAAAATCAAGTACGCCCTCGGTACTAGGAAGGGGGCCGTAGGTACCGCGCCGGGGTGGAGGCGAAGGGCGCGGGGTCACGCGATAGGGGCCACACGCTGCTCCCTTCGGAGCGGCCCCCAGACGGGGGGAGCGCCTGGGGGCCGTGCGGCGGCCGAACCGGGCGGGCGTCACGCTCGGCCGTTCACAAGCGCACATGGTGGCACGCCCGGGCCGCCGGCGAGACGGTATTCGCCATCAATCACCTGGGTGAACTTCCGGGGGCCATCGTGCATCGGGCGGGCGCCTGGCGGCTTTCCGACACCGCCGATGTCTGCCTACTCGAAGAGGCGGCGATGCGGATTCATCAACCGCCCGGGCTCGTCCAGCCGGCGGGGTATGGGCCCGGCGCCAGGCAGTTATCCATAGGAGCACACAGATGGCCGCCCGAAATCCACAGCCTTGCTCCCCTCGTAGCTCACAACCCGCCTGCCGTACCGTCAGGGCATGCCGAGGTTCGAGGTCATCCTGCGGGATCGAACCGTCGAGACCGTCGACGGCGCCGACGCCTATCAGCAAGAAGGTCCCATGACCACCTTCTTCCGCCGGGCGGATGGCCGCGCCGTCATCGACTCCTGGAGCACCAGGGTCGCCAGCTTCCGCACCGCCGACCTCCTCGCTGTCCGCCGCTGCGAGGCCGCGGGGCAGCTCCGAGCCGTGGCCGGCACTGGCTGACCTGGTGTCCGGTCAGCCGGTGGCCGGCACCCAGTGGAGGAAGGCGGGCTCGTAATACCTGGTGCCGTCCTCCCGGACGAGCCCCGTGGCGGAACCGAGGGCTGCTACCAGGCGCTCGCATTGATCGCCGAGCGTCCGGTAGTCCGACATCCAGACAACGAAGACGGCGTTGCCGGCCGCCCGGTCCCGGATGTCGTCGGCGATCTTGTTCGGATCGGCGGCCCGGTTCCGTTCGGCGTAGTCCACCCAGTCGACGCGCTCGGGCGCCGCTAGCGCCGGGTACGTCAGCTCGACGAGCCCGTCCGGCATCTGGCGCGAGTAGTCGGGCCCGAGCTGGTCCGGGCAGTACACCACCACGTCGCCGGGCTCGGCGTGCTGGGCCACCGCGTCGCCCACGACGTCGGCCTGGGTTCGCTGGTAGTAGTTGACCCAGCCGATGCCGGCCACGCTGATCGCCAGGTACGCGCCACCGGCGAGGATCTGGGCCATGCCGGGAAGGCGGGTGACCCCCACCGCCACGGCCAGCAGCACCAGCGGGACGATCACCGCGGCGTAGCGGGGTTGGTAGGTGGCGGCGGTGGCGTAGCCGGCCAGGCAGCCCAGCACGACGGCCGCCAGCACGACCGCGAGCTCACGGCGGACGACGGGGACCGTGCGCAGGTCGAGCGTCAGCTCGTTGCCGTCGGACCGGGCGGTGAACAGGGCCAACAACACGAACACTGCCACCATGATGGCGGCCAGCTCGCTCTCGATGAGTGACCCGCCGCCGAGTTCGGTGAGCGTGGTCATGACGATCGCCGTCGGGCGGAACGGCTCGCCCCAGGGCGTGCCGGTGTTCGCCGCCTGGTAGAGGAAACCGGGGAGCCACGGCAGGAACAACAGGCCGCCGGCGGCGATCGCCAGGATCACGCGGCCCGTCGGGCCCCATTGCTCCCGCCGCCGCCACCAGCGAGCGATCAGCACCAACCCGGTGGCCGCCAACAGGTAGAAGGACCAGTAGTGGCTGAGCAGCAGCAGACCCGAGATCAGAGCCAGGGCCGCCAGGCGCCACGACTTGGGCTCGATCAGCGCGTCGGCGAGCAGCAGGTAGCCCGCCAACACCAGGAACATCACGAGCGAGTACATGCGGGCTTCCGTTGCGTAGCGGACCGTGTAGGGCGACAGCGCCACGATCACCAGCGCCCAGCGGGCCCCCGCCCGACCGGCCAGGCGCCGTCCCGCGATCCAGGCCAAGGGCAGCGACGCCACGGCGAAGACGCCCGACAGCGCCCGCACGACGAAGTCGCCCTCGCCGAACACCTCCATCCATCCGTGCAACAGCACGTAATAGAAGGGCGGGTGGCCGTCGTGGCGCAGCGCCTCGAACATGTCACCCAGCGGCAGCCGGGCGATGTTGACGCTGAGCGCCTCGTCGAGCCAGAGGGGCGAGCGCTGCACGAAGCGCACGACCACGCCGGCGACCACGATCGCAACAACGGCAACGGACACCAGCCGGGGTGTTGCGGTCGTCGATCGTCGAACGGACGCGGGAGAAGCGTCGTCGTGGACCCCGTCGGCAGCCAGGGTACGCATGAGGCGGCGATGTTACCAACGGGTTGCAGCGGGGAACGCGAACCACGGATCGCCCGAGGTGGAAGCCGCGACGACGCGCTTCGGTAGAGTGGTTCGTCACGTCCAAATATGGGGAGTGCTCGGCACGTGAGCGAAGGCGACGCGAGCTTGTCCACGTCAACGCGCGGGGTCTCGCCCCGGGTCGTCATCATCGGCGCCGGGCCCGCCGGACTCACTGCCGCCTATCAGCTCGCCAAGTCGGGCTACACGAGCACGGTCCTCGAGGCGGACTCCGTGGTCGGGGGGATCAGCCGCACGGTCGAACGCGACGGCTGGCGGTTCGACATCGGGGGCCATCGGTTCTTCACCAAGGTGCAGGCGGTCGAGGAGCTCTGGCACGAGATCCTCGAAGCCGACGAGTTCCTCCTGCGGCCGCGCAAGAGCCACATCTATTACCGCGGCAGGTTCTACGACTACCCGCTCAAGCCCCTCAACGCCCTGCGCAATCTCGGCCCCCTGGAGGCAATGCGCTGCGTCGGTTCGGCGCTGTGGGTTCGAGTGCGGCGGCCCAAGGACCAGTCCACGCTGGAGGGCTATGTCGTCGCCAACTACGGCTGGCGCCTCTACCGGCACTTCTTCAAGGCCTACAGCGAGAAGCTGTGGGCCGTCCCGCCGGCGCAGATCGCCGCCGATTGGGGGGCCCAGCGCATCAAGGGCATGTCCCTGTTCCAGGCAGTCTGGGAGCCCATTCGCTCCCGCTACGCGGGGCGGCGCACGGACAAGGCCAAGCAGGTCACCAGCCTCATCGAGGAGTTCCAGTACCCCAAGTACGGCCCGGGGATGATGTGGGAGCGGTGCCAGGAGAAGGTCGAGGCCGCCGGCACCAAGGTCATCATGGACACCCCAGTGACCCGCATCCGTCACGAGGGTGGCAGGGCCGTGAGCGTGGTGGCCGAGTCGCAGGGCGTCACCACCGAGTACCCCGCCGATCACGTGATTTCCTCGATGCCGTTCTCGTTGCTGCTGGCGGCCATGGACCCGCCGGTGCCCGAGGATGTGCGGCGCGCCGCACACGGTCTGTCGTTCCGCGACTTCCTCACGGTGGCGCTGGTCGTTCCCGCCGACAAGGTCCAGTGGGACGACAACTGGATCTACATACATGCCCCCGAGGTCAAGACCATGCGGGTGCAGAACTTCGGCTCCTGGTCGCCGTATCTCGTGATGGACGGCCGCAACGTCCTCGGTCTCGAGTACACGGTGCACGAGGGCGACGAGTCATGGAACGCCAGCGACGAGGAGTTGGTGGCGCTGGCGACTCGGGAGCTCGAGGCGATCGGCCTGATGAAGGCGTCCGACGTCGAGGCGGGCTACGTGGTGCGGATGCCCAAGGCGTATCCGGTGTATGACGAGGGTTACCAGGCCAACGTCGCCGTGCTGCGGGCCTGGTTGGCGGAGCATGCGTCCAATGTCCACCCCGTGGGTCGCAACGGCATGCACAAGTACAACAACCAGGACCATTCGATGTACACGGCCATGCTGACGGTCGAGAACATCGTCGCCGGCACCGGTCACGACATCTGGTCGGTGAACGTCGAGGACGAATACCACGAGGAAAAGTCCGCGGCCGGCGGGTCCAGCGATGCGGCGATCGCGGGCGGCACGGGCCGCGATGCCCCGATCCTCCCGCGCGCCGCTCGCTGAGCGCGCGCCCGGCCGGTCAGCCGTGGGGGCCGCCGGCGAGCGCGCGACGGTTGTCGGGCGCGGCCTCGGGGCGCGACGCAACCACGGCCGGAGAGGGGCGTCGCCTGATCCACCGCTCGTACAGCGCGGCGGCCCCGACGGCCGCCAGCACCACCACGACCGGCTCGCCCGGTGCGCGGATGCGGTGAGCGCCGTAGAACACGACCGTCGAGACGAGCACGGTGATCGGGGGCACGGCGAGCCACCAGCGCGCCTTGGCGCGATCGTCGTCCGGGCCACCGGCACGGCCGCGAACGATCCAGCCCAGGACCGCGGCTGGCGCGAGCACCCACCACGACACGATGCCGGCCCACACTGCCCACCTGGCCTTCTCCTCGCCCCGGTCCAGCGCGACGAGGGAGTCCAGACCGTACAGGTCGGCGGTGCGGCCTAGGCGGGCAAGCACCACCACCGGCACCCGCCCGGCGTGGTCGGTGATGTAATCGACGGCCAGCTCCCGATCCTCACGCGAACGCACCGACGCGTCGACCGCGCTGTCCCTGGCACCCAGGACGCACCTGACATCCCAGCCGCCGACGTCGGAGTAGTAGGTGCTGTCGCAGTTCGCGCCGAGCAGTGTCGTGCCGTCGTTGGTGGTGAGCAGCACGGGCCGTTCGAAGCGACCCAGGTTGTAGATCATCCATGGCGCCACCGTGAGCAGCGTGGCGCCGACGACGACGACCGGCATCAGCGCCCGCCGGCGGTGCCGTGGGGACCGCCACCACGCCAGCGCCGCGAAGCCGATGCCGAAGAGCGCGATCTCGCTCCGGGTCAGGGCCCCCAGTCCGACGAGCACGCCGAGCGCCGCTGCCCGCAGGAGACCGGGCCGGCGGTCGAAGTCGAGGGCGACGAGGAGGGCCACGGACACGATCAGGCACGCCAGCGATTCGGACATCACCAGCGAATCGTTGATCCACAGGTTCGGGTACAGGGCGGCGATGCCGGCGCCGACGAGCCCGACGACCGGCCCCGCGAGGCGGCGGCCGACGAGGCCGATGACGGCGACGGTGGCGATGCCGAGCAGCGTCGTGGCGAAGCGCTGCCACACGACGTTGTCTCCGCCGCCCAGGCTCCACGGCGTGAGGTAGAGGGTCGTCAGCGGGCCGTGCTCGGCGCCCGGCAGGTTGGTGATCCCCTCGCGGAACCATTGACCCTCGCTGTTCCGCCCGGCCTGGATGCTGTAGTAGAGCGAGTCGTTCAACCGCAGGCTGTCGTTGGCCTTGACGGCGAACAGGTAACCCAGCCGCCACGCCGCCGCCAGCGTGGTGATCAGGGCCAAGCGCCGCCCGAAGTCGCCGTCAGTCATGGGCGTTCCGGGTCGCCGGCACGGGTCGGCTCCAAGAGCTCGGCCCCAGGATTCTCAGCACGTCGGGCCAGGGTAGTCACAGGCCGTGTCCGCGCCCTGGGGATGTCACGAAGCGCGGCCGGCGACGCACAGGACCGACGTGCCGAACGGCAGCGAGACACGGCCGAGCACGGCCCGTTCTGCGAGCGTCAGGGCCCTGGCCGCGGCGTCGATGACCGCCGAGCTCTGGTCGTGTCCGATCTCGGGGGCCCCTCGGCTGAGGACCCTGCGCTTCAACCACAGGGGCGGGACCAGCCAGCTGAATACGTGGGTGAGCAACCGCGGTCTGAAGCCGGCCGAGACGAGCTCGGCATCGAGCGCCGGCCGGGTGTAGCGGCGGACGTGCCCGACCTGCTCGTCGAATGCGCTCGACAACCATGGGTGGGCGGGAACGTTCACCACCAGGCGTCCGTCGGGCTTCAGCACCCGGGCGGCCTCGGCCAGGGCGGCGGCCGGGTCGTGCAGGTGCTCGATGACGTCGAGCAGGCACACCACCTCGGCTACGCCGTCGGCCAACGGCACGTCGCGCACCGACGTGCGCAGGGCGGCGAGGCCGTGCCGCCGCCGGGCCTCGGTGGCCAGGGCCCGGTTCCCCTCGACCAGGACGATGCGATCCAACGGCCATCCCAGCATGGTCGTTACCCCGCCGGAGCCACCCCCGACGTCGACCAGCCAGCCCCGGCCGTGGTGCGGCGGCTCCGTGCGCCGCAGGGCGGTCGCGACCAGCGCCGCCTTGCTGCGGTACCACCAGTGCGAGCGATCGAACGCCGCCAACTCGCTCGCGTTGACGTCGTCGTACACCTCCGTCGGGTCCGTCATCGGCCGTCCCGGAGCGGCTCCACGAAGACGGCCACCGTGAGCCGGTCGGCCTGATACTGCAGGTCCGCGTAGCGCGCCAGCAGCTCGGCCCAACGGTCCGGCACCCGGAGCCGGTCGTCGCCGACCAGTCCGGCCAATGTGCGGGAGGCGAACAGGTAGTCGGCGTCGCGGAGCTGGCCGTCGGTCGGGTCGGCCGACCCGTTCGCCGACACGACCCGGTCCCCGAGCAGCCCGCCCTCGGCGATGAAGGGCCGCAGCTCGTCCTCGAGGCTCGCCAGCTCGGCCGCCTCTCCAGCGCTGAGGGCGTCCACGAACGCGATGCGCTGGGCACCGTCGGGAACCTCGCGGGCCGCGTCGCCTTCCCGCACGAAGAGCCGGAGCGACGCTTGTCCCTCGTAGGCCCGCGCCTGACCGACCTGCCGCACCAACCCGGGATTGTCGACGAACCAGGGGACGTCGAGCCGCTGGAGCTCGAGCATCACCGGGAACGTGTAGGGCTCGGCGAAGCGCTCCCCGGTGACGTCGATCAGGACACCACGCTCACCACGCAACGACGACAACTGCGGAAGCAGCGCACGGACGGTGGGGATCGCATTGGCGTCCGCGGCCGGCCCCACGTGGGCGTTCATGGACGGGAGGTTGAGCGCGGACAGCGTCAGCGTCGCGATCGCGACGATCCCGATGCCGAGCCGGCGCGCGCGTCCTCCTCCGGCGGTCACGGCAGCCATCACGAGCGCGAAGGTCACGAACACCGCCACCGGCCAGAGCCACCGCATCTGGTGAGCCGCCAGGTTGAAGATGCCGACGGGCATCGTGGCCGCGCCCACCACCGCCATGGCCACGACGGCCATGGCGGTGACCATCAGCCACACGATCGGGCGGTCGTGCCGGCGCCACGCCGAATGCAGGGCCACCGCCAACAGCACGGCGACGACGCACAGGCCAAGCAGCGAGCTGCCAAGGGACGGCAGCGAGTCGCCGGGGACGAACTCCTCGGACACCGACGGCCTGCCCCACCAGGGCGGCAGCGCGAGCAGGGTGGCGACATACCGGGGCGCGTCCCGGAACCCCACCCTCGCCCCGGTGTCGCCGAGGCTCGACGCCAGCCGGCCGAGGTTGCCGCGCCCCTCGCCGAAGATCTGCTCGATCACGGGTTGGACCCAGCACACGAGTGCCACGATCGCCGCGGCCGCGACGCAGCGCGATATCCGGCGCCGTCGCGCCGGCCAGCCGTCGGGGTCGACTCGCCGCGAGCGCCACAGGCGTGCGCCGGCGGCCGCCGCCGCCGACGCGCCGAGGGTGGGGACGAGCACGGAGTAGCCGACGTGGGTCTGCGTGATGTAGCTGGCCAGCCCCACCATCCACGGCAGCATGACGAGGTCGCCGCTCGCCAGGGCCCACACCATGAACAGGAGGCACAGGAACGGGTAGAGCAGGCTGTGGGGCTGCCACGGCTCGAACAGCAGCTCGCTCCCCATCGCCCATCCCAGTCCCGTCGCCGCCGCCATGGCCACCACCACCGCCGGCGCCCCCGCCTGGCGACGGGCCACGGCGGCGATGCCGAGGATCGCCGCGACGTTGACGAGGGCGACCCCGACCGCCAGCCCGGCATCCGGACCGCCGATCTTCACCGGGATGGCGAGAACGTCGAACAGCAGCGGCCCCGGGTGGTTGACATCCAGGCCGATGGCGATCGACGCAGAGGTCCACGATCCGAGCAACGGGTGGTGCTCCGTGAGGACGTCGGTGGCACGGATGCCGAAGTAGGCGTTGTCCCCGATCGCCCTCCAGTCTCCGCCGATCGCCCGCACGGTCGCCACGATCACGGGCAGGATCGCTGCGATCACGCACAGGGCCGCCACGAGGTGCATGCCATCGGCCACCCGCCGCCCGCGCGTCGGTCCGCGTTCGCCCTGCCCGGGAACCGGTGCTTGCGACGCCGCCGCCCGTTCGTCCACCGGGACCGCGGCGCCCGCCGGCGTGCTCATAGGAGCGTGTCCGGCGGCGCGATGAACACCGCCGTGCGGTCGCCCAGGGCGAGCATGCGCGTCATCAGGCGCTGGGTGCGATGGGAGACGCGTTCGTCGATGGATGCGCCGAACAGGTTGCCATCCACCAGCGGCACGATGTCCTCGAGCCCGTCGGCGCGGAGGTCGCCGATCACGGCGGCGCGTAGCCGCGTGAACTCGGCTTTCTCGCCGGGGCTGCGGGGCTCGACGTATGCCACCTCGACGGCCTCGGGCCGCTCCCGCAGGCGGTCGATGTTGTTGCCGGTGGCCAGGATGACGAGGGCGGTGGCGTCATCGGGCCCGATGACGCGATGGGCCGTGATCGGCACGTGGAGCACGTCGGGCATACCGGCGTCGAAGCCCGCCCGCTCCAGCTCGCTGACCAACCCGTATGACTGCGAGCCGAAGTACAGCGCGTCGCTGAACGCCACCATGTAGCGGCCCTCGCGGCCCGTCGCAGCACCCTCGCCGCGATCGAGCGCGGCCATCGTGTCCGGCAGCACCGCACCCAGAGCCGACGAGAGGTGCCCCTCCGGCGGGTCGGTGTCGACGGCGTCGACCGTCAACGCCAGCGAGCCGACCCCCACGGCACCGACGAGGGCCACCGTGGCGACGTTGGCGAGCGCCCGACGACGCGGCCCCGCCCACGCCGAGGCCACGGCCACCACCGTCCAGCCGACCGCGAGCAGCAGCACGGCGGCGGTCCCCCAGGCCCAGAGCATCAGGTAGTACCACTCCTTGCCGAGGATGCGGCCCATCGACACGACGCCGAGCACCAGCGAGACGCCGACCACGAGGTGGAGACGCATGAGCGCGCGATGTCGCAACCGCACCGACGTCGCAGCGGCCACGGCCCAGGCCACCAGAGCCACGACGCCGGGCACCACCGACCCGTCGGGATCCGATGACGGATCGGGCAGGGATCCCACGGCGCCCGAGTCGCCGATCACGAGGCCCGGGATGTCGAGGTGGAGCAGCGCTAGCCTGACCCCCCGTTCGAAGCCGACGGGCTCCTCGGACGGCGTGACCAGATGGTCATAGATGGCGCGCAGGTTGCCCGGGTCGTTGATGGCCTGATCGACCAGCGGCGGCACCCAGAGCGCAACGGCGAGGACCAGCGACGCGGCCGTCCACCGGACGACGCGCCTGCGAGCCGTCGAGCCGGGCGGAGCCGCCCGCCAGGCAAGGGCCACCAGCACGATCGTCAGGACCCCCAGCCCCGCCGCCAGGCCCACGTAGGGCACGTGCGTCTGCGCACAGAACGACGCTGCGAAGACGGCGACCGGCAACATCGCCAGGTCGTGACTGGCCACCGACCACACCGCCAGCAGCAGCACCACCCACCACAGCAGCGGCAGGTACGGGTTCCACGGCTGGGTCAGCATCGTCAGCCCGTAGCCGGAGACCAGGATCACCAGGAGGGCCGCGACCGCGATAGCCAGGCGTGTCCCACCCCGCCGCACGGCAATGAGGAGCGCGGTGGCCAGCGCCGCCAGGTTGATCAGGACGGTCGCAGCCTGCATGGCCCAGGCCGACGAGCCGAACAGGCGGTAGAAGGGCGTCAACAGGTAGAAGCTCAGCGGCCCGGGGTGGCTGCCCTGCTCGGCCAGGCTCGGGCCGATGCGGCCGGGCAGGCCGATCAACGGCGTGTGACGGGTCCCAACGTCACGCAGGCGCAGCTCGGTCATGGCAAGGTCGAGCACGGGGTACCAATGGGGCCGCCGGAGCGCCACCGCGGCCACGACGAGCGGCAGGCCGACCAGCGTCAGGAGCCCAGCGACGACCACCCACCGGGGCACCGGTCCCCGGCGTCGCGCTCCCTGGTCAGCGGCATCGCCGGCAGCCTCCGGCAGGGGCGCCCCGGCGACTTCGACGGCGCCCGTCCCGACCGAAGACATGACGGCCGAGTATAGGAGCGGCCCGTCGCGCGGGCCTGACCCCGCCGGTCCCGGAGATTCCCTTGGATACGGCAACGACCTATCCTGCCCACCCCGTGGAGGAGGTGGGGACCGGCACGGCGACACGGGAGGTGCCGCACGTCGCCCCCGCCGAGCCGCCGCGGGCCCGCTGGTGGGCGTGGCCCTGGGTGGTGCCGCTGGGGGTGGTGGCGCTCGCATGTCTGCTCCCGCTGATCGAGTTGTGGCGTGCGCCCGGGCCGCCGATGGAAGAGGGCTTCATGCTCGTCTTCCCCGAGCTGGTGCTCGATGGCCAGGTACCCAACCGCGACTTCCTCCACCTGTACGGGCCCGGGAGCCTGTGGGTGCTCGCCGGCGTCTTCCAGGTCTTCGGCACCACGCTGGCCAGCGAGCGGGTGGTCGGGTTCTTGCAGCAGCTCGCCGTTGTGTTCGGCGTCTTCGCCCTCCTGCGCCCATGGGGGCGCTGGGTGGCGGCCGCCGGGGGAGCCATGACGGCGGTGATACTCGTCCCCACCATCGGGCTCACGGCGCTGGCATGGACCGGCGGCCTCGCCCTCGGCCTCTGGGCGCTCGACCACCAGCTCGGCGCCGCCGACGCCGCCGCGGGCTCCTCGCGCCGGCGGCGGGCGCTGATGATCGCCGGGCTGTTGGCGGGGGCCGCCCTCCTCTACCGGCCCGACCTGGTCGTTGCCATCGCGCTGTCCTCGGCCGTGCTGTGGTGGGCGTTCGAGCGCAGGGACCGGCTGCGCTTCGCCGGGGGCCTGGCGATCGGGCTTTCGCCCTACGTCCTGCATATCGCCATGGCCGGCGTCGGCAACGTCGTGGAGGGACTCGTCCTTCAGCCGGTGTTCGAGCTGCGCGCGGGGCGCAGCCTGCCGTTCCCGCCGTCGTGGGACCATTTCGACGGATTCCTCCAGCGGGCCGGAGCGCTGATCGAGCCGTCCTGGCCGCTGCCGGCGCCCGCCACTCCGGCGCAGTTGAGCCTGTGGCTCGGGCTGTTGTTCGCAGCGAACGCCACGCTGGTGATCATGGGCGTCAGGGCCGCGCATCGAGGCGACCGCCGGTTGTTGGCGCTCGCCCTGTTCAGTGCCGGGTTGTTGCCCCAGGCGATCCAGCGGGCCGACTCCACCCATCTCGCCTGGGTGAGCTGCGTGCCACTCGGTCTGCTGCCGGCGGCGGTGGTCGAGGCGCAGCGTGCCTGGCGGCCGCGCTGGAGCCCGCAACGAACGGCGATCATGGCGGGTGCGGTGCCGGTGGTGGCCACCCTGGCGCTGGCGCCCACGTTCGTGTGGGGCATCTACGCCGACTACGTGGGACGCAGCTTCGGCTTCAGCGAGATCGAAGCCGGCACCATGCGGCGCGGCGACCGCGTCTTCCACTATGGCCGGCTCGACGCGGTGGCGGCGGTCAACGACATGCTGCCCGACGTCGAGCGGATCGCCGAGCCCGGCGACAGCCTGTTCGTGGGCACGGGCGACCTGCGCAAGACGCCCTACAGCGAGGCGTTCCTCTACTACCTGTTGCCCGAGCTGAAGCCGGCAACCCAGTACATCGAGATGGACCCCGGCATCGCCAACGCCGAGGACTCCGGCATGGCCGACGAGCTTCGCCGGGCCGACATCGTCATCCTGTCGTCCATCCGCGACGACTGGGACGAGCCCAACGAGTCCCGCAAGTTCGGCCCCAACGAGCCAAACGAGGTGATCGAGCACGACTTCTGCCTCGTCGAGTCCTACGGCCGGGGGCTCTACGGGCGCGGCCTCTACGAGCTCTACCGGCGCTGTTGACGTGCGGGAGGAGATGAGCACCGCCACGGCGACCGATCCGGGGGAGACACCCCGGGAGCGCGCCACGCAGGTCGACGTCATCGTGCCCGTCCACAACGAGGCGCACGTGCTGGCCGACAACGTGGGGCGCCTCCACGGTTACCTGTCCGATCGCTTCCCGTTCTCCTGGCGCATCACGGTGGTCGACAACGCCAGCACCGACGACACCTGGCCCATCGCCCGGCAGCTGGGCGCGACGCTCCCCGGCGTCCGGGCGCTCCACCTCGACCGCAAGGGGAGGGGGCTCGCACTGCGGACCGCGTGGAGGCAGAGCGACGCCCAGGTCGTCGCCTACATGGACGTCGACCTCTCGACCGACCTCGACGCGCTGCTCCCCCTCGTCGCCCCGCTCGTCTCCGGCCACAGCGACATCGCCATCGGCTCGCGCCTCACCCGCGGCTCGCGTGTGGTCCGCGGGCCGCGCCGCGAGGTCATCTCCCGCGCCTACAACCTGTTGCTTCGACTCGTTCTGCGCACCCGCATCCGGGACGCGCAGTGCGGCTTCAAGGCCGGCCGCGCCACGGCGGTCCGCGCACTCCTGCCCCTGGTCGAGGACGACGGTTGGTTCTTCGACACCGAGCTGCTGGTGTTGGCCGAGCGCTCGGGGCTGCGGATCCACGAGGTGCCCGTCGACTGGGTGGACGACCCGGACACGCGCGTCCACCTTTGGCGCACGGCAGTCGGCGACCTGAGGGGCGTGTGGCGAATCCTGCGCCATCCCCGCTGGCTGATCGACGACGGGGTGGCGGGGGTGATTCGGCCCGACCTGCCGGTCGGGCTCGGTCCCCAGCTCGTTCGCTTCTCGACCGTCGGTGCCGTGTCGACGGTGGTGTACCTGGTTCTGTACGGCCTCCTGCGGTCACCCCTCGGCCCGTGGTGGGCTAACGCCGCCGCTCTCCTGGCCACCATGCTCGGCAACACCCAGGCCAACCGCGCCTGGACGTTCGGGCGCGGCGGGCGCACCGGGCTCGCACGCAGCTACGCCGCCGCCGGCGTGGCCTTCGTCGTGGGCCTCGCAACCTCGACCCTGGCCCTCGCCGCGGTGCGCGCGGTCATCGACGACCCCCCGCTGCTGGCGGACATGATCGCGCTGGTGCCGGCGAGCATCGTGGCCACCGCGGTGCGGTTCCTCCTGTTCCGCCACTGGATCTTCCGGTCCGGGCGCGGGTCCTGACGGCTTGATGAAGCCCGCCTTCCGACGGGCTAGGTTGCCCACGCCCGCGTCCGACCCGGGCTCCGCATGAGGACCCTGATCATCATCCCGACCTACCTCGAGGCCGAGAACATCGCCGACGTCCTCGGCGACGTGCGGACATCGGTCCCCCATGCCGACGTCCTGGTCGTCGACGACAGCAGCCCCGACGGCACCGCCGAGCTGGCCAAGGCGACGGGCGGCGAGCTCGGCCAGATCGACACACTGGTCCAGCCCGGAAAGGGGGGCCTGGGCGTCGCCTACCGCGCCGGCTTCGCCCACGGGTTCAGCCGCGACTACGAGGTCATCGTCCAGATGGACGCCGACTTCTCGCACGACCCCGCGGCGCTG
This sequence comes from Actinomycetota bacterium, assembly GCA_046726215.1. Lineage (GTDB taxonomy): Bacteria > Actinomycetota > Acidimicrobiia > Acidimicrobiales > VFJN01 > DASQUK01. Next base: position 16,957 of record JBKPAA010000132.1, on the reverse strand, counting down.
CCCGAGCTGCTGGGCAAGATCGACGCCGGCGCCGACGTGGCCATCGGGTCGCGGTACGTGCCCGGCGGGAGCATCCCCAACTGGCCAACCACCCGCCGCGTGCTGTCGCGGGTCGGCAACTTCTACGCCTCGACGCTGCTCGGCCTCGGCATCCGTGACGCCACGTCCGGGTTCCGCGCCTACCGCGCCGGCGTCCTGCGGACCGTCGAGTCCGGCACCACGCGGGCCACGGGCTACGGGTTCCAGGTCGAGCTCGCGTACCGGGCCCACCGCCTCGGAGCGCGCATGGTCGAGGTGCCGATCACGTTCAACGACCGGGTCCGCGGCGTCTCGAAGATGTCGTGGCACATCATCGGCGAGGCCATGTCGCTCGTGACATGGTGGGGCGTGCGCGACCGGTTGCTCCGGCGGGGCCGGCGGCCGGACCGCCCGGTGGTCTACGAGCCGCCCGCCCAGCCGACGGCGGACGGCGCGGAGCCGACCGCGCCCGAGGCAACCGTCGAAGCCGTCGGATCGAAGGCGACGTCCACGGCGTCGGACGCGCCCGCCGGCGCGCCCGCGGACGCCTGACCGGACCTTCAGTACGGCCAGGTCTCGCCGTCGTGGCCGAGCAGGCGGGCGACCCTCCCCAGCCGCGCCAGCACCAGCGCCTTGATCGCCAGGTTGCGGGCGAACCACGGCAGCTGGGCGGCCTGGCGACCGACGTTGGCGAGGCGGGCGCCGCCGGCCGGCGCTTCCTTGCGGTACTCCGCCAGTGACCGGCTGCGGCCGGCGTACCGCCAGCCGCCTGTGAACACCAGCTCGACGGCGATCGCGGCGGTCACGCCCACCGACGAGAACGCGTCGTGGATGAGCATCGTCCCGCCGGGGGCGACCCGAGCGCCCCAGCGGCGGATGTCGTCGCGGGCCGGTGCGAAGCGGTGGGCGCCGTCGATGTGCAGCAGGTCGACGGGGCCCACCACGTCGCCCAACGCCTCGCGACTGAACTTCCGGATATAGGCCACGCGCTCCCGCACGCCGGCGCGCTCGAGGTTGGCGAGGAAGGCCTCGCTGTCTTCGGCGGCGGCCCGGGCAAAGCCGTCGATCTCACGCGGGCCGCGGTCGTTGCCCGCATGGGGATCGATGGCGAGGATCTCGGCCCCGGCGGGAGCCGAGCGGGCGATGGCGATGGTCGAGCGGCCGCGGAAGCTGCCGATCTCGACGATGCGGCCGCCGGCCGGCACCGCGGCCGCCCGCGCCGCGACCCGCGCCAGCTGGTCGGGGCTGAACCAGCCCTCGACCCCTTCGAGCGCCCCTGCCAGGACGGTGGGCAACAATGGATCGGTGGTCGGCATGGCTTGCGCCTGCTCGCTCTCTCCTGGTCACCCGGCGGGGCACTAGCGTGTACGGCTTGGCCACGTTAGCTGGGGGAGGACGACGAGCTTGAGCGATGCCGTGCACCGCCCCATCGATCGCGATCGAGGCCCCGACGGTGTTCTCGCCCGCGATCCCGTCGAGGATCCGGTCGCCAAGATCGGTGACCTGGCGGCTTCCGCGGGCATCCGCCGCATCCACGTGCTCGCGTGGCGCGACCTCGACGACGTCGAGGCCGGCGGCTCCGAGGTCCACATCCACGAGGTGGCCAGGCTGTGGGCGGCGGCCGGGCTCGAGGTCACCATGCGCACCTCGTGGGCTCAGGGCCAGCCCACGGAGGCGATCCGAGACGGCTACAAGGTCATCCGGCGGGCGGGGCGCCACATGGTCTTCCCACGCGCCGCGGCGGCCGAGCTGTTCCGCCGCACCGGGCCCCGCGACGCCCTGGTCGAGATCTGGAACGGCATGCCCTTCCTCAGCCCGCTCTGGGACCCGGGGCCGCGGGTCATCTTCCTCCACCACCTCCATGCCGAGATGTGGGCCATGACCCTGGGACCGAGGCTGGGTGCGCTCGGTGAGCTGTTGGAGCGCCGCGTGGCGCCCCCGCTGTACCGGCGATCAGCGATCGCAACACTGTCCGAGTCGTCGAAGGCGGAGCTGGTGAGCGAGCTCGGTTTCTCGCCCGCCCGCGTCACGGTCGTCCACCCCGGCGTCGACCCCCGCTATTCACCCGGCACCACCGCCGAGTCGCCCGAGCCCCTGGTCATGGCCGTCGGCCGCCTGGCGCCGGTCAAGCGGTACGACGCCCTCGTGCGCGCCGCGCATGCCGCCCGCCAACGTGTCCCCAACCTCCGGCTGGAGATCGTCGGCGAAGGCTTCGAGCGGCCGTTGATCGAGTCGGTCGTCGACGAGCTCGACGCCGGCGGATGGGTCACGCTCCGAGGTTCCATCACGGAGGCCGAGAAGATCGACCTCTTCCGGCGGGCGTGGGTCATAGCCTCGGCGTCAGCCCGCGAGGGCTGGGGCATGACGCTGACCGAGGCGGCGGCGTGCGGCACGCCGGCGGTGGCCACCCGCATCGCCGGGCACGAGGACGCCATCCGCGACGGCGTCAGTGGCCTGCTGGCCGACCCCGGCCCCCGGGCGCTGGGGGCGGCGATCGCAGAGGTCCTCGGCGAGCGGACCCTCCGGGAGCGGCTGGGCCGGGGCGCGCTCGAGCGTGCCGCCGAGCTCACCTGGAGCAACACCGCCACCGAACTGATGCGGGTCGTAGCCACCGAGGTGTCGCGGCGTCGCTCGCGATGAGGAACCCCCTCCCGCGGCTGACGAAGGAGTCGGTCCGCCTGCACCTGGCGCTGGCCGTGGTGGCGTACGTCCCCCTGTTGCTCACGCAGCCGGGCTGGGTCAGCGCCGACACCAAGACCTATCTCTACCTGGATCCCGCCAAGCTCCTGAGCCGCGCCTGGTCGATGTGGGATCCGTCCATCGGGCTGGGGACGGTCACCCACCAATACATCGGGTTCCTCTGGCCCATGGGTCCCTTCTACTGGCTGGCCGACGCCGTGGGGATCCCCGACTGGGCCGCCCAGCGGCTGTGGTGGGGCACGATCATCTTCGCGGCGGGGGCGGGCGTGGCGTACCTCCTGCGGACGCTGGGTTGGCGCGGCCCGGGGGTGGTGGTCGCCACCTTGGCCTATGCGCTGTCGCCCTACGTGCTCACGCTGGTGGCGCGGCTGTCGGCCATCCTGTTGCCGTTCGCGGGCTTGCCCTGGCTGGTGGCGTTCACGATCCGCACCGTCCGCACCAAGGGCTGGCGCTACCCCGCGCTGTTCGCACTCACGGTCGCCACCTGCGGCAGCGTCAACGCCACGGCACTGCTGCTGGTGGGACTGGCGCCGGCCCTCTGGCTCGTCCATGCCGTGTGGGTGGCCAAGGAGGCGACGTTGCGCCGGGCGCTGACGGCCGCTCTGCGGATGGCAGTCCTGACGATCCCGGTGTCCGCATGGTGGATCGCTGGGCTCACGGTGCAGGCGACCAACGGCATCGAGATCCTGCGCTACACCGAGACGGCGCGGACCGTCTCGGTGGTCTCGGTGAGCCACGAGGTGTTGCGCGGCCTCGGGTACTGGTTCTTCTACGGCGGCGACCGCCTCGGGCCCTGGATCGAGCCCAGCACCTACTACACGCAGTCACCGGGGCTCATCGCCGTCACCTACCTCCTGCCCATCGGCGGCCTGGTGGGGGCCGTGATCGCACGGTGGCGCCATCGGGCCTACTTCGTGATGCTGGCCGCCACCGGTGTGGCGCTCGCCGTCGGCGCCTATCCCTGGGACGACGGCCCGCTCTGGCCTTGGCCGCGACTGGTCAAGCGCTTCCTGCTGTCGGACGTGGGGCTGTCGATGCGCAGCCTGCCGCGGGCCGTGCCCCTGGTCGCCCTCGGGCTGGCCGTGTTGCTGGGCGCGGGGGTGACGAGCGTGGTGCGGCGCTGGCCGCGCTGGAATCGGCCGGCCCTCATCGGATGCGTCGCCATCGCCGTCCTGGCGCTGCCGCCGCTGTGGCTCGGCCAGTTCGTGCCCGAGAACCTGCGCCGCAAGGAGATCCCGGCGTACTGGCGGGAGGCCGCCGACCACCTCGAGGCCGAGGGCGACGACACCCGCGTGCTGGCCGTCCCCGGCAGCGACTTCGCCAGCTACCGCTGGGGCAACACCGTCGACCCGATCCTGCCGGGCCTGGTCGACCGTCCCTCGGCGCAGCGCGAGCTCATCCCCTACGGATCCCCGGCGTCCGCCAACCTGCTCGACGCGTTCGACTTGCGGTTCCAGGAGCGCACCGCCGACCCCGACAGCATCGCCGCCATCGCCCGGTTGCTGAGGGCCGGCGAGGTGCTGGTGCAGAGCGACCTGCAGTACGAGCGCTACAACACGCCTCGGCCGCGCAACTTCTGGGACCTGATGACATCGGCTCCGGGTCTCGGTGAGCCGGAGCAGTTCGGGTCCCACGAGCCCAACATCACCATCCCCGAGGTGCAGCTCGACGACGAGCTGACACTGCTGACCGACCCGGCCCTGCCCGATCCCCCCAAACTGGGCACATTTCCGGTGAGCCATCCGATTCCCATCGTGTCCGCCCACGGGCCGGGCAACGCCCTGCTCGTGGCCGGCGACGGTGCGGGACTGGTCGACGCCGCCGGTGCTGCGCTCATCGACGGCACCGAGCTCATCCGCTACAGCGCCAGCCTGGACGACGACGAGATCGCCGCGGCTCTCGACGAGGGCGCCGCCCTGCTGCTCACGGACTCCAACCGCAAGCGGGGCGAGCGCTGGACCACCATTCGCCACACCCAGGGTTACACCGAGCCGGCCGACTCGGAACCGCTCGTGACCGACATCAGCGACAATCGCCTGCCCGTGTTCCCCGGCACCGACAGCGAGACGCAGACCGTCGCCGTCTACCAGGGTGGTATCGAGGCCCAGGCCACCAGCTACGGCAACCCGGTCACGTTCACTCCCGAGGAGCGGGCCGCGTACGCCGTCGACGGCGACCCCGGGACCGCCTGGCGTACCGGGGCGTTCTCCGACGCCCGCGGCGAGCGGCTCGAACTGACGCTGACCAACCCTGCGACCACCGACCGCATCACCCTGCTCCAGCCCACCCGCGACCCACGGAACCGCTTCATCGAGACCGTGCGGCTGCGGTTCGACGACGGCGACGCGTTGGACGTCGATCTCACCCCGCAGTCACGGGACGAGCCGGGCCAGGTGGTGACGTTCCCGCGGCGCACCTTCCAGAAGCTGTCGCTCGAGATCGTGTCCGACACCGCCGGCGACGTGCCCCGCTATGGGCGCTTCTCCAGCGTGGGGTTTGCGGAGGTGGTGATCGGCGACGATCCCGCCCGGCTCGACGAGCTCATCCGCCTGCCCAACGACCTGCTCGGTGCCGCCGGAGCCGACTCCATGGACCACCCGCTGGCGATCAGCCTCAACCGATTGCGCCAGGACCCCAGCGACCGCACCCGCCTCGACGAGGAACGCTCCATCCTCAGGAGGTTCAGGCTGCCGACCGACCGCAGCTTCACGCTCAGCGGCAAGGCCCGCCTCTCGCCCCGGGCCGAGCCGGTCGTGGTCGACGGGCTGCTGGGGCGACCCCACGACGGCTCTGTGACCTGGGTCCGTGCCAGCGACAGCCTCACGGGCAGCCTCGAGGTCGCCAGCGCCGCCTTCGACGGCGACCCGGCCACCGCCTGGACCACGGCCCGCAGCGAGCCGAACCGCCAGTGGATCGAGGTCAACCTCCCCCAGGCCCGGACCATCGACCATCTCCCGTTGACGATCATCGCCGATCGGCTGCACTCCGTCCCCACCGAGGTCGAGCTGAGCGTGGACCGTCGATCACTCGGCCGGTTCCCGCTGCCCGCCGTCCAGAGCCAGCCCGACCAGGGCGCCACGGCCAGGGTCGACGTCCCGCTGCCCGAGCCTGTGACCGGGTCGAGCTTCCGGCTGCAGTTGACCGGGATCAGGGCGGTCACGACCAACGACTGGACGGGCAACCGCGCCGTCGACCAGCCCGCGGCCTTGGCCGAGATCGGACTGCCCGGACCGCCGGTTCCGGCCCGGCCGGCGAGGTTCGACAGCGGCTGCCGCGATGACCTGCTCAGCATCGACGGGAAACCCGTGGCCGTGCGGATCACCGGGGCGATGGACGACGCCCTGGCCCGCCAGCCGCTCACGATCGCCACGTGCGGCGGCAGCGCCGGGCCCGTTCCCCTCGGCGGCGGCGAGCACGACGTCCGCGCCGTCCCCGGGGACCTCATGGCGATCGACATCGACCGGCTGGTCCTGCGGTCGGCGGCCGGCGGCCGGGCCTCGGCCGCGACCGGCCCCCTGGCGGCCGAGGCCATCGTCGCTCGCCCCGACCCCGAGGCCACCGCCACCCCGCGCCTGACCGTGCGCCACGATGGCGACGACCACGTGGAGGTCGAGGTCTCGGGAGCGACACCCGGCGAGCCGTTCTGGCTGGTTCTGGGGCAGAGCTTCAACGACGGCTGGGCGGCCAGCGTCGCCGGCGAGGGCGTCGCAGGCCCCGAGCTGGTCGACGGCTTCGCCAACGGCTGGCAGGTCGTGCCCGACGCCGATTCGTTCGTTGTCGACCTGCGGTTCGCCCCCCAGCGTCGCGTGGACGTGGCCATCGCGGTGTCGGCGCTGGCCGCGGTTCTGTGCCTGCTCCTCACCATTCGCCGGCCCCGCTCGGCGGTCATCGCCCCGTCGGCCTTGGCCGAGCCCTACTCGCGGGTGCTCGCCTTCCGCTACGAGGGCGCGCTCCCCACGATGCGCACGGCGGTGCTCACGGGGGTGGGCGTCGGCCTGCTGGGATTCGTGGTCGCCGGCCCGGCGGTGGGGCTGGTCGTCGGCACGGCGGCCGGCGTGGGGGCGCGCCACGAGACGTTCCGGCGCTGGCTGCTGCTGGCCAGCCCGGCCGCCCTCGGCGTCGCCGCGCTCTACGTCCTGTACATCCAGGTCCGCCACGCCCCGCTGCCCGGATTCGAGTGGCCCATCGAGATGGACCGCGTCCACCCGTTCGGATGGCTGGCGATCCTGCTCGTCGTCGCCGACGTGATCGTCGACCGGGTGTGGCAAGCTCGACGCACGGACACATGACGGCCACCGACAGCAGCTTCATCTTCGGCGTCGACCTCGACGGCGTGTGCGGTGACTACACCGGCGCCTTGCGCGACATCGTGGCCCGGCACCGCCAGGTAGACCCCGATTCGCTCCCCCTTGACCGTTCGTGGGACTTCCGGGAGTGGGGCCTGTCCCCCTCCGAGTTCGAGCGGCTCCATCAGGCCGCAGTGCTGGAGCACCGGATCTTCCGCAACATGCCCGCCTTCGACGGCGTCGCCGAGGTGTTGTGGCGGCTGTCGGACGCGGGCATCTGGATACGCATCATCACCCATCGCCTGTACGTCAACTGGGGCCACCGAGTCGCCGTCGCCGACACCGTGGACTGGCTCGACGCCATGAACATCCCCTACCGGGACCTGTGCTTCCTGGGCATCAAGCCCCAAGTCGAGGCCGACTGCTACGTCGAGGATGCGCCCCACAACGTCGCCGCACTGCGCGAGACGGGTGCCTACGTCATCGTGTTCGACCAGCCCTACAACCGAGGCATCGACGGCCCCCGCGCCGCCGACTGGGCCGAGGTCGAGGACCTCGTCGGCGCCCGCGTCGCCGAGCTGGGGCTGAGCCTGCAGGCGCCGCTGCCCGGGTTCGAGGACGCCCGCGGCCGGGTCCAGCGCCGGGTCGCACGCCCCGGGTGACCCGGGCTAGATCCGACGCGTTTTCTTCGCGGGATCGGTCGCCGGGACGACCATTCCCGCGAAGAAAACGTCGGTGCTATTCGGGCCGCATGTACTCCGGGGGCGGGCCGTAGCGCCCGCGCAGGTGGTCGACGATCGCCCGCAGACGCGCCCGGGGCGACCAGTAGGGCCCCCGCCGGTTGGGCACCACGAGGCCGGCGCCCAGCTGCCACAGGGCGATCACCAGGCGGACGGTGGCGTGGTAGAGCCCGGAGTGCTCCCGCACCAGCAGCAGGGTGTTGCGGAGCTGCAGGTAGTCGACGACCTCGGCGTGGGACCCGACGTCCTGGTTGCGCACCTCGGCCCCCCGCACCACGCCGACCTCCCAGCCCCGCTCGCGGGCCTTCAGGGCCAGCTCGGCCTCCTCGCAGTAGGCGAAGTAGCGCTCGTCGAAGAGCCCTACGTCCTCTAGGCACTGGCGGCGGGCGAGCAGCAGCGTGCCGTGCGCGTAGCCGGCGGGCTCCCAGCCGTCGGCGACCGTGGCCTCGGCCGGGATCGCCCCGAAATACCGGTCCAGCACCGGCGTGAGGCCGTCGCCCACGTCGGCCGACGCCAGCCCGGCGCGGGGCCGGGTGCCCACCTCGTCGAGCAGCCGCCGCAGGCAGCCCGGCTGGGGCTCGCCGTCGTGGGGCGCCACCGCCACCCAAGGGGCCGGGTCGTGACCCAGGAACCAGCGGAACCCGGCGTTGGCGCCGGGCCCGAACCCGGTGTTGGCACCGAGCTCCAACACTTCGACGCCCGCCGGCAGCGAGGCCCGGAGCCGGGCCACATCGGTCTCCGGCGACCCGTTGTCCACCACGAGCACCCGCACCGGCACGCCCTGATCGAGGAACAGGCCGGCGGTGCGCGCCGCCGCCACGGGCCGCCGGCGATGGACGATGACGAGATCGAGGGCGGCCAGGGACACCGGCGCAGCGCCGGCGCGAGCGCCGTCCGTCTCCCGGGCGGTTGCCAGCGATGCGCGGCCCGTCCCATCCCGGCCCGAGGTCATAAGTTCCACCGCTGTGAGCCTGAGGTCATAGGTTCCCGGACGGGAACCTATTGCCTCCGCCTCGGACTGGCGGAACCCATGACCTCCGGCCTCGTCCCCGGCAGGCCCTACCATCATCCGGTTGTGGCCCCGTCCGCCGTCTCGACCCGCTCCGACGCCCATCCGCCCGAGCTCGAGTCCGCTCGGCGGCTGCTCGCGTTCTGCGACGCCTCGCCGTCGCCCTACCACGCCTGCGCCACCGCCGCGGCGATGCTGGGCGGGGCCGGGTTCACCCAGCTGTCCGAGGATGCCGCCTGGCCCGACGAGCCCGGGCGCTGGTTCATCGTGCGGGGCGGCAGCCTCATCGCCTGGACGCTGCCGGCCGGGCACCAGCCGCACGACGGCTTCCGCATCGTCGGCGCCCACACCGACAGCCCCAACCTGCGTGTCAAGCCCCGGCCCGACGTGACGCGGGCGGGCGCCCGCCAGCTCGGCGTCGAGGCCTACGGCGCGGTGCTGCTGAACAGCTGGCTCGACCGCGACCTGGGGCTGTCGGGACGGGTGGCGATCCGTAGCCAGGCTGCGGGCGCTGCCGTGCGGCTGCTGCGGGTCGATCGGCCCGTCTGCTGCATCCCCCAGCTGGCCATCCACCTCGACCGGGATGTGACCCACAAGGGCTTGCTCGTCGACGCCCAGCATCACCTCTCGCCCATCTGGGGCGTCGCCCCGAGCGGCGCCACGGTCGAGGGTGAGTTCCGGGCGTTCGTGGCCGAGGAGCTGGGCGTCGGGCCCGACGACGTGCTGTCGTGGGACGTGATGCTGCACGACCTGGCGCCGGGGGCGCTGGTCGGGCGGGATGACGAGCTGATCGGGTCGGCACGGCTCGACAACCTGGCCTCGTGCTGGGCGGCGATCGAGTCGCTGGGCGACGTGCCCGAGTCGCCGGCCGGCGGGACGGTCCGGGTCGTCAGCCTGTTCGACCACGAGGAGATCGGGTCAACGTCGGATCGCGGCGCGGCGTCGTCGCTGCTGCCGGGCGTGCTCGAGCGCATCGTCTCCGCCCGAGGCGGGGACCGCGAGGCCCTGCATCGGGCGTTGGCGCGCTCGGCGTGCCTGTCAGCCGACATGGCCCACGCCACCCATCCCAACTACGCCGATCGCCACGACCCGCAGCACCAGGTGGCGCTCAACGGCGGGCCGGTGGTCAAGGTCAACGCCAACGTGCGCTACGCCACCGACGCCCCGGGCACTGCCCTCGTGGCGCTGGCGGCTGAACAGGCCAAGGTGCCGCTGCAATCGTTCGCGGTGCGCAGTGACCTGCCCTGCGGGTCGACGATCGGGCCGATCACGGCCGCCCGCCTGGGGATCACCACGGTCGACGTCGGCATGCCGCAGCTCGCCATGCACGCCGCCCGCGAGCACGCCGGCAGCCGCGACCCCGCCAGCTACCGGGCGCTGCTGGCCGCCTTCCTGGATCCCGCCTGAGGCGCCATGGACGTCCAGGAGGCCCGCAGGGTGCTCGAGGTGGCCGAGGGCGACGGCTGGGACGTCGTGCGCGCCGCCTACCGCCGCCTCATCCGGGCCGCGCATCCCGACCGGGCCGGCGGCACCACCCGGGCGGCGGTCCGGTTGAACGAGGCCTACGCGGTGCTGAGCCGGGCACGACGCCAGGGATCGCCGGTGGGCACCCGCCGGGCGCCGCCCGGCGCTACCGGACCGCCGGGTCCCGCTCCTCCCGCCTCCCCGCCTCCCCCGCCCCCGGTCGGGACCGCCATCGTCGGCGACGACACCCTGCTGCTGGCCGCCCCGCTGCCGGAGGCGTTCGCCCGGCTTCTCGACGCCGGCCACCGGATCGGCTCTGTCAGCTACGTCGACAGGAGCTGCGCCATCTTCGAGGTCGTCGTGCACGAGGCCGGCGAGACCTGCTCGCTGCTCGTGACGCTCCAGGGCCGAGGCCACGGCACCGAGGCGGTGTTCGCGCTCGAGTCGCTGGAGCGCGCCGCCAGCCTCTCCCCGGAGCCCTACCTGCGCCGCCTCGCGGCAGCTCTTGGTTAGAGTTTTCGCGTGTCCGACCTGCCGAGCACCGACGAGGAGTGGCGCCAACGCCTCGACCCCCTGCAGTTCGAGGTGACCCGCCGGGGCGGCACCGAACGGGCCTTCACGGGGATCTACTGGGACGAGAAGGGCGACGGGACCTACCGCTGCGTCGCCTGCGGCCAGGCGCTGTTCTCATCCGACGCCAAGTACGACTCCGGCACCGGGTGGCCCAGCTTCTGGGAACCGCTGACCGGCGAGGTGGTCGAGACGGTCACCGACACCAGCCACGGCATGGTCCGCACCGAGGTCCGCTGCGCCCGCTGCGGGTCTCACCTCGGGCACGTCTTCGACGACGGGCCGCAGCCCACTGGCCTGCGCTACTGCATGAACTCCGCGGCCTTGGACCTCGACCGGCCCGAGTAGGCGCAGCTTCGTCAGACGTCCAGGCGGGGGCGTATCTCGTCCCAGAGCGACCGATAAGCGCGGGCGGCACGGGAATGGGGGGCGCTGAGCACCACCGGCGAGCGCTCCACCCCCATGAGTTCGACCTCGGTGGCCGCGGGGATCGCGCTCTGGACCACGTCTTCGGGGTTGGTCGCCGGCAGCGTGGCCACGACGTCGCGGTGCAGGCGCTTGCGACCGTCGACCATCGAGAAGAACGCGACGATCTGGGGCCGCCGGTCGACCTCGCCGGCCACGAAGTCCCCTAGCTGGGTGAACGTGCGAACCGTGAGCGTGGAGGGGATGAGCGGCACGAGCAGGGTGTCGGCGGCGTCGAACACGCTCTCGGACACCAGCGAGATCGACGGGGGGCAGTCCAGCATCGCCAGGTCGTAGTGGTCTGCCAGCGGGGCGATCACCTTCCGCAGCCGGCGGGTGGGCTTGCCCGCGGCGTCGAGGGCCAGGTCCATGTGGCGGTACGAGAAGTCGGCCGGCAGCAGGTCCAGCCCCTCGACGTCGGTGCCGCGCAGCAGGTCGGCGACGTCGCTACGCCCACGGACGAGCTTGCCCCCACCGCCCTTGACCTTGGGCCGCACCCGGAACAGGTACGACGCCGCGCCCTGCGGATCGAGGTCCCAGAGCAGGGTGCGCAGCCCATCTTGGGCCGCCAGCGCCGCCAGGTTGACGGCGGCCGATGTCTTCCCAACGCCTCCCTTGATGTTGTAGGTGGCGACCACCTTCACGAAAACACCTTCGCGACCAACGCCTGCTGGTCGGCGGCCGCAAAGGCGGCGAAGCGCGCTGCGAAGGCGTCGCGGGCCTCGCTCTGCTCGGCGTCCAGCCGATCCACCAGGACGCCCAGCGCCAGCAGCGCCGCGGGCCCGCCGGTGCTGCTCGCCAGCTCACCCGCGAGGCCCCGGAGGTAGGCGGCCTGGACCTCGCGATCCTGGTGGACGCCGAGCATGTCCTGCAGGTCCTTCAGCGCCCGCACCATGGGCTTGACCACCGACCGCGGCCACAGCCCACCGAACAGCTCCAACAGGTAGCGCAGCTCCTTGCCCCGCTTGCGCAGATCGTGGAAGTGCTCGGCCGGGCTCGCGGGCTCGATGGCGTCGCCCATCACCAGCATCCCCCAGTACACCTTGCGGATCCGGCCGCCCGCCACCTCGACGATGGGTCGCTTGGCGTCCGGCCGGTCGCGGGCCGGTCCCAGCTCACCCACCAGGAACCCCCGGTATCCCTCCCACGCCTGCCGGTAGGCGGGGCCCTGCAGCTCCCGGCGCAGTGCACGGAAGGCTGCGGCGCGGTGCCGGGTCAGCAGCGCTCGCACGGGCGCCAGCGCCGCGTGACGCTCGACCGGGATGGCCGAAACCAGGTGGTCCCACTCCAGCAGTTGGACGTCGAGGTCACGGGTGGGACCGGTCACCGCCTGGATCCAACGCAGGGCATCGCGCTGCGTGCCCAGCGGTTCGGGTGGGAAGGCACCCTTGAGCTCGCGCAGCACCGAGCGGCTGCGCCGCACCGCCACCCGCAGGTCGTGGAGGAACTCGGTGTCGAGGTCGGCGAGCGTCCCGGGGAGGTTGGTCTCGACCATCCCGGCCAGGTCGCGGAGCACCGCCAGCGCCGCCCGGTCGGTGCGCTGGTCGGGTCGCAGGTCGACCAGAACCTTGGTCCGGATCCCCTTGGGATCGCCGCCGATGGCGGCGATGGCCTCGTCGGCGACGCTGGCCGGCGCGTCGACCAACCCCCCCTTCGGTCCCCGCTGCACCGCCGTCGTGACCCGGCCCAGTGGCTTCGGGTAGCCGAGCACCCCGGTGACGTCCACCCGGGGTGTGAGTGGCACCGCCCGGGCGTCGCCGCCGGCCACGAGCGCCACCGGGGTGGCGAGCGAGACGCGGGCGACCGTCTTGTCGTCGGCGTTGAGCACCCGCACCAGTTGCGCCCCGAGCTGCACGTCGGCCAGCGGCAGCAGCGCCCGCATCTCCACGATCGGCGCCAGCCGCTCGCGCAGCGGCCCGGCGGGCAGGTCGCGCAGGAGGTAGCGATTTCGCCGGGGTCGCCGCACGTCGGCGAGCAGCGGCGCCCGGCCGCCCGGTTCGCGCAGCACCAGGCGGGGCCCGCCCCGGCCCGCCTCGAGGTCGAGGTCGACCCCGGCGGCGCGCAGGCGACGGTCGGCGGTGTCGAGCACGGTGTAAGAGCGGCTGGCCCGCGGCTCGGCGATCACCGGGAAGCGCTTGTCCAGGTAGGCCAGCAGGCCGGGAGGATCGACGCCCTCCGGCAGGGCGTAGGACACGATAGGGACGTCGAGCGGCATAGCCAGTCGAGTCTGTCATGCGAACCCTGAGCGAGCGTCTCGGAGGGCGACAGAGCGAGCCCGGCCCAAGCGGCCGTGGGAGCGGGAGTGCCGCGTCGACAGCCCGAGCGGCCCGTCGCCAGAGGCGACAAGAGCGGGAAGCACTGCCATGCTCCTTTCCGATGCACTGGCTGTTCGTGTACGGAACGCTGATGCCCGGACGGTTGCGCTGGCCGCTGATCGCTGACGACGTGGTTGGGCGGCGTCCGAGTGCGGTGACCGGCACCCTCTACGACACGGGCCTCGGCTACCCGGCCCTCGTCCTCGGCGGCGACCGCCGGGTCGCGGGCTGGCTCCTCGGCCTCTCGGACCGGGCGCCGGCGGTCCTCGAGCACCTGGACGCCGTGGAGGGTCCCCGCTACCGCCGGACCGACGTCACCACCGTCGATGGTGTCCGAGCCCTCACCTACGCGTACATCGGCGACGCGGCCGGGTTCTCGGCGCTCGACGGCCCCTGGGATCGCGACGACGAGCGCTGAGGGATGATCACGCTGGTGCTGGGCGGGACGCGCTCCGGTAAGTCGGAGGTGGCCGAGGCACTGGCCGGCGACGGGGTCGACCGCGTGACGTACGTGGCGACGGGATCCCCGTCCGATGGCGAGATGGCGGCACGCATCGCCGCCCATCGAGCCCGCCGCCCGCCGGGCTGGGCGACCGTGGAGGCGACGACCGACCTGGCGGGCGTGTTGACGACCGTCGAGGGCCGCGCCGTGGTCGATTCGCTGGGCTCCTGGGTGGCGGCGCACGCCGACCTCGCGCCCGACGTTGCCAGCCTGTGCCGGGCGCTGGCCGCCCGGGACGCCGACACGATCGTCGTTTCCGAGGAGGTGGGGCTCGGGGTACATGCACCGACCGAGGCCGGACGCCGGTTCGCCGACGCCCTGGGAGAGCTCAACCGGGCCGTGGCCGACATCGCCGACGAGGTCCTCCTGATCGTGGCGGGACGGGTCCTGCCCCTCGCCCGGGCCGACCGGCACGACCGGCCCGACTCCTCCGACTGATGCGGAGCGCGCTCGGGTTCCTGACCGTCGTCGGCGGCGCCGTCACGCCCGACCGCCGCGCCCCGGCGTGGTTCGGCCCCGTCGGCGCCGCGCTCGGACTGTCCGTGGGCGGCGCGTGGTGGGTGGCGGGCGAGCTGTGGCCGCCGCTGGTCGCGGCGCTGTTGGCGGTGGCCGTCGACGCCGCGCTCACAGGGATGCTGCACCTCGACGGGCTGGCCGACAGCGCCGACGGCCTGCTTCCGCCGCTCGATCGGCAGCGCCGCCTGGAGGTGATGGCGGCGCCCGACGTCGGCGCCTTCGGCGTGACGGCGGTGACGCTGGTGGCGCTGGCCCGGGTCGGGGCCCTGGCCACCCTCGAGCCCGACCCGCTGCTGGTGGCCGGACTGTGGGCGACCTCGCGGGCTGCCATGGCCCTGACGCTGACCCGGATGCCCTACGCCCGAGCTGCGGGAGGGGCGGCGTCGGGGTTCCGCGCCGGGTCGGCCACGCCGGCCCTGGCTGCGCTTGCGATCGGTTGCGCCGTCGTGGTCGCGGCGTTCGACGGCGGCTGGGGACCGGGTGTGGTGGTAGCCGCTGGCGCCCTGGCCGGGTTCGGGGCGGTGCTGGCGCTCGCCTGGCGTCGGCTGGGCGGCTACACGGGGGACGTGCTGGGCGCCGCCGGGGTCGTCGCCGAAACCGTGGGACTGCTGGTGGCGGCGGCCCGGTGGTGAGGTGGCGCCGGTGACGGCTCCCTGGCGTCGGCGGGCGCCGGCGGCCGACGTCGGACCAACGCGGCCGGAGCGGCCCGACGCGGCGTTGGCCCGCATGCGGGAGCGTCGGCGATCATGACCGGTCGTGGCCGCTAACCCGCGCCGGACCGGTGGGGCGCCGACGGCGCGCCCGGTCGACGCCGTCTTGGTCGACCCCGCCATGGTGGGCGATCGGCCGCGCGTCGGCGACGCGCCTCTGCGGAACCTTCCCGGGGGCCCCCGGTTGCTGGCGGCGTTGGCCCGCGCCGGGATCGCGCTGCGGATCGCTCCCCCGCCGGTCGGGGGCGACGACCGGAGCTTGGTCATCACCGACGACACCCGCCCCCTGCCCCTCGCCGTGTTCGAGGGGCTGGCGGCGCGGGCCGGGGCCTTTTGCGCCGCGACCCTGCTCCAGGCGCCACTGGACGTCGAGGCCCAGGGGCGGGCCGAGCGGCACCAGCTCCGACTCACCAAGCCACCGGGCTCGCTGGGCCGGCTCGAGGCCATCGGCGTGCAGCTCGCCGGCATCGCCGCCGCGGTGCCCCCGCCGGTGCCGCGGCCCGCGGCGGTCGCGGTGTTCGCCGGCGACCACGGCGTCCACGCCCAGGGTGTGTCGCCATGGCCGCAGGAGGTCACCGCCCAGATGGTCGGCAACTTCCTGGCCGGCGGCGCCGCCATCAACGTGCTGGCCCGCCAGGCCGGGGCGGGCGTGGTGGTGGTCGACGTCGGCGTCGCCTCGGAGCTGCCGGCGCAGCCCGACCTGCTCCTGCGGAAGGTGCGCGCCGGAACGGCAGACCTCAGCCGGGGACCCGCCATGGCCATCGACGATGCGCAAAGGGCCCTCGACGTGGGCGCCGAGGTCGCCGCCCTCCTGGTCGACCAGGGGGCGCGCTGCCTGGTCACCGGCGACATGGGGATCGCCAACACTACGCCGTCGTCGGCCTTGATCGCCGCCCTGACCGGCCGGCCCGCGCCGCTGGTCACGGGCCGCGGGACGGGCATCGACGACGACCGGCTCCGCCGCAAGATGGCGGTCGTGTCGGCGGCCGCCCGCCGGGCGCGGCAGCGGCACGGGGACGACGCGCTGGCGATCCTGGCCGAGGTCGGCGGGCTCGAACACGCGGCGCTGGCCGGGTTTGTGGCCGGGGGCACCGCCCTCCAGGTCCCGGTGGTGGCCGACGGAGTTATCGCGGCGTCGGCGCTGCTGGTGGCCAGCCGGTTGATCCCCGGCGTCGAGCACGGCGTCATCGCCGGCCACCGCTCCATCGAGCCCGGCGCCTCGGCGGTGCTGGACGACCTCGGGCTGCGCCCGATGGTGGATCTCGATCTCCGGCTGGGCGAGGGCACCGGGGCGGCCCTGGCGCTGCCGCTGGTCGAGGCCGCCGCCCGGGTGCTGGCCGAGATGGCCACGTTCGACCAGGCGGGCGTCACCCAGAAATAGGGGCCGGCCACGCGCCGGGGGTCGCACCAGGGGTATGACGACGCCCGGGGCCAAGCCCTCAGTAGGCTGTGGGACCTCGTGACCGATCGCTTCCACCAGCCAGAGCGGCCGTCTCCGAGCGATCCCCGGCGGGTGTTCGTGCCTCCCCCTCCGGCATCGCCGAGCGGGCCGGGCACCGGGCGCCGGGGCGCGCCCCCGAGGCCGGCGGGGCCACCCCGGCCCCAGCGCCCGCCCAACGGTGCCCGCACGCGCACGATGCCGCGGCCGCAGCCACCGGGACC
>JBKPAA010000131.1:0-30094 GCA_046726215.1 Actinomycetota bacterium | reverse complement strand
CTGCGCTCATGACCGTGAATCCCCGGGGGCTGCGCCCCCGTACCCCATCGCCGCCGGGCTCGCTGGCGCTCGCGCCGTCGACCGGCCACGAGCTGCGCTCATGACCGTGACCGAGGCTCCTCGCGACGTCGTCGAAGCCGCGGCCGGCCCGGCCCCGTCCGCGCCGCCGGCGGGGCTCGCGGCGCTGGTCGGCTCCGGCGACCCGCGCACCGTCGGCAAGCTGTTCGTGGGTACCTCGCTGCTGTTCCTGCTCATGGCCGCCGTCGTCAGCGCGCTCGTGGGCTTCGAGCGGGTTGATCTGTCGGGCTTCGAGGTAGTGGACGCCGACGTGGCCAGCCAGCTCTTCAGCCTGCAGTCGATCGCCGCCGTGTTCCTCGGTGTCCTGCCGCTGCTGATCGGGCTCGCCACCGCCGTGGTGCCGCTGCAGGTCGGCGCCTCCACCGTTGCCTTTCCCCGCGCCAGCGCCGCCGCGTACTGGACGTTCCTGGCGTCTGCCGGAGTCGTCCTGGCCGCCTACGCCCTCGACGGCGGGCCGTTCGGCGGCGACGCCGACGCGGTCGCCCTGTTCGTCGCCGCCTTCATCGCGCTGCTTGTGGCACTGGCGGTCGCCACCGTCTCGGTGGTCGCCACGGTGCTCACCCTGCGGGCGCCGGGCATGACCCTGCGCCGCACGCCGCTGTTCTCGTGGTCGGTGGTCGTGGGCGGCACCGTGTGGCTGCTGACCCTGCCGGTGCTGGCGGCCGTGATGCTCCTGGTCTACGTGGACCTGCGCTACGGCCAGCAGTTCCTGGGCGGCTCGGAGGGCGTCTACGACCGCATCGCCTGGGCGTTCTGGCAACCGACGCTCTATGTCGTCGCCGTGCCGGCGCTGGGGATCATCGCCGACGTCGTCCCGGTGTTCGCCCGCCGCCGCCACCACCGCCACGGCGCGGCGATGGCGCTCATCGGCCTGTTCGGCGCCTTGGCGTTCGGTGCCTGGGCGCAGATCGGCTTCAGCGTCGACGGGCAGAGCAACCCGACCGACTGGCTCTACGACGGCGTCTGGATCGCGGTCGGCTTCCTCGCCGTCCTGCCCGTGGTCGGGCTCCTGGGTTTGTGGGCGGTCACACTGGGCCGGGGCCGGGTCCGGCTGGGGACGCCGCTGATCCTGGCCCTGTTCGCCGGGTTGCTGATCGCCGGGGCCGTGGTCGCCGGGGCCGGCACCGTCATCGAGGAGGTCGACGTGCTCACCACGACGTGGGCCAGCGGCCAGGAGTTGCTGGTGGTGGCCGGCACCGTGCTGGCCGCGGCCGCCGGCCTCGCGTTCTGGGCGCCAAAGCTGTACGGGAGGCTGCTGCCCGACGGGCTGGTTCGGTTCGGCGCCACCCTGCTCGCCCTGGGCGCAGGCGCGGCGGCCGTCGCCTACGGCATCGCTGGCCTCTACGACCAGCCCCGCTCGATCGCGGCATCGCTCGACGGCGTGAGCGAGATCAACACCGTGGAGACGCTCAACCTCGTGGCCGCCATCGGGTTGGCCGTGGCGGTGGCGGGGGCGCTGGCGGTGATCGCCGCGCTGGCCAGGCCGGCCCGCGGACCAGCGGTGGCGGACGACCCCTGGGACGGCCACACGCTGGAGTGGACGACCACGTCGCCGCCACCCATCGGCAACTTCGCCACCGTCCCCGACGTCACGTCCGAGGCCCCGCTCTACGACGCCCGGTACGGCCGGGGGCCGGCGAGCGGAGCCGAGAGCGGGGAGGCATCTGCCTGATGGCCGCCACCTCGACCGACCTCGAGATCTTCTCCGGGGCGCCCGCGGCCGAGCCCCCCCGGCCCCGGGTGCTGCTGGTCGGCTCCGCCCTGGCGTCGGGCTCAGCCGCCATGGTCGTGCTGACCCTGGTGGCCGTGTACGCGCGCATGCGCGCCGACGTGATCGCCGGCGGGGACAAGTGGCTGCCCGACGACGTCAACATCCAGCTCCCGCCGGGCAACATGGGGATGGTCACGCTGCTGATGTCGGGCATCACCGTGGCCTGGGCCGTGTACTCCTTGCGAAACGACGACCGCGTCCACGCCTATCTGGCGCTCGGGCTGAGCATCCTGCTCGGCGTCGCCTACATCCCGACCGTCGTCTACGGCTGGCAGCAGCTCGGCGTGGGCATCACCAGCTCGACACAGGCGCTGCTCATCTTCACCATCACCGGCCTGCACGTCGCCATGGCCGGCGTGGGCCTGGCGTTCATGGCGGTGATGGGGTTCCGGGCGCTCGGCGGCCAGCTCACCGGCCGGGCCGCGGAGGGCGCCAACGCCGCCGCCCTGTACTGGTACGTGACCATCGCCGTCTACGGCGTGGTCTGGTACGCGATCACGATCACCAAGTGAAGGCGCTCAAGTGATCACCACCGGATCCAAGTGGTTCTTCGGCCTGGGTTTCGTCTCGCTGGTGTTGGCCGTCGCCTACGGCTGGACGACCGGCGGCAACGGCGTCGGTCCGCTGACCATGGGCTACAAGGGCGGGGTGGGTGACCACTTCGGCTACGGCGTGCTGGTCGCCGCCGGGTTCGTCAGCCTGTTCCTCGGGGCCGTGTCGTTGGCGGTTCGCGACGCCGAGGCCCTGGCCGAGGCCCAGGTGGCGGGCACGGAGACCGTGCCGGCCGCCATCCCGGCCGCGCCCAGCTACTGGCCGGCGGTCGCCGCCTTCGGCGCGGCGCTCGTGGTCGTGGGGCTGGTGGCGTCGCCCGTTCTGTTCGTCATCGGTCTGGTGGCCCTCGGAATCGTGCTCGTCGAGTGGACGGTGCAGGCCTGGGCCGACCGGGCCACCGGCGATCCCGAGATCAACCGCCGGATCCGCAACCGGTTGATGAACCCGATCGAGTACCCGGCCGCCGGCCTGCTCGCAATCGGCGTGGTGGTGGCGTCGCTCTCGCGGCTGTTCCTGTCGCTGTCGGCCGACGATGCCGTCTGGGTCGGCATCAGCATCGCCACGATCATCATCCTGTCCGGCTTCTTCTTCGCCTCCCGGCCCCGGATCAGTGCCAACGTCATCGTCGGCGTGCTGCTCGTCGCGGCTCTGGTGGTGATCGGCCTGGGGATTGGTTCGGCGGTCTCCGGACAGCGTGAGTTCAACGAGCCCGGCGCCGAAGGCGCGACCGTCGAGGAGGGCGGATGAGCGCCGGCCGATCGGTCTTTGAAGACTTTGGGGGCCATCGCCCCGAAAGATCTTCAAAGATGCGCCGGTCCCACCGGACGCTGGCGCTGCTGGCGCCGCTGTTCCTGCTGCTGGGCGCGTGCGCGTCCAACGCGCCCCAGGACACCCTCGAGCCCGAGGGCCCGATCGCCCGCAAGATCGACAACCTGGTCAACCCGGTCTTCATCGTCGCCGCCGTCGTCTTCGTGCTGGTGGAGTTCGGTGTCCTCTACCTGGTCCTCAAGTTCCGCCAACGCAAGGACGACGACCCGGACGAGCTGCCGGGCCAGACGCACGGCAACACCAAGCTCGAGATCGGCTGGACCGTCCTGCCGGCGCTACTGCTCGGCTTCGTGGCCTTCGCCACGCTGGCGACCCTGTTCAACATCACCGACATCAAGGACGACGGCCTCACCGTCCAGGTCACGGGGCAGCAGTGGTGGTGGGAGTTCACCTATGACACCGACGGCGACGGCAAGTTCACCGACGAGGACGTGCTGACCGCCAACGACCTGGTCATTCCCGCCGGCCAGAACGTGGGCCTGGAGATCGTTTCCCGGGACGTGATCCACTCGTTCTGGATCCCCAAGCTCAACGGCAAGAAGGACGCCGTTCCGGGCCGCCGGCACCCACTGACCATCAACGCCGACGAGCCCGGCACCTACGTCGGCCAGTGCACCGAGTTCTGCGGGCTCTCGCACGCCTACATGCGCCAGCGGGTCGTGGCCCTGCCGCCCGACGAGTTCGACGCCTGGCTCGAGCACCAGAAGGACAAGGCAGCCAAGCCCACCGACGAGCAGGCGGCCAGCGGCGCCGAGCTGTTCGCCAGCCAGTGCTCGGTCTGCCACCTGGCCCGGGGCATCAACGACGCCCAGTTCGAAGAGGCGGGCAAGGGCACGGCGGAGCTGGTGTCGGAGAACGCGCCCGACCTCACGCACTTCGCCAGTCGAGGCGCCTTCGCCGGCGCCACGTTCAACCTCTGGGACGACCTGGACGGCGACCACATCGTCGAGGCCGACGAGATCGGCACCGCCAACGGTGGCCAGCTCAACCGGGGGGCCCTCGAGGCCTGGCTCCGCGACCCACCGGGGCAGAAGCCGATGGACCCGGTCACCCCGGACCAGGTCGCGGCCGGTGAGCAGGGTCGCGGCATGCCCAACCTGAACCTGTCAGAGGAGCAGATCGACCAGCTCGTTGCGTTCCTCGAGACGCTGGAGTAAGGGGTTAATAGAAGGCAGATGGCGATCGTCGAACGACCGACAGCGCTCCCCGAGCTCCCGCCCGGGGCCGCCGTGATTCCTCGCCCCCTCGGGGTGTTCACCCGCCCGCAGGCGACGACGGGGTGGCGCAGCTGGCTCACCACCATCGACCACAAGCGCATCGGCATCATGTACGGCGCCGCGGCGATGGTGTTCTTCCTGCTCGGGGGCATCGAGGCGCTGGCGATCCGGGCCCAGCTGGCGGCCCCCGGCCAGGCCCTCTACTCCGCCGACCTCTACAACCAGCTCTTCACCATGCACGGGGTGACGATGATCTTCCTGGTCGTCATCCCGCTGGGCGCAGCGTTCATGAACTACCTCATGCCGCTGCAGATCGGCGCCCGTGACGTCGCGTTCCCCCGGCTGAACGCCTTCAGCTTGTGGCTGTTCCTCGGGGGCGGGCTGTTCCTCAACACCTCGTGGTTCCTGGGCGGCGGCCCCAACGGCGGCTGGTTCGCCTACGCCCCCAACACCAGCGTGACGTTCTCGCCCGGCCACGGCATGGACTTCTACGCCCTCGGCCTGCAGATGACGGGCATCGCCTCGCTGGCGGGCGCCGTCAACCTGATCGTCACCGTGCTCAACATGCGGGCTCCCGGCATGACGCTCATGAAGATGCCCGTGTTCACCTGGATGGGTCTCGTGACCCAGATGCTGCTGGTGTTCGCCCTGCCGGTCATCTCGGTGGCGCTGTTCCTACTCACCTTCGACCGCCTGTTCGACGCCAACTTCTTCAACGTGTCGGCCGGCGCCGATCCGCTGTTGTGGGAGCACCTGTTCTGGATCTTCGGCCACCCCGAGGTCTACATCCTCATACTCCCCGCGTTCGGGATCGTGTCCGAGATCATTCCCGTGTTCTCGCGCAAGCCGATCTTCGGCTACCCGTTCATGGTGTTCTCGGGCATCGCCATCGGGTTCATGGGCTGGGGCGTATGGGCGCACCACATGTTCGCCTCGGGCCTCGGGCCAATCTCGGTGGCGGCGTTCGCGCTGTCGACGATGTTCATCGCCGTGCCCACGGGCGTGAAGATCCTCAACTGGATGGCCACCATGTGGGGCGGCAAGCTGCGATTCACGACGCCGATGCTCTTCGCCATCGGCCTGGTCACCATGTTCACGATCGGCGGCCTGTCGGGCGTGACCCACGCGGTCGCTCCCGCGGACACGCAGCAGACCGACACCTATTACATCGTCGCCCACTTCCACTACGTGCTCTTCGGCGGAGCGCTGATGGGCTTCCTCGGCGGCATGTACTTCTGGTGGCCCAAGGTGTTCGGCTTCAAGCTCAGCGACAAGATCGGAAAGTGGCACTTTTGGCTGATCCTCATCGGGTTCAACCTGACGTTCGGCCCCATGCACATCCTCGGCTTGCAGGGAATGCCCCGGCGCATGCACACGTACATCGCCGACTACGGGTTCGAGCTGTGGAACATGGTGGCGACCATCGGCGCCTTCCTGATCGCCCTGGCGATGCTGGTGTTCGTCGGGAACATCCTCGTGAGCTGGCGAGCCCACCGCAGGAACCCGGTCGACCCGGGGCCCGACCCGTGGGACGCCCGCAGCCTGGAGTGGATGGTGCAGTCACCCCCGCCTGCGCACAACTTCGACACCGTGCCCACCGTGTCGCACCTCGACGAGTTCTGGCACCGCAAGTACCAGGAGAACGCCGACGGCAAGGTGGTGCGGGTCGCCACCGGCGCCGAGGTGGCCCAGCCCGGAGACGCCACCGGCGTGCACCTGCCGTCCCCGTCGTACTGGCCCCTGGTGCTGGCGGCTGGACTGCCGATGATCGCCTACGGCCTCATCTTCAACCTGGGCATCGCCGTAGCGGGCGGCCTGCTGGTCATCCTGGCCGGCTTCGGCTTCGGCTACGAACCCTCCGACGACCCCGAGGCGCACCACGGTCCCCAGGGCGACGGGCACGAGGGCGGGCACGCCGAGCCGGGCGACGGCCACGAGGACGAACCGGCGTCGGAGACCGGCTCCGAGCCCGCTGTCGAGTCCGGCGGCGAACCCGTAGGCGTCACCAGCACCGCATCGGCGGCCGACGAGCCCGCGACCGAGGGGGAGGCCCGCACCGATGGCTGACACCGCCGTCCACGGGCCGGTCGCCGCCGAGGCCGCGCCCGGTGCGCCCGGCCACGCCACCAGCACCGGCATCTCCAACGAGAAGCTGGCGATGTGGGTGTTCCTCGGCTCCGATTGCCTGCTGTTCGGGGCCCTGATCTCGACCTACCTGCTGCTGCGGCACCGCAGCATCAGCGGTCCGGTTGAGCTTCGGGACCCGGCGAACGTCTTCGACATCCCGTTCACGTCGGTGTCGAGCTTCGTGCTGCTGTTCAGCTCGCTGACGATGGCGCTGGCCGTCGGCGCGATCCACCGGGGTGACGTGCGCCGCTGCCGGGTCTTCCTGCTCACCACGGCCCTGCTGGGCTCGGTGTTCATCGGCGGTCAGGTGTACGAGTTCACCAGCTTCGTGCACGAGGGGCTGGGCTACACCACCAACATCCTGGGGTCGGCCTTCTACACCCTCACCGGGTTCCATGGCGTGCACGTCAGCGTCGGCATCATGTTCCTGATGGCGATGTTCGTGATGTCGTTGCGGGGGAGCCTGGGTCCCGACCGGGCCGAGACCGTCGAGATCTTCGGCCTCTACTGGCACTTCGTCGACATCGTGTGGATCCTTATCTTCACGATCGTCTACCTCATCCCGTGACGGAGGGAGCGCCTTGAGCATCGCCGAGCCCGAGCACAAGGGAGCGTCGCTCGAAGCGCACCACGAGGCGCACCAGAAGGCGCATCCCAGCGACTGGACCTACATCAAGGTCGCCCTCCTCCTCGGCGCCCTCACGGCGCTCGAGGTGTCGTCGTACTACTGGGAGAACGCCAGCACGGGCGCGCTCGTGACGGTGCTCTTCCCGCTGATGATCATCAAGTTCGGCGTCGTCGTGGCCTACTTCATGCACCTCCGCTACGACAACCCGCTGTTCCGCCGCGTGTTCGTCTTCGGCCTCCTGCTGGCGGTGGTGGTGTACCTCATCGCCATGACGACCCTGCAGTTCTGGTCCGACGGCTATGCCCTCGGCGCCGTGACATGAGCTTCCTCGCCGCCGCCCGGGGAACCGATTTCTGGCGGTGGCAGCCACACCCGGAGGTGTGGCTTCTGGTGGCGGGCGTCATCGTGCTGGCGATCTACGCCCTGCGGGTGGTGGGGCCCAAGGTGGTGCCCGCCGGCACGCCGGTCATCTCCCGGAGCCAGCTAGCGTGGCTGGGAGCGGGCGTGGCGCTGCTGTGGTTCGCCTCCGACTGGCCGATGCACGACATCGCCGAGGAGTACCTGTTCTCGGTGCACATGACCCAGCACATGCTGCTCACGTTCGGCGTGGCCCCGGTGTTCCTCCTCGCCACCCCCGAGTGGCTGGCCCGGTTGGTCCTCGGTCAGGGACGGGTCAAGCGGGTGTTCTATGCGATCGCCCGCCCGGTGCCCGCAGCCGTGGGGTTCGGCGCCCTGCAGCTGCTGACCCACTGGCCCGGGGTCGTCAACACCTCGGTGGAGAACGCACTGGTCCACTACGTGGTGCACGCCGCGCTGCTGTCGAGCGCGTTCCTGCTGTGGATCCCGGTGTGCGGGCCGCTGCCCGAGCTGCGCATCTCCTATCCGGCGCAGATGCTCTACCTGTTCGTCGTCTCGATCATCCCCACGGTGCCGGCGGCGTGGCTCACGTTCGCCGAGGGGTCGGTCTACTCGGCATACGACATCCCGCAACGACTCGGCGGCATCTCGGTGACCACCGACCAGCAGGCGGCGGGGCTGATCATGAAGCTGGTGGGCGGCGGCTTCCTCTGGCTGATCATCACGATCCGGTTCTTCCAGTGGGCGTCGAAGTTCTCGGACACCGACAAGGCGATCGACCAGGCCGGGCCCGCCCACGACCTCACCTGGGCGGACGTCGAGCGCGAGTTCGAGGAGCATCCCCCGCCACCCGAACCCACCCGGCACTGAGCCCCGAGATTCCCCCCGCGTGATTGGCCGCCCGGCCACGATGCCTACGGCAGGTGTCGTCAGTCGGACGGCTCCCAGCGGAACAGCGTCACGGCCAGCGCGGTGGCGCCGGCAGCCCAGAGGACCAGGACCGGCCACACCCGGCCGGGGACACCGACCCCGCCGGTGAGCGCACCCCGGGCCGCCTCGGCGAGGGCCGTGGAGGGCAGCGCCCGGGCCAGGCTGCGCAGCGTCGGCGGCAGCTCGCCGAGCGGGAACACCATGCCCGACAGCAGCAGCAGCACCACGAAGATGGCGTTGGCGGCGGCCAGCGCCACCAGCGCCCGCAGCCGCCCGGCGAGCAGCAGCGCCAGGCCGGTGAACGCCACCACCGCCAGCACCACCGCCACGATCAGCGGCAGCGGCTCGACATCGGGTCGCCAGCCGAGGGCCACTGCCGCCGCCGCCAGCGCGGCCACCTGCACCGCGATGACGACCAAAACCGCCAGCGCCTTGGCGGCGACCAGCCGCGGCCGCCCCAGCGGCGTGGCACCGAGCCGCTTGAGCACCCCGTAGGACCGGTCGAACCCCGTGGCGATGGCCAGGTTGGCGAAGGCGGTGGCCAGGACCGCCAGCGCCAGCGTGCCGGGCGCGAGGAAGTCGACGGCCTCGCCGTCGATGGGCAACACGTCCACCACCGAGAAGAAGACCAGGAGCACCACCGGGATGCCAAGGGTGAGCAGCAGCGACTCGGCGTTGCGGAACGTCAACGCCAGCTCGAGCCGCAGCTGCGTCCAGAGCCGCCTCACGAACCCGGCTCCGACCCCTCGGACGGCACCGGCTCACGCGACGTCAGCCGCAGGAACACGTCCTCGAGGCGCTTGCGGCCGGCCCGGAGGTCGGCGAGCGGCAGGTCGCGCTCCGCGAGCCAAGCGGTGATGGCGGCCACGGTCGCCGGCGTCGGTGCGGCCGCCACCTCGTACTCGCCGGGCCCCGTCTCGGCGACCGCGGCCCCGTCGAGGCGCCCGCCCAGCGCCTCGATGTCGATGCCGGGCGGGGCCGCGAACCGCACGGTCTCCCCCGCCCCCGGGCCCCGCATGACCTCGTCCAATGGGCCCTCGGCCACCAGGCGGGCCCGATCGATGATCACGACCCGGTCGGCCACCCGCTCGGCCTCGTCGAGGTCATGGGTCGTCAACAGGACCGTGACCCCCTCCGAACGCAGCTCGGCGATCACCTGGCGGATGATTCGGCGTCCGGCGGGATCGACGCTCGTGGTGGGCTCGTCGAGGAACGCCACTTGGGGCCGGCCCACCAGGGCGAGGGCCAGCGCCAGGCGACGCTGCTCCCCTCCCGAGAGCTGACGGTAGGTGCGGCGCTCGAGCCCGCCGAGCCCGAGCCGCTCCAGCAGTTCCCGGGGGTGCAGCGACTCGGCGTACAGAGCCGCCGCATGGCGCAGAGCCTCCAGCGCGCGCACGCCGGGGTGCACCCCGCCCTCCTGCAGCATGACGCCCATGCGCTCGACCAGGGAGCGGTGGTCGGCACGGGGGTCGAGCCCGATGACCGACAGGCGCCCGAGGGCCGGACGCCGCAGCCCCTCGAGCGACTCGATCGTCGAGGTCTTGCCGGCGCCGTTGGGCCCCAGCACGCAGGTCACCTCGCCGGCCTCGGCCGTGAATGACAGGTCGTCGACGGCGACGACGTCGCGGTAGGCGACGGTCAGTCCCTCGACCTCGATGGCGGACATCGCGGCTCGGACGCTACCGCCGCCCTGTCCACCCCCTCCGAACTTGCGCGGCCACGGAGGCCATGGCCACTCCAGCCGCCGCAGGTTCGGTGGGTCAGTCCTTCTGGCCGGTGGCGGCCAGGCGCACGCCGAGGCCGATCATGGTCAGTCCGCCCACGCCGCCCAGCGCCTCCAGGCGGCGCGGCGACCGGGCCAACCAGCTGCGGGCGGTGCCGGCCACCATCCCCCACGCACTGTCGGACACGACGGCGATGCCCACTGCGATGGCACCGAGCGCGAGCATCTGCGCCGGCACCGGGGCGCCGGCGGGGTCGATGAACTGCGGCAGGATCGCCGTGAAGAACACGATCCACTTGGGGTTGCTGACGCCCACCATGAAGCCCTCGACGGCCAGGTTGCGCCGCTCGGGCACACGAACGCCAACGTCGAGGACCGTCGCCAGCGCCCTTCGGTGGCGAACCGCCTGCACACCGAGGTACACGAGATAGGCGGCGCCCAGCAGGCGGATCGCGGCCAGCAGCACCACCGACCGCTCGATGACCGCGCCCACGCCCAGCGCCACCCCCACGACCTGCACGTAGATGCCGACGGCGTTGCCCATGGCGGTGACGACCGCCGCCCGCCGGCCCAGGGCAACGCCC
This sequence comes from Actinomycetota bacterium, assembly GCA_046726215.1. GTDB lineage: Bacteria > Actinomycetota > Acidimicrobiia > Acidimicrobiales > VFJN01 > DASQUK01. The sequence continues at coordinate 19,299 of JBKPAA010000131.1, read as the reverse complement.
CGGCTCACCACGAACAGCACGCTCGGCCCCGGCACCACGATCAGCACGAAGGCGGCCACGCTGAACGAGGCGAGTGCGTGGGAGTCGACCACGGTGGCGAGCGTAAGTGCGACGCCGCGCTTCTCGGCAACGAGTTCCGACGGCACACCATTACCCTCGACCCCCATGCTCGACATCCGCCGGATCCGCGCCGAACCCGATGCGGTCAAGGCCGCGCTGGATCGCCGGGGCCCCGGCACCTCCGACGCCGTCGACGACGTTGTGGCCCTGGACGCGGAGCAGCGCCGGGTCATCGCCCAGCGCGACGAGACCCGCAGCCGGATCAAGTCCCTGTCCAACCAGGTCGGGCGCCTGCGGGGGCAGGGGCAGGCGGACCAGGCGGAGGCGCTGATGGCCGAGAGCCGCTCACTCGGCGCCGAACAGGAGGCGCTGGCCAAGGCCGCCGGCGTGCTCGCCGACGAGGTCCGGGCGCACCTGCTCCGCCTTCCCAACCTGCCGAGCGAGGAAGCACCCGACGGCGCGGGCGAACACGACAACGTCGTGCTGCGCACCGAGGGCTTCGACCCCGGCGCGTACGGCCAGCATCAGCGGGTCCCGCACTGGGAGATCGGCGCCGAGCTCGCCATCCTCGACAACGAGCGGGCCACCAAGATCTCGGGCTCGATGTTCACCATGTACCGGGGCTGGGGCGCCCGGCTGCTTCGGGCGCTCGTCCAGCTGAGCCTCGACGGCAACGCCGACGCCTACGAGGAGGTCCGCCCGCCCACGCTCGTGCGCTCCGAGACGATGACCTCGACCGGACACCTCCCCAAATTCGCCGACGAGGCCTACCACATCGAGCGCGACGACCTCTGGGCCATCCCCACCGCCGAGGTGCCGCTCACCTCGCTGCACGGCGACGAGATCCTCGACGGCGCCGACCTGCCGCTGCGGTACATGGCCTATACGTCGTGCTTCCGCCGGGAGGCCGGGTCGGCCGGCAAGGACACGCGGGGGCTGCTGCGGGCGCACGAGTTCGACAAGGTCGAGCTGCTGGCGGTCGCGGCCGACCGCGAGCAGGCCATCGCCTGCCAGGTCGACATCCTGGCCCGCGGCGAGGCCCTGCTGCGGGGTCTCGGGCTCGCGTACCGCGTGGTCGACCTCTGCACCGCCGAACTTGGCAACTCGAACGCTCGCACGTGGGACATCGAGGCCTACGCCCCCGGCGTCGACCAGTGGCTGGAGGTGTCATCGGTGTCCTGGTTCGGCGACTACCAGGCCCGCAGGGCCAACGTCCGCTACCGCCCTGCGGGCGGGTCGGGCAGGGGCACCGAGGTGGCCCACACCGTCAACGGCTCGGCGATGGGCTGGCCACGCACCATCGCCGCCTACCTGGAGACCCACCGCCAGCCGGACGGGTCGGTGGCGGTCGTCGAGCCGCTGCGCCCCTACCTGGCCGGCGCCGACCGCATCACGGGGCCGGCGAGGCAATAGGGCTCGCTCGGAGCCTCTCGGGGCAACAGGCTCCGGCCCCCGGTCCCTATCGCCTCGACTTCCGGTCGCCGGACCCCATTGCCTCGGGCCGTGACGTGGTTCACATCTCGACTGCCGGGCAGCTGCCGGCAACCACTAGTCTCCCTAGGTCCCAAGCGCCCTTCCCCCCAGGGAGAACCGTTCACCATGCGACGCGTGTGGGCCTGGATGGGCCTCAACTTCGGCAAGCACGCTGGGATCGTCGGCGTGGTCGGCCTGGCCATCACCCTGGTGCTCGGGATCGGCGCCACCAAGCTCGACTTCGCAACCGGTCAGGACTCGTACCTCAACAAGGACGATCAGGTCTACAAGGACAACGTCGCCTATCAGGACCTATTCGGTGGCCAGGCCATGCTCACCCTGTTCACCATGGAGGGCGGGCGCGACGTCGTCGATCTCTTCACGCCCGGGAACATCGCCCACATGGAGCAGGTCGACAAGGAGCTCCACGACACCGCGGGCGTCGAGGCGGTGGTCACGCCGCTCACGGCGCTGCAGTTCACCCAGAACCTGGCGGTGAGCGACACCGGCAACCCGACGGAGAGCGTCGCCGGCCGGGCGCTGCTCAGCGCGCAGGAGCGCGAGCCCGACCCGGCCGCGCAGCAGCTCCGGTCCGCCGACGCCGCCACGACGCTGCAACGGCTCAACGCCGTGCCCCCCGACCAGCGGACCTTCGAGAACCCCGAGTGGATCAGCTTCCTGCTGTTCGACAACCAGGACGAGATCCGCAAGTCGCTGCTGCCCTTCTTCCCGGACAAGGCCCACGCCCAGATGGTCACCCGCCTGGTGGGCAACGCCTCGCTCGAGGGTGAGGGGACCGCCAGCGAGCGGGTGCAGGAGATCACCCTGGCCGACCCGTTCGAACGCGCCGACGTCACCTCGACCGGCGCCCCGGTGCTGCTCAAGGACCTCAACGACTACCTGCGTGGCGGCATGTTCACGCTGGGCGCCATCGCCGTGGGGATCATGGTCGTGATCCTCCTCCTGCTGTTCGGCGTGCGCTGGCGGCTGCTGCCCTTGGGCGTGATTCTCATCGGGCTGGTGTGGGCGTTCGGGCTCGCTGGGTACCTGGGGATCCCCCTGTCGGTGGTCACCATCGCCGGGCTGCCGGTCATGCTGGGCGTCGGCATCGACTACGCGATCCAGATGCACTCCCGCGTCGAGGAGGAGGTCGTGATCGACCGGGCCGCCCACCCGATCCAGGAGGCATCGGTAAACCTGGGACCGGCCCTGCTGGTCGTCACCTTCGACGCGGTGTTCGCGTTCCTGGCCCTGCGGTTCGCCCGGGTGCCCATGATCCGGGACTTCGGCCTGCTGCTGGCCGTCGGCATCGCCGTCATCTGCGTCGCCAGCATCGTCGTGCCGCTGGCGGCGCTCGGCATCCGCGAGTACCGCTCGCCGACCGAGGGCAAGGACTTCAGCCACGGCAACCTCGCCAAGCTGGTGGTGTGGCTCGGCAGCCTGCCGACCCGGTTGGCGCTTCCCATCGCCGTGGCCAGCGCCGCCGTGTTCGCCGGCGGGGTCATCGTCGAGGACGACCTGACCATCCAGAGCGACCCCGAGCAGTGGGTCAACCAGGACAGCCAGGTGATCCACGACATCGACACGATCAAGACGGAGACCGGATCGTCCGCCGAGCTGGGCATCTTCGTCGAGTCCAACGACATCTTCAGCGACGAGACGGCGGCGTTCGTCACCGACTTCGCCAACGAGCAGCTGGCGCTGCGGCCAGACGACCTGCTCACCGCCTCATCGATGCCGACCACGGTCAGCTTCCTGCTGGAGGTCCCCGGGACGACGGTGCTGCCTCCCACCGGCGAGGATGTGAGGCGTGCCTACGAGGTGGCGCCGCCCGACATTCAGAAGTCGCTGGTCAATCCCGAGGCGGGCGCCCTCAACCTGATCTTCCGCACTGGTCCCGGCTCGCTCGATCACCGGGCCGTCTACGTCAACGACATCCGTGACGAGCTCGAGTCGGGCACGCTCCACAACGGCGAGCCCATCCCCGAGGGCCTGCGTGCCACACCGTCCGGGCTCGCGGTGGTGGGCGTCGGCCTGCTCGAGAACATCGAGGCCAACCGCATCCTGCTGACGTACCTGGCGATCGCCTTCGTGTTCGCCTATCTGGTCCTTCGGCTCCGCAGCTTCGTCCGGGCGCTGCTGTCGATGGTGCCGGTGCTCACGGCGGTGGGTGCGGCGTCGCTCGTGGCGTGGGCCTTCAATCTCCAGCTCAGCCCCATGACCGCGGTTGGTGGACCGCTCGTCGTTGCCGTGTGCACCGAGTTCACGTCGCTGATCCTGCTGAGGTTCATCGAGGAGCGCCGGCGCGGCTACGGCCCCCAGGAGGCGATGGACGTCACCGCGCGTCGCACCGGCCGGGCGTTCATCGTCTCGGCGCTGACCGCCATTTCGGGCGTTGCGGTCATCGCCTTCTCGTCGCTGCCGTTGCTGCGCGACTTCGGCGAGATCGTGGCCATGAACGTCTCGGTGGCGCTGCTGTCGGCACTCGTGTTCCTGCCGCCGATGCTGGTGTGGGCCGAGAACCGCGGCTGGGTCACCCGGGGCATGATGCCCCCGCGGCCGCGGGTGCCGACCCCCAGCGCCGAGGTGCCCCGCCAACCCGTCGCCGGCAGCTGACCCCAAAGGGCGTCCCTCCGCGGGCGCGGTAGGGTGACGGCCAGCAAGACCCAGGGTCCAGCTATCGACACGGGCCCGACGGCTTCTCCCGGGGCCGCACCAGCGGGGAGGGAACCGTTATCCGCCCTACAGCGCAGCACTCCACCGGGTCACCCGTGCCGTGACCGCCGCCGCGACGCCCGCCGACGCGGCGGCCGGCGACGTCGCCATCCGGCTCGAGCGCCTGACCAAGGTCTACCCAGGCGCGTCCCGACCGGCGGTCGAGGGGCTGGATCTGACGATGCCCCGGGGCGAGCTGGTCGCGCTCGTGGGGCCGTCGGGCTGTGGCAAGACCACGACCCTCAAGATGATCAACAGGCTCATCGAGCCCACGGCCGGCACCGTCTGGGTGGGCGGCGTCGACATCCGCACCCGGGCGACCCATGAGCTGCGACGCGGGATCGGCTACGTCATCCAGCAGGCCGGGCTCTTCCCGCACCGTACGGTGGGCGACAACATCGCCACCGTCCCCCGGCTCCTCGGATGGGACCGCGTCCGCATCAAGGCCAGGGTGGACGAGCTGGCCGACCTGCTGAGGCTCGAACGGGGCCTGCTCGGCCGCTACCCGTCGGCACTCTCGGGCGGGCAGCAGCAACGGGTCGGCGTGGCCCGGGCCCTGGCCGCCGATCCGCCGGTGCTGCTCATGGACGAGCCGTACTCGGCCGTCGATCCCATCGTGCGGGCGCAGTTGCAGGACGAGCTGCTCACGCTCCAGCGTGAGGTCCACAAGACCATCGTGTTGGTGACCCACGACATCGACGAGGCCATCAAGCTCGCCGACCGCATCGCCATCCTCAACATCGGCGGCGTCCTCGAACAGGTCGATACGCCCGCCGAGATGCTGCGAGCACCCCGCAACGAATTCGTCGCCGACTTCCTTGGCGACGACCGCGGCATCAAGCGGCTGTCGCTGATGACCGTCGGCGATGCCTCGCTGAGCAAGGGGCCGGTGGTCGACGAGTCCGCCACCGCCGAAGACGCCCGCGCCACCATGGCCGAGCTGGGTTACGACTGGGTGGCCGTGTGCCAGGGCGACGACCGCCTGCGGGGCTGGCTCGGTGCTGAGGAGCTCGACGGCGCCGACACGGTCGGCGAGCTCACACCCAAGCCCTTCCGCGCCGTCGTCACCGCCGACACCCACCTCAAGGCGGCGCTCGACGGCATCGTCACGTCCCACACCCGCGTGGCGATGGTGGTCGACGCCGACGGGCGCTACCTGGGCATGCTGACGGTCGACGACCTGGCCGAGGGGATCGTCGCATGATCCCCCTGCTTGCCGCGCAGCCGCCGAGCTGGAGCGGGTTTGGGTTCGACGGCAATTGGGACGTCGTCTGGCACTACACCCTCGTCCACCTGCGCATAACAGCCATCGCCCTCACCCTCGGCGCTGCGGTGGCGTTCCCACTCGGGCTCGCCGGCTATCGCTGGCGCCGCTCATACCCGGCGATCCTCGGCGTCACCAACGTGCTCTACACGGTCCCGTCGCTGTCGCTGCTCGTGCTGCTCGGCCTCGGCTTGGGGCTCGGGCTGCTCAACGACAGGCCGCTCATCGTCGCCCTCGCCATCTACACTCTGGCGATCCTGGTCCGGAACCTCGTCGAGGGGCTTCGGGGGGTGCCCGACTCGGTCAAGGACGCCGCCACGGGAGTCGGCTACACGCCACTGCGCTCGCTGTTGGCGATCGAGCTGCCGCTCGCCGTCCCGGCCATCATGGCCGGGCTCCGCGTGGCGGCGGTCTCCACGATCAGCCTGGTGAGCGTCGGGGGTGTCCTCGGCCGGGGTGGCCTCGGGTTCCTGTTCTTCGAGGGCTATCGCCGCAACCGCACGAGCGAGATCATCGCCGGCATCGGTGCCTCGGTGCTGTTGGCCGTGGCCGTCGATATCGCGCTCGTGCTCACGCGGCGGGTGTTGACGCCGTGGACCCCGGCCCGGGCGGCGCGCCGATGAACACCTTGACCGACACGATCGGATGGCTCACCACCGCCGACAACTGGTGGGGATCCACCGGCATCCTGCAGCGAATCGAGGAGCACCTCCAGTACTCACTGCTGGCGGTCGGGCTCGCCGCGCTCATCGCCTTGCCCGCGGGGTTGGTGATCGGCCACACCGGACGGTTCGAGCACGGCGCGTTGGCCCTGTCCGGGGCGGCACGAGCAATCCCCACGCTCGGGCTGCTCGTCCTCTTGGGGCGCTGGTACCCCGTCGAGGTGGGGCCGGTCATCATCGTCCTCGCCGTGCTGGCGATCCCGCCGATACTCGCCAACACCGCCGCCGGGATCAGCGGCGTCGATCCCGCGGCACGCGAAGCCGCCCAGGGCATGGGCATGACCCCGAGGCAGGTGCTCATGCAGGTGGAGGTCCCGCTCGCCGCCCCGCTCACCCTTGCCGGCGTCCGCTCGGCGCTGCTCCAGGTGATCGCGACCGCCACGATCGCCGCCTTTGCCGGCCTGGGCGGGCTCGGCCGGTTCATCATCGACGGCTTCGCCGTCAGGGACGAAGCCAGGGTCTATGGTGGCTCGATCGTCGTCGCCGTTCTCGCCTTGCTGGGCGAGGGTCTGTTCGTCCTCGCCCAGCGATCGGTGCGGCCTGCTGGGCTTCGTCGCCGCCAGGCACCGTTGCTCTCGGCCGCAGCCCCCGTCACATCCATTCCGGGAGGAGTCAACGCATGAACCGCACCCGCCTCGCCGCCGCCGTCGCGGTGCTCGTTCTCGTTGCCGCAGCGTGCGGCGACGATGACGACGATTCGGCCGCCAACGACGGCGCCGCCGCCGGCGACCTCGCGGGCCAGAGCCTCAACGTCGGCTCGGCCAACTTCCCCGAGAGCGTCCTGCTCGCCGAGATCTACGCCGGTGCGCTGGAGGCCGATGGCGCCGACGTAACCGTCACGCCGAACATCGGCTCGCGCGAGGTCTACTACGCGGCCATCGAGAACGGTGAGATCGACCTGTTGCCGGAATACACGAACTCCCTGCTGTCGTTCGTGTTGCGCCAGGACGACCCCAACGCCACTCCCAAGGCCGGCAACGTCGAAGAGCAGGTCGCCGAGCTAAAGGACGCGCTGCCCGACAACCTGACCGTTCTGACTCCGTCGACCGCCGAGGACAAGGACGTCATCGTCTGCAACCAGGAGACGATCGACCAGTACGGCTTCTCCGATCTCAGCGGCCTCGCCGAGGTGTCGGGTGATGTCACCCTCGGTGGCCCGCCCGAGTTCGCGGAGCGTTCGCCGTTCGGCATCCCCGGCTTCCAGCAGTTCTACGGCGCCGAGTTCGCCAAGTTCGTCCCGCTCGAGATCGGCCCCCCGATCGTGGACGCGCTCAACGCCAACGCCATCAACTGCGGCAACCTGTTCTCCACCGACGCGGCGATCACCCAGAACAACTTCACCTCCCTGGAGGACGACAAGAACATCGTCCCCAACGAGGCCGTCCTCCCGCTGATCAACGTCGACAAGGCCACCCCGGAGGTGACTGCGGTGCTCGATGACGTCAGCGCGGCCCTCGACACTGAAGGCCTGACCAAGCTCAACTCCCAGGTCCAGGCCGAGGGCCTCGCCGAGTCCGAGGTCGCGGCCCAATGGCTCGCCGACAACGGCTTCACGGAGTGATCTGACCGCCGGCTGACGAGCTAGGGCCCCGCGGGGTGGACCACATCCGGCTGCGCCAGGAGTACGCCGACGCCGGCCTGTCCGAGGAGGACCTGGCCGCCGACCCGATGGAGCAGTTCGCGGCGTGGTTCGCCGCCTGGCGCGGCGTCGCGGTTGGGGAGCCCGACGCGATGGTCGTTGCCTCCGCCACGCTCGACGGGCGGCCGTCGATCCGCCAGGTGCTGCTGCGGCAGTTCGGACCCGTGGGTTTCGTTTTCTTCACCAACCGGGAGAGCCGCAAGGGACGGGAGATCGCCGCCAACCCCCGCGTGGCGTTGCTGTTCCCCTGGCACCCGGTCGGGCGCCAGGTGATCGTGGAGGGGGCGGCGGCGCCGACCGACGACGACGAGTCGAACGCCTACTGGGTGACCCGGCCCCGCGGCAGCCAGATCGCAGCCGCCGCCTCGCCACAGAGCCAGGTCGTTGGCGACCGCGCCGCCCTCGAACGTCGCTTCGACGAGGTGGCGCAGCGCCACGAGAGCCAAGCGGTCCCCCGTCCGGCTCATTGGGGCGGCCTCCGCGTGTCGCCCGAGCGAATGGAGTTCTGGCAGCACCGGGAGAACCGCCTGCACGACCGGCTGGTCTACCGCCGCGACATCACCCGATCCTCGGGCTGGCGCATCGAGCGCCTCGCCCCCTGACGCCGCGTCCCGTAGACGGCGAGGGCGACCGCCCCGAGCGCCGCGCCGACCGCGACAGCGATCCTGACCGAGCCCGTCCGCTCGATCCAGTCGCTGACGTCGTAGGACCACCCGGTGACCACGTCGGTGATCCCCGACGAGGGAACGGTGCCGCCGGTCGCCCGGGCCACCCGCAGCTCGAGCCAGCCGTAGTACGCGACGTAGGCGCCAGCGAGCGCGACCAGCCCTCCCGCGACCCGCCCGACATAGGGCTGGACGCGGCGCACGAACCGCACGATCGACGTGCGTGCCAACGCGATGGCCACCGTGAGGCCCACCAGCACCAGCGTCATGCCCAGCGCGTAGATGCCGAAGACCATCAGCCCGTCGGCCACCGACTCGCGGTTGATCGTTCCCGACACCGCGCCCAGGAACAGGGGCAGCGTGCAGCCGATCGAGGCGATGGCGTACGAGACCCCGAATACGAACATCGACCCCACCGTTCGCTCGCGTCCACCCCGGTCCAGGCGGGGCAGGCTGACGTTGACCTGGAGGCCGCCCAGCATCGCCAGGCCGAGGCCGAACAGCGCCAGCCCGATGACGATCGAGATCCACGGCACGTTCTCGTAGACGGGCAGCGAGGTCAGCTCGACGACCAGCCCGGCCAGGGCGAACACCGCCATGAAGCCGGCCGACACCGCCAACGCCACCCGCAACGCCGTGGCGACGCTGGCGCGGGGCACGCCCGCCTCGCTGTCGTCGATGCCCAGGAAGTACGCGAGGTACGCGGGGAGCATGGCGAACCCGCACGGATTCACCGTGGCCACCATGCCCAGTGTGAGGTACAAGGCGAGGGGCCCCTCGGGACCGACACGGCCGAGGGTGCCGATCACCCGTCGACCCCGAAGTGGTCTGAGAGCGCCGCCCGCAGCTCGCCCTCGTCGAGGGCTCGGCTGCGCACGTCGACGACCTTGCCGCGCCGGTCGATGAAGACCGACGTCGGCATGTTGATGCCGCCGAAGTATGTCACCGCGTCCTGCCCGCTGTCCCCGAAGGTCGGGTACGTCACGCCCGTCCGCGCCACCGTGGCGCGTGCGTCCTCGTCGCTGTCCTGGTAGGCGATGCCGATCATCGTGACCCGGTCGCCGACGTCCTGGTGCACCCGCTCGAACGCCGGCATCTCCGAGACACACGGGCCGCACCAGCTGGCATAGAAGTTGATCACCATCGGCCTGGTACCGAGCAGCTCGCCGAGCTTGCGGTCGGGCCCACCGTCGAGCGCCGCCAGGGTCACGTCGGCCGTTGAAGCCGGCAGCTCGCCGGCGGGCGTCAGCTGGTACGACCCGAACTCCGTGCCGTCGTTGTTGGCGGAGGACTCGTCGCCGGCGCTCAGCCACATGGCGCCGCCGACCGCCGCGACCAGGACCAATGCGGTGGCGGCGACCAGGGGAAACAGGGGGATGCGGCGGGACGCCACGAACTACGACGGTACCGCCGGTGCTTGGGGCAGCGGGAATCATCCCGCCTGGGGGCACCGCCGCCGCGCGGTGCCCCCACCACTCAGGCAGGGTCTAGGCGATCCGAACGATCGCCACGTCCTGCAGATGCTCGGGGATGGGGATCTCGGGGAGCTGGTCCTCGGGCCGGGGCAGCTTGGGCGGCCGGCCCCGGCGCCGCTTGGTGGCGAGGATCTTCCCGTTGAGGAACAGCTGACCGCCCCAGACGCCCCAGGGCTCCCGGCGCTCGAGCGCGCCCTCGAGGCAGGGGATGAGGGCCGGGCACGTGGCGCAGATGTGCTTGGCCCGGGCGATGTCCTGCAGCTCCTCGCTGAAGAACATGCCGGCCAGCCGGCCGCTGCCGTCGTTGCAGCGTGCGTGCGCCCACCAGGTGTCCTCGCTGGCGAGGACCTGGCGCTCGGCCTCCGCGGTACTTCGGTCGGTCAGGTCGATTATCTCGTCGGGTGCCAGAGGGGCGATCATCGGCCCATTCCCCTTGTGTGTGGATGTCGGTGTCTGCAGTTTCTGCTGGTCGTTCGCTTTGCGGTTGGCTGGTGGCTGGGGGTGACTGGAAGCTGGTGGGACAAACAAGAAGGCCGCCGGGATATCCCGACGGCCTTTGGAGGGTCTTTCCGCTTCTCGCCTGGTCAGGGGAAGCGCTCCGAGAGCCGTCGGGTGAGTCGATCGGTGGCGAACACCGTGAAGTTGGCGGACACCGGCTTGTCGGTCGACACCTCGAGCCACATGTGCTCGTGCATGGGCGCGCCAATGCCGATGGGGATGAGGTGAACGGCGCAGGTCACCGGGCGCGCGGCACCGGCCATCTGGCCGCTCTCTTGTGTGGTGCCGGCGTACATCGGTCCTTGCCTTTCCTCTCGTGTCGTGGTGGGTCGAGTCAGTGGCGGGTCAGCGCCATGAGGGTCTAAGGGCACCACGCGGGCCCACCCGTCGTCAATGGAATATTGCGATCTGGCGCAAATCATGTGTCGAACGGCAGAAACACTGCCGTTCGAGACCGTGCTCTCCGCTCTTGGTGCTTCGCACCGGGCCGCTCGGGCCCCGGCCTCGCGTTCGCTCGGCCTCAGGCGGCAGAAGCACTGCCGTTCGAGACCGTGCTTCCCGCTCTTGGTGCTTCGCACCGGGCCGCTCGGGCCCCGGCCTCGCGTTCGCTCGGCGGTCAACTCAGCCGGGCGGCGTCGAGGGAGTGGTTGCGGCCGGAGGCGCTTCCGCCGAGGCCTCGGTGGCATCGTCGCCAAAATCGCGGAACAGGTGCTCGCGATACCAGCGCAGCTCGTTCACGCTCTCACGGACGTCATCGAGTGCCCGGTGGGTCGATTCCTTCCTGGGCGCGCCCTCGATCACGGCGGGCGCCCAGCGAAGGGCCAGCTCCTTGAGGGTGGAGACGTCGATCGACCGGTAGTGGAGGTAGTTCTCGATCTCGGGCAGGTGTGCGGCCAGAAACCTGCGATCGGTGCCGATGGAGTTGCCGCACAGGGGCACCGATCTCGGCACCGGCACGTGGGCCTTGATGAAGTCGAGCGTGGCGGCGCCCGCGTCGGTCAGCGAGACGGTCGAGGCCTGGATCGCCGCCAGCAGGCCGCTGCGGGTGTGCATCTCCCGCACCACATCCTCCATGGCGGCCAGGGCCTCGGCCGGTTGGTGGATCACGAGGTCGGGCCCCTCGGCCACGATCTCGAGCCGGTCGTCGGTGACGAGCGTGGCGATCTCGACGATCACGTCGCGCGCCGCATCGAGTCCCGTCATCTCGAGATCCATCCAGACGAGCACGCCCGGAGGCTAGACGCACCCGTGTTCCCGCATGGGTCCGTGCCCGCGGCGACAATGGCGGACGTGCTGCACGTTCCCGTCGTTCGCCTCGACGCCGACCTGCCCCTACCCGACTACGCCCGGGCCGGCGACGCCGGCGCCGACCTCGTGGCCCGCGAGTCGGTGACGCTGCGCCGCGGCGGTGGCCGGGGGCTCGTCGGCACCGGCGTCGCCCTGGCGATCCCCGACGGCTATGCGGGGTTCGTCCAACCCCGCAGCGGGCTGGCGCTGCGGCACGGCGTCACGTGCCTCAACACCCCGGGCCTCATCGACAGCGGCTACCGCGACGAGCTGCGGGTGCTGCTGGTCAACACCGATCCCGACTCCGACTACGAGGTCCGGCGCGGCGATCGCATTGCCCAGCTCGTGATCCAGAGGGTGGAGGAGGCCCGCTTCGAACTCGTGGAAGGCCTCGACGGCTCGGCCCGAGGCACCGGCGGATTCGGCCACACGGGCCGCTGACGCGCGGGGGTCAGTCGTCGTCGGCGTCGGGGTGGCCTCGCTTGCGGAGGACGATGCGTCGCCCACCGTCCCCGAGGTGCCAGGTGTCGACGCTGGCGTCGAGTACGGCGGCCGCCACATCTGGCACGTCGATCGTCGCGGCGCCACCCTGGGCCAAGCGGAGGTCGACGCTCAGGGTCTCGTCCTCGACGTCATAGCCGATCACCACGATGCCGTCGCCGGCGGGATCGGGCGCCAGCAGCGCTGCCGCCTCGCCGACCGCCAGGCGGAGCTCCTCGGCCTCGCGGTAGGTGAACCCGGCACGCGTCGCCATAGCCGTCGCCCCGGCCCGGGCGATGCGAACGGCGGCGGAGGTGGCAGGCAGGGTGAGACGAATGTTCTCGCGCTCCACGCGACAGGCGAGCCTACGGGCGAACGACGGCGCCGGGGTCGACGTCGGTGCGCTGCCCCATGTAGACGGGGTGCCGCAGGCGTCCATCGGATGTCCAGTCGCTGTAGGCGACCTCCACCACCACCTGGGGCCGTACCCAATGCCCGTCCCGGGCCTGGCTCACCGGCGGCCGGGGTTCGAACGGGCATTCCTTGTCGGCGAGCGGCGCCAACTGCCGGGCCATGCGGTCGAGCTCGGCCGACGTGAAGCCCGACCCGACGCGCCCGGCGTACCGCAGCGTCGGGTCGCCAGGCCCGGGGTGATAGCCGACCAGCAGGGAGCCGAGCCGCCCGGCACGATTGCCCTCGCCTGGCGCCCAGCCGCCGACCACCAACTCGTCGTGGCGACGCACCTTCACCTTGACCCACGTGCGGGTTCGCCGCCCAGGCGTGTAGGGGCTGTCGACCCGCTTCGCGACCACGCCCTCGAGGCCACGTTCCTCGCACACCTTCAGCAGCGCCGGGCCATCGTCGTAGACGGGGGCCACGTCGGTGCCGAGCGGCAGGTCGTCGGCCAGCTGCTCGAGCAGTCGCCGCCGGTCGACCCATGGCCGGTCAGTCAGGTCATGGCCGTTGAGCTGGAGCAGGTCGAACAGCACATACGCCACCTTTACGTCCTCCGCCCGGCGCCGGGCGTCCGCCGCCGATGTGACGTGCATGCGGTGTTGGAGTCGCTCGAAGCTCGGGCGTCCGCCGGCGTCGAGCGCCACCACCTCGCCGTCGAGCGTCGCCTCCACCGGCGCCAGGGCGTCGGCCAGCGGGCCCAGCTCGGGGAACGCCGGCGTGCACTCGTTGCCGTTGGCGCTCCATCCGTGCACGCCCGAGGGCGCCACGTCGCTGATGACGCGCATGCCATCCCACTTGACCTCGTAGATCCAGCCCGGACCGGCCGGCAGGAGGCCGGTCGTGGCCTTCATGGGAAGCACCGCCACGAAGGGAGCCTACGGACTCCCGCCGGGCACGCTCATAGGGAGCGGGGCACCACCGAGAGCCTCAGCAGCTCGCCGCCGCGCACGACCTCGGCGTCGAGCCTCTGGCCGGCGACCTCGCCCGTGAGCAGCCGCTGCATGTCGCTGATGGCCTGCACCGGATGGCCGCCGAGGGCCACGACGATGTCCTCCGGTCGCATGCCGGCCCGCGCCGCGGGGCCACCGTCGACCACCCCGGTGACCTCCACGCCCCGCCGCCGCCCGAGGCGGTCGACCATCCGTGGGGGCAGGGCCCGGCTTCCACCGGACAGCCCCAGCTCGGCACGGTGGACGCGCCCGTGGGCGATCAGGGCACCGATGATGGCGGTGGTGGTGGCGTCGAGGGGGATGGCCATGCCCAGGCCCTGGCCGATGCCGGGTCCCACGACCGCGGTGTTGACGCCCACGACGCGGGCGTCGCTGGTGGCGAGCGCACCTCCGCTGTTCCCCGGGTGCAGAGCGGCATCCGTCTGGATGACGCCCTCGACGATCCGGGCGCGCCGCCCATCGATGGCCGGTAGCGAACGGCCCACCGCCGACACGACGCCGGCGGACACCGACCCCGCAAAGCCGAGCGGGCTGCCGACGGCGACGACCAGCTGACCGACCCGGAGCCGCCCGGCATCTCCGAGCTCCGCCTGCGGCAGCCCGGTGCCGGCGGCGACCCGCACCACGGCCAGGTCGGACAGGCGGTCTGCGCCCACCACCTCGTAGGGCAGCTCGGCGCCGTTGTGGAACACCGCGGTGCCGACCCTCCCGTTGGCCACGACGTGGGCCGACGTGAGCAGCAGCCCGTCCCCCGACAGGATCACGCCCGAGCCGTTGCCCCGACCGTGGCGCAGGCTGGCCACGGACGGCAGCAGCCGTTCGGCGACGGCCATCACCGTTCGTGAGTACGCGTCGAGCGCCTCGGCCTCCTCGGCGCCGGCGGGCTCAGGCGGTTCGAACCTCGGGCGATCGTCGATGTCAGGCATCGCCCACGTCGCTCGCCGCGTCCTCGGTGTCGTCGAAGTGGACGACCACGTCGAGCTCCTCGGTGCCCCGCACGACGTGCAAAGCCAGCGTCTCGCCGTCACCGAGGCCGTCGAGGACCGCCGCCAGAGCGTCGATGTCCGTGACGTCGGTGCCCCCGGCCGCGGTGAGGAGGTCGCCCAGGCGCAGTCCGGCGCGTTCGGCCGGACTCCCGGGCTCCACCGCTCGGACCAGCACGCCGTCGCGCTCCGGCAGCCCGACCGCCTGGCGCATCCGCCGAGCGACGTGTCCCGGGGCAGCCCCGATGCCGAGCAGCCGCCGCCGTGGCTCGCGGCCCTCGCTCAGGGCGTCGACCCGCTGGCGCAGCGCCGGTCCCGCGGGCTGGGCGATCGAGAAGCCGTCGCCCAGGCGCAGGGTGGTGATGCCGAGCAGTCGGCCGTCGGCGTCGACGATGGGGCCGCCCGAGCTGCCCCGGGCCAGGGGGGCGGTGTGCTCGATGCCACCGGGGATCAACCGGCCCCGGGGGCCCCGGAAGGAACGGCCGGTTGCCGACACCGTGCCGACGGTGACCCGATGGCCATCGGGGATGCTGGCCACGGCGAAAACGGGTGCGCCGAGATCGACGTCACCGTCGCCCCATTCCAGCGCCGGCGCGTCGCCGGTGTCGACGGAGAGCACCACCAGGTCTGAGTCGGCGTCGACCCCCTGCGCGCGGCTCTGCAGCGCGCGACCGTCGGCGAAGGTGACCTGGGTCGTGGCGTTGCGGAGGTTGTGGGCATTGGTGAGGACCAGGCCGGCGCCCACCACGACGCCGCAACCGCGCCCGCCGTGGCGCCCGATGCGAACGACGGAGGGAGCGACGCGCTCGGCGACGCGGCCAATCGTGGATTGCATGTCGTCGATGATGGTCATGGCTGCCTCCGGCGGATCGACTGACTAGTGACTAGCAATCTGCAAGTTACAAGCGGGCACTGTACCGTGACGTTCCCGATGGCGACACGCGAACCACTGGAAAGCTCGTCGTCGACCGGCGGACCGGCCCCGGAGCTGCCCGCCGCCGATGCCCTGGCCGAGGCCGCCGAGCGCATAGGCGACCGCTGGTCGCTGCTCGTGGTCGCGGCACTGCTGCCCGGTCCGCGCCGCTTCGGCGACCTGCTCGCCGATCTGGACGGAATCGCCCCCAACATCCTGTCCAACCGCCTCGCCAGGCTGGAGGCCGAAGGGCTGGTCGTCGGGGAGCCCTACTCGCGCCGGCCGGTGCGTCACACCTACCGCCTGACGGCGGCCGGCACGGACCTGGCCGGTGCCCTCCGGATGCTGGCCCAATGGGCGGCGTCGCATCGAGCCGTGCGCCATGGTGACCGGGAGGCGGGGCTGCCGACCCATGGCGCCTGTGGCACGGTCCTCGAGGCCCGCTGGTACTGCCCTACCTGCGGCGAAGTGGTTGACGACGTAGCCTCCGCCGACGTCAGCTGGATATAGGCGACCTGCGCCGGGCCCGCCAACCGCTGGGATCCTGGGTTCGGCCCGCGCGGCGCGGACGGTTCACGCGATCTCGAGGAGACCTCAATGTCCCAGGTCAGTCCCGGTTGGTACCCGGACCCGTCCGGACGCTTCGCCCAGCGCTATCACGATGGCACCCGCTGGACGGAGCACGTGGCCGACGCCGAGGGCAATCGCGCCACCGACGCACCCGGCGGCCCGGCCGGTTCCGCCCCGTATGCGGGCTCGGCGCAGCCCTATGGCCAGGGGGGCGAGCGCTCGTCGGGCCCCTACGGTGGCCGCGCCACCCGTTCGGATCGGGGCTACGGCGGGCAGCCGGCGAGCGATCGTGGCTACGGCCAGGAGTCGTGGGGTTCCGCCCGTCGCTACGGCCAGGGAGTGCCGCAGGAGCAGGGCTACGGGCAGGCGCCGCCGGGTTCGAGCTGGGGCCGTAGCGGGCAGCCGAGCGAGACGAGCTGGGGACAAGGCGCCGGCGCCGGGAGCCGGCCGCCGGATGGCGGCGGCCCGGTGGGTGGCCAGCAGCGGCGCCACGCCAGGGGTGGTGGTCACGGGGCCGACCAAGGCTGGCCCGACGCGCCCTCCGGGGGCCGGGAGACCCGCCCCGCACGGCGAACCCGCGGTCCGGGGCCGGCCGCGACGTACTTCGACGCCGGCTGGCCCCATCGGCAGGAGGCGGTCCATGGTCAAACCGACTACGCCCGCGCTCCGGCGGCATCCGGCGGGTTCGCGCCGACCGTGGGCCTGATCGTCGCCGTGGTCGGGGCCCTGATCCTGTTGCTCTCGCTCTTCCGGCTGGACTTCCTGGAGCTCAGCTTTCCGGGCCTGAGCCGGTCGGTCTCGCTGGGCGACATCGCCGGGGACTTCGGCGACGGTGCCCCGGGGGCCCTCGCCACCTACGCCGACTTCGGACGGTACCTGGCGGTCCTGCTGATCGTGTTCGCCGTCGTGGCCGTAACGGAGCTGGTTCGCCCGCTCCGCGACATCGCGGCATTGCCGATCGTGGTGGCGGCGCTCAGCGGCGGCTTCGCGCTCTGGCATGTCCTTGCGATGATGGCGAGCGGCGAGGCAGGAGTGGACGTCTCACCCACGTTCGGAGCCGTCCTCGGCCTGGTCGGCTATGTTGGCCTCGCGGCTGCTCCCTTCCTCCGTCAGCCCGTAGGGGCCCGGCGCTAGGCAGCCCGTACGCCGCTGTGGGGGCCGTGGGGTTGCGGGCGGGCGCCCGCGCGGTCCGATCAGCGGCGCCCCGTAGCATGGGGTCCTCTCGCCGGCGGCGTCAGGCCTCATGCGGGGGTGTAGCTCAGTTGGCAGAGCGGCCGCCTTTTAAGCGGATGCGCGAGGGTTCGAGACCCTCCACCCCCACCGACACGCACCCCTCCCACGCCGGTGGGCCGGGACGTACGCTCTGCACCGTGGAGGACGACCTCGCCCGGCAGCGCCTCAGCGCCGAGCACGAGCGGCTCGAGCGATTGCGGACCTCACTCGAGAACGACCACCTTCACGACGAACCCGAGAATGACAGCGGCATCAGATCCCGCGTCTACCAGCACCCGGCCGACTCCGCGAGCGACGCGTTCGAGCGCGAAAAGGAGTTCTCCATCCTCGAGCAGGTGCAGGCCGAGTTGGCGGCGGTGGACCGAGCGCTGCAACGGCTGGACCGGGGCACCTACGGCACCTGTGACGTGTGCGGCGACACCATCACCGACGAACGTCTGGCGGTGATGCCGGCCGCCCGATTCTGCATCGGCCATCAGGGCGACGCCGAGGTCTGACCGGGCCTCCGTTACATCTGACGGGGGACGGTCACGTCGGCGGGATCGGCCAGCAGCACGCGATCACCGAGCAGCAGCCGGTCGCCGGCCAGCGTCAGCCAGCGGCCCTCGACGTTGGCAAGTCGGGTGCGGTCGAGCCCGAGGAGGCGTTCGAACGCGAACACGACGCCCGCGTGGGTGATCACGAGGACATCGCCACCGGGAATCGCATCGTCGATCCGCTGCAGCGTCCGTCGCGCCCGGGCCAGCAACCGGTCGTCCGATTCCCAGCCCGGAGGGCGTTGGCCGTCGGACAGGAACCCCGGGTAGCGGCGCTCGATCTCGGCGCGCGTCAGACCGGTCCACTCGCCGGCCTCGCGCTCGCGCAGGCCGGCGTCGAGCACCACCGGTCCCACACCCATCTCGTCGCCGATGATTACCGCGGTCTCGGCCGCCCGCCGCAGGTCGGACGCCCAGATGGCGTCGATGGCGCCAAGCGAGCGAGCCGCCTCGTGTGCCTGCCGGCGCCCCAGCTCGCTGAGCGGGGGGTCGGCCTGACCCTGCCACCGGCCGAGGGCGTTCCATTCGGACTGGCCGTGTCGGGTGAGCAGGACACGCGTCTCGGCGATCATCGCCTGGCGACGCTATCCGGACCGTGCACAGCTAGGCTCGTTCGGCGCTTGCTGGGGAGCGAGCGCGCGCCGCTGCCCCGCCGACAGGAAGGACGGCTCTTGGCCCTGCCGCTCGAGAAGTACGACGTAGTGGGTGAGACCAGCAGCCAGCGAGCCGAGGTCGTCGAGGACGGCCTGGCCGAGGTCGAGTGAGGCGATCGCGGGTGGCCGTGCTCCGCCTGTTCGCCCAGGCCCGCGAGGCCGCCGGCAGCGCGCGCGAGACGGTCGACGGCGCCACGGTCGACGAGGTGCTGGCGGCGGCTCGGGAGCGATACGGCGAGGAGTTCGCCGCGCTGCTGCCGACCTGCCGCATCTGGGTGAACGGCGAGCCGGCCCAGGGGAACGATCCCGTGGCGGCCGACGACGAGGTGGCGGTGTTGCCGCCGGTGTCCGGTGGTTGCGCATGACGGGGCCCACCGCACGACCCGGCGCCGCGGAGGCATGCGGATGAGCGCCACCACGTCCGGTCCCACGCCGCGCGTCCAGGCTTCGCCGCCGCCGGCATGGGGGTCGAACAGACCGGTCTCGTCGTCGCGCCGTCAGTCGGAGCCGGGTCCCCCGACGTATCCCGCCGGCCCGCCGACGGCGCCCGTCCCGCCAGCGGCCCCGGGTCAGCCGCCACCGATGCGGCGCCGCGAGCCGGAATCGGCGGCAGATCGCCCGCCGGGCCCACGTCGCCCCGGCCCACCCCCCGCCCGGGTGCCACCGAGTGGCCCGGCGCCGGCACCAGGCGGGGCGGCGCCAGGGGTGCGTCGTCGCGCTTCGGGAC
>JBKPAA010000130.1:0-24251 GCA_046726215.1 Actinomycetota bacterium | reverse complement strand
GTGTCGACGTGGGAGTCACCGCCCAGCATCGACTACGCCGGCAGGCAGAACGTCTCGTCGGCGCTGACGGAGTGGTTGGCCACCACCGGCCAGAATGGCGACGTCTTCAAGCTGCGCCGCGGCGCTGGGGGTGCCCCGGGTACCTATTGGATACCGCAGGGCGTGGCAATTCGTCGCCCGTTGCAGCTCGACCTCAACGGCTGCAAGCTCTACACCGGCGCCGGTGATGGCAGCGACCACCCGCCGCTCCATGACGATCAGACACCGCACCAGTTCGCCCCGTGGCCGGAACGTAGGTACTGCTTGAGCGTCGTCGCGGACCTGGTCCGGATCTTCTCGTCTGAGAAGCACGCGCGCATCCAGGGCGGGGCGCGGGACGCCAATGTCGATTCAATCGGCGAACCGTACGGCTGCGTCTATCACGCCGACCTCGAAAGCCAGGCCGGCATACGGTCGGAGGGGTACCACAACCTGTACGACCTCAAAAACGTTGCCATCGAATTCGTTCACGGCGATGGCATCGAGGTCGTTCAGGGCTCGAGGGCTGCGTTCATCGTTGGAAGGAACCTCGGGCGACCCGTGCGCGACAACCTCGGGGCAACCCTCGCGGGCTCGTCCTGGAGCCCGGTGGATGCCGTGTATCCCGGCATCCATCACACGGGCCGGCACGGCATCGCTACCGCCGATTGCGATGGTCTGGTGATCCATGGCGTTTCCGCCTGGCACACCGGCCGTGCGACGGTCGACCTGGAGCCGGGCGGCGTCAAGGACAGAGTGAACAACGTCCTGATCTCCGAGACGGAGTCTGGTCGGCACCGCCTCAACTGGCTAGCCGTTGCCGGAAGCGTCATCGACAATCTCGTCGTTGCCGATAACATCTGTCACTCCCAGATAACGATCAGCACCGGCGATGCGGCCCTGACGACACCGCGACACGCCAATTGGCAAATCCTGCGGAATCGGGGTGGGCTGGTGTACACGGGGTTCAAGGACGGTTGTTTCACCGTCGCTCGTGTCGACGGGCTTGTCGTTCGCGACAACTTCCAGCTCGTTAGTGGCAAGCGACCCGAGATGGGCGTACGCCTCGGGTCCTCGACGGACGTGACCGTCGACCCGGGCGAGGACGTCCAGTTTCCCGTCGCCTAGTGGGCGCGCCCGCTCCGCGCCGGGGCCTGGGTGTCAGCCCTTGGGCCTGGACTCGAAGACGGCGACCGCCTGCCGCAACGGCACCAGCTCGCGCTTGTGCTGGCGGTGGGCGCTGGCGACCGCCTCGGCGGCCTGCTCGCGAACCCGGGCCAGGTCGGCGCGCAGGCGGGCGACCTCGGTCTCCAGGGCGAGGACGCGCTGGACACCCGCCAGGTTGAGCCCGTCGTTGGTGAGCTCCTGGATGCGGCGGAGCAGCTCGATGTCGGCCTCGCTGTAGCGGCGGCTGCCGCCGATGGTGCGCGCGGGATCGACCAGCCCCTTGCGCTCGTAAATGCGCAGGGTCTGCGGGTGGACACCGGCGAGCTCCGCAGCCACCGAGATGACGTACACCGCCCGCGTCCGCTGGCGGGGATCCGGTGTCGGCCGCGTGCTCATGTGACCTCCTCGACGCCCAGGTGGGCCCGGGGTGACGCGCCGTTGGACGCGGCGGCCAGTGCCTCGACCGCCCGCCGCTCCTCGGCGTTGAGCTTCTGCGGCACCGCCACCTCGACCGTCACCAGCATGTCGCCGGTCTTGCGGCGGGCCGCGACGCCCTTCCCCCGCACCCGGAACGTGCGCCCCGAGCGGGTCCCGGCCGGGATGCGCACCTTCACCGCGCCGCCGTCGAGCGTGGGCACCGCCACGTCGGCCCCCAGGGCCGCCTCGGGGAAGGTGATCGGCACGGTGATGGTCAGGTCGTTATCCCGCCGGCCGAACAGCGGATGCGGGGCCACCCGCACGGTGACGTACAGGTCGCCCGCCGGTCCGCCGTTGCGGCCCGGTCCGCCACGACCCCGCAGGCGGATCCGCTGGCCGTCGCCGACCCCGGCGGGGATCCGCACCTTGACCTCCCGGGGCCGGTGCTCGACGCCGGTGCCCCGGCAGGTGGGGCAGGGCTCGTCGATCATGTAGCCCCGGCCGGCGCACTGGGGGCACGGCGACGAGAAGCTGAAGAAGCCCTGGTTGTCGTCCACCACGCCGCGGCCCTCGCACATCGGGCAGGTTCGCGGCGTCGTACCCGGACGAGCGCCGGTGCCGTGGCAGGTCGAGCACGCCGCCTCGCTGGTCAGGTGGACGTTGGTGGTCAGCCCGTGGACCGCATCCTCGAAGGCCAGATGCAGCTCGGCCTCGAGATCCTGCCCCCGGTGGGGGCCGGTACCCCGAACGCCGCCGGCACCGGCCGGGCCACCCCGGCGGCGGCCGCGCCCGAACAGGCCCCCCAGGACGTCGCCGAGGTCCCCGATGTCCTCGAAGCGGAAGCCGCCGGCACCGGCGCCCCCCGCACCCGGGCCACCGAACATCCCGCCCATGGGCCCGAGCTTGCGGACCTCGTCGTACTCCTTGCGCTTCTCCGGGTCACCGACCACGTCATAGGCCGCCGAGACCTCCTTGAAGCGCTCCTCGGCCGCCTTGTCGTCGGGATTGGCGTCCGGGTGATACTGGCGTGACAGCTTGCGGTACGAGCTGCGGATGTCCTTCTGGGAGGCCGTGTCGCTCACCCCGAGGACCCGGTAGTAGTCCTTCTCGAACCACTCACGCTGCGGGGCCATCGCTCGTCGGCCTTCAGCCGGTCACCTTGACCATCGCCGGACGCAGCACGCGGCCGCGCCAGCGATAGCCGGCCCGCAGCACCTCGGACACCACCTGCTCGCCTCCCTCGCCGGGCTCGTGCAGGACGGCCTCGGCCTCGGCGGGGTCGAACGGCGCGCCCTTCGGATCGATGCGATCGAGGCCCTCCTTGCCCAGCGCGCCGTACAACGCCGCCAGCACCGGCTCGACCTCGGTCGCACCGTGGGCCAGCGCGGCATCGCAGGCGTCGAGGACCGGCAGCAGCTTCTCCACGAAGCTGCCCAGCGCCCTCACCACGGCGTCGTCCTGGCGCTTCTGCGCCTGCTTGCGATAGTTCTCGAAGTCGGCCTGGGCCCGCCGATACGCGTCGAGGTACTGCTCGCGCTCGGCCAGCAGCAGCTCCAGGTCGACCTCCAGCGCGTCGGCCGCAGCCTGCAGGTCGTCGGTCACCTCGACGATGTCGTCGCCGGAGTCGACGACGTCGTCATCACGCCCGGACGCACTCGCCTCGTCGGTGGCCTCCGCGGCGTCGCCTTCCTCGCCGCCGGGCGGGGTCGGCTCGGCCTCGGATGCCTCGGCCGCGTCGGGTGTCTCGGGTGTCTCGGGCGTGACCTCGGCCGACGCTCGCTCCTCGGGCGTGGGCCGCTCGGTCATTGCTTCCCGCTCTTGCTGCTACGCAGCGGGCCGCTCGGGCCTCGACGCTGCGTTCTCCGCTCTTGCCGCCTACGGCGGCGGGCCGCTCGGGCCCAAGGCTCGCTGTCTCGCCCTGCGGGACGCTCGCTCATGAGGAGCCGCCTTCCTCGTCGTCGACGATCTCGGCGTCGACCACGTCGTCGTCGGACGGCTGATCGGTGGCGCCGGCACTTGCGCCGGTGCCGCCCGCGGCTGTGCCCTGCTGTGATGCCGCCTCGTACAGCTTCTGCGTGAAGCTCTGGCTCGCCGCCATCACGGCGTCGGTGGCGTTGCGGATCGCGTCCGTGTCGCTGCCGCCGAGGGCCGCCTTGAGGTCGCCGAGCTTGTTCTCCACGGCCGACTTCTCGTCGCCCGAGATCTTGTCGCCCTGCTCCTTGAGCAGCTTCTCGGTCTGGTACACGAGAGTGTCGGCCTGGTTGCGGACCTCGGCCTCCTCGCGGCGACGCCGATCCTCCTCGGCATGTGCCTCGGCGTCCTTGACCATGCGCTCGATGTCGTCCCTGGCCAGCGACGACTGGCCGGTGATGGTCATCGACTGCTCCTTGCCGGTGGCCCGATCCTTGGCGGCCACGTGCACGATGCCGTTGGCATCGATGTCGAAGGTCACCTCGATCTGGGGAACGCCCCGGGGCGCCGGGGGCAGGTCGACGAGCTGGAACTTGCCGAGGGTCTTGTTGAATTGCGCCATCTCGCGCTCGCCCTGGAGCACGTGGATCTCCACCGACGGCTGCATGTCCTCCGCGGTGGTGAACACCTCGGTGCGCCGGGTGGGAATGGTGGTGTTGCGCTCGATGAGCTTGGTCATCACGCCACCCTTGGTCTCGATGCCGAGCGAGAGGGGCGTGACGTCGAGGAGCAGCACGTCCTTGACCTCGCCCTTGAGCACGCCCGCCTGTATGGCGGCGCCGACCGCCACGACCTCGTCGGGGTTGACACCCTTGTGCGGCTCCTTGCCGGTGAGCTCGACGAGCAGGTCGTGCACTGCGGGCATGCGGGTGGACCCGCCGACCATAATGACGTGGTCGATGTCCTCCTTGGTGAGCCCGGCGTCCTTGATGGCCTGCTCGAACGGGCCGCGGCACTTCTCCAGGAGGTCGGCCGTGAGCTCCTGGAACCTGGCCCGGCTCAGGCTCTCGTCCAGGTGCAGCGGGCCCTCGCTGGTAGCGGTGATGAACGGCAGGTTGATCTGCGTCTGCTGGACCTGCGACAGCTCGATCTTGGCCTTCTCCGCGGCCTCCTTGAGCCGCTGGAGCGCCATGTTGTCGTTGGACAGGTCGACGCCATGCGCAGCCTTGAACTGGCCGACCAGCCAGTCGATGACGCGCTGATCCCAGTCGTCGCCGCCGAGGTGGGTGTCACCGTGGGTGGACTTGACCTCGAAGACGCCGTCCCCGATCTCGAGGATCGAGACGTCGAAGGTGCCGCCGCCGAGGTCGAACACCAGCACGGTCTGATCGGCGCCCTCCTTGTCGAGCCCGTAGGCGAGGGCGGCGGCGGTGGGCTCGTTGATGATGCGGAGCACCTCGAGCCCGGCGATCTGCCCCGCCTCCTTGGTGGCCGTGCGCTGGGCGTCGTCGAAGTAGGCCGGCACGGTGATGACGGCCTGGCTCACGGTGTCACCGAGGTACGACTCGGCGTCGCGCTTCAGCTTCTGCAGCGTTCGGGCCGAGATCTCCTGGGCCGTGTAGGCCTTGCCGTCGATGTCGATCTTCCAGTTTGTGCCCATGTGGCGCTTGACCGAGCGGACGGTCCGGTCGGGGTTGGTGATGGCCTGACGCTTGGCCACCTCGCCCATCAGCACCTCGCCGCCCTTGGAAAAGGCGACGACCGAAGGGGTGGTGCGCGACCCCTCGGCGTTGGGGATGACGACGGGGTCGCCGGCCTCGAGGACCGCGACCACGGAGTTGGTAGTGCCGAGGTCGATGCCAACTGCCTTGGGCATGGGGTTGCCTCCTGAGGAGTCGCTTTGAACTGAGGCCCACGATAAAAGTTGAGTCCGCTGTTTGCAACTTTGGGCGCGTGACCGGCGGCGGCACGACCCCGCAGGTCGGCGGCTAGACGTCCGCGTTCAACGGCGCGAGGAAGTTGCGCAGCAGGTCATGGCCCGAGACGGTCAGGATCGACTCGGGGTGGAACTGCACACCCTCGACCGGAACCGCATGGTGGCGGTGGCGCAGGCCCATGACCGTGCCGTCGTCGGTCCAGGCCGTGATCTCGAGCTCGGCGGGCACCGAGCCCCTGTCGACCACCAGGCTGTGGTAGCGGGTGGCCTCGAACGGCGACGGCAGGCCGGCGAACACTCCGACCCCGATGTGGTGGATGAACGAGGTCTTGCCGTGCATGATCTCCGGCGCCCGCACCACCTCGCCGCCATAGACCTGCCCGACGCACTGATGGCCAAGGCACACCCCCAGCACCGGGCGGTGGCCGGCGAAGTGCCTGATCACCTCGTTGGAGAGCCCGGCGTCCTCGGGGCGGCCGGGCCCCGGGGAGATGAGGACGGCGTCGGGCTCGAGCGCCTCGATCTCGGCGAGCGACAGCTCGTCGTGGCGGTGAACCAGCGGTTCGGCCCCCAGCTCACCCAGGTACTGGACGAGGTTGTAGACGAAGCTGTCGTAGTTGTCGATGACGAGCACCCGCGGCGCCACGGCGCGGCAGGCTACCGCCCCGCTACGCCGAACCTGCGGCGGATATGGACGCCGGGGCGTCGCTTCCCGCCGCAAGTTCGAGTGGGGGTGCCACCACCTCGACGGGCCGCCCGATCACCTCGGCGAGGAGGTCGGTGCGCTGATTGGCGGCGTAGAGCTCGAGCGAGACATCGGCGCCCGGCGCCGGCCCGACCTCGACGACCAGCGCACCGTCGGCGTTCATGCGGCACGAAAGGCCGGTGACGCGCCCGGCGTGGTTGCGATCGAGCCCGACGGCGATGCGCAGGATCCCCGCCAGCACGCGGACGCGGTGCTGGTCGTCGGGGTCGAGGGCCGCGTACTCGGGATGCTTCTCACGCGGCACGGACTTCCGGTGGTACCTCGCCACCTGGGCGATCAGCTCGATCTCGCGGTCGGTGAACCCGCTGAGGAGCTCGCTGTTGCGGATCACGTAGTAGCTGTGCCGGTGGTGGCCGGCGTGCGACAGGAACAGGCCGACGTTGGCCAGCAGGGCCGACGCCTCAAGGACCTCGCGGCTGTCGTCGCCCAGCCCGTGCACGACGCAGGCGCCGTCGAACAGCTCCAGCGCCAGCCGCGCCACCTGGGCGGAATGTGTCACGTCCTCGTCCATCTGCTCGGCGAGGCGCAGCACGCTGCGGCGACGGAGGTCGGACAGGTGGTGGAGCGATCCGCCGTGCTCGCGCCGCCAGGTGTCGAGCAGCACGCCCTCCCGGAGGGCGAAGTCCGAGAACGTCAGCTCCTCGAGGCCGCACCCGGCCGCCACCTGCTCGAGGATCAGCGCCCCGGCGAGGATGATGTCGGCGCGGCGTGGATCCAGGCCGGGAATCTTGGACCGGGCCTTGACGGTGCCCGCCTTGATCAGCCGCCGCACCACGTCGTCGATCTCGTCCCGGCTCACTGTGAGGTTGTTGAGCGTGCGGGGCGCGACGCCGGCGGCGCGGACGGCGGCGATCTGGCAGATCGCCCCGATGGTCCCGGAGGATCCGACCGCCACGTCGAAGCCCAGCCGCTCGATCTCGCGGACCGCCGGGGCCAGCGTGGCGCGAATGTCCCGCCGGCAGGCCTCGACGGCGTCGCCGTCGAGCTTGTTCTTAGCGAAGTAACGCCTGGTGAGGCGGATGGCGCCGAGCTTGAGGCTGCGGGCGGTGAGGATGTCGCCCTTGCGCCCGACGACCAGCTCGGTGGAGCCGCCGCCGATGTCGCACACCAGGACCTGGCGGTCGTACACCGGGACCGCCTGGAGTACGCCGAGGTGGATGAGCCGCGCCTCCTCGAAGCCGGAGATGACCTCGACGTCGATCCCGGCGTCGTCGCGGGCGCGTTCGATGAACGTCGACTGGTTCTCGGCTTCACGGACCGCCGAGGTCGCCACCGCCCGCAGCCGCGCCCCATGGATCGCGGCCACTTGGCGGAAGCGGGCCAGGACCTCGATGCCGCGGTTGATGGCCGCCGGCGTCAGGCGCTTCATGTCGCGGGCCGAGGAACCGAGCCGCACCATCTCTCGCTCGCGCTCCACCACCTCGAAGCGCTCCGCGTCGACCCGGGCGACCACGAGGTGGATGGAGTTGGTTCCGATGTCGACGGCGGCAAGAACAGTCACGGCACCACTCTCGCCCACGCGGCCGCCAATGGCGACGATTCAGGATCGGAGTCGCCGCTTCCCTACCGCAGGGCCGAAGCCTCTAAGGTGCCCGCCCATGGGCAAGCCAGCCAAGCGCAGGGTTTCGGGTGGGCGGGTGACCGCCAAGGGCACCACGCCGGCTTCGAGCAGGCCCAACCCGTCGACCCGCTACACGCCACCGGTGCCGCGCGCGGTGAAGGTGAGCCCGACGTGGGTGCCGGTCCTGATGTTCTCGCTCCTCGCCCTCGGAGTGCTCCTGATCTTCCTCAACTACCTGAACGTGCTGCCGGGGGGCACCAACAACGCCTACCTGGGCGGCGGGTTGGCGGCCATCTGCGGCGGGATCATCGTCGCCACCCAGTACCGCTGAGGCGTGAGCGACCCGGCGCTGAACACCAGGTAGCCGAAGTTACATCGATGTGACTCTCCCCAGGGTTTTCCACAGCCTGTGAGGAACCCTGCTGTGCTTCCCCACGTCAGCCGTCGATGGGCGCCACCAGGTCCATGTCCTCCTGACAATGGCGTGGTGGCTCGGGGACCTCGTCGTTGGCGCTGGTCATGCGCACCTCCGTACCGCAGATCGAGCACCGGTAGGTGAGGCGGACCTTGCGCAGCTCGCCGGGGGGAGGAGGCGGCGGCAGCGGCGTGGCCAGGCCCGAGAGCACGGCAAGCCCGATCCTGAGGAGCAGCCAGCCGGCGAGCACCGCGATCGCCACCGCGAGCGGCGATGCCCCCGTCACCAGCCAGGCGACCAGGCCGGCCGCCACGAGGGCGACCAGGGTGACCCACGAGATCCTCGGCCTGCGCACGGCGTCAGCGTAGGGGCGCCCCGAGGCCACATGTGCCCGAGGCAATGGGTTCCATCGGGCAGAGCCCGACGCACTGGGTTCCGGCATCGGAACCCCCTGCCTCATCCTCGCCCCGGCGGTACTCATTGCCTCGACAGGTCGGGCGGCGAGGGTCGAGGCCCGGCCGGCCGGCTCAGCTGGCCGGGTGGTTCTCGGTGGCGACAAAGGGGCGGCAGGCCATGCCCCGCAGCCCCGGGCAGGGGGCCGGGCCCACGTCGGGCACCCGGACGCCGTCGAGCACCGACAGCAGGAGCGCCGACGGCTCGCGCCGGTCGCGTGCGACCTCGATCGTCGGGATGTCGCCGTCGTAGTCGGGCGGCTCGAACTCCCAGGTGGCGTGGTTGCGGCCGGGCGTGGCGATCGACAGGCGCAGCTGCGAGCCGGCGCGGAAGGCGTGCGCGAAGCCGGGAATGTCGATGCGCGCCTCGACCACCTGGCCGTCCTCCAGCGGCTCGTAGGCGCGCTCGGTGAACGGGTGCACGACCTCCAACCCATCGGTGCGCCGGCGATCCTCGGCCCGGTGACCGATCCGCAACCAGCCGTTGGCGATCAGGTACTCGATGCCGTCCGGGCGAACCTCGGAGATCGACGCCTGCACGTCCACGTCGGGGACGTCGCTGGAAACCCAGAGGTCGGCGACCGCCGGCCCGGCCACCACCAGGTCGTTGGCCAACGGCTTCGTGAGATACGACAGCTCCTCGCCGTCGCCGAAGCGGGTCCACTCGCCGTCGGTCCACACGGGGTCGAGGAGCGGATAGTCGCCGGTGCCGCCGAACAGCGTGGCCCCGCCCGCGTCGGGATCGAACCGGAAGCTGTCGGCCTCGCCGTCGGAGCTCCGACCCGGCTTGTCGACGGTCAGGTGCTCGTCATCGGCCAGGTACAACGTCCGCGGCTCGGCATCGCCGGTGGGCCATGACTCGAGCCCGAGCTCGAAGGTCCCACCCTGCTCACCGATCTCGTTCTGGCCGATGCCGCTCTCGAAGATCACCCGGACCGGGTCCTCGGCCTCGTAGGCCGCCAGTGCCGAGGCGTAATCGTCGCCGAACCGGGTGAACCGGTCCGGCTCCAGCTCGATGTCACGCAGGTGGAACTCATCGGCCAGGACCGGCGGCGCCAGGGCCCGCACCAGCGGATTCAGCCGCGGCACCCGTTGGGCCACGTAGAGCTCGAGGAACTCGAACCAACGCATGAGGTTGGCCGGGCCGTACCCGTCGGGATGCCGTCCGTTCCACAGGTTGACCCGCACGACCGGCGCGGAGGTGAATGAGTCGAGCAGGGCCGTGAACTGCGGCCCCGTCTGCTCGTCCTGGAACGCCCCCGAGATGAAGACCGGCGCCTCTATGTCGCCCACGAGGCGCCGCAGGTCCCGGGCCGCGGCCGAGGGTGGGTAGGTGTCGAGCGCCCGGACGAGACCCTCGAAGTCCGGGTTCTGGGCGCGCAGTGCCTGGTGCGCTGCACATGTCGCATCACCCGCCTCGATGCGCTTCGTCACCCAGCTGGAGCCGCCGGGCGCGGCGGCCGCATCACGCTCCTTGATCCACTGATGGGTGAATCCCGAGTTGAAGATGCCGCCGGGCCACGCCTGCAGCCACGGGTCGGCGATGACCGACTGCGGCGTCACCGCCGCCAGGTGTGGGGATCGGGTCGCCGCCACGTACAGCTGGGTGATGCCCGAGTACGACAGGCCCACCATGCCGACCATGCCGCGGAGAACCCACGGCTGGCGGGCCACGATCTCGATGACGTCGTAGCCGTCGGCCATCTGGGCGGGGTTGAACACGTCGAAGACGCCTCCCGAGCACCCGGTGCCGCGCAGGTTGACGGACACGGTGGCGTAGCCGAACGTACGGGCGAGGCGCGCACCCGCCTCCTCACCGGCGGGGCTGGACGGCGAATAGCCCGAGTACTCGACCACCGTCGGGTATGGGCCGTCGCCGTAGAGGGCGGGGTCGGGCAGGCGCACCATCGCGCTCAGCCTGACGCGGTCGCGCATCTCCAGGTACTGGAATCCAGCCTCCAGCGACGAGCCCGGCAGGACGTTCCCGAGGACGTCCACCCTGGCCGCCGTGAGGACTTGGCGGTCGTAGAGCGAGCTGTTGGGAACGTCGTCGCGCCCCAGGACGGTGACCACCCCGGTGGCCAACGCCGGCGACGCCCGGTCGTCGCGGATCACGTAGCGCCCGGGGCGCACCACGGCGATGTCCGCCGGGTCGCCGAGATCTGCATAGTCGAGTCCCGGCCCCGACTGGAGCTCGCGGTACTCGCCCGGCAGGTACGCGAAGTGGGCCTGGCCCTCCTCGTCGGCGAGCAGGGTGAGCAGCCGGCGACCGCCGCGCCCGTACAGCGTGAGCGGCTCGCCGGGTTCGGCGCCGGTGACGGTGATCTGCTCGACCCCGGGCCGCATGTCCCAGGGGGCGTCGACGGCGTCTTCGACGACCCCGTCGAGCGCCGCCGCCTCGGCGCGGCCCGGTCCGGCTCCCGACGAGGAACTGCATGCCGCCGAGGTCGCCGCCACGGCAAGCACCAGAGCGGCACCGATCTGCCTCATGACCCCCTCCGTCACACGGTCGTGGATGACCCGGTGTGCCGATCGCCCTTCACGACCGGCACGCCGGCCCGGGCCGTTGCGGCCCGCTGACTACCCGAGCCGCTCGATGACGGTGGCGTTCGCCATGCCGCCGCCCTCGCACATCGTCTCCAGCCCGTAGCGGCCACCGGTGCGCTCGAGCTCGTTGAGCAGGGTGGCCAGCAGCTTGGTGCCGGAGCACCCGAGCGGGTGACCCAGGGCGATGGCACCGCCGTTAACGTTGACCTTGCTCATGTCGGCGCCGGTCTCGCGCTGCCAGGCGAGCACCACCGAAGCGAACGCCTCGTTGATCTCGACCAGGTCGATGTCGGCGAGCGTCAGGCCCGCCTTGTCGAGCACCCTCTGGGTGGCGGGGATCGGAGCGGTCAGCATCATGACGGGGTCGGCGCCGGCCAGGGCGAAGCTGTGGAAGCGCGCCCGCGGCGTGAGACCCAGCTCGGCGGCCTTGTCTTCGCTCATGATCAGCGCAGCCGAGGCACCGTCGGTGATCTGGCTGGAGTTGCCCGCCGTGACCTTGCCATCGGGCTTGAAGGCCGGCTTGAGGCTGGCCAGCGACTCGGCCGTGGTATCGGGGCGGATGCCCTCGTCGGCCTTGACCAGCTCATCCGACTCCGTGATGCTGCCGGTCTCCTTGTCGCGGTGGATGGACCGGACGGCGACGATCTCGTTGTCGAACCGGCCCTCTTCGCGGGCCCGGGCCGCCCGCTGCTGGCTCTGTGCCCCGAAGGCATCGAGGTCCTCGCGGGTCAGGCCCCACTTGTCGGCGATCAGCTCGGCCGAGATGCCCTGGGGCACGAGGCCGCCCACGTCCTGGTAGCGCTGGTTCATCCGGGGACCGAACGGAAGGCCGAACCGGCCGTCACCTACGGATGCGCCCATGGGCACCTGGCTCATCACCTCGACGCCACCGGCCACCACGACCTCATGAGCTCCGGCGATCACCGCCTGCGCCGCGAAGTGGGCGGCCTGTTGGCCGGAACCGCACTGCCTGTCGACGGTGGTGCCCGGGACATCCTCCGGCCACCCTGCGGCGAGCACGGCGTTGCGGGCAACGTTGACCGATTGGGCCCCGGCCTGCATGACGCATCCCATGATCACGTCCTCGACCACGGCGGGATCGATGTGGTTGCGCTCGACCAGCGCGTTGAGGGTCTCGGCAGCCAGGTCGACCGGGTGCCAACCGGAGAGCTTGCCGTTGCGCTTGCCTCCTGCGGTGCGGACGGCATCGACGATGACGGCGGTGGGCATGGCCTGCTCCTTTGTATCGCCGGTGCCTCGGTCCCCCCAGTCGTCGGGGGTCGGGCCGGCTCCTTGACCGTTCGGTCAAGCCAGTCTGCCGACCACCCCGCACGAATCGCAACCGCGGCCTACTCTGGGCCGTCGCGGTGGCTCCCGGGAAGGGTGGCTCGGGCTCGCCGCAACGCATCCGAGGGCGACGTCGAGGGGGTCCGGTGTGATCGCAACCAAGGCCGAGCTCGATCGCAAGGTCGAGGGACAGACCATCGCCAGCCGCTGGCTCGAGACGGTGTCCGCCCACCCCGACAACGTCGCCTTGCGCGCCAAGGACGGCGACCGCTGGGTCGAGTGGACCTACGCCGACGTGGTCGACCGCGTGGCCCGGGCCGCCGCCGGCCTGCGCACCCTCGGGGTCGGGCCCGATGACCGGGTCGTGCTCATGATGCGCAACATCCCCGAGTTCCACGTGGTCGACCTGGCGGCGATGTTCTGCGGCGCGACCTCGATCTCGATCTACAACTCCTCGCCGCCGGAGCAGGTGGCCTACCTGGCCGGGCACAGCGGCGCGACGGTCGCGATCGTCGAGGACCTGGGCTTTGCCGAGCGGTTCACCGCGGTGCGTGACGAGCTGCCGAAGCTCGAGCACCTGGTGGTCTTGGGCAGTCCCGAGGACGCCGCCGTGCTCGAGGGTCACGACCCCATCGACCTGGGCGCGGCGCTGAGCGGCATCCGCCCCGACTCGCTGGCGACCGTTATCTACACGTCAGGCACCACCGGTCCCCCCAAGGGGGTGATGATCAGCCATTACAACGTCGTGTGGACTGCGGAGGGCTACCTGGACCTGCTGGGCATCGACCCCGTGGGATTCAGGGCCATCTCCTACCTGCCGATGGCGCACATTGCGGAGCGCATGTCCGGCCACTACCTCGCCGGGATCGCCGGCTTCGAGGTGACGACGTGTCCCGATCCCAGCCTCATCGGGCAGTACCTGCGCGAGGTCCATCCCCAGACGATGTTCGGCGTTCCCCGCGTGTGGGAGAAGCTCCACGCCGGCATCCAGGCCGCCCTGTCGGCCAACGACGACGCCAAGGCCCGCTTCGACCAGGCCGTGGCCGTCGCCGAGCCCATCGCCGAGCGGCGCACGCTCGGCACGGCCACCGGGGAAGAGGAAGAGACCTGGGCGTCGCTCGACGAGCTCGCCTTCCGCAACGTCCGCCAGCTCGTGGGCCTGGACAGCCTGCAGTACGCGATCACCGGTGCGGCGCCGATCCCGCCCGAGCTGATCCGCTGGTACCGGGCGATCGGCGTCCCCATGTCGGAGATCTACGGGCTGTCCGAGACCACCGGGCCCATGACGTGGGATCCCGAGGCGGTGCGCGTCGGCACCGTGGGCCGCGCCTTCCCCGGGGTCGACGTCTTCGTCGCCGACGACGGCGAGGTGTGCTGCCGCGGCGGCAACGTCTTCGTCGGGTACCTCGACGACGCCGACAAGACCTCGGCGGCGCTCGAGCCCGACGGCACGTTCCACTCCGGGGACATCGGCGAGATCGACGACGACGGCTACCTCAGGATCGTCGATCGCAAGAAGGAGCTGATCATCACCGCCGGCGGCAAGAACGTCAGCCCCGCCAACCTCGAGGCAGCCCTCAAGACGATCGTGCCGATCGGCCAGGCATGCGCGGTGGGCGACGGACGGCGATTTGTCTCGGCTCTGGTGGTGCTCGACCCCGAGGTGGCGCCGGGATGGCTCCGCGAGCGCGGCATCGAGGGCGAGTCACTCGCCGAGCTGGCGGCCGACCCGCGAACGCTGGATGAGCTGCAGCGGGCCGTGGACGAGGTGATGCTCCGCTTCAGCACCGCCGAGCGGGTCCGTCGGATCGCCATCCTGGCCGACGAATGGCTGCCCGACGGCGACGAGCTCACGCCGACATCGAAGCTCAAGCGCCGCGGGATACTCGCCAAGTACTCCGAGCAGATCGAGTCGCTGTACGCCTGATCCGGCCGTACGGGGCTCAGGCGGGCGTTGCCGCGGTCCAGGGGGGCGTCGCCTCGGCGAGGAAGCTCCGGCAGCCTTCGATGGCAGTGGCACTCCACGATGCCTGGCGCTCGTCGTCGGATCGCCGCAGGTGGACGAAGGCGACGGTGTCGTTGCCTCGATCCACCTGCACCATCGGGTCGTCGGTGGGGTCACTAAAGTGCTGGCCCGGGTACCCGCGGGGCGCGTGGACGTCCAGGTCATCGACCGGGTAGCCCCTGCTCCGGAAGAGATTGTTCGTCGTGGTGCTCATCGACTTGGCCGGTTCTGCGCCGGGCGTGTCCCCGACCTCGATCCTCTCCTCGTCGGACGGACACTCGAGCCCGGGCTCGTGGTAGTAGCCGTGGACGTCGACGAGCTCGACGGTGAGGGACTTCTCGACGCCCCCGATGATGCAGCCGATCCTCAGCGTTCCCGGCGCGACGGGCTGGACCATCGACCACACGCCCGGTGGGAACTGCTGCCGCCCCGTCCACTCGTCCTCCTTGATGACCCTGACCTCGGTCGGCGTCGTCAGGTCGTTGAACACGCGCACGTGCATCCCGTCCTGCTGCGGGCGCACCGAAGCCACCCGGATCGTGATCCCGGTGCCGGTGGGCGTGCAGTGCACCTCGACGGTGGCGGGCAGCTGCGCCGCTGCGGTCGGCCGCCGGGCGGGTGAGACCGCCACGTGTTCAGCCTCGGGTCCCCCGTCCACGACCAGCGATACCCCTCCCAGCAGCACCGCCAGCGCCGCCGCCGTGACGACAGCTCCACGGCGGCGGCGCAGCCGGCGGTGCCGGCGTGCGGCGACCCGATCGAGTCCTCGCTCAGGTGGGTCGCCGGCGTTCGAAGCGAGGCGCTCGAGACGGGCCCGGAGGTTGGGATCGCCGTTCACGCCTCCGGCTCCCGCCCCCGACCTGGGTCGGGTGCGAGAGCAGCACGAGCTTGGCTGACGAGGACCCGCACGGTGGCGGGACGGATACGCATGATCTCGGCGGCCTCGCCCGTAGCGCAATCGAGTAGTTCGGTTAGGACGACAGCTTCACGTTGACGGGGTGTGAGGGCGGCCAGGGCGCGGGCGACACTGTCGCGGTCTGTCGCCACGTCGGCCGGCTCGGGGACAGGGGTCGGGGCAGGATGGAGGAACGTGTGGTCCACCAGGCGGCGGGCGGCGCGCATCGTCCGACGCGTGGCGCTACGCCGGTCGTTGAACGCGGTGCGGAACAGGTAGCCGGCCGGATCGTCGAGCTTGCCAACCCGGCCCCAACGCTCCCAGACCTTGCAAAAGGCCAGCTGGGCCAGGTCCTCGGCCTCGTGGCGATCGCCCGTCAGAACATAGAGCGCGCGGAAGAGCCGCCGCTCGTTGGCCATGTAAAAGGCCTCGAACGACAGACCAGACCGGACGCCGACCGTGATCGGCGCCGGCTCGGAGACGCGCTCATGAGCCACGGACAGGACCAACACTGCCCCAAGAACGCCCGAGAGGCACGCGCCGTGTAGAGGTTTGTGGAATTTTTCTCGACCGTCCCCACTGGGGGTGCCCTCGGGACGCGGGCGCGGGCCGAGCGTCAGCGCTTGGCGGCCGTGGTCTTGCGGGCCGTGGTCTTGCGGGCCGTGGTCTTCCGGGTGGACTTGCGGGCCGCGGTCTTCCGAGCCGGGGCCTTACGGGCCGTCGACTTCTTGGTCGTGGCCCGCTTGGTGGTCGCCTTCTTGGCCGCGGTCTTGCGGCCGCCGGCCTTGCCGGCCGTCGTCTTCTTGGCGGTCGTCTTCTTGGCCGCGGTCGTCTTCTTGGCGGTCGTCCTCTTGGCCGCGGTCGTCTTCTTGGCGGCGGTCGTCTTCTTGGCCGCGGTCTTCGCACCCGCGGGCGCCGGAGGCCAGACCCCTCGCTCGAGCTTGGGCGCGAGGCTCGTCTTCACCACGGCGTCCTTGAAGCCCTTGAGGGGCGTGATGCGCGCCTTCTTGGACGCCTTGATGC
The DNA here is from genome assembly GCA_046726215.1 of Actinomycetota bacterium. Lineage (GTDB taxonomy): Bacteria > Actinomycetota > Acidimicrobiia > Acidimicrobiales > VFJN01 > DASQUK01. The sequence continues at coordinate 7,851 of JBKPAA010000130.1, read as the reverse complement.
GCACCGGCTCCTGCGTCTGAGGGTTGCGGCCCATGCGGGCGGGGCGGTCGACCTTGACGAACTTGGCAAAGCCCGAGATCGACACGGGCTCGCCCTTCGAGACGACGGCGGTGACGACTTCGGTAAAGCCCTTCAGGACCGAGTCGACTTGTCTCCTCTCGACTCCGCTCTGCGTGGACACGGCTTGGACGAGATCACGACGGTTCACGGTTCCTCCTAGTCCGGATCGCGTGCTCAGTTTCCTCAACGCGGACCGACGACACGCGGATACCGCCGTATTCTTACGAGTTTTCGCGTCGAGCGCATCACCTAGATGCGAGAAGCCTTGTGGTTACCGGGTTTTCGCGACCCCCCGACTGGCCTAGCCGCATCCGGCGTGGTGACGGCCGGTCACCGATGGTCAGCCCTGGCGTGAACTGTGAAGCACCAAAAACGCAGCAAACCTGCGGTGTTTTGCGCCCCGAGCGTCGGCGCAGACTCAGAACAGCGACGCGCCGCCGCGGCTGGGAAGCTCGATGAACGTCTGCCCCGGCGCCAGCTTGATTTCTTGCCGGCCGTCAGCCGTGAGGAGCTTGAGTCGACTACCGGGGTTCGGCCGAACCCACGTGCCCCGGATCGCGTGTCCCTGCGTGAGCACGACGACCGGACCCGAGCCGGTGACCACGGCGTGCGGCACTGACCTGCCCCGCTGACCGGACAGGTCGTAGTTGATCTCGGCGACGATGACGTTGCGGGGCGCGATCTGCACCCCCTCGGCCGACATGTGCGGCGTGCCGTTCTGGAATCGCAGCCAGGTGCCGCTGCCTTGATGCCACGTGAACCGCGAGACCTCGGGGCCGCCGAACCGCAGAGCGATCCCGTGGACCGGGACCGCGCCCGGGGTCAGCCGCTCGCCCTGCTGGAGGTAGTGGAACTGCTGCGGTGGCGGCGGTGGCACCTCCGGCGCCTTGGCGTAGAGCGCGGGAGTGGACGAATACAGGTTGTGGGGCGCGGGTCGACCCGGATCGCGGCGGAACCCCTGGCCGCTCACGTTGTTGCCGATATCGACGACGTTGGCGCTGTGGAGTTGAGGTACCACGCCGTTGTTGCCACCCGACGACGCGAAGAGCGGCCGGCCGAAGAGCGGGATCAGCTCGAGGTCGCTGGTGCGTACCGAGCGGACAGGACCGACGACGGACGCGTCGGTGGACTGGAACACCGCCGCCAGCCGGGTGAGGTTCCCCTCGACCGGCTCCTCGATGACGATGTCCGCCTGCCTGATGCCGGACTGGGGGCGGGCGGCCGACACGTTGTCGATCTTCACGATCAGGGCGGGGCGCTTGAAGTTGCCCGGAACCCCCGTCAGCGGTGCCACCGGCGGTGGCGCGGGCGCGGTGGTTGTGGTCGGCGCAGTGGTGGTGGTCGTCGGGGGCGCCGTGGTGGTCGTCGTGGGCTCCGGCGAAGCGCCCCCGCCTCGCGTCGCTATGAAGACCACCAGGGGCAGCACGACCAGTGCCGCGGCGCCGCCGGCGGCGATCCGCCAGCGCCGCGAGCGCCCGGCGAGCAGTCCGCGCACGTGGCCCGGCAACGTTCGGATGCGGTCGGGTAGAGATCGGATGCGGTCGAGCACAGACATCGTGCGGAAGAATGCCAGGCGGGCGCGGCGGGCGCCGATCATGTCAGGCCCGTGGGCATGCTCCGCGTCCGGCCGTGACGAACCCATCCGGCGCGTCGCCCTGGTGGGCCGTGCAGAATGGCCCCGTGGCCGCCCACTACCGTGCCCCCGGTTGGTTCACCCGCAACGTCTTCAATCGTGCGGTCGCATTCCTGACCCGCCACGGTGTGAGCCTGCTCGGCTCGCGTGTCCTCGCCGTGCGTGGTCGCACCAGCGGTGAGTGGCGCACGACGCCGGTGAACCTGCTCGAGCACGAGGGCAAGCGCTACCTGGTGGCGCCCCGCGGCGAGGCGCAGTGGGTGCGCAACCTGAGGGCGGCCGGCTCGGGCGAGCTCCGGGTGGGCAGAAGGGTCGAAGGGTTCCGCTCCCGCGAGCTGGATTCGGACGAGAAGGTCCCCGTGTTGCGCGCCTACCTGAAACGCTGGAAGGTCGAGGTGGGCGTGTTCTTCGGCGGTACCGGGCCCGACTCGAGCGACGAGGAGCTGCGGGACATCGCTCCTCGCCACCCCGCCTTCGAGGTGCTGCCCCCGGCGTAACCGCCGGTCGGTCGGGCGCCTGGATCTACGAGCCGCCCTCGACCTGGTCGCCCTCGTTGAAGTAGAAGGCGCCCTTCATCCCTTGCGCCCCATGGAATCGGCAGTGGAACTCGACCGCGCCCTCCTGGGGCAGGGTGACGGTCACGGTGGACGAGTCGTCCGGGCCGAGCTCTTCGTCGACCCCGAGCGCGTCGCTCGTGAACGAGTGCGTGGCATTGCCCTCGTTGTGGAGCTTGACGGTCACCTTCTCGCCGGGTGTGCCCCGGGCGAATGTCGGCGCGAAGTAGTTGTCGTCGAGCTCGAGCTCCAGCTCGTCGCTCTCGACGTCCCCCGAGCCGTGATCGTTGACGGTGCCCTCCAGCGACACCGGCGGTTGGCCCTCGGCGGTGCCGCTCGCGGACCCCGATTCCGATCCAGATTCCGACCCCGACTCGCGGACGTTGGCGCCGTTGTCGTCGTCACCGCACGCCGCCAGCACCAGCACGACCGCCAGCGCGGGCGCGACCAAACAACTGATCTTCCTCATCGCGAGGGTCTACCACCCTGGGCCGCGATGGGATTTTCGGTAGCCGGGCTCTTGAAGACCGTGTCGGAGAGCGGGACCACGTCCCTTCCGGTCGGCTGGTGCATCTCGAACGTGACCGTGAGAGCCGCTGAAGCGCCTGCTGTGCGTCGGCAGCTTTGGTGGTACCGTCCGGCCGTAGGGGCAGACAAGGAGGCGGGCATGGGCGTCGGGCGGCGTTCGTCACAGCGGGTCGGGCGCTTCGGCGCATTCGTCGCGATCAGCACGTTGGTGTCGTCGGTGGCGGTGGTGGGCAATGCGGCGCCCGCCGCCTCGGCAACGCTCCCACCTGGCTTTCAGGAGGAGATCGTCTTCTCCGGGCTCACCCAGCCGACCGCGCTGCGCTTCTCGCCGGACGGCCGCGTCTTCGTGGCCGAGAAGAGCGGCCTCATCAAGGTCTTCGACAACCTGACGGACACCACGCCGACCGTCTTCGCCGACCTCCGGACGCAGGTCCACAACTTCTGGGATCGTGGACTGCTCGGCTTGGCGCTCGCTCCGAACTTTCCCGCGGACCCATGGGTCTACGTCCTCTACACCTTCGATGCCGCCATCGGCGGGACCGCTCCGCGCTGGGGGTCGGTTGGCGGCACCTCCGACGGCTGTCCGACGCCACCCGGCGCCACCGACGACGGCTGCGTCGTCGCCGGTCGCCTCTCGCGGCTGCAGGCGGCCGGCAACACGATGACGGGCTCCGAACAGGTGCTCCTCGAGGGCTGGTGCCAGCAGTACCCGAGCCACTCCATCGGGAGCCTGGCCTTCGGTGCCGACGGCGCCCTCTACGTGAGCGGCGGCGACGGTGCCAGCTTCAACTTCGTCGACTATGGGCAGGACGGGGCGCCGCTCAACCCATGCGGCGACCCGCCGGGAGGCGTCGGCGGGACGATGACCCCGCCGACGGCCGAGGGCGGCGCCCTGAGAAGTCAGGACGTGCGCACGACGGGCGACCCAACGGGCCTCAACGGCGCAATCCTGCGGGTCGACCCCGCCACCGGCGCCGGGCTCCCCGACAACCCGATGGCGTCGAGCAGCGACCCCAACGCCCGCCGGATCGTCGGCTATGGCTTGCGCAACCCTTTCCGCATCACAACCCGACCCGGGACCAACGAGGTCTGGATCGGCGACGTCGGCTGGAACGACTGGGAGGAGATCGACCGCCTCGTCAGCCCCGCCGCAGCGCCGGTCGACAACTTCGGCTGGCCGTGTTACGAGGGCGATGGACGGCAGGGCGGCTACGACGCCGCCAACCTGTCCATCTGCGAGAACCTCTACACCGAGGGCACCGGCGCGGTCGTGGCGCCGTACTTCCGTTACCACCACAACGAGCTCGTCGTGCCCAACGACGTGTGCCCGAAGGGCGGTTCGTCGGTGGCGGGTACCTCGTTCGCGTTCTCGAGCGGCGGCTCGTACCCGGCCGAGTACCGGGGGGCGTTGTTCTTCGCCGACTACACACGCCGGTGCATCTGGGCGATACCGACCGGGGCGAACGGGCTCCCCGACATCTCGAAGCGCCGCACGTTCGTCGGGGGCGCCGCCCAACCCGTCGACCTCCAGATCGGCCCCGGCGGCGACCTCTTCTACGTCGACCTCGGTGGCACCATCCGCCGCGTCCGCTACTTCAACCAGAACCAACCCCCGATCGCGGTCGCCGCCGCCAACCCGACTAGCGGGGCCGCTCCGCTGGCGGTGGCGTTCGACGGGACCGCCTCGAGCGATCCCGACGGCGACGCACTTACGTACGCGTGGGACCTGGACGGTGACGGCGCCTTCGACGACGGCTCCGCGGCGACCGCCAGCTTCACTTACACCCAGCCGGGCACATACACCGCCACCCTCCGGGTTACCGACCCGTCGGGGGCGACCGGCACCTCGTCGGTGACGATCTCGGCCGGCAACACGCCGCCGGCGGCCGTCATCGACACGCCGTCCGCAGGTACGACGTGGAAGGTCGGGGACGTGATCAACTTCTCCGGCCACGCCACCGACGCGCAGGATGGCACCCTGGCGGCGTCGGCGCTCACGTGGTCGCTCGTGCTGGAGCACTGCCCGTCGACCTGTCACGAGCACCTGCTTCAGACCTTCTCGGGCACGGCGAGCGGCAGCTTCGTGGCGCCCGACCACGAGTACCCATCGCACCTCGACCTGCGGCTGACGGCCACCGACACCGGGGGCCTGACCAACACCACGAGCGTCCAGCTCGATCCGCAGACCGTGGATCTCACATTCGGGTCGAGCCCGGCGGGTCTCACGCTGGCGGTCGGGTCGACCAGCCAGCCGACCCCGTTCACACGCACGGCGATCCTCGGCTCGACTCTGTCAGTCAGCGCCCCGTCGCCACAGGCGATCGGAGGGACGGCGTACGAGTTCGTCAACTGGTCGGACGGCGGTGCCCAGACGCACCAAGTCACAGCCAACGCTTCGGGTTCGTACGATGCCACATACCGGGTACGGGTGGGTGGGCCCGTCATCTCCCAGGTGGCCGCACGGGCCGGTCCGGGACGGGTGACGATCACCTGGAGAACGGACGTTCCGGCCGACAGCCAGGTGCAGTACGGTCCAACGTCCTATACCAACACAACCCCCCTCGACCGCACCCTGGTGACCAGCCACTCGGTGACCATCACCGGCCTCGCCCGCAAGGCGCAGTACTTATTCCAGGTGTTGAGTCGCGACGCCGTCGGGACCCTGTCGTCGGCCACCGGGAGCTTCGCTACCAAGTAACCAGCTGGTCGGTCCGAGGGGCCGGCCGAACGGCCAGCGAGTGAACGTCGCCCACGAATTTCGGCCGAGGCGTTACCCGGTGGGCAATCGCGGCGATCACCCCGGTGAGCTCATGGGGCAGCGAGACCGGTTCGGCGGCAAGTTCGACGCGGTACTCACCGCGGCGCGGGACGGCGCGCCCTGGGCGCTGGAACGCATGTTCACCGCGCTCGCACCGGTGGTGACCGGCTATCTGCGGGTTCAGGGCAGCGCCGAGCCGGAGGATCTGACCAGCGAGGTCTTCGTGGCCGTGCTCCGCAACGTGCGCGACTTCCAGGGCGACGAGGCCGGCTTTCGGTCCTGGGTGTTCACGATCGCACACCGTCGGCTGCTGGACGAGCGCCGACGCCGCGCCCGCCGGCCGCCGCCCGAGCACCCGGCCGACACCGCGGCTGCGTTCGCAGCGGAGCTCGCGGCACCCGACGACGTCGAGGGCGCCGTCGACCGGGCGCTGGGGGTCGACCGCGTGCGGGCGCTGTGCGAGCGGTTGGTGCCGGATCAGCGCGACGTGTTGCTGCTGCGCCTGCTGGGCGACCTCAGCATCGAGCAGGTCGCGGAGACGCTCGGGAAGTCCACGGGCGCGGTGAAGGCCCTGCAACGACGGGGGCTACTCGCCATCGGGAGGCTGCTGGAACGCGAGGGTGTAACCCTGTGACCGCCTTCGGCGATCACGGTCCTGATATGTCGCTCACCTGGCTGCTGGATGACGAAACGAGCGAGGCGATCGTGCGGTACGACGACGTCGACCCCCGCCTCGACCATCTGGCGGCGTTCGCCAAGCAGGTCCGGGACCTGGGCGACGGGCCATCACCCGCGGCCTCGCCGGCACTCCAGGCACTCATCGCCTCAGGAGGCAGGCAGGGACGCGGCGCGACCAGGAGGAACCGCATGCTCGCAGACGGAACGGTGACCCCAACAGGTAGGGTCGCCGGGCTCGGGTTTACCGCCAAGCTGGGGCTCGGCACCGCCGTCGCCGTCGTCGGCATGGCCGGCGCCGCTGCGGCCGGGGTGCTGCCGGACGCTGCCCAGCACGCCGTGCGCAACGCCGTGGAGGCCGTCACCCCGGTCGAGTTCACCGAGCCCGCCGATGAGCACCCCACCAACTTCGGCGAACGGGTTTCGAACGACGCCACCGGCGCCAGCGACGGCGAGCACGGCGTCGACGGTGCCGTGATCTCTAGTGAGGCGCCGGGAGCGGCCCACCGCCCGGCCGACCCCGGCGAGCCTGCGAACACCGGGCTGGACCGGGCGGCCGAAACCCCCGCCGCTCCCTACTTGCCCGCCGAGGTTCCCTCTCCCCAAGCCGACGCGCACGGTGGAGCGCCCGACACGCCACCGGCCGGTCCCCCTTCGACACCCACCACCGGCCCCGACAATGCCGGCGTGTCCGGCGACCACACCCCGCCGTCCGTGCCGGAAGGACCAACCGACGCGCACGGCTAGGTCGAACGAAGCTCAGCCCACCACACCCCCGGCAACGGCCCGCCGGGTCGGAGTACCGGCGCTCGGGCCATCCGGCGCCGCCGATGGACAACGTCCGGTGCCGGACCGGGTAGCGTTCCCGTCGCAGGAGCACACGGTGGCCGGCGCGGGACCCTGCGAGCGGGATCTCGTACGCGCGCCAGCACCGTGGGACCAGCTGGGGAGCGCAACGATGAGCGACTCACAGGTCGACTGGTGGATGGACGCCAGCTGTCGGTGGCACCAGGGCCGGCCGCCGCCCGGTTGGTGGCGGGCGGGCAACGGCCGCTGGCATCCCCCGGCTCCCGACGCCACGACGGAGGGGATGACGACCGGTCAACCCGTGGGCGGCGCACACTTCGGCGGGGGCGGCCGCGGGCCGGGCCTCTGGGAGGCCTACCGCGGTTGGCCCCGGTGGGCGCGCCTCGCAGCGCCGATCGCAGCCTTCGTCCTCGCCATCGGCGCGCTCGGCGCGGTGGCCACCGAGGGCCTTCGCGGGGACGATCCCGACACCACGGCGGCCGACGAGGCGACGGCCACCTCGGAGCCGGGCGCCTCCACGACCGCGACCGACGCAGCAGCCCCGGCGGCCCCGACCACCCGCCCGACGACGACCACCGACTCGATGCCGAGCACGACGGCGCCCCCACCGCCTGACCCCGCGCCCACGACGGCTCCCGCGCCTCCTCCGCCGACCAACCCCGAACCGACGAACAGCGAGATCCACCCCGGTGCGCCGTGTTCGCCCGAGGGCGCGACGGCGCTGTCCGGCGATGGGGTCCCGCTGACCTGCACGAGGCAAAAGTGTCACGGGGCGGATTTCAGCCAGCCGCGCTGGCGGCGGACAGCCTGCTGAAGCCGACCGCCCAGCTCGACCG
>JBKPAA010000129.1:0-21432 GCA_046726215.1 Actinomycetota bacterium | reverse complement strand
TGCGCGAACTCGATGTTGGCTTCACCGGCTTCAGGCATCCGGCGATTCTGCCCGATGACGCGGCGAGGCGAATGCCGATCGGCAGCTCTGTGTGCCGTCCGGAGCTCGGGCTCAACTGGTTACCGGGAGCATCACGAAGGCAGGTCCGCTTCTCGCCCGTCGAGGGTAGGGGGCTTGTGCATCGCGATCGACCGTCCGGCGCAGAACGGGCGGGTAGGGGGGCGAGCAGGGTCTCACCTCTGCAGCAAAAGTTGGGATGCTGTCCCACAACGTGGGATTGCCGCACGAGCGACGGGCACCGCCACCCGGCGTCCGTCGAGATCCCGACATCGTCATCCCGTTATCGGTCACACCGCCTCGGTACGATTCCGCGCCGATCGCTCCTGCTGAACGACGGAACGGCAGCCAGCCATGGGAGACCACACCGCAATCGAGTGGACGGAGGCGACGTGGAACCCGACAACGGGTTGCGACAAGACCTCACCGGGCTGTGACAACTGCTACGCCCTGACGCTGTCCAAGCGATTGAAGGCCATGGGTCAGGCGAAGTACCAAAAGGACGGAAGCCCGCGCACGAGCGGTCCCGGCTTCGGCCTCGCGATCCATCCGGACACCCTCGACGTCCCGCGCTCGTGGTCGGGCCCCCGCACGGTCTTCGTCAATTCGATGAGTGATCTGTTCCATCACGACGTACCAGAGAGCTACATCCGCCGGGTCTTCGAGGTGATCGCCGAGACACCGCAGCACCAATATCAGGTCCTCACGAAGCGATCGAAGCGGCTCGCCACCGTGGGCGAGCGGCTTGCGTGGCCGCCCAACCTGTGGATGGGCGTGAGCGTCGAGAGTTCGAAGTATCGGTTCCGCCTCGACCACCTGCGCCGCGTTGAGGCCGCGGTGCGGTTCGTCAGCGCAGAGCCACTTCTCGGACCCCTCGAAAGACTCGATCTCGATGGCATCCACTGGCTGATGGCAGGCGGCGAAAGTGGCCCCGGTGCGCGGCCCGTCGAGGAGGCATGGCTGATCGATCTGCGTGACCAGTGCGCCGCTGCCGAGGTCCCGTTTTTCTTCAAGCAGTGGGGAGGACGCACACCCAAGGCGGGCGGACGAGAGCTGCAGGGGTCGATCCACGACGAAATGCCTGATCGCAACGTCGCGCTGGCATGAACCCTGGATACAAGGGCTGGGCCTGGTGGTCCGAGGCCAAGCTGCAAGTCCTCACTGACTACCTGCAGGGCTTCACACGAGCTGTCCGTGGCCGCTCGCCCCAAGCGATCTGCCTCGACCTGTTCGCGGGCAGTTTCGAGAACGACCGGCGCGACGGCACGGGAAATTCCCGGGCTCGTCGCAGATCGCGCTGAACACGCAACCGGAGTTCACCAAGCTGGCGTTCTTCGATCTACGCGGGCCCGCAGACCGTCTTCGCGCAGACATCGCCTCGGCGCGACCCGATGATCGTCGCTGGCGTGTCTTCGCTGGCGACTGCAACGAGACCCTTCCGTCGGCGCTGTCGTGGCTCAGCCCGGTCCGATGGGCGCCGACGTTCGCCTTCCTTGACCCCCGTGGCTTGCAGGTCGCCTGGAGCACGGTCGAGAAGCTGGCCGACTGGCGGCGAGACGAGAAGACCAAGGTCGAGCAGTGGATCCTCATGCCCGAGCCGGCGCTCGCACGTGTCCTCGGCCTTGGCGGCGTGAAAGGCCGACGAAGCGCTGACCGCCTCGACCGACTCTTCGGTTCCCATGACTGGCTACCGATTCACCAAGGCCGACGACGCGGTGCCCTGACGCCCGAGAAGATGCGGGCAGAGTTTGTCAACCTCTACCGCTGGCGCCTGGAGAACGATCTCGGTTACCGGACCACTCACGCACTACAGATTGTCAACACGGCCGGACACCCCGTCTACACACTCGTGTTCGCCACGGACTCGCCGCCCGGCGACGCGATCATGAGGCACCTCTACAGCTCAGCGGCAACCTCAACAATCCCGGCCATGCAGGCCAGGGCACAAGTCGCTCGGCAGCATCGCCGGAAAGACGAGGTAGGGCTACTTCGACTGCCGGGAAAGGACGAGTTCGAGATCAAGGGGGCGGCCGCTAGGCCAGGCTCCTACAAGCATGTGCCGCCATGGGAGCCAGCGCCGATCACCGACGAGAGACTGGACCTTGTGGGAGAGCCCGACATCGATCCGGACGAGATCGACTGGGATAGGGAGGTCGATGCCGGGGACGACGACGTGTAGCGCACGTGCGTCAGGTTCGTGCTGCAGGTGGCTTGGCCTATGGTACGAACGCATGTTCGAGGACTTGCCGAAGTACCAGCTCGACCAGCTCACGAAGGTGTGGGAATGCACCGGCAAGGCCATGTACTGGCGGGAACGTGCTCTCAATGAGATGGGGCGCGCCCTCGCCGCCGGCTGTACCCCCGAGCACCTCGCGGCTGTGACCGGGTTCGACGTCGAGGTGGTCAAGCGGCTGATCCGTAGGCCCCGGCAGGACTTCGACGGCCGGCACCCCACCGATCGCCATGCCCCGGGCCAAGATCGCTTCTAGCTGGTCCGTAATGGCGGGCCCGCCATTGTTGGGGACACGTTTACGAAGTGTCGGGAACCTCATATTGCAATGCTCCCGCCACCACCACCTCCTCCACACCCCCGGCTGGCACGCCAAACTCCACCCCGACGCCACCCTCGAAGTCACCGACCCCCACGGCCGCACGCTCCAAAGCCGACCACCGCCGTAGGGCACATGAGTGCGATGTACCCGTTCAACCCACCTTGGGGTGCTGGACGCCTATGGGGTTGCCGACGCCTTCCGCCTGTGAGGATGCTCGGGGCCAGTTCCTGGCGGTCAAACCAGCTCGACGCGGAGGACCTCGGTGCGTTCGATGGCGGCGTCACGCTCGCCGCTCAACGCGGCACGCCGCCCGTCGCTCATGTAGCCGGCTAGCGCATCCTCGGACGGGAACCAGATGAGGTGCACCTCGAGGGGCTGACCGGGTTCGCCCGCCGTACGTGCTCGCTGGAGGACCCGTCCGCCGTGGTCGGGGAGGAGTTGCAGCACACGGTCCTCGTATGAGATGAGCTCCGCCAGGCGGTCCTCGCGGGGCCAGAGGAGGACGCACAGGGTCACGGTCATGACCCCAAGTAGATCCTCAGGACCGGGGGTCGACCAGCTCGCGGCCCAGCTCGCCGATCGTGCTTGCCCCCACCAGGGCCATGGTCCGGCGAACGTCGGCATCGAGCAGTCCCAGCACGTGGTCGACGCCCCGCTCGCCGGCGGCGCCCAGTCCGTAGAGATAGGCGCGGCCGGCCATGCAGGCGCGGGCGCCCAGGGCCACCGCCTTGACGATGTCGCTGCCACGGCGCACGCCGCCATCGCAGATGATCTCCAACCGGTCCCCCACGGCGTCGGCCACCGGCGCCACCAGGTCGAGCGTCGCCGGCGCCGAGTCGAGCTGGCGGCCCCCGTGGTTGGAGAGGGCGATGGCCTCGATGCCGGCATCTGCGGCCAGCTTGGCGTCGTCCACGGTCTGGATGCCCTTGATGACCAGCGGACCGTCCCACACCGAGCGCATCCACTCGATGTCGCGCCACGACAGGCCCGGATCGAACTGCGTGTTGACGTACTCGGACAGCGTCACCGCCGTGCTGCCGTCACCGACGCCCATGGTTTCGCCCACGTTGGCGAAGCGGATCGGGTCCGACCGCATGAAGCGCCAGGTCCAGCCGGGATGCACGGCCCCGTCGAGCAGCGTGCCCAGGCCGACCTTGGGCGGCAGCGAGAACCCCCGGCGCACGTCGCGCTCCCGCCGGCCCAGCACCGCGGTGTCGACGGTGATGACCAGGGCCTCATAGCCGGCGGTTGCCGCCCGGCCGATCATCTCCTTCACCAGGCCCCGGTCGCGCCACACGTACACCTGGAACCACTTCGGTCCCGCGCTGGCCGCCGCTACTTCCTCGATCGAGCGGGTGCCCAGGGTCGACAACGTGTACGGCAGGCCGGCGCGCGCTGCCGCCCGGGCCACCGCCAGCTCGCCGTCGGGATCGGCGATGCGGGTGAAGCCAGTCGGCGCCAGGACCAGCGGCAGTGGCAGCGGCCGCCCCAGCAGCGTCGTCGCTGGATCGACGCCGCCGACGTCACGCAGCACCCGGGGCCGGAACGTCACCCCGGCGAAGGCCGACATGTTGGCCGCCATCGTGCGCTCGTCCTCGGCCCCGCCGTCGATGTAGTCGAACACGCCTCGGGGCAGGCGCCGCCGGGCGATGGCCCGCAGATCGGCGACCGAGGCGGCCCGGGCCAGCCGGCGCGCCATCGAGTCGAGCTCCACGCGCCGGAAGCGGAGCACCGACCGCAGCGTCTCGATCATCGAGATACCTTGACTCGGCCGCAGGCCGAGGCCAATCGATGCCCCTGGCGTAGGGCGGGTAGCGAGCGGGTGGCGCTGAGGATGCGGGACCGCTTGAGGCGCTGCTGCGCCGAAGGCGGTAGGTCCCGCACCGGAGGCGACAGGACCCGTGAGCGGAGGGGCGCGGACGGGCGGAGCCGGCTCATAGGAGCTCCCAGCGCTCGCGGTAGGGGTCGAGCCGCTCGTCGTCGGCGTCGAGCTCGGTGACGAGGACCCGCACCCGCTCCGGTGACAGGCCCCGGGCGGGCGCCCGCTGGCCGAGCTTGCTGGAGTCGACCGCGACCACCACCTCGGCCGCGACGTCGGCCAGCGCCAGCTTGACCTCCGCGTCCTCGAGGGTCGCCTCCGACGTGCCGTGGGCCGGGTGAAGGGCGGCCGCCGACATGAAGAGCCGGCGCAGCAACACGTCGTGTGCCGTGCGGGTGGCGAGCGGGCCGACCAGGCTGCCGGTCCGGTGGTCGAGCTGGCCGCCGGTCAACAGCGCCGTCACCCCCGGCTTGTCCTGCAGCGCCGCGAACGTGTCCTGACCGTTGGTCACCACCGTGAGATCACGCACGTCGCCCAGCTGGACCGACAGGCGCTGGAGCGTGGTCGATGCGTCGATCCCGATCGCGCCGCCGTCGCCCACCAGCGGGACGAGCTTGGAGGCGATCCGATCCTTGGCCCGGACGTGGCGGCTGAACCGCTCGGCGAAGGGCTGGGGGCCGATGGCGACCGCACCACCCCGGATCCGCTGGACGACCCCCTGCTCGGCCAGCATGTCGAGATCGCGCCGGATCGTCATCTCGCTGACGTCGAATGCAACCGCCAGCTCCACCACCTTGACCCGGCCCTCGCTCTGGATCCGGGCCCCGATGCGCTGCAGCCGATCGATGGCGTCGATGCTCATTGGAACCTCAGGTGATCCGCCAGGTGCCGGCGGGCGTCGGCCAGGTCGTCGTACACGCCGAGGGCGATGCCCTGGACAAGGGCGTTGCCCAGCGCGGTGGCCTCGACCGGCCCGGCGCACACCGGCAGGCCCGTCCGTTCGGCCAGGAGCCTGCGGAAGAGGGCCGACTGCGCGCCGCCGAACACGTGCACGTCGGTCACGCCGCCGAGCTGGTCGAGGACCGCCGCCGTGCCGGCCGCCTGCGACTCCACGATCCCCCGGACCACGACCGGCGGCGGGGCGTCCGGGGTCAAGCCCAGGTCGGCGGTGATGGCCGCCAGCATGTCGTCGGGGTTGAGGAACCGGGAGTCGGCGACATCGACGACCCGCTCCGGACCATCGACCGTCGCCGCCGCCGCCATCAGGTCCGCGATCGGCGGGTCGCCCCACGCCGGACGGCACCTCTCGATCAACCACGCCCCGGCGAGATTCTTGAGCAGGCGCACGCCTCCGAGGGCGCTGATCTCGTTCGCGAAGTTGGCGACCCGGGCGGTGGCGCTCAGGTCGGGCTCGGGCTGCTCCCGCCCCACGATCGACCATGTGCCCGCGGAGACGAATGCCGACCCGACGCCCGGGTTCGCCCCCATGGCCACCACCGCCGACGCGGTGTCGTGCCCGCCCACGAGGTGTACGGGCACCCCTTGCCAGCTCCCCACCCGGGTCCCGGCGCCCAGGATCGGGGGTAGCAGCGCGCGATCGAGCCCGACCGCCTCGGCCACGGCGGCCGACCACTCGCCGGCGCGGATGTCCACCAGGCCCGTCGTGCCGGCACTGGTGCGCTCGCCCACGGCCTCGCCGGTCAGGTGGTGCACCAGCAGCTCCGGCAGCATCAGCAGCCGCCGGGCCCGCGCCAGCTCGTCGCGGTCGTGCGCCGCCACCTGGAACACCGTGTTGAACGGCAGCAGCTGAACGCCGGTGACGCCGTAGAGCGCCTCCACACCCCCGAGCCGGTCCACCACCGACTCATAGCCAGCGGTCCGGTCGTCGCGGTACGACATCGGCGGCGCCACCAGCTCGCCCCGCCCGTCGAGCAGCCCGTAGTCCACGCCCCAGGTGTCGAGGCCGATCGACGCCACGGGCCCGGCCTCCAGCGCCACCGCCAGCCCCTTCTCCATCTCGGCGGCGAGGCGCGCCCAGTCCCAGCGGAGGTGGCCGCCGGTGTCGGCCACCGCGGCGTGCACGTAGCGGTGGACGACCGACATCGCGGGGGCGCCGTCGCCGAGCTCGACCCGGCACACCCTGATCGACGACGCCCCGAAGTCAACGGCGACGACCGCGACCGTCAAGGCCCTACAGCCCCGTCGCCACCGAATCGGCACCCCGGGTCGCGGTCACCGCGGCCCGGTACCCGATCGCCCGGTAGGTGGCCAGTGGGTCCAGTGCGGCACCGTTGCGGCGCCGGGCCTCGGCCACCAACGGCCTGACGTCGGTTCGGAACCCACGGTGGAGCACCTCTGCCGCCCGGGCGGGGTCGTTGGCCCGCTGGGCGTCGGCCAGGTCGGCACGGTTGACGCACAGGGCCTGCGCCAACGCCACCTGGAGCGCGTCCGTGGCCTGGATCAGGTCCTCGAGGGGGTCCTTGAGGTTGTGGCTCTCGTCGATCATGTAGGCGGCCGAGGGCATCCGCCCACCGCCAGCCTCCAACAGCTCGCCGACGATGAGGAACAGCTGGAAGGGCGTGATCGAGCCGACGGTGAGGTCGTCATCGCCGTACTTGGAGTCGTTGAAGTGGAACCCGCCCAGCCGGCCCACCATGGCCAGCCGCGACACCACCTGCTCGATGTTGGTGTTGGGCAGATGGTGGCCGAGGTCGACGAGGCACCTCACCCTTTCGCCGGTGCCCTGCGCCAGGAGCAGCGACGTGCCCCAGTCGTTGTTGACCGACGAGTAGAACGCCGGCTCGTAGGGCTTGTGCTCGGTGAACATCACCCAGTCGTCCGGCAGGTGGGCGTAGATCTCCCCGAGGCCGGCGAGCACCCGCTCGAACTGGCCCCGGAAGCTGGCCTGGCCCGGGTGGTTCATGCCGTCGCCCAGCCAGACCGTCAGGGCCCGGGCCCCCAGCTCGACGCCCAGGTCGATCACGTAGTGGTTGTGGTCGATGGCCGCCCGGCGGGCCGGCTCGTCCACGTTGGCCAGGCTGCCGAACTTGTAGGACACGGCGCCGTCGCCGGTGGTGGACGGGTTGTCCTGGAACGTGTTCGAGTTCATTGCGTCGAAGCCGATTCCCAGGCCCTCGGCGTGGCGGCGCAGGGCGGCGGCGCCCGCGCCCAGCCCCGGGTCGTCCCACGGCACGTGGAGGCTGACCGTGCGGTTGGCGCCGGTGAGGGAGTTGAGGACGGCGATGTCGTCGATCTTCTCGTACGTGTCCCGCGGCTCGCCCCCGGCGGGGAACCGGCCGAAGCGGGTGCCACCCGTTCCTACCGCCCACGACGGCGCCGCCGCGCTGAACCGCGCCACCTCGGTGATCACGGCCTCACCGTCGACCCCGGACCGGCCCACCACGTCGAGGGCGTGCGCCAGGTCGGACTCGTGCCACGCCAGGCGGATCTGGTTGTCCTCCTCGATGCGACTGCGGTCGATCACCATCGTCGTCTCCTCCCTGCGCATGACATCACCTAAGGAACGCCATCGGCACCCCACTGTCCACCGGCAGGATCGTCCCGGTCGTCAGCGCCAGCTCGCCCGAGCACAGCGCGAACACGGCGTTGGCCACGTGCTCCGGCAGGACCTCGTGGCCGAGCACCGTGCGCCCGGCGTAGAACTTGCCGAGATCCTCGGGCGGCACGCCGTAGACCTTGGCGCGCTCCTCCCCCCAAGCCCCCTCGAAGATGCCGGAGCCACGCACGACCCCGTCGGGATTGACCCCGTTGACGCGCACGCCGAGCGGGCCGAGCTCGGTCGCCAGCAGGCGCACCTGGTGGGCCTGGTCCGCCTTGGCCGCGCCATAGGCCACGTTGCCCTTGCCCGCGACCACGGCGTTCTTGGACACCACGTACACGATGTCGGCCGGCAGGCCCTGCGCCTCCATGACCTTGGCCGCCTCGCGGCTGACGAGAAACGAGCCCCGCGCCATGACCTGGTGCTGCACGTCCCAGTCGGCCGTCGTGGTCTCCGTCAACGGCTTGGAGATCGACAGTCCCGCGTTGTTGACCACCAGGTCGACGCCCCCGAACGTGGCCGCCGCCTCGCGGACGGCCGCCGCCACGGCGGGCTCGTCGCTCACGTCGACCTCGATCGCCACCGCCACGTCAGGGCCACCGAGCTCCTCCGCCGCGCTTGCGGCACCGGCGGCGTCGCGGTCGGCAAGTACCACGGCGGCACCCTCGTCGCCGAGCCGGGCGGCAATGGCGCGACCGATGCCCGAGGCGGCACCGGTGACGAACGCGACGCGTCCCGCGAGCGGCTTGGGGGGCGGCAGCCGGCGCAGCTTCGCCTCCTCGAGCTCCCAGTATTCGATGCGGAACTTCTCCGCCTCGTCGATGGGCCGGTACGACGACAGCGCCTCGGCGCCGCGCATCACGTTGATGGCGTTGACATAGAACTCGCCGGCAATCCGGGCGGAGCGCACGTCGCCGCCGAAACTGAACATGCCGACACCGGGGACCAGCACGATCACCGGGTCCGCGCCCCGCATGGCCGGCGAGTGGGGTCGGGCGTGTCGGCGGTAGTAGCCGGCGTAGTCGTCGCGGTAGGTGGCGTGCAGCTCGTGCAGCCGGTTCACCAGCTCCCGGACCGGGGCCGCCGGGGGTAGGTCGAGCAACAGCGGGCGCACCTTGGTGCGGATGAAGTGGTCGGGACACGACGTACCCAGCGGTGCCAGCCGGGTGACCGCCTGGCGGCCGACGAAGTCGAGCACGAGGTCGCTGTCGGTGAGCTGCCCGACCACGCGGCGGTCGGTGGAGCACAGGCCGCGGACGTGGGGCGCCAGCTCCCCCGCCAGCCGGCGCCGTTCGCCGGCCGGCAGCGGCTCGAAGCCGGCGCGCATGGGGCCGAGCGGGTCGGGCCGGCCCCGCTCGGCGATGAACCGGTCGGCCCGCTGGATCACGTCGAGCGAGATCACCCGGCACGCATCGGACGTGTCGGCCCAGGTGGTCAGCCCGTGCCCTCCCAGCACGACGCCGCGCAGGCCCGGGTTGTCGGCCGCCAGCGATGCGATCTGGAGCCCCAACTCGAAGCCGGGTCGACGCCACGGCACCCAGGCGACCTCGCGCCCGAAGCACTCCTTGGTCAGCGACTCACCGTCAACCGCGGCGGCCAGGGCGATCACCGCGTCGGGGTGCAGATGATCGACGTGGCGTGCGTCCAGCAGCGCGTGCATGGCGGTGTCGATCGACGGCGCCGCGCCGCCCGTCCCCCAGCGGCAATGGTCGAACGCCGCCACCATGTCGTCCTCGTGGTCGACGCCCCGATACACCGCCCGCAGGGCGCGGACGCGGTCGAGCCGCAGCGTGGCCAGGCCCTCCGGGCGCAGCGTGCCGAGGTCTCCCCCCGAGCCCTTCACGTAGAGCACCTCGCTCGGCTCGCCGGTCACGGGGTCCGCCACGGTGGCCTTGCAGGACGTGTTCCCGCCGCCGTAGTTGGTCACGCGCGGGTCGGATCCCAGCGCGTGTGAGCGCTCGATGAGCGCCTCGACCTCCGGCGGCGGGACCACGGGGTCGCTCATGGCAGATGGAACACCTCCTCGAGCTCCTGCATCATCTGGTCCGGGGGCAGCCCGGATCCCTCGAAGAACGGCGCCATCATCGCCTGCCACCGCTCGTTGACGGGCTCGGAAGCCATGGCCGCACGGGCATCGGCGAGGCTGGCCGGCGTCTCCACGTACCCGAACAGCGTGCCGTCGTCCCGCAGGAAGAGCGAGTAGTTGTGCCAGCCCGCCCGGCGCAGGGCGTCGAGCATCTCCGGCCAGACGGCCGCGTGGTGACGCCGGTAGTCGTCGGCCATCTCCGGCCTGATCTTCAACGTGAATCCGAACCGGTTCACGGCACGTCCTCCTGGGCGACACCGCCAGGGACCGGGCCGGGAGGGCGGCAAGCCGCCGCCCTCCCGGCCGCGTGCCCTCATGACTCGTCGATGTTGTCCTCCGTGTAGACGGTGAACGGCCCCATGACGATCCGTAGGCCGTTGTCGCGTGTCGGGTCCTTCTCGATCGTGTACTCACCCATGCGGCCGGCGGTGAACGTCTGGCCCTCGGCCGCCTCGATCTGACCGGTGGCGATGCCATAGGTCGCGTAGTAGGTGAGGTAGCCCAGGTCGACGAAGCTCCACAGGGCGAACTGCGGCGCGCACCCGCTCTGCGTGTACTCCCGCATCTCGTCGGGCAGGCCCAGGCCGGACACCTTCACCTGGTCACAAAGCCCTTCGTCGGTCATGGCCTTGCCGGCCGCGGCGATGCCGACCGTGGTCGGGGCCATGATCAGCTTCAGGTCCGGGTGCGAGTCGATCAGGCCGAGGGCCTGGTTGTACGACTCGTCCGAGTCGTCGTTGCCGTAGACCGTGTCGACGAGCTCGAGGTTGGCGTACTTCTCGTCCTTGAGCGCCTCGTCGAGGGCGGCGATCCAGGCGTTCTGGTTGGCGGCATCGGGCGAGGCGGACAGGATCGCGAACTGACCGCCCTGGTCACCGAGGATCTCGAGCGCCATGTCGGCCATCACCACCCCGGTCTCGTCGAAGTCGACCTGGGCGACGAACAGGCTCTCGCCCTCACCCGACGGGATCGGCGAGTCCCAGCTCACGACCGACACGTCGGCGTCGGTGGCGGCGTCGACCCCCGACTGGATCTGCTCGCCGGCGTTGTTGGAGATCATCACGGCGTCGACACCCTGGGTGGCGGCGTTCGTCATGGTTTCGATCTGACCGGTCGGGTCCTCGCACGTCGAGGGCCCCAGGAACTCGGGCTCCGACGTGCCCAGCTCCTCGGCCGCCTCCTGCGCGCCCTCGTTGGCCTGGTCGAACACGGCGATGCCGGTGCACTTCGGGAGCAGGATCGAGCTCATGTCGTCACCGCCCTCGATGGTGACGGCCTCCCCGGCCGCACCCCCTCCCTCCGACCCGGAGTCGCCCGACGCACCCGCTTCGGTGCTGTCGTCGTCGTCGCCGCACGCGACGGCACCGACGAGGGCCAGGCTCAGCATCACTGCCATCAGCTTGTGAGGTCTCATCGTCCCCTCTCCTTCTCGTCGAGGGCCGCCCTCGACGTAGATCTGTGTCGTGACGCGCGTCCATGCGCGCCCATCCGTTTCATGCCTCCGCCTCCGCCTCGCGCCGACGGATCGGCAGCCGGTCGAGCACGTTCTGCGCCAGCACCGACACGATCAGCAGCGCCCCGATGACACCGGTCTGGGTGTTGGCCTCGACGTTCGCCAGGCCGAGCCCGTTGCGCAGGTTCAGAACGATGCAGATCGCCAGCCCCACGCCGAGCAAGGTCCCCGAGCCGCCGAAGATGCTGACGCCCCCGAGCAGCACCATCGTGATGATGTCGAGCTCGAAGCCCTCCCCGATGTTGGCCCGGACCGAGCCGAGGCGGGCCGCGAACAGCACTCCCGCCAAACCGGCGACGAGCCCCGACGTGGTGAACAGGATGAGCTTCACGCGGCCCACGTCGATGCCCGAGTAGCGGGCGACGTCGGCGTTGTTGCCGATCACGTACACCCGGCGACCGAACGACGCCCGGTGCAGGATCACGCCGCCGACCAGCAGCAGCACCAGGAAGAACACCAGCGCGAAGGGCATCGGGCCGAGGAAGTCGTCGCGACCGAGGTTCCCGAACCATTCGGGGAAGTCGCCGATCGACCGGTCCTCCAGCAGGACGCGCGCCGCCCCCCGGAAGCCGATCAGGCCCGCGAGCGTGACCACGAGGGACGAGATCCCGGTCCGCGCCACGACCAGGCCCTGTACGAGTCCGGCGGACCCCGCCGCGACCAGCGCGATGACGATGGCAAGCCCGAACGGCACCCCGGACTCGTGGGCGGCGGCAAGGACGCAGGCGGCGAAGGCCATCACCGAAGCGACCGACAGGTCGATCTCCCCGTTGATGATGACAAAGGTCATGGCCACGGCCACGATCACCTTCTCGATCGACAGACGGAACAGGTTCACGAAGTTGTCGACGTCGAGGTAGACGGGCGACTGCGTGGCGTTGTAGACGATCGTCCCCACGAGGATGACGGCCAGCAGCAGCTCCCAGCTGCGTTCCCGTGCCCACTCGATGTCTCCCGCTCTTGGCCTTCGGCCGGGCCGCTCGGGCCTCGCTCGCTCTCTCGCCCTCCGGGGCGCTCGCTCAGGCACGAGTACCCTCCCCGCCCTGGTCGGGCGCCGTGAGCGCCGGCACCCGGGCCGTGTCGGATGCGTCGGTCGGGCCATCGACCTTGGTGTGGGGGCGCGCCTCCGCCGACCACCGCCGCTGGAAGTGCTGGCCGACCACCACATCTGCGATCACGGCGGCGAGGATGAGCGCCCCGAGGATCGCGTTGCGCCAGAACTCGCTCACCTGGGGGACCCGCACCAGGCTCTGGTCGAGCACCTCGATCAGGACCGCGCCCAGGAACGCCCCGAACAGGGTGCCCGAGCCCCCCAGGACGCTGACCCCGCCGACCACCGCGGCGGCCACCGAATCCAGCTCCAGGCCCTGACCGGCGACGACGGTGATGTTGCCGAAGCGGGCGAGGAACAGGAAGCCGGCGAACCCGGACAGGGCGCCGCAGGCGACGAAGGCACCCAACACCAGCCGCCGCGTCGGCAGGCCCGCCTGGGCGGCGGCGTCGGGGTTGGAACCGATGGCGTACAGCCGGCGCCCCCAGCGCAGCCGCTGCATCGCGATCTGCAGCACCGCCACGATGACGATGACGACCGCGAACACCACCCGAACGTCGAGCCCCCCGATGCTGAACACCGTGCGGGTGGGCAGGTCGACGACCCACGACGGGAGCGAGTCGGCGGTGATGGTTCTGCCCTCGCCGTGTGAGATCAACCAGCTCCGGTAGATCGCCAGCGTGCCGAGGGTGGTGATGATGGCCGGGACCCGTCCGTAGGCCACGATCACCCCGTTGATCGCGCCGAGCAGTGCGCCGAGCCCTAGCGCGATCGCGATGGCGACCGCCGGCGAGGTGGCGGGATGGGAGGACGCGAACTGGCCGGTGAGGTAGGCGGTCACGCCGACGATCGATCCCACCGACAGGTCGATGTTGCGGGTCACGATGACCGTGGTCTGGGCGACGGCCAGCAGCGCGGTGATCGCCACGCTGGTCGTCACCCGGTTGAAGAACCGGCCGCTGAAGTAGTCGTCGACCAGGAAGCCGAACACCAGCAGGGCAACGACGATCACGCCCAGCAGCGACAGCTCCTTCACGCGCTCGGGCCGGATCCAGACCGCAGTGCGGCGCGGGCGGCTCCGCGCGCCGTCGAGGCGGGCGACGTCGGCGGCCGTGCTCATGCCGCCCTCACGCGACCCCCACGGCCGCGGTCATGACGCGCTCCTGGGTGGCCTCGGCCCGGGCGAACAGGCCCGTCTGTTCGCCCTCGCGCATGACCAGCACGCGATCGCTCACCGCCAGCACCTCGGGCAGGTCCGACGAGATCAGCAGGATGGCCATGCCCGAGCGGGCGAGGTCGTCGATGATCCGGTGGACGTCGGCCTTGGCACCCACGTCGATCCCCCGGGTCGGCTCGTCGAGGATCAGCACGGCCGGCTCCGTGTTCAGCCACTTGGCGAGCATCGTCTTCTGCTGGTTGCCCCCGGAGAGCAGCCCCACCGGCTGCGACAGCCCGGCGGTGCGGATGCTGAGCTGTCGTCGGAACCGGTCGGCGACCGACCGCTCCGCGGCGCCGTCCACGAGCCCGAGCCTCGAGACGTAGCGTCGCAGCGACGGCAGCGTGATGTTCGCGGTCACCGACTGCGGCAGCGACAGCCCGACGTGGCGGCGATCTTCGGACAGGTAGGCGATCCCGCGGTCGAGCGCCTGGCGGGGGGTGGCGATCCCGACCAGTTGGCCGGTGAGCTCGATCGTTCCCGCCTCCGCCGGAGCGACCCCGAACAGCGCCAGCGCGACGTCGGTGCGGCCCGCCCCCACGAGCCCGGCCAGCCCGAGGACCTCGCCCCGCCGTAGGTCGAACGAGACGCCGGTGAACTTGCCCGTCCGGCCGAGGTCCCGCACCCGCAGGATCACCTCGCCTGCCTGATGGTCGTGACGGGCGTAGAAGTCGGAGACCTGGCGACCAACCATGGCGGCGATGAGCTGGGGACGGGTGACATCGCCGCGCGCCGCCGTCGAGACGTGACGACCGTCGCGGAACACGGAGACGCGGTCGGCGATCTCGAACACCTCCTCCAGCCGGTGGCTGATGAACAGCACCGCCACCCCCGAGTCGCGGAGCTGGCGCACCTGGCGGAACAGCCGCTCGACCTCGTGGGCCGAGAGTGCGGCCGTGGGCTCGTCCATGATCAGCACGCGCACGTCGAGCGAGATGGCCTTGGCGATCTCGATCGCCTGCTGGGTGGCGACGGGCAGGCCGCTGGCCGGTATCCGGGGATCGATGTGAACGTCGAGCCGTGCCAGGATCGCTTCGGCGTCGGCGCACATCGGGCGCCAGCGCACCACGAGACCCTGATCCTGGTGCCCGATGAAGATGTTCTCGGCGACGCTCAGGTCGGGGAAGATCAGCGGCTCCTGGTAGATCGCACCGATGCCCAGGCGCTGAGCGTCGGCGGCGCTGCGCAGCGAAACGGGCTCGCCGTCGACCAGGACGGCACCCTCGTCGGGCGGGTAGACGCCCGTCATGACCTTGATGAGCGTCGACTTGCCCGCACCGTTCTCGCCGACGAGCGCGTGGACCTCGCCGGCGCGAAGGTCGAGCGACACGTCGTCCAGCGCGCGGGTGGCCCCGAACCGCTTGCAGATGCCCCGCATGGCGAGGACGGGAGCGGCGTCGCTCACCGAACGGACCAACCTGCACCCCCCTGCAGTCGACGTTCGTACGTGTTACTTCTAACACTAACTCACAGGCAACCCGCGGGCAATCGGTCGACGACTCGAACCCCCCGGCAAGCGGATCGTCAGGTCGTCCGCAGGCTGGTCACTCTCGTGGCTTCTGCAGCGACCAGATCAGGAGGAAGGGGAGGTCCTCGAAGGCTTGCCGCACCGCATCGGGAACGACGCTGTAGGCGGGGTTGGTGGTGATCGCGCTCTCCGGCACGGCCGGCTCACGACAGTCCCGGACGACGAGCCCGGCCGCCGCGGCGGCCCGGACATACTCGCCCACCGGGTGAACGAGGTTGCGCACGAAGTGCAGCTCGAACTTCCGGCTCTCGGCGGGAAACACGGCGGCGCCGCCGAAGGTAACGGTGATCGGGTGCATGTCCGACAGGACCACGACGCCACCGGGGCGGGTCACCCGGGCGAACTCGGCGACAACAGGTTCGAGCCGCTCGACGTGGGTGAGGGCGAGCGAGCACACGACCACGTCGACGACGCCGGTGTCGACCGGGAGCGCCGCCAGGTCCCCGAGCCGGAAATCGCCACCCGGAACCTTGGACTCGGCAAGGCCCAGCATCGTGGGGTTGGAGTCGACCCCGATCACCTCGAAGCCCCGGCCCCGCAGGTACGCGCTGTGACGGCCGGTTCCGCAGGCGGCGTCGAGCGCCACGTCGCCGTCCAGGTCGGCAAGGAGTCTGTGGACCTCGATCTCGTCCGTCTCCACCGCCGGATTCGGGCCGTCGTAGCGAGAGGCCCAGGCGTCGTATCCGCGTGAGACGTCGTACTCGAGCAGTGGCACGACCAGGTTGTTGGGGAACTCGTCCAACCCCTCGACGACGGCACGGACGTCGTCGAGCCGGGCCCGCGCCGCAGACGGTTCGGTCAGGCAGTGCCGCATCGCCGCCATGCCCGCGACGGCGGCGAAGTACTGCGCCGCCAGCATCTCCTCGCGCCTCTCACCCACCCGAGACAGCGTAGGAGCCGGGGGAGAACGCGCCGGCAACGTCCCCCGTCGGCGTAAGGTCCGCTCAACCGGGCCGCCGCCACCGCCAGTAGCGTGGCCACGATGCCGGCCCGCAGCGATCCTGCCGTTCCCGCCGGCGCCGCCGGCGGGAACGAGCGCGTCCTCCAGGCACGCGGTCGGCGCACACGACAGCGCCTGTTGGACGCCGCCGCCGACGTGTTCGACCGCAAGGGCTACCACGCCGCCCGCGTCGACGACGTGGTGTCGGCCGCCCACAGCAGCCACGGGACCTTCTACCTGTACTTCTCGTCCATGGAGGACCTCTTCGAGCAACTCGTGGGGGAGGTGGCGGCCGAGCTACGGGGTGTGATCGACGAGTTGGCACCGGTGACCAACTCACGCCGGGGCCGGGCCACACTGCGGGCCTGGCTGGCGCGGGTGAGCGAGGTCTACGGGCGTCACGGCAGGGTGATCCGAGCCTGGACCGAGGCCGAGTTGTCGGGCGATCCCGTCGCGCGACACCGCGACGACGTCCTCACCGGCCTGGCGTTGGCGCTCACCCGCCGGCTGCGCGTGCCCAAGCGCTCGGGCCTCGATCCCACCGTCGCCACCCTGGCGCTGATGATGATGGTCGAGCGCCTCAACTACTACGCCGCCAGCGGCCAGCTCGACGTCGCCGACGGGGACGAGCTCAACGACACGCTCACCGACATCATCATGGCCGCCGCCTTCGGCTGATCAGCGGGTCGGTCGTCAGACCGGCGCCGTGGGGGGCGGATCGACCGGACTAATCTGACGCCGCTGTCAGATTCCGGAGGGGCGACGAATGACCACGACCGACGTTCCGGCGTCGATGCCAGCGGCGGTGTACCGCGGCTCCGGCGAGGTGGCGGTGGAGGAGCGGCCCGTGCCCGAACCCGGCCCGGGTCAGGTGCTGGTCGAGGTCGGCCACTGCGGCATCTGCGGGTCCGACCTCCACCTGATCGCCGAGCGACTCGGCACTGCGGGCACCGTGCTCGGCCACGAGTACAGCGGCGTCGTGGCTGCGCTGGGCGACGGCGTGACCGGCTGGGCCGTGGGCGATGAGGTGGTCGGTGGTCCGGCGCCCCGCTGTGGCCAGTGCCGGCGCTGCCTCGAGGGCCGGCCGTCGCAGTGCGAGGTGCGCGGCCGGGTCATGGCCGACGGCCACGACGGGGCGTTCGCCCGGTTCACCCTGGTCGACGCCCGCGCCCTGGTGCGGGTCCCGGAGGGGCTCGGCCGGCGCGAGGCGGCGCTGGCAGAGCCGTTGGCGGTGGCGCTGCACGGCATCACCCGGTCCGGGATTCGCCAGGGGGACACCGCGATGGTGATGGGGGCCGGCCCGATCGGCGCCCTGACCGTGGCGGCCCTGCTCGCCCGGGGTCTGGGGTCGGTGACCGTGGTCGAGCCGGCCGCGCCGCGCCGGGCGCTGGCGGTGGCGCTGGGGGCAGAGGTGCTCGATCCCGGGGACCTGCCGACGTACCCGATGTGGGAGCCGGAGCAGATCTCGCCGCTCGCGGTCGACGTGGTGCTCGAGTGCTCGGGCCACAAGGCGGCGATGGAGGCCGGCCTGCACCAGCTCCGGCGCGGGGGCCGGATGGTGCTCGTGGGGGCGGGGATGCAACCGCCGTCGTTCGACCCCAACCGCATGCTGCTCAAC
Organism: Actinomycetota bacterium; assembly: GCA_046726215.1. Classification (GTDB taxonomy): domain Bacteria; phylum Actinomycetota; class Acidimicrobiia; order Acidimicrobiales; family VFJN01; genus DASQUK01. Next base: position 3,493 of record JBKPAA010000129.1, on the reverse strand, counting down.
GAGCTGACCGTCACCGGCTCGTTCGTGTACGACGCCGACGGCTTCGACCGGGCGCTGGAGCTGCTGTCGTCCCCGGGCGCGCTCCCCACCCACATCCTGATCGAGACCGACGACATCGGGCTCGACGCCGTCGGCGAGGCGGTGCGCAAGCTCGCCGCCGGCGAGACCGCCGGCAAGGTCATGGTGGCACCGGGTCTCGCGCTGGCCGCGGGCCCGACGACGGAGGAGGCGTGATGCCGCATCCCTACTACCCGTCAGGTAATCCGAAGTTCAATCACGTGGCTCTGAGCGTGCCGGCCGACCTGCTGGACGAGACCAACCGCGCCGACCTGTGCCGCTACTTCGACGAGGTCCTCGGCTTCGAGGAGCTGCCGACGGAGACCGTCGACCGGAAGCGGCTGATCCTGAGCTGCGTGCACTGGGACCAGTTCATCTTCCTTGTCGCCGACGACGAGCCCATGCAGTGCCCACGCACCGACCACTACGGCTTCGCCGTCCGCTCGCGGGAGGACCTGGTCGCCGCCCGCGACCGCGCCGTCGGCTTTCGGGACCGCGATCCCCGCGTCGACCTCGACGACCTGGCGGTCGACGACCGGGGCGTGGTCAAGATCCACTCCATCTACGTCCGCTACCTGCTGCCCATGACCTGCGAGCTGCAGTATTGGGAGTTCCCCGAGGCGACCCAGCCGGCCCGATAGCCCCTACGTGACCCGCCCGGGCGCCGTCGGGAGGAATGGCGGCACCGACCCATCGCTGGGGCCGAGGATCCCGGCGCGGCGGGCGGCCACCGCCTCCAGCGTCCACGGCTTGTCGGCCCGCACCTCGGTTATGGGATGCCAGCCCTCGAGCAGCTGTACCACGCCTCCCTGCACCTTCACCACCTGCCCCGAGATGCCGGCCGCGAGGTCGGACGCCAGCCAGCACGCGACCGCAGCGACGTTGGCGGGATCGAACCGGTCGAAGCCGGACGCGTCGGGCGCCATGGCGCCGCCGGCTACGGCCTCGGTGAGGCGGGTCCGGGCCACGGGGGCGATGGCGTTGACGCGCACGCCGAGGCGCTCGAGCTCGCGGGCCAGCACGATGGTGAGGGCCGCAATCCCGGCCTTGGCGGCGGCGTAGTTGGCCTGCCCGGCGTTGCCGTACAGCCCGGATTCGCTCGACGTGTTGACGATGGCCCCCCCGGCCGGCTCACCCGTCTCCTTGAAGCGTGCCCGCCACCAGGCGGCGGCGTGGCGGGCCACGGCGAAGTGGCCCTTGAGGTGGACGTCGATCACGGCGTCCCATTCGGCCTCGGACATGGTGAAGCTCATGCGGTCGCGGAGGATCCCGGCGTTGTTGACCACGGCGTCGAGTCGCCCGAACCGCTCGACCGCCAGGCCGACGAGCGCCTCGGCGCCGTCCCACGTGGCGATGTCATGGGTGCTGGCGACGGCGGCGCCACCGGCGGCTCCGATCTCGTCGACGACCTCGTGGGCGGGCCCGGTGTCGGCACCGGATCCATCGGCGGCGCCGCCCAGGTCGTTGACGACGACCCTGGCGCCCTCGGTCGCGAGCAGCCGGGCCTCCTCGCGGCCGATCCCCCGGCCGGCCCCCGTGACGATGGCCACCTTCCCGTCGAACAGCCCCATGCGACTCCCTCGCCGTTTCTGACAGATCCGTCAGGGCCGGTCGACGCAGACTAGTGGGAGCTTGCTTCCTTCCTTCCAAGACGGCGGCACCGCTGCGGCGCGACATTCTGGCGCGACAAGTTTTGTGGCGCCGCTGCGTCCTAACCCGGAAGTCTCTTGGATGTCCCGTCCCGAGGAGTAGCGTAGGCGAACATGCGTACGACAATCAGTACGGAGAAGCTGGTCCGCCAGTTCGACGGCCTCACGGCGGTCGACGAGGTCGACCTCGAGATCGAGCAGGGCGAGATCTACGGCTTCCTCGGGCCCAACGGCGCCGGGAAGTCGACCACCGTCCGGGTCCTCTGCACGCTGCTGGCGCCCACCGGCGGCCGAGCCGTGGTGGCCGGGTACGACGTCGCCACCGATCCCGGCAAGGTGCGGCTGAGCATCGGTGTCGCCCTGCAGGAGGCGGCGCTCGATCCCAAGCAGAGCGGCGACGAGCTGCTGCGCCTCCAGGGCCGGCTGTACGGCCTGTCCAAGGCGGAGGTCGACCAGCGCCTGGCCGACCTTGCCCAGCTGGTCGACATCGGCGACGCGTTGGGCCGGCCCATCAGCACCTACTCCGGCGGCATGAAGCGACGCCTCGACCTGGCCGCCGCCCTGGTCCACAACCCCACGGTGCTCTTCCTCGACGAACCGACGACCGGGCTCGACCCAATGAGCCGGGCCCGGGTGTGGGAGGAGGTGCGCCGCCTCAACCAAGAGCTCGACATGACCATCTTCCTCACCACCCAGTACCTCGAGGAGGCCGACGAGCTGGCCAACCGGGTCGGCATCATCAACGAGGGGAAGCTGGTCGCCGAGGGCACCCCCTTCGAGCTGAAGCGCCGCATCGGCAACGACGTGATCTTCGCCAGGCTCGACGGCGACGCCGCCGGTGCCTGCCCGATGGTCCAGGCCGTGGCCGGCGTCGCCGGCGTCGAGGCCCGGGCCAACGAGATGGTGATCACCGCCGCCGAGGGCACGGCCGTGATCGGCCCAGTGGCCGTGGCCCTCAACAACTGCGGCATCCCGGTGCGCGACCTCACGCTGCGCACGCCGACCCTCGACGACGTCTTCCTCGAGCTGACCGGTTCGCACATCCAGACGTCCGACGAGGCCATCGAGGCCGAGTTGGCCGAGATGGCCGAGGCGACCGAGAGCGACAGCGCGGAGGTGACATCGTGACCGCCATCGACACCGCCGTCACGGCGCCGGCCACGCCGAGCGCCATCCGGGCCCGCCCGGCCGGGCTCCTCCACGACATCGCCTCCATCGCCGGGCGGGCGCTGCGGGCGGTCCCGCGCGACGTGGAGTCGGTGATCCCGCCGATCTTCATCGCCCTGTTCTTCTTCGTCGTCAACGTCGGCACGCTGTCCGACCTCACCGAGAACAACATCCCCGGCTTCGACTTCACCGCGTTCCAGATGCCCACGGCGATCCTGCTCGGGGTCACCGGCGTGTCTCGGGCCTACGCGCTGGTGCTCGACGTCCAGAACGGCTACTTCGACCGGCTCCTGCTGACGCCGATCCGGCGCCTGGCCATCCTGCTCGGGCACCTGTGCGCCGACGTGTCGGTGGCGTGCACGCTGACCGTCCCGATCCTGATCATGGGCTTCATCCTTGGCGTGCGGTTCGAGTCGGGGCCCCTGGGGGTCGTGGCGTTCATCGTCATAGCCGGCCTGTGGAGCCTGGCCTTCGCCGGGTTCGGCTACGCCATCGCCCTCAAGACCGGCAACCCGGCGGCGGTGAACTCCAGCTTCCTGCTGTTCTTCCCCTTCCTGTTCCTGACCTCGTCGTACGTCCCCCGCGAGGAGCTCAGCGGGTGGCTCGACACGGTCGCCTCC
>JBKPAA010000128.1:0-7434 GCA_046726215.1 Actinomycetota bacterium | reverse complement strand
CTGCAGCTCCAGCCCCGGATGATCGGCCACCAGCCGCGCGGCCGCCTCCGGCACGAAGGTGCCGAGGGCAGAAGGGAACGCTGCGAGTCGCACTCGGCCCTTGCGCAGCCCCACGTGCGCCGCGAGCTCGGTGGAGGCCGCCTCGAGGCGGCCGAGGATCTCCCCGCCGCGCTCGGCGAGCAGCCGGCCCGCCTCCGTGAGCCGGATCCCGCGCCCGGCCCGCTGGACGAGCTTGGTGCCGGTTTCCGACTCCAGCCGGGCCAGATGGTGGCTGACAGAGGGCTGGGAGTAGTGCAGCTCCCGTGCGGCGCCGGTCACCGAGCCCGCGCGGGCGACGGCGACCAGCACCCGCAGTCGAGTGACATCCAGCATGTGGCCAATGTATCGATCGCATCTATGTGAATAGAGGTCATTTGGCATTGGACCTATGCAAGACGGAGGCGCACGCTGTAGCCCATGACACTCATCAGTCCCGGGGTGACGAGAGCTCAGCTGGCCGGCCTCGTGGACGAAGTGCGCGCCGTCGTCGACCGCCACACAGACTGGGGGCGGACCGCCTCGCTCGTCGCGGATGTCCTCCGGTGGCACCTGCCCACTCCCGACCTGCTCACCGCAGAGGAGCAGGCGGGCCACCCGTCGACCTACCAGAGCCACCTGCTCCACGTGGAGCCCGACGGCGCCTTCTCCATCGTGGCTGTCGTGTGGCGGACCGGACAGGTGACCCCGATTCACGACCACGTGACCTGGTGTGTGGCTGGCGTCATCCAAGGTGTCGAGCAGGAAGAGCTCTTCGCCTGCCCGACGGGGCAGTACCTCGTGAGGGTGGGCGACAACGCCAATCTGGAGGGGTCGGTCACCGGATTCGCCCCGCCCGGCGACCTCCACCGGGTCCACAACCCTGCCGACCGCACGGCGATCTCGCTGCACATCTACGGCACCGACATCTCCCGCGTTGGCTCCAGCGTCCGCCGGGCCTACCACCTACCCCTCCGGTCCCCTGCGCGGGCTGCCGAACACCGGTCGATCGCCCGACGGGGGGCCCAGGGACGATGAGACGCGCGGCGGCGAGCATCGTCGCCGAGTGGGTTTGCCTTAGGGCGTTTGGTCGGTGGAGCCGCGCAGGATGGCTGCCTCGCTGGCACGCATCGGCCACTGTGCGCCGAATCGCGCAGCGTTCCAGCCGAACCCGGCGAGAAATCGACAGGGCGACGGCGAAGGGCTGATGGCCCTTAGTGGCTCAGTGCTCTCTGCGGGTGGTTGGTGTGGTCTTTGGGGCTGTCGAGCGGGGCGTGACGGGGTTTCGGGGCCACTCGAAGCGGGAAGGGCGCGGTAGCCATGCTGCGGGAAGGAGCTGGGAACCATGCTCATGTTCCGCAAGAGCTACCGCCGCGTGGTGCGCGACGCTCAACGGCGCGACACCGCGGAGCTAACCAGGATTGAACGTGCTCTACGTCGCAACGCGCAGTCGCTCGACACAGGGGCGCTGACTAGCTTGATGGCCATACGGGCTGTGTTGCGGGCGCGGGGTGTCGAGCTGCCCACCTTTTGGGTCGCCGCCCACCGGCGAGCCCTAAGGCGCTCCTGAACGGTCACGAGAGCGCCGGCGGCTCCTCCGATAGAGCCAGGTTGTCCGCCTGCACGTCCTACCGGATCGTGAGCACCCAAGCAGCCGCCGTCAACGTCAAAAGACACCGAACCATGAACCTCAGCGGCCATTCGTTACCGGGAAGCCGACACCTCGTCGTCGCGACCTGCGCCTCTAGGGGCGTGAGGGCGCCGCCCACCGACTCGAAGGCCGAGGGGCAGCGGTGTCGCCCGCCAGGAGCATGGGACCACCTTGAGGTGAGTTTCGCCAGGAGCATGGGACCACCTCGTCGCCAGTAGTGGGACCACCCGGGGTCCACCAGCAGCGGTGCCGCTGCCGGTGCACTCGCCGCCGTCCGACCAGCGGTCCCGGAGGGCGGCGATGGCGTTCCGGGAGGTGCGCGTGTTCGAAGTTCGAGAGGTGCTGCGGTTGTGGTTGCGGGGCGAGGGGATCCGGGCGACGGAGCGGCTGGCAGGGGTGGACCGCAAGACGGTCCGCCGGTATGTGGCCACCGCGGTCGGGCTCGGTTTGATCCGCGACGGCGGCGAGGAGCAGTTGAACGACGAGTTCGTCGGTTCGGTGGTCGAGGCCGTGCGTCCGCACCGCGCCGACGGTCACGGTGAGACGTGGGGGCTGCTGGTCGCCAACAAACAGATCATCGAGGACTGGCTGAAGACCGACGAGCTCACGGTGCACAAGGTCCATGACCTTCTCGGCCGCCGAGGGGTGGTGGTGCCGGAGCGGACGCTGCACCGCTACGCGCTGGAGGTGTGCGACGTCGGGCGGGGCCGACGGGGAATCACGGTGCGCGTGGCCGACGGCGAGCCGGGCGACGAGTGCCAGATCGACTTCGGCCGCCTCGGTCTGATCTCCGATCCGGCGGCGGGCCGGCACCGGGTGTGCCACGCGCTGATCTTCACGCCGGTCGTGTCACGCTACAGCTTCGTGTGGCTGTCGTTCCGGCAGCGCATCGAGGACGCGATCGCCGGCTGCGAAGCGGCATGGGCGTTCTTCGGCGGCGTGTTCGCGACCGTGATCCCCGACAACCTCAAGGCGATCGTCGAGCGGAGCGACTCGTTGGAGCCGCGGTTGAATCAGGCGTTCGTCGAGTACGCGCAGTCCCGCGGGTTCGTGGTTGACCCGGCCCGGGTGCGTTCCCCCGCAGGACAAGCCGCGGGTGGAGCGGGTGGTGCCCTTCGTGCGCCAGAGCTTCTTCGCGGGTGAGGCCTTCGTCGATCTCGCCGACGCCCAGCGCCGGGCCGAGAACTGGTGCCGGGAGCGGGCCGGGATGCGGATCCACGGCACCATCGAGGCCCGGCCAGCGGAGGTGTTCCGCGTCACCGAGCAGCCCCAGCTCCGGCCGGCACCGGCCGAGCCCTATGACGTGCCGATCTACACGACGGCCAAGGTGCACCGTGACCACCACATCGAGGTGGCCAAGGCGCTGTACTCGATCCCCGGGAACTTGATCGGCCAGCGCGTCGAGGTGCGCGCCGACCGGTCGCTGGTGCGGGTGTTCGCCCGTGGCCAGCTGGTCAAGGTCCATCCCCGCCAGCAGCCCGGCGGACGCAGCACCGACCCGGCCGATCTGCCGTCGGACCGCACCGCCTACGCGATGCGGGATCTGGACCATCTCCGCCGGCTGGCCGGCGGGCACGGCCCGGCCATCGGCGCCTACACCGACGCGTTGTTGGACACGCCGCTGCCGTGGACCCAGATGCGTCAGGTCTACGCGCTGCTAGGCCTGGTCAAGAAGTGGGGTGCCGCCCGCGTCGAGGCGGCCTGCGCCAGCGCCTTGGAGCACGAGGCGATCAACGTCGGGCTCATCGGCCGCATGCTCGAGCGTGGCACCGAGAACACCACGATGCAGCCGGCATTGCTGGGCGTGGTGGCGGGCCGTTTCGCCCGCGACCCCGGCCACTTCGCCACCCGCGCCAACGGCGGTGCCCGATGACGGCGCCGGTGAGCCCCGACCTGCGCGCGCTGCTGCGCCGGGTGAAGCTCGGCCGCTGCCTCGACACGCTCCCGGACCGCCTGGCGCTCGCGCAGACAGGCGGCATTGGCCACGCCGAGTTTCTCGAGCTCGTCCTCGCCGACGAGGTCGCCCGACGGGAGACCACCTCGGCCGAGCGGCGCGCCCGTGCGGCCGGGCTCGACCCCACGATGACCCTCGACCGCTGGGACGACACCGCCAAGGTCACCTACGACCACGCCGTGTGGAACGAGCTGTGCTCGCTGCGCTTCGTCGACTCCGGCCACAACGCGGTGATCATGGGACCCGTCGGCGTGGGCAAGACGTTCCTGGCCACCGCCCTCGGGCACGCGGCGGTGCGCCGGCGCCACAGCGTCCACTTCGAACGCTGCGACCGCATGCTCAAGCGCCTACGGGCCAGCCGGCTCGACAACAGCCACGACGCCGAGATGCGCAAGCTGCTACGCGTCGACCTGTTGATCGTCGACGACTTCGCGCTCCAAGCCCTCGACGCGCTCGACACCGCCGATGTCTACGAGCTCATCGTCGAACGCCACCGGGCCGCGGCCACCGTGGTCACCAGCAACCGGGAGCCGATCGAGTGGCTCGGAGTCATGGCCGACCCGCTGCTCGCCCAATCAGCCATCGACCGCCTCCAGTCCGCCGCCCACGAGCTCGTCCTCGACGGTGAGTCCTACCGGCAACGCCAGAAGCCAACCGTCGCGGGCGATGGCGCTCTTGACCCCCAACCGCCAGCCCGGCGAACATCACGACGCCGACGCTGAGGACTCCACCAGGTGGTCCCATGCCACTGGCGAACCAGTGGTCCCATCACGCTGGCGAGCGACACTCTGTCCACCCGGTGACCCCAGCGCCAGCCCCGGGCGACGGGGGTGCCGCAGGGCCGGCGGGGCGACAACGACCAGCTGATACCCCACGGAAGCCGTCCGAAACACCATCGAGACACGAACGGTCAGTGGTGGGCCCAGGGGTCGGCTGGCCTCGAAAGTGAGAATGCTTCGACACCTCGTCCGCGTCCCGCGCGGCTTCGGCTGGGCGGTTGGTGCTGCGGATCTGGTTGGGTCGTGCGGCTGCAGTTTCTCAGTGGTTCTGTGGGTTGGGTCGCATGTAGGCATACGCGAAGCCGTCTCGCCAGTTGCCAGCCCGTTGACCCGACAGCGTGGCGCGGCGATGTCGCCAGGTCGCAGTGGACAACGTGAGGCGGGGCGCGATGATGACAGCGCGGTGTGGGACCCTCTTGCACCGGCCAAGCTCGTGAAGGAGGCGGACATGGTTCACGAGAGATTCCGCCGCATCGGTGTGTTCGTGTTGGCAGCGTTCGCGGCAGCCAGCCTGATCATCCAGCCAGCAGCGGTCGACGCGCAGGTACCGGTCCCATCGAAGCCGGCGATCTTCCACGATGCCACGTGGTACCTGCGGAGCAGCATGACGAGCGGCGTTGCGACCAGTACGTTCCGCTACGGGAGAAGTGGCGACATCCCGGTGATGGGCGACTGGAACGGCGACGGCCACGACACCGTGGGCGTTGCACGCTTCACGCCGGGCCCCGGCGGTGTGGCGAGTGTCACGTGGTATCTCCGCAACTCCAACAGCGGTGGCTCAGCGACCGTCACGCCGTTCGTCTTCGGTCAGCTCCGGTTCGTGTCGGTCGACCAGCTCGGCACCATTCCCATCGTCGGCGATTGGAACGGCGACGGGATCGACACGGTCGGGGTACTCCTCTACGACTTCAGCCCGACGGGCTCCATGACCTGGCACCTGCGGAACAGCAACACCACCGGGCCGGCCGACACCGTGGTCACCTACAGCCACGGGCGCGACATTCCGATCACCGGCGATTGGGACGGCGACGGCGACGACACCATCGGCGTGGTGCGCGGCGACACTTGGCTGCTGCGCAACGCCATCGCCGGCGGACCCGCCGACATCTCGTTCGTATACGGCAGCGCGTCGTACCACGAGCTGCCGGTGCCGGGAGATTGGGACGGCAACGGCACCTACACGCCGGCAGTGCTTCGGAACAGGCCGCCAACCGATGTGGCCGGTGGATACGAGGCGTGGCTGTTCCGCAACAGCAACAGCGGCGGATCCGCCACCGGTCAGATCATCTACGGCAGCGACGCCCAGACCATCGACCCGCCGATCGAGATCATCCCCCGCCTGAGCTGGAAGTAGCGCCCGCTCGAACCGACGGCCATCTGGGCCGGTCTGAGCACCCGTGGCCGCCCGGCGGGCCACACGACGCAGCGCCGCGTGACGACACCAGATCGGGCATTCGGGGTGGGTCGCTAGCACCGGCACGGCGACGATTGAGTCCGGCGCTCGGCCCCGTCGAGGGGTAGCGCACCACGTACCCCGGCAACATGCAGCAACGGGTCGCCGCGTGTGCGTCGCGCATAAGCGACTCGCTCAAAGAATTTTCTTCCCGTTTGTCATCGGATCTAGGAGGTCGGGCGTCAGTACTTGCGTCTCACCGCAGGCGGCGGGAGAGCGGGAGGTAGGGCACCATGCGCGGGCTGCGAGTATCACTGCTGATGGCGACGACGCTCGCCGGGGTCCTGATGGCGTGCGGCACAGGCCCTGCGGAGCCGACGGCGCGAGCATCGGGTCCCTCGTCGAGACCCACCACGACGACCACGGCGCCTGCCGGCACGGCTGCGCCGGCCAGCACTCCCGTGAAGGCGGCCTGCGACAGAGGCGAAGCTCTGACTGCGGTCCTTGCGAGCGATGCTGGCGGAGGGGGCGGGCACATCGACTATCTGGAGTGCCTCGACGGATTTGGTTGGGCGCTCTACAGCCTGGGCGACGACATGGAGACGGCACACGTCCTGTTGTCCATCACGACCGATGGCTATCAGGTACTGGACCTCGGGACATCGCTCTGCCCGCTCGACTCAGGAATGCCGGCCGATGTCGCTCTGGCTATCGCACCATCACCGGCGGCGGCCACCGACTGCCCGGAGGTGGCCTCGACCGGCGGCGAAGGTGTCGGGGAGGGCGACTCGGCGCCGGATGACGAGGGCCATCAGCCCTGGCGTGAGGCGTGCGTTGAGGACCCGACCGCATACGCGGGCTGCCAGCCATGACAGACCCCTACGAGGTGCACTGCTCTCACCAGCGCCGCTCTGTCGCGAAGCTGCTCCGTCTATGCGCGGCGGGCAAGCGTGTCGACCGCCAGGTCGCAGGCCTGTTCGATTTCCTCGCGTCCGTCCGGGGTGGATTGGCAGTGGATCAGGTACTCCTGATCGCCTTCGAAGAGCGCGATGATGCGGGTTTCGCCGTCCTTCAGCCCGGGCACCGCCACTGCAGCGTATGTGAGCGAGGGAAAGCCCGCGAGGTTTCCCTCCTCTCCGGCGGCGTCCGGATCGAGCTGCTGGATCAGCCCATCAAGCTCTCGCTTGACGAGGCCCAACTCGGCCTCGCTGACCTCCGCGTTGAGGGTGTACCGCTCGATGATTAGCCCGTTGTCCTCGTCCATCACGATTGCCGCGGCCTCATCGGCAGCGTCGCCGCCGCCGAGCTGCCGTTGGCGCTCACGTCGTCGGTGAATTCGAACTCGTCCGGGTACTCAAAGGTGAACGGGAAGGTGTCACGCTCGAAGGTTGCCGGCTCGGAGTCGTCGTCAGCGCTGCCGCACCGGCTCGGGGAGGTACACGAATATGTGCTCGCCGGATCGCCGTAGCGGCCGGGGTACGAGACCACCCAGTTGGGCTGAGGTCGGGCCCATCCCCGGGAGTGCGTGGCCGGGCGGGGAGACTGGGGGCATGGCATTCGGACAGCAGGCAGGGCCGCCGGCGTCGCGGCGCGAGGTGCAGGAGCTGCTCACGCTGCTGCAGGACGCCGGACACACCGACTT
>JBKPAA010000127.1:0-18285 GCA_046726215.1 Actinomycetota bacterium | reverse complement strand
GGGGTGGGCAGCGCCACCAACGGGTGGACGGCCGCGCGCCGCCGGTGGGGCGCGAGCGCCCCGAGACCGAGCGACCCCGCCATGTGGGCCACGACGGCCGCCGGCGCCGGCTCGACGGTTCGGGCCACGTCGCGCACGCGGTCGTCGGGGGTCGCGATCACCAGCAGGTCGACGCCGTGGGCCGCGCCGGCCACGTCGTCGTCCCGACCCAGCGGGGTCGCAGCGTCCCAGCCGGCGGTGGTCAGCGCCCGCGCGAGCGACGTGCCGGCCCGACCGGGACCAATGATCCGCACCCGCACCACCGCTAGTGCCGAACCAGCTCGTCGAGGGTACCCACGGACTCGACATAGCCGGCGGCGGCGTCCAACGTGGCCTCGTCGACCAGGTCGGGTGCGAGGTCGCGCAGCGGCGCCAGCACGAACCGGCGCTCCCACATTCGGGGATGGGGCACCTTCAGGTCGGGCTCCTCGACCGTGACTCCGTCGATCCAGAGAACGTCGACGTCGAGCGTCCGCGGCCCCCAGCGCTCCTCGCGCACGCGCGCGGCGGCGGCCTCCAGCCGGTGGCAAACGCCCAGCAGGTCGTGCGGCGTCCGCCCCGTCTCCAGCTCGGCCACGAGGTTGAGGTAGGCGCCCTGGCCGCCCGGGCCCCCGACCGGCTCCGTCTCGTAGACGCGGGACACCGCCCGCAGGTCCACCGCCCGCAGGGTGTCGACCGCCTCCCCCAGGTAGCGCACGCGATCCCCCACGTTGGATCCGAGCCCGAGGAACGCGCGCCTGGCGCTCACCACCCCGCTCACTGCCTCGTTCGAACCACGTGCACGCCCGAGGTCGCCAGGTTCTGGGGTACGGGGGGCCGCAGCTTGCGGACGGCGAGGTCGACGGCGACGATCCGGGGGTCGACGGCGAGAACGGCCTGTGCCACCAGTTCCGCCAGCCGTTCCAGCAGCGCCACGTGGCCCGCGCCGACCGCCCGCTCCACGGCCTCGGACACGGCGCCGTAGTGGACGGTGTCGGCGAGGTCGTCGCTGGCACCGGCCGCCGCCAGGTCGATGACCACGTCGACGTCGACCTCCAGCGGCTGGTCCTGCTCGCGCTCGATGGGCAGCACGCCGACGCGCGCAAGGACCCGGAGGCCCCGCAGCTCGATGCGGTCCCATGGAAGCGCCGAGGGCTCGCTCACCCCGACTCGCGGAGGTCGTCGGCAGAGGCGACGAGCTGGCGGCCCTCGGGGCCCAGCTGCCGGCCGGTCAGCCGCTCGGTCACCGATATCGCCTGGGGACCGTAAGGCACCAGGCCGGCCCACAGCACGTAGCCGGCGACCAGGCCACAGATGCGGTCCCCGACCTCCTCCTGGTGGATCAGCAGCTTCTCGCCCTTGGCCAGGAGGTCGCGCACCTCGGTGTAGAGGGCCAGCTGGAACTCCACCGGATCGTCCTGGGCCTGCTGGGGCCGGTGCAGCCAGGCCACGCCCAGCTCGTCGTAGTTGTGCAGGTTGTGGGGCGCGGCGATGAGCGAGATGACGTGGGTGAAACCCTGCTCGCGGATCCAGATGATCTCTTCCTGGCGCCGGACCCGGCGGTGGTTGGCCCCGTAGCCGCCGGGCCGCTCACATATCGCCAGCCGGTCCTTGAGCACCCACACGAAGTTCCGGGGGGTGATGCCCTGGGCCCATTTCCCCTTGGTCTGTGGCACGTCAGGTACTCCTTGGAAAGCTCACGCGGCGGCCAGCACCCTGCCGCAGACCTCGACGGCCCTCACGGTGGCGGGCACCTCGTGGACGCGCACCATGCTGGCGCCGAGCAGCAACGACCAGGCGGCGGTGGCGATCGAGCCCTCCAGGCGGTCGCCGACCGGCGGGACGGTATCGGTGCGGTCGGCCCGGGCCTCCAGCGTGCCGAGCGTCGACTTGCGGCTGGTGCCGACCAACACGGGGTAACCGGTGGCCACCAGGACGTCGAGGTTGGCCAGCAGGTCGAGGTTGTGGTCGAGCGTCTTGCCGAAGCCGATGCCGGGATCGATCCACACCTCGCGCACCCCGGCTGCCCGGGCGGCATCGGCCCGCTCGAGCAGGAAGTCACGCACCTCGGTCACGACATCGCCGTACGCCGGCTCGGCCTGCATCGTGCGCGGGTCGCCCAGCATGTGCATGGCCACGAAGGCGGCGCCGGTGGTGCCAGCGACCGCGGCCAGGGAGGCCGATACGTCGTTGATCATCCGGGCGCCGGCGGCCACGGCGGCCTCGGCGACGGCAGCCTTGCGGGTGTCGATCGACACGGCCACACCCTCGGATGCCAGGGCCTCGACCACGGGGATCACGCGGCGCAGCTCCTCGTCGACCGGCACCGGCTCCGCCCGCGGGCGGGTGGACTCACCGCCGACATCGATCCAATCCGCCCCCTGCCCCACCAGCGTGCGACCGTGGGCGATGGCGGCCTGGTGGTCGAGGAAGCGTCCGCCGTCGGAGAACGAGTCTGGGGTCACGTTGACGACACCCATGACCCGGCGACGTCCGCTCTTCACGAGCGGCAAGCTTACGTCGGCGGGTGGCCACCCTCGGTGGTCATTCGGCCTGCTCCACAACCACGTCGAGCGCCAGTTCTGCCATGGCGAGAAACCCGGTCTCCCGCTCGCCGGAGCTGATCGCCTCGCCCCTGGGGATGTGGTCGCTGACCGCGGAGATGCACAGCGCGTGGGCCCCGTGGGCGGCGGCGATGGTGTAGAGGGCGGCGGACTCCATCTCGACGGCGAGCACGCCATGCTTCACGAGCGCGTCGGTCACCTCGGGATCGCCGTCGTAGAACGTGTCGGTCGACATGATCGTCCCGACGTGGGCGGTCATGCCCCGCTCCCGGGCCAGCCGCCAGGCCTCGACCGCAAGCCCGAAATCGGCCGCCGGGGCGTAGGTGATGCCCTTGAAGCGCCGTTCGATCATCGCGGAATCGGTGTGGGCGGTCAGCGCGATCACCACATCGCGCAGGGCCACGGCCTCGTGCAGGGCGCCGCAAGAGCCCACCCTGATGGCCGTCGTCACGCCGTAGAAGCGGAACAGCTCGGTGGCGTAGATGGCGATCGAGGGCATCCCCATGCCGGTCCCCTGGACCGAGATTCGCCGGCCCCGGTACGTCCCCGTGAAGCCCAGCATGTTGCGGACCTCGTTGTAGCACTGGGCGTCTTCGAGGAAGCGCTCGGCGATGGCGGCCGCCCGCCGGGGATCCCCGGGAAGCAGCACGGCGTCGGCGATGTCGCCCGGCTTGGCCTCGTTGTGTGGCGTGGGTGGGGTCATGGCGTCGGCGGACGCTAGCGGTTGCCGACGATGAAGCGCATCGCTTCTTCACGGGTGGCGACGCTGGACCGGAACAGCCCCCGGACCGCCGACGTCACCGTGGTCGCCCCCGGCTTGCGCACCCCCCGCATGGTCATGCACAGGTGCTCCGCCTCGATCACCACCATCACCCCCCGGGGTTGCAGGGTGCGGTCGATCTCGTCGGCGACCTCCACCGTGAGCTTCTCCTGGACCTGCGGTCGGCGTGCCAAGGCGTCGACCAGCCGAGCCAGCTTGGAGATCCCGGTGATCCGCCCGTCCTCCCCGGGGATGTAGGCGACGTGTGCCCTGCCGATGAACGGGATGAGGTGGTGTTCACAGATCGACTGCATGGGGATGTCCCGCACCATCACCATCTCGTCGTGGCCGACCTCGAACGTGACCGCCAGGTGCGTGTCGGCCTGCTCGTGGAGGCCCGCGCAGATCTCCGCGTACATCCGGGCGACCCGCTCGGGGGTGTCGCGCAGGCCCTCGCGGTCGGCATCCTCCCCGATGGCCTCGAGGATCTCCCGCACGGCCTTGGCGATCCGGTCGAGGTCCATCGGGGTCTCGACCGGCGGAAAGTCCCGGCTCGGGCTGGGCCACTCGTCGGCCATGGCGCGACCTCTCTCCGTCCTGCTCCGTCGCTCCCGGGTCAGGTACCCGACGGTCGGGGCTCGCCCAGGCCCCAGCGCAACACGCGCCGCCAGACCGGAAGCCGCGCCGCCGGAGCGCGCCGCACGACCGGCTCGCCCGCATCGGGCCCTGCGTCCGACGCCTCGGCGACCGTCGGGCCCACGAGCTCGCGTCGGACCGGAGGCTGTGGCCCGATCTCGAGCTCGTCGAACGGCAGCTCGATGCCGGTGCCCTTGTCGAGGTCCCCGAACACCTCGGCCAGGTCGCCGTCGTCGAGGGTCTCCTTTTCGACCAACGACGTGGCCAAGCCGTCGAGCGTGGCCCGGTGCGTGGTGAGGATGAACTTGGCACGGTCATGGGCGGCGTCGACCAGGCGTCGCACCTCGTCGTCGATCAGGCCCGCGACCTCGTCGGAATAGGTGGCCTCGTGGCCGTAGTCACGGGCGAGGAACACCTCCTGCGACTTGGTCCCCAGCTGCTGGGGACCCAGCCGGTCGCTCATGCCGTACGTTGTGACCATCTGCCGGGCGATCTCGGTGCAGCGCTCGATGTCGTCGCTGGCACCGGTGGTGGGCTCGCCGAACACCAGCTCCTCGGCCGAGCGACCGCCGAGCAGCATTGTCATGGAGTCGACCAGCTCGCTGCGGGTCTTTAGGTACTTGTCCTCGGTGGGCAGGGCCAGCGTCCAGCCCAGTGCCCGGCCCCGCGACACGATCGAGACCTTGTGGATGGGGTCGGTGCCCTCCAGGACGTGGCCCACCAGGGTGTGGCCGCCCTCGTGATACGCGATGACCCGCTTCTCCTTGTCGGACATGACCCTGGTCTTGCGCTCGGGCCCTGCCAACACGCGGTCGATCGCCGCCTCCATGGCGGCCATCGTGATATCGATGCCGCCCCGGCGGGCGGTGAGCAAGGCCGCCTCGTTCATGAGATTGGCCAGGTCGGCGCCGGTGAATCCCGGCGTGCGGCGCGCCAGCACGTCGAGCCGCACGTCATCCGCCAACGGCTTGCCCTTGGCGTGGACGTCGAGGATCGCCTTGCGCCCCTCGAGATCGGGCTGGTCGACGACGATCTGGCGATCGAACCGCCCGGGCCGCAGCAGCGCCGGGTCGAGGATGTCGGGCCGGTTGGTGGCGGCTATGAGGATGACCCCGGTGCGGGAGTCGAACCCATCCATCTCCACCAGCAGCTGGTTGAGCGTCTGCTCGCGCTCGTCGTGGCCGCCACCCAGGCCTGCGCCGCGGTGGCGTCCGACGGCGTCGATCTCGTCGACGAACACGATGGCCGGCGCCGCCTGCTTGGCCTTCTCGAAGAGATCGCGCACGCGGCTGGCGCCCACGCCCACGAACATCTCCACGAAGTCCGAGCCCGAGATGGGGAAGAACGGCACGTCCGCCTCCCCGGCCACGGCCCGGGCGAGCAGCGTCTTGCCGGTGCCGGGCGGGCCGAAGAGCAGCACGCCCTTGGGGATCCGGGCGCCGATGGCCTGGAAGCGCGCGGGGTCCTTGAGGAAGTCCTTGATCTCCTGGAGCTCCTCGATGGCCTCGTCGCAGCCCGCGACGTCGGCGAACGTGACGACGGTGTCGTCTTTGATGACCTGCTTGGCCTTCGACTTGCCGAACTGCATGACCCCCCGGCCCCCACCCTGCAGGGCGTTCATGACCAGGAAGAAGGCGCCGATGATCAGGGCGACGGGCAGCAGGCTGAACAGCAGGCCGGTCCAGACCGAATCGCCCTGCGAGTCCGTCGTGACCTCGATGCCCGGGTCGGCGTCGCCCAGCTCCCCGACCAGCTCGTCGGCGAACTCGGCGGGGTAGGTGACCTTGTAGTCGGTGTCGTCGCGCAGCTTGCCCTGCACCACGTTGTCGCGGTCCTTGATCTCGGCCGTCGCCACCTCGCCGCTGGCGATGTCCTTGCGGAAGGCGGAGAGGTCGAGCTCCTCCCGGTCGGTCCCCGGGCGGAGCATCTGCACCCCGAAGAACAGGACGACAAAACCGATGGCGAGATACGCCAGGGCGGCGCGGGGGAAGCGTTTCACGGTGCGGGCCAGGCTACCGGTGGGGCGTCGGGGAGGACCACCGTCGGCGACCCCGTCAGGCGCTTATTTCACCCGTGAACTCGCAGACATAGGGCAGGTTGCGGAAGCGCTCGGCGACGTCGAGGCCGTAGCCGAGCACGAAGGCCGGCGGGATCTCGAAGCCGACGTAGCGCAGCTCCTCCTGCGTCTTCTGGTTGCCCTGGCGCACGAAGAGGGCGCACACGGCCAGGCTCGCGGGATGGCGAGCTGCCAGGTTGCGCCGCAGGTAGGTCAGCGTGAGCCCCGAGTCGACGATGTCCTCCACCAGGATCACGTGCCGCGCGGTGAGGTCGATGTCGAGGTCCTTGACGATCCGGACGACTCCGGAGGACCGGGTCGACGCTCCGTAGGACGACACGGCCATGAAGTCGATCTCGACCGGCAGGCGGATGGCCCGGGCCAGATCGGCCATGAACACGAACGCCCCCTTCAGCACCCCGATGAGCAGGGGCGGGCGGCCCTCGTAGTCGGCGGTGATCTGGTCGCCCAGCTCGGTGATCCGGGCCTGGATCTCCTTCTCACCGACAACGACCGGCCCGAGGGACGGATCGTCGAGGTGGTGTATGAAGTCGCCCGCCGGACGCTCGCTCATGCATCGTCACGCTAGTGGACCCTCGCGGAAGTCCGCCGGTGGGCACTACCGGGCATCGAGTCGGAGGCGTCCCCCGGACCGCGCCACCCGCCACCCCCCGGGCAGCTCGCAGGCCACCGCGTCGCCCCGGGCGACAGAGAGGACGCGCTCGACGGTGGCGCCATCGGGTGGGTGCTGTTCGTCGCCCCCGGGACCGCCGGTGCGCAACCAGCGACGGACGGCGCGGCGGGCCAGCGCCGCCGGGGCCGCGGCGAGCGCCCGGGCGTCGCAGGGGTCGAGCGCCGCCGCCAGTTCGTCGAGGAGCGCCACATCGTCCCGCGCCAGGTCGGCCTGGCGGGCGAGGACCGGAACGACGTCGCGCTCGGCGATGTCGTCGAGCAGCGGCAGCAACTCGTGCCGCACCCGGTTGCGGCGAAGCGTCGCGTCGAGGTTGGTGGGATCCTGGACCGGCGCCAGCCCGAGCGTGTCGCACAGGGCCCGGGTCTCGTGCCGGCGGAGGCGGCGCAGCGGTCGCCGCACCGGGTCCATGCCCGCCAGGCCGGCCAGGCCCGCACCGCGCAGCAGGTTGAGCAGCGTGGTCTCGGCCTGGTCATCGGCGGTGTGCCCGGTCAGCACGTCAGCCGGAAGGCCGGCGTAGCGAGCCGCCCGGGCGCGGGCCTCGAGATTGGGACCCGGCGCCACCGCTACCCGCACCCCGCGGAACGCCGCCCCGAACCGATCGGCGGCGGATCGCACCACCTCGGCCTCGTCGCCGGAGCCCGGGCGCAGCCCGTGGTCGACGTGGATCGCCGTCACGTCGCATCCCGCCTCGACCGCCAGCACCAGGAGCGTCAGCGAGTCGGCCCCGCCCGACACCGCGCAGCTCACCGCGGTCCCGGCTGCCGGGAACTCGCACCGGGCCAACAGGGCGGCGATCAGCTCACCGCCCGGAGAGCGCGCTCCCGTGCGTCCCGAGGTCATAGGTTCCGCCAAGGCGAGGCCGAGGTCATAGGTTCCAGGTCCGGAACCTATGACCTCGGGCTCCTCCGTGCGGAACTCATGACCTCCGGTGTGGGCCGGTGGTCGGCCTAGCCGACGAGCTCCTCGGACAGCCTGACCCGGTCCAGCCACTCCTGGGGGGCGCGGATCTCGGCCAGGGTGGGCAGCCATTCGGGCCCCCGCCAGGCGGCGTCGAGGGCGTCGGGGCCGCCGTGGCGCTCGACGTAGGCGATGAAGGACTCGCCCTGGGCGTACTGCTGGAACTTCGCGTCGATGCCGAGCGCCTTCTGCAGCAGCTTGGCCACGCTGCCGCCCTGCTTGCGCCGCTCGCGCAGCGCCCGCGAGAACCGGGGTGCCGAGGGCACGTGACCCTCGCCGGCCCGGTCCATCGTGACGTCGCCGTGGCCCTCGAGGAGGCTCATCAGCCCGCCGATCCGGCCGAACAGCTCGCGCTGGTCGGGGTTGGCCAGCAGCGTGGCGATGCCGCCCTCGTCGAGCGGGTTGTTGCCGGAGCGCAGGTCCTCGATCACCCGCCCCAGGGCGTCGAGGAACCGCTTGGGGTCGGGGTCGACGGCGTCGAGGGTGCGCTCGACGAGCGAGAGGAAATGGGGACGCAGCCACGCCACCCCGGTGAACTGGGCCCGGTGGGTCACCTCGTGCAGGGCGAGCCAGAGGCGGAACTCCTGCGGCGGGAACGCGTAGCGCTTCTCCAGCGCCAGCACGTTGGGTCCCACGAAGTAGACAAGGTCCTGGTCGTCGGGATCCTCGTCGTCGATGACCAGCAGGTCGTACTGGCCGAGCACCCGCGTTGCCATCCACCCCAGCATGGTCCCCACCTCGACACCGGCGGCCCGGCGTGACAACGCCGCCGGCAGCGCGGCCAGCCCCTGCCTGTCCCCCATCCGCTCGGCCATCTTGTCGGTGAGCGGGCGGAGCAGCCGGCCGAAGCTCGCGAGGTTGGCCCGCACCCAATCGGCGCGATCCACCACCCGTGCCCGTGCGGGCCCGGTGGCTGAGCGCAGTCCGGTGGCGTCGGCCACCAGCTCCTCGGCCTGCGCGGTCACCTCCGAGAAGTCAGCCTCGAGGCGATCGTAGTGGTACGACGCCGCCAGCGGCTCGTGCCCGGAGACCCGGACCGCCACCCGCTCTGCGAGGCCCCAGTCGACGGGACTGACCGTCACCCCCTAGGAGCCCTTCTTGGGGTATCGGGTCGACTCCACCTTCGTCAGGTAACCCACCGCGAGCGCGGCCAGCGTGAGGACGGCGCCCAGCACGAGCGCCACGCCGATCCAGTAGTGCCAGACGACCGCGAGCATGCGTCGCATGCTAGGCAACGATCCCCGAGGTCACGAAGCGCACGCCGTGGCGCCCGCCGTCGCGTCGGCGCGAAACCTCAGTCCCGGAGGCGTGTGGCTTCCGATTCGAGTGCCGTGCGGATCTTGGCGATCAACGCGTCCGGCACCTGCTCCTGGCACTTGCGCCGCACCACGGCCCGCAGCTCGGCTTCGAAGTCGTAGGGCTCGGCGCAAGGCTGGCAATCGTCCAGGTGGCGCTGGATGGCGAGCCGGCGCTCCACGGTCAGCTCGCCGTCGAGGAAGCCGTACAGCTCGTGAAGGGCATCTTCGCAATCAGACATGGGCGTCGTCCGGAACGGGGGCCGTGAGGTTGCGCTCGACGGCGAACTCGTACAACCGCTTCTGGAGACCCTTTCTTCCCCGGTGGAGACGACTCATGACCGTACCGATCGGAATGTCGAGGATCTCGGCGATCTCTTTGTACGCGAATCCCTCGACGTCCGCCAGCAGCACGGCCATGCGGAAGTTCTCGGGCAGCGACTCGAGCGCTTCCTTGACCTCGGCGTCGGTGAACCGCTCGAGCAGCTCGTCCTCGGCGCTGCGGCCGGCCATTGCCGCCTCCAGGCCGCCGATCCGGCGGTAGAGATAGAGGTCCTCGACCTCGTCGAGCTCGCTTTCGTCGGGCCGTCGCTTCTTGGCCCGATAGCTGTTGATGTAGGTGTTGGTGAGGATGCGGTAGAGCCAGGCCTTGAGGTTGGTTCCTTCCTCGAACCCACCGAACCCGCGGTAGGCCCTCAGGTAGGTCTCCTGCACCAGGTCCTCGGCGTCGGCCGGGTTGCGGGTCATGCGGAGCGCGGCGGCGTAGAGCGAGGGCATGAGCCCCATCGCCTGGTCCGCGAACGTTGCCCGGTCGGCCACAGCCGGACCCTACCGCCAGGCCGGAAGCCACCCAACTGCCGAGTAGGTTGCCAGCTCATGAGCTTCCTGACGGACATTTCGACCCTGCGTGAGCGCGCCCGGGCGAAGATGAGCGAGGGCCCTATCACCGCCGCCTACGGCGCCGATCGCACCCAGGTGATCGACGTCCTGAACGAGGCGCTGGCCACCGAGATCGTGTGCGTCCTGCGCTACAAGCGCCACTACTTCATGGCCGACGGGCTCAACAGCGGACCGGTCGCCGCCGAGTTCCTCCAGCACGCCAACGAGGAGCTCGGCCACGCCGATCAGATCGCCCTGCGCATCACCCAGCTCCAGGGCGAACCCAATTTCTCGCCCGTCGGGATCGAGGATCGCTCGCACGCCGAGTACGTCGAGGGCGACGGCCTCGTGGACATGATCAAGGAGGATCTGGTGGCCGAGCGCATCGCCATCGAGTCGTACGCCGAGATCGTCCAGTGGCTGGGTGACAAGGATCCGACCACGCGCCGGATGATGGAGGACATCCTGGCGGTGGAGGAGGAGCACGCCGACGATCTCGTCAACCTCCTAGCCGACCTGGAGAACCAGGGTTAGCGAGGCTACCGGGGGTCGAGCGCACTGGCCGAGTAGCTGACGGACGGATCCCAGAGGATGAACCGGTCGACGCCGAGCGAGGTGGCGGCCTCGATCTGGGCCCGCACCTGGGCGTCGCCGTAGGTCACGCCGCGCAACGCGAAGTCCTGCAGCCACGGGGCCAGTACCGCGCCCCGCTCGGCTGACGCCTTCTGGAAACCCTGGAGCACGGCCCGCACGAGGTCACCGGGTTGGTTGACCGGGCTGGCGACGTTGTGCCGCCCGGCGCTCCAGTACCCGGGGAAGATCTGGGGCGCCACGTAGTCGGAGTTGGCGGCGATGCGCGCGACGTCCTGACCGACGAGGTCGCCGCGCTCGGCCGCCTCGCCGTCGGTGGTCACGCCCTGGTAGGCGCCGCGCCGGCGGAGCTCGCTGTGGGCCTCGGCCAGGAAGCCGGCGATCGAGTCGCTGGGCGAGCCCACCAGGCCGGGGATCACCATGCCGGCGGGATCGCCGCCCGGGCGGCGGGTGTCGTCCCAGAGGATGTCGTCGACACCCCGATTCACCGCGTCCAGGGCGATGTCGAGGTTGTACTGGCGCACGGCGGGGTCGGCGAAGTTCGTGAACTGGCCGGAGGTGCCGTAGGGGCCGCCCTGGGCCGACTGGATCACCTGGTTGGCCTGGCCGGCACCCCAGGCAGCGTGCGCCAGCACCGGATCGCGGAACGCCACGACCCGGCCGATGACGCGCGCCCCCCGGTCCTGCAGAGTCCGGACGGCGTCGTCCAGGTCGTAGTACTGGGTCACGGCTCCGATCTGGCGGGCACGCTCGACGGTCGTGTCATAGCCGACGACGCCCTGATCGTCCTTGAGGTCGAGCTGCACGCTGTCGATCCGACCCTCGTCGACGAGGCGGAGGATGCCGTTCCGCAGCTGCTCGTTCCCCCAAGCTGCGGCACTCACATGGACACCGCGAAGGCCGGGATAGGTGACCGGGATCGTCACCGACGAAGCGGTCCGATTGCCCGCCTCGTCGACGACTTCGAGCGCGATCGGGCCGGCCGGAGCACGCGGGTACGACAGCGTGAAGCTGCCGTCGTCGGCGACGTCGACCGCGTCGCCGTCGGCGCGAACCGTCGCTCCCTTCTCGACGCGGCCGTGCACCTCCGCCGGCGCGTCGATCGCCACGGCCTCGACCACGCGCGGCACGTCCAGCGCCGGCGGCGTCAGGTCGACCGTGAAGCGCCAGGTGAGCCGGGCGTCGTCGAGCACCGCACGAGGCACGGCCAGGACCAGACGGTGCTCCCCCTCGGTCAGCTCACCGGGCGGACGCCACACCATGGTGGCGCCCTTCACCGTCGGCTCCTCGACCCTCTCGCCGTCGACGCTGAGTGACGCCGCCCTGGCGTCACCGCGTGATTCGAACGTGAGCTTCACCTCGAGGGCGGCCGCGGCTCGTGCGTCGAGGGCCGCGCCGTCTTCCAGGCCCGTCGCCTCGACGTGGACCCGCGTGGCCCGATAGGCGAGCACGGCGACGAACGCGAGCGTCGCCAGCGCCACCACGGCGGCGAAGATCGTGCCGGCCTCGATCCGCTTGGGCTGCTCGCGAAAGACGGTCGGTCCGGCGGCCTTGCGCTCCTCCAACGCCAGCGGACGCGGCGCGAAGTCGAGGCGGCCACTGCGCCAAGGACGCCGAACCCGGCCCTTGCGCTTTCCAAGACGGAGCGTGTGGCGCGGCCCGCCGTCTTCGGTGCCCGGGATGTCGCTCAGCGAAGACGTCACGTGGGCTCGGTTCTGTGTCCGTCGATCGACGGGAGTCAGTTTCCCCATCCCGGGGTGACCCCGCAATGACCCAATCTCGGGGGCAAGAAAACCCTGCTCGCGGTGGACGCGCCACGGAGAGAGATACTCGTCGCTAGGGGTGGTGTCGGTGGGTTTCGATATGTAACACTGCCGTCAGCGGGGGGCTTGACACGGGGGAGGACCGGCCGTGGTTGACCATGAGAGTACGGAAGGTCAACCTGACTCTCCGCGTTCCAGCGTCGACATCCCGGTCCCGGGTTCGATCGACGGACTGGACTACATCGCACCCGCGACACCGCCGACCCGGATCGGCCCGACCGACATCGCCCAGGTGCGCGATGCGGCGGCATCGGTCAAGCGGGGCGACATGCGCTGGGGTGGCGGCTTCGGGTTCAACGCCGCCCTGGTAGAAACCCGCCGCGCCCGTGACCTGCTCGAGGCCCGCTGCCCACCGAAGCTCCGCCCGCAGCTGTTGGTTGCGATCGGGTGGCTCGGCTGCAACACCGGGTTCATGGCGTTCGACATCGACCGCTACCGCGACGCGTCGCGGCTCTGGCAGACGGCATCCCATTGCGCCGAGGAGGCCGACAACTGGAGCCTCCAGGCGCGGGTGCTGGGCTCGATGGCGCGGCAGGAGACCTGGCTGGGCCGGCCGGCCCAGGCTCTCGCCCTCTTGGACCGCGCGCTCGAGGGTGCCCAGGGCCGGCTCGTTCCGACCGAGCAGGCGATGCTGTGGGCGCTCAAGGCCCGGGCCCACGCCGAGGCGGGCGAGGTCGAGGCGACGGAGCGGGCGATCGGCACCGCCGACCAGTGGTTCGCGGCCCGCGACCTCGACGAGTGCGCCGAGCGGCCCTGGGTGGCGCACTACAGCCACGCCCACCACTGGGGTGACACGGGCCTGGCGTGGGACCGGTTGGCGGTGACCGGCCACAGCGCGCATGCGGTCGTGCAGGCTGGGGGCCGCCACCAGGCGGCCGCCGATGGCCACGGCGAGGACGCGGCGCGGTCGCATGCCCTGGCGCTCGTGGCCCTGGCGCAGCTCGACACGAACGTCGGTGATCTCGACCGGGGCGTAGAAGCCGGCCACCGGGCGCTGGCCGCGGCGGGACAGGTCAGCTCGGGCCGGGTGCGCGACAACCTGATCGCCCTCCACGCGAGCATGGTGCCCCACGGTCGTCGCAACGACGTCGCCGAGCTCCGCGAGCAGATCGCCGCCGCCCTGCTGGCCGCCTGACCGCCGCCCGCCGGTCCTCCACACGTCTTTGAAGAAAATCCGGGCCAATGGCCCGGATTTTCTTCAAAGTCCCGGCGGGCCGTCAGTCCCGAGGCGGTAGCGCGTCTGGCTCGCCCTCGCGCCCAGGCGGAAGCGGGTTGACTCATCCCCTTCTGATAGCTATGGCGCCGGTGTGCAGCTGGAGCCGCACCGCTGGGTTGCCACGTTCGACCAGGGCGTCGGCCACCCCGAGGTGTGCGAGCCCTTCGAGGCTGCGGGGCTGCACCGCGAGGGCGCGGGACTCGTGCACCTGGTCGGCTTGGCGATCGACGATCCGAACGTCGGTGCCGAACGCCGCGAGCTGCGCGGCCAGGGTCAACCCGGTGGGTCCGGCGCCGACAATGAGCACGTCGAGGGGTTCAGCCTTGCTCATGGAGGGCTCGTTGGCCTGTGGCGTCGCCCCCGGGATCCGCGGGATCAGGTGGACTCGGGCTTGCGGGCGCGGACGAACACCGACCAGAAGCCGTCGGCGACCGGGTGGCTGTCGGCGATCTCGACATCGTCGAACCCCGCGCCGGCGAGCTGGGCCCGGTAGCGCTCCCGTGTGACCGCGCCGGCGATGCAGGCCGTCCAGGCCACGTCGTCTGCGAGGAGCTCCGGATCGGAGTCGTGGTCCGCGACCACGTCGGCCACGGCGAACCGCCCGCCGGGCCGCAGCACCCGGTACGCCTCAGCGAAGACCGCGGGCTTGTCTGCGGACAGGTTGATCACACAGTTCGACACGACGACGTCCACGCTGGCGTCGAGCAGCGGGACGTCCTCGATGCGGCCCTCGAGGAACTCGGCGTTGGTCACCCCGGCGCGCTGCTGGTTGTCTCGGGCCAGCTGCAGCATCTCCGGGGTCATGTCCACCCCGTAGGCGCGACCCCCGGGGGCGACCCGGCGGGCTGACAGCAACACGTCGATGCCGCCACCCGACCCGAGGTCCAACACATCCTCGCCCGGCTCGAGCCGAGCCAGCGCAACTGGGTTGGCGCACCCGATGCTCCCCGCGACCGCTTCGGCCGGCAGTCCCGCCAACTCGCCCGGGTCGTACAACCCCGCGCCGATCGTGGCGGTCGAATCCAACGCCACCGGACCGCAGCAGCCACCAACGGAGCCATCGCAGTCGTCCTCGATGACCGGTGTGCCAGCAGCGGCCTTGCGCGCGGCAGCCCCGTAGTGCGCCTTTAGGGTGTGCACCAACCCGTTGTCATCGGTCATGAGAGGGTCGCCCTCCTGTTGCCGTCAGACTTGTCGGGTCGGACAAGTCGGGACTCAGCTGGTCGGACTGCCAGGGAGCGGCGCACACCGCGGGGAGCGGGTCGTACCGCGGCAGCTGGCCCGTGACGACCTCGGCGGCAGACGGGAAACACTCGAGGCAGCGCTCGTTGACCCGGTACAGCCCGGCGTTGCCGCGCCTTTCAACCAACACGAATCCGGTGTCGGCCAAGACCTTGAGGTGGTGCGACACCGTCGACTGGCCCACATCCACGGCTTCAACGATCTCGCCCACCGTCATAGCCCGGCGTCCGACCGCCAACTGGTTCAAGATCAACACCCGCGACGCGTCGCCCAACGCCCGGAACCAGCTCGCCCACACCTCCGCGGACCCACGATCCACGCTCATCGACAATCGACGATAATCGATGGACCACCGCCTGGATCAGGTGCTCGAGCAGCGGGCGGCTGTGCACGCCGCGCTGGGAGAACCGGTGAGGCTAGCCATCGTCGAAGAGCTAGCTGTCTCGGATCGCGCTCCGTCAGTGCTCTCGGCCCGCTTTGGGTTGCCCGGGAACCTGTTGGCCCATCACCTCGAAGTGCTCAAGCAAGTGGGCCTCATCGAGCGGCACGTATCGGCGGGAGACCGGCGGCGCCGTTACGTGCAGCTGCGCCGCCGCGTCCTCGACGAGGTGGGCGTGGGGACAGGGCGCCGGCGGGATGGATGGGCGCTGTTCGTGTGCACGCAGAACTCGGCGCGCTCCCAGCTGGCGGCCGCTTTGTGGCGGCGACGCACCGGTGCCAGGGCCACCAGCGCAGGCACGCACCTGGCCAAACGGTACATCCGGGCGCGGTTGCGGCTGCCCGCCGGTCTCGACCTGGGCCGCGCCCGGCCCCGCGCCCTCACCCGCAGAATGCTGCCGCCACCGCCGGCGTGTTAGTCGCGTTGATCCCGGCGCTCGGTACGGCCTCGGGCGCCCATTTCAACCCGGCCGTGACCCATGGTCGACCGGATCTTCGGCGGCATCGACACACCCACCGCCGTCGCCTATGTCGCTGTCCAAGTGGTAGGTGCGATCTGCGGTGCCGTCGCCGCCAATCTCATGTTCGAGCTTCCGGCGGTCGAGTGGTCGACCAGCGAGCGCTCGGCTGGTCACCTGTGGTTCGCGGAGGGTGTCGCCACTCTCGGGCTGTTGGTGGTGATCTTCGGGGTGGTGCGCTCAGGGCGGAGTGCGCTGGCTGCGTTCGCGGCCGGGGGCTATATCGCCGGCGCCTACTACTTCACGTCTTCGACCAGTTTCGCCAACCCAGCGGTGACGATCGGGCGGGCGTTGAGCGACTCCTTCGCCGGCATCGAACCGGCGGGTGTGCCCATGTTCGTCGTCGCACAGCTGGCCGGTGCCGTGGTCGCCGTCGGCCTGATCCTGGTGATCTACCCAGGCGTCCGTGAAGTCGCCGACCGGGTGGTCGTGCCCCACGACACAGTGAAGTCGCCCCACGGCGCGTGACAGCGCCTGCTGGCGGTCAACCGGCTGCGGCCGGCACGTCGGCGGCGAGCCCTTCACCCAGGGCCGCGCGGACCGCGGCTAGGCGGTCGGGGCGCAGCCGGAACCACGCCCACTTACCCCGCTGCTCGCGCTCGAGGAGCCCGGCGCTGACCAGCTGGGACAGATGGTGGCTGACTGTCGGCTGGGACCGGTCGAGCAGTCCCGGCAGGTCACAGGCACAGATCTCCCCGCTCGGAGCTCCCGCGATCAGGCTGACTAGACGGAGCCGCACGGGGTCGGCCAGTGCCTTGAGTACGGCCGCCAATTGGACAGCGTCACGCTCGTCGAGCCGGCCAGCGGTGACCGGTGGGCAGCACAGCGTCTCGAGGGCGATCCGCATCTTCACCGCAGACATATTGACATCCTTCGATCCATGCGCGCTTATCATATCGATCATCATCGTATCGATGATGATCGAAACGACTTCCAGCGTGGCCCCGGGAGAGGGAGTGACCATGCGTCTCCAGCTCACCCCTCAACGTCGCCGACCTCGACAAAGCGGTCGACTTCTACACGCGCATGTTCGGCGTCGGGCCGGCCAAGACCAAGCCCGGGTACGCCAACTTCGCCATCGCCGACCCGCCTCTCAAGCTTGTGCTGTTCGAGGGCGCGGGTGAGAGCGGCACCATCAACCACCTCGGCGTCGAGACCGAGACCACCGCGGAGGTCGTGGCCGCCGAGGCCCGCCTCGGGAGTGCAGATCTCGACACCACGGGCGTCGACGACACCCAGTGCTGCTACGCCACCAAACCGAGACCTGGGTGAGCGGCCCGGACGACACCCGCTGGGAGTGGTACGTCAAGACCGGCGACAGCGACCAGCTCGCCAACATCAGCGTCAGCTCCAGCAGCAGCAGGTGCAGCTGCTCGGCATGATCTGCCGCCTCTCGTCCTGGGGACACACCCGCGAGCTCGCCGACGAGACGATCGACCGTCTGGAGAGCCAGTCCAGTCGAGCACCCGCACCGATTTGCTCTGAAGCAGCCGTGCTCAGCCGACGGCCGCCGGTGTCTGGCGCGGGTTCGGCTAGTGCTGGCTCGCCAGCCGGCTCATGAGGACGTCTCGTCCAGAGCAGGCCCCGTTCCCGATCCGAACCTTCCCGCAGTCGCCGATCAGGTGGACGGGTCGGCCATCAGCACCCGCTGTCTTCAACCGTTCCTGACCGTCGACCTGCCAGTCACAGGCGAGCTCCGCCTGCCGAGGGCACCGCTTCACTCGGTTGGCCGGTCGGGGCCGAGCGAGGCGGATCAGGAACCAGGGAGCTTGATCACCGGGCAGACGAAGCTCTTGACCACGCCAACGTCGGTGGCCGCGCCAGCGTCCAATGCCGCGGCCACTTCCTCATCGCTGTCGAAGTCACCGCTGTTGTTGGTGTCGAACGCCGCCACGGCGGCGCCGTAGTCGGTGAACTGCAGACCGTGGACGCGCCAACGGCCACCGTTGTATCCGGCGTCGCCGGGGGCGGCGGTCGCCACGTTGAAGGGTTGCACGCCGAAGAACTGATAGATCGTGTCGAACGACGACTCTGGGGCGCCCGTGGTGGACAGGTCGGTTGGCGTGTTGACCGTGCGGTAGAGCTGACCGTCGACATAGAACGCGGGCCCGGTCGCCCCTCCCGCGCCATCGGCCGCGGCCACCCCCGCCGCTCCGAGCACGAGGGCGCAGCCAGCCATTGTTGCGATAAGAGCGTTGCGCACAGGTCCTCCTTGGGTTGAGGCCAGCTACACGACCGGTACGTGGACGTCGCTTCGGCCTGCCTACTGATGGACCCAGCATCCCCGCGATGTGGCTTACGGGACTCTTAAAGCCTTCCGGTTGATGCGCGGACAGATCTCCAACGGCCGATCGATGGTTCGCTGGCTCACAGAACCGCGGCGAGCAGCTCGAGAACCGCCCCGGAACCGGCGATCGGGCGTTACTCGAACACCGCGCCAGGCGCCGCCCGAATCGGCGATCTGCATCGGCTCCGGCACGCCGCTATGCGTGCCCGCCGAAGCCTCGACATCGCCTCCGCGGCGCACGTAATGCCCTGGAGCGGCCATACTCAAGCGCCGACCGCCGCGGAAGTACCGGATCTCGGTCCGGCACTGCG
>JBKPAA010000126.1:0-5437 GCA_046726215.1 Actinomycetota bacterium | reverse complement strand
GGTTCCCTCCCTGATCGCTCGCTCGTAGCGGACGTAACTCTCCTGGACCATGTCTTCGGCGTCGCTGACGCTCCCGAGCATGCGGTAGGCGATCGAGAACAGGAGCGGGCGCAGGGAATCGAACGTGTCGGCGTGGGAGGCCCGGTCGGCGCCCGCACTGCGTTCGTGGTCGCTCACGGCTCCACCCGGCCGGCCCGGTCCGGCCCGACCCCGCCGGCCAGTCCGTCCCGGAAGCCGTCGCCCCAGCTCTCCCAGGCCGGCCGCCGGTCCAGCGTGTGGGTCACGAGCTGGGGCACCAACCGTCGGCCGATGGCTCCGGTCGCTCCGGCAACGAAAACATGCATCGGGGTCCCTCTTCCGTCTTCTCCTCTTCACCCTTCCCAGACGAGGTGGGCCGCTCTCCTGTGACACCCGGGACCCGGGCCCGGCGCCCGCACGGGCATCACGAGACCCTCGCCGGCTTCCTCGGGGCCTTCATCGACGCCGGGCTGCTGCTCGAGGAGGTGGTCGAGCTGTCCGGGGGCGGGATCGTCCTCCCCAGGAACCTCGCCGTAGCTGCCACCGAGCGCTGAGAAGCGTCCGGCGGGAGCCCTCACGCCCTCTGGCCGACGAACTCCTCCAGCCGCACGCCGTGGTCAGCCGCCAGCATCTCTGCCGCCTTCTCACCGATCATGATCGAGGCGGCGTTGGTGTTGCCACTGACCACGTTCGGCATGATGCTCGCGTCGGCGACGCGCAGACCGGTGACGCCGATCACCCGCAGGTCCGAGTCGACGACGCTTCCCATCCGGCACGTGGACGTCAGGTGGTAGACGGTGAACGAATAGTGCCGGGCAAGGTCCACGAGCAGGTCGTCGCTCGGGGGGGCGCCGCTGACGTACGCGTGCTTCGCGGCAAGCGCAGGCGGGACGAGCAATGGGCCGAGCTCCGGCGGCGCGGGCCAGTTCGCCGCGACGTCCAGCGCACGGCGAAGGACCGCGACCATGACCTCCATGTCGTACGGATCGCCGAAGTAGTTCATGCGGATGTCGGGTTGGTCGAACGGCTCGGCGCTGCAGAGCACGATCTCGCCCTCGCTGTGGGGCTGGACGGGGTTGGCCAGGATGATCACGGTCTCGGCGTCGGGTGCGAGGCGCTGGTCGGGGTCGTCGAAGTAGTCGCCGGGGTCGACCCGCAGGCAGGTGCGCCAGATGTCGGAGTTGTAGCCGCAGATGAAGAACCCGAGCTGGGCGTCATGGGTGTGGTCGTCACCGAGGCCGGTCGAGAACCAGGCGCACGCGTCGTACAGCGACGACGACACCAGGCCGTGTCCGGTGGTGGCCCACTCCGTGACCCGCCGCTCGGCCTCGGCCTTGAGCGCCTGGAGCTCCTCGGGCAGGTCGGCGTCGTCGGCAGGGTCGGCCGGCAAAGGTCCCGCAGGTGCCCGCAGCGCGTCGGGGCCCATCGACAGGCCCATCTGGCTCATGGACACGCCGATGCCCGGCGCCGGGTACACGAGACCGACCTGCAGGTGGTCCTTCAGGTGCTTCCCCACGTCGGGAGCGTCGAGCCGGCACGGCACACCGACGGCTTCGAGCTCGTGCCTCGGGCCGACACCGGACAGCATCAGGATCTGCGGCGAACCCACCGCTCCGGCGCTGAGCACGACCTCGTTGGCGGCCCACGCGACGTTCGTCTCGCCGTCCGCGGTCCGGTACTCGACCCCGGTCGCCCTCAGCTCGCCGGGCGCGCCTTCGAGGATCACCCTGGTCACGTGCGCCCCACAGATCACGTCGAGGTTGGGTCGCCCCTCGACGTCGCCTTCGAGGAACGCGTGATACGTGCTCGACCGCTTGCCGTCGCGCGTCGTGGTCTGGAGCAGCGACACGACCCCGTCGGGCCCACCGCGGTCACGGCCGTTGTAGTCACCCCTGGGAATCCCGGCCGCGACCGCCGCATCGACGAAGTCCTGTGCCCCCGTGAGCACCGGAGCCCGCACCGACACGCCCAGGGGACCCTCGGTGCTGTGCGCGTCACCGTCGACGACGATGTCCCCGCTCGGGGCCAGGCCCTCACTCTTCTTGAAGTAGGACAGCAGCTCGTCGTAGCTCCATCCGTCGGCGCCGCCCGCGGCCCAGGAGTCGAAGTCGCCCGGATGTCCCCGCACGTACGCCATGTAGTTGATTCCGGATGACCCGCCGAGCATCTTGCCGCGAGGCACCATCATCCGACCGTCCATGAGTCCGAGGCCGCACCCGCCGGCGTCGGCGGTGTACATCCAGTCGGTGGCGGGGTTCTGTTGCAGCGCCGGGCAGGCGGCGGGCATCACCTCCTGAGGTGGTGGGGGTCCTCCCGCCTCCAGAAGGGCGACCCGGCAGCCCGAGTCCTCCGAGAGCCTGGCGGCTACCACCGCACCCGCCGATCCACCACCGACCACCACGAAATCGAATTGTCCCGCCATGCCGCGTAAACGTAGCCGTCACGAACGCTGGGAGAAGGGCGCCCCCGACCACGCACGGCCGGCCTCCTGTCGACGCACGCGTCGCCGAAACACCGAGATGACCAGGTCAAACGGTGACTTCGGCCGCTTCGCCACCGGGTTCAACGCCAGAGGCGCCCCGACGCGATCTCGGCGCCGTCCGCCAACGCCCGGAGCTTGCCCCACGTGACGTCGGGATCGATGCCCTGCATGCCGACGTGGACGCTGAACCCGCAGTCGACCCCCGCCATGAGCCGGTCGCGTCCGATCAGCGTCGCGTACCTCTCGATCCGCTGGGCGACGAGCTCCGGGTGTTCGATGTAGTTGGACTGGGGCTCGATGACGCCCGGGCAGAGGATCTTGTCGTCGGGCACCTCGATGTCCTCGAACAGCGTCCACTCGTGGGCGTGGCGGGGGTTGGCGGCCTCGAAGAGCACCGTTTGGGGCTTGGCGGTCCACACCAGGTCGATGATTTCGGCCAGGTCGACGTCGCGATGATGGGGGCCCGGGTAGTTCCCCCAGCACAGGTGCATCCGGAGCCGGTCGGCCGGGATGTTGCGGACGGCGTGGTTGAGCGCCTCGATGTTCATCGCGACCCGCCGACGGAACTCGGGAAGGTCCATGTCGGCGTAGGCGGAGTGCCGGCCCATCGCCAGGTCCGGGCAGTCGAGCTGCACCGCGGCGCCGGCGGCGGCGATCGTCTCGTACTCGTACCGCATCGCCTCGGCGATTGCGAACAGGTACTCCTCGTCCGTGCCGTAGAACTCGTTGGCGAAGAACAGGGACACGACCCCCGGCGAGGCTGCGCTCGAGAAGGTGCCACCGGCGGCGGAGCTCGCGACGGCCGTGCCCAGGTTCGCCATGTCGAGCGCGATGGCCGCGCGGTCCCTGACCGAGATCTCGCCGTTGCACGCGGGCGCCGTGCGCTTGCGCCGGCCCGGGTTGGCCGCCACGATCTCGGCGCTGCGCGGATAGTCGACGAGGTCGGCGAAGAAGTAGTTCTGCACCGACTCGCCGCCGAAGCCGTTGAGGCGATCCTTGACGTACGTCGCATAGCTCGGCTTGGACATCTCGCCGTCGTTGACGATGGCGATGCCGGCGTCGACCTGCCGGTCGACGATCTCCTGCACTGCGGTGGCGATGCGGCGGGCGAGCGCGGCCTCGTCGACGGGGATGCCGTCGCCCCTGGCCCACATCATCTGGATGAGGTCGTCGGGTCTGGGCAGGCTGCCCGTGTGCGTGGTCAGTATGCGCCCCGCACCGATGCCCATGGAGCCCCCTCTCGACCGACGACGACCACGACTGCTCAGCTCTGACCGGTGTGCGGTAGGCTGTCCGTGTAGTGGACACTAGTCGAGGCGTTCCGAGGAGGGAGGGGCCGTGACCAGCACCCAGAAGCTTCCGAACAGGTTGCATCACAATGCCTACGTCACGAAGGACCAGGAGGCGACGCGGGCCTTCTACGAGGACCTCATCGGCCTCCCGCTGGTGGCGACGTGGTCGGAGGCCGACGAGCTGTTCGGCGCCGAGCGGGTGTACTGCCACACGTTCTTCGGCCTCGGCGACGGCGGCGCCCTGGCCTTCTTCCAGTTCGCCAACCAGTCGGACCAGGACCTGTTCGACCCGGAGCTCACGCCGTCGCCGTTCCGCCACATCGCCCTGAAGGTGACGCCCGAGCTGCAGCAGGAGATCCACGACCGGTTGAATGCGGCCGGTTGGAAGCCGGATGGCACCTACGTCCTCGAGCACGGCTACTGCCGGTCGCTGTACACGGAAGATCCGAACGGGCTGCTTCTCGAGTTCACCGTGGACGTGCCGAACGTCGACCAGATCGCCGCCGATCGCCTGGCCGACGCCCACGAGACCCTAAAGCGCTGGCTGGCCGGCGATTACACGAGCAACAACGTCTATCGGTAGTGCTCTCCGGTCCTCGATGGGTGGGTCGCGTGCCTCGACGGTGCTGTTCGTCCACGGTGCGCACCTGGCGGGATGGTGCTGGCTCCTCGTGATGGACCAGCTCGCGCGACTCGGGATCGAGTCCCGCGCCATCGACCTCCCGCTCACCGGGTATGCCGAGGACGTCGAGGCCGTGCGGGCCGCCATCGGAGCGGCCGGGTCGCGGGGGGGACCGGTCCACGTGGTGTGCCACAGCTACGCGGGGCTCCCGGTGTCGGAGGCCGGCCACGCCGCCGCCCACCTGACCTTCGTGGCCGGGCGCCTGCCGCTCGCCGGCGAGTCCCCGGCGGCCGAGACCGCTCGCTGGCAGTTCCCGGAGTTCCAGGCCTGCATGCAGCCGGGCGACGACGGCGTCGTTCGGCTGTCCTCGGCGGCCAGCCGGTTCTTCTTCCACCGAACCCCGGCGGCGCTCGCCGACTACGCGTCGGGCCGCCTGCGCCCCATGAGCAGCGCCGTACCGTCCGCCGTGGTCGGCGACCCGGCGTGGACGTCGGTACCGAGCTCGTACGTGGCGTGTGCCGACGACCGCGCAGTCCGGCCCGAGGCCCAGCGCGAGCGGGCGGCGCTGGTCGCCGCCTCGGTGGAGCTCGACACCGACCACTCGCCGTTCTTCAGCGGGGCGCCGCAGCTTGCCGCCTTCATCGCCGACCGGCACCGAGCGATGGCGGCAAGATGAGCGAACGTGGCCGGCACTACGCCGGTGCAAGCGGATCGGGCACCGGCAGACGGGCGAGGTTCGCCCACTCCCGGGTGATGGCGTCGGCCGTCGAGAGCAGCAACGGCAGGTGCCGGCGCTTGAGCTCGGCGACCGACGTCTCGGCGGCGTGCACCGTGACGTTGACGGCGGCCACGGTCGTGCCCGAGGCGTCCCTCAGCGGCGCGGCGACTGACCGGATGCCGAGCGACAGCCGCTCGTCGGACAGGGCCCACCCCCGGTTCCGCACGGTCGCCAGGTCCCGCTCCAGGTCGCGTCGCGAGGGCCTGATGCGCGGGATGATCCCCGATTGCGACGGCGTCCTGAGC
>JBKPAA010000125.1:0-31473 GCA_046726215.1 Actinomycetota bacterium | reverse complement strand
TGGCCGAGCGGCTCAATGCCAAACTGGTGGTGGCGGTCGGCGACCACGACGCCGCCGAGCTGTGGCGCCACGACGGCGCCACCTCCATGACCGCCTGGCTGCGCCACCACGCCCGCCGCAGCGGCCGCGACGCCGCGCTGTGCACCAAGACCGCCCGGCGGCTACGTGAGCTCCCGGTGACCGCGGCCGCCTACCGCGACGGCATCCTGTCGGGTGGGCAGGTCCAGGCCATCGTGGTGAACCTCAAGGACCGCTCCGTGGGCCTGTTCGCCCGCCACGAGGCCGCACTGGTTCCCGAACTCGCCGGTCTGGCGGTGCACGAGACCGGGGTCGCGATGCAGGAATGGGCCCGCCGCGCGGAGGCCGTGTTGGGTGACGACACCGACAAGGCCAGCCCGCAACGGTGGCTGCACCTGTCGCGGATCCTGGATGGGCGCCGCGAGCTCTCCGCCAGCTTCGACCCCGAGGGCGGCGCCGTGATCGCCACCGCCCTGCGCCTCGCCGCCACCCCCGACGTCGACGGCGAACCCGCCCGCAGCCCCGCCCAACGGCGCGCCGACGCCCTCGTGGACGTGTGCCGCCGCTTCCTCGACCACCAACAGGATCGCCAAGGGGGCCGCCACCGGCCCCACCTCAACGTCATCACCACCCTCGACGACCTCGACGGGCGGGGCCAGGGCCGGCTGGTCGACGGCAGCGTCCTCGACCCGGTCACCGTGCAGCGCCTGGCCTGCGACAGCGGCATCCACCGCGTCATCACCGCCGGCCGGTCCAGCATCCTGGACTACGGCACCACCACCCGCACCGTCCCCGCCAACCTCTACAACGCCCTGATCATCCGCGACCGCCACTGCCGCTTCCCCGGCTGCGACCGGTCCCCCGAATGGACCGAAGCCCACCACGTGCACTGGGCCACCCACGGCGGCGCCACCGCCCTAGACAACCTCGTGTTGCAATGCTCACGCCACCACCACCTGCTCCACAGCCCCGGCTGGCACGCCAAACTCCTCCCCGACGCCACCCTCGAGATCACCGACCCCCACGGCCACACCCACACCAGCACCCCACCCAACCAGCGGCGAGCACCACCACTCCCGCTCCGCGAATGACCACGGCCACGGCGCCCTTCGGCCACCCGGGGCGTGGCAACCCCGCGGCGGGACTACCGTTCGCAGTGATGGGCGCGTTGGTCGCGATCGAGGAACGCAAGAAGCTCCTGAGCGACGTGTGGCTGTTTCGTGGCGCCACCGACGAGGAGCTCACGATGCTGTCCGAGCTGGCCTACGAGGTCACCATCGGTCCGCGCGTCGACATCGTCACCGAGGACGAGTTCGGCGACGAGCTGTTCCTGGTCGTCGACGGCCACGCGGCGGTGACCCGAGGTGGCGTCGACCTCGGTGTGCTCAACGCCGGCGACTTCTTCGGCGAGATGGCGTTGCTCGGGACCGGGGTGCGTACGTCGACCGTGCGATCGATTGTCGCCATGACGCTGCTCGGCCTGAGGGCCGAGCACTTCGACGACGTGCTGGCATTGGATCCCATGGTTGCCCGGCGGGTGCTCAGCGTGGTGGTGCGGCGTCTTGAACAGACCGACCGCCGGCTGGCCGAGCTCGAAGGCCGCCCTCGCCCGAGCTGACCGTGGCGGGGGACCCCGCTCGAGTTTCTCGCTCTGGTTGTCGATTTCGGCGCAGTCCGTGTGTCGTTCGTACAGGAGGCGCCGGGAAGTGCGTCTTCGACCGACAACATCGACGGAGGCAACTGACATGACCCAGGAGCTCGAGACGCGACAACCGGGCCCAACCGATGAAGGGGGCAGGAGCGTCGTCGCTACGACGTTCGTGACGCTCGACGGTTACATGGTTGGACCGGATGAGGACATGAGCTGGGTGATCGACGGCTTCGACCGCGAGATGCAGAACGACATCGCCGAGGACATGGGTTACGGGTTCGATCTCTTCGTCTTCGGGCGCGTGACATTCGAGATCTTCGCTGCCTACTGGCCCCACGCCACACCCTATGACGACGGCGACGAGCTGAATCCGGCGGAGGGCAAGGAGGATCCCCGGATCATCCGGGCCCTCAACGACCTGCCCAAGGTGGTGTTCTCCAAGACGCTCGACGGGTCGGATTGGAGCAACACGCGAATCGTCGGTGACGGGCTGGAGGACGAGATCCGGCGGTTGAAGATGGAGCCGGGAAAGCCCGTCAGCATCCAGGGCAGTGCCAGCATCGTCCAGGCGCTCGCCAGGGCCGACCTGATCGACGAATATCGCCTCTATGTGCACCCTGTGCTGCTCGGCGCCGGCAAGCCGCTCTTCGCCACCGGGGCCGACCGCCAGGACTTGGAGCTCGCCAGCATCAAGCCCTACGCGAACGGGGTGGTGGCCATGACCCTCCGGCGCAGGGCGGTGGCGTGATGGCCCAGTACGCGGTGCTCATCTTCGAACGGGAAACACCGGGCGGCGTGGCCGACATCCCGCCGGAGATCATCGAGGCCCACCGGCGGCTGCCCGACCGGATCGTCGAGCAGGGTGGCAGCGTCGTCGCCGGCATGGCGTTCGAGCCGACCGCGACCTCGACGTCGATTCGCGGCGATCAGGTGACCGACGGTCCGTTCATCGAGACCAAGGAGGCGCTGGCCGGCGTGTTCGTGATCGAGGCACGCGACCTCGATCACGCCCTGGCGCTGGCGAAGCTGACCCCGATCGTCGATGGCGGTGTCGAGGTCAGGCCGCTGATCGGCTTCGAGCTAGTCGAGGCGAGCTGAGCAAAGCGCACATCGCCGGTCCGCAGTCGAGCGCGAGGCGGCGGGCTCGCCGGTGTAGGGCGCTGCCTACTGCCGCCGGCGGCGGGCGTCGCCGATCATGAGCGCCATGCCGGCACGCAATTCGCTTCGCCTCGCGGGGAGGACGGCGCTCGTCACCGGAGGAGCTTCGGGCATCGGCGCCGCCACCGCCCACCGACTCGCCAGCGAGGGCGCGTGGGTCGTGGTCGCCGACCGCGACGACGTCGGTGCCCAGAAGGTGGCGGCCGATGTCGGCGGCGATGCGGTCGTGGTCGACGTCACCGACGTGGCCGCGGTGCGGGGAGCGTTCGCCCACATCCGGGACGCGTGGGGACCGATCGACGTCCTGGTGAACAACGCCGGTGGCGATCGGGCCGCCCTGTTCCTCGACACCGATGAGGCCGACTGGGATGAAGCGCTCGCCCTGAACCTCAAGAGCGTCGTCGCCTGTACCCACGCCGCGCTGACGACGATGGTCGACCGCGGGCGCGGATCGATCGTCAACGTCGCCAGCGAGGCCGGGAGGGTCGGCATGGTCGGGGGCGCCCTCTACACCGCGGCCAAGGCCGGCGTGATCGGGTTCACCAAGGCCATCGCACGCGAGGGCGCCCGCCACGGGGTGCGTTGCAATGCCGTGGCCCCGGGTCCGATCGACACGCCCTTGCTCAGTGGGCTGGCCGACGGTCCGCTGGGCGCCGGCCTCCACCAGGCGATGATCGACGCCACGCTGCTGGGACGCTGCGGGCAGCCCGAAGAGGTCGCCGCCGCCATCGCCTACCTCGCCTCCGATGACGCGTCGTTCGTCACCGGCCACACCGTGGCGGTGAGCGGCGGCCTTTCGATGGTGTGAGCGCGGCGGTCGGCGGACCCTCGGCGGGTGGGGCGGGCCGCGAAGTAGGGCGGCCCCTACTACCACGCTCCCGCTTCACCGCGGACGCTGAAGGTGAGGGCCAAACCGGGCCCACCCTGGTCACCACGTACCGGGGGACCGGGTCATCAACATCGCCCAGGGCGCCATGGCGATGTGGGCGGCGTTCGTCTACGACGAGCTGCGTCGCCAGGGTGACCTCGTCCTCCCCGTCGGTCGACTGCACCTCGGCACCGGCCTGTCGACATGGCCCGCCCTCGTCGTCGGGGTGGCGGCGGCCGCGCTGCTGGGCCTGATCCTGCACCTGGTGGTCTTCCGTCCGCTGCGCTCGGCGCCGCCCCTCGCCAAGGTCGTCGCCTCGGTCGGCGTCGCGATCACGCTCCAGGCGCTGGTCGTGCTGCGTTTCGGCACCGGCCGCCGCGCCGTAGCGGCGGCGCTGCCCGACAACCCCGTTCGGATCGGCGCGCTGACCTTCTCGCGCGACCGGATCTGGTTTGCAGCGCTCGTCGTCGCCATCGCCGCGATTCTGTGGGGCTTGGGGCGCTTTACCCAGACGGGGCTCGCCACGAGGGCGGCCGCCGAGTCGGAGCGCGGGGCCATGCTCATCGGCTACTCACCCGACCGGCTGGCGGCGGCCACCTGGGTGCTTGCCGCGGTGGTGGGCGGCACCGTCGCCGTCCTCGTGTCGCCGACGGTTGGCCTCGAGCCGGCGAGCTGGACCCTGATGGTGGTCCCCGGGCTGGCGTGCGCCCTCGTGGGGCGGCTGACGTCGGTCGGCGTCGCCTGTGCGGCCGGCCTGGCACTCGGCGCCGTCGAGTCGGAGATCACGCTCCTGTCGTCTCGCGACTGGTGGCCCGATTGGGCGACAGTGGGAGTCGCCGAGACCGTGCCGCTGCTGGTCATCGTCGCCGCCTTGTTCCTGCTCGGACCGCGCCTGCCCACGCGGGCCACGCCGACCGCCGAGCCGCTGCCCGCGGTTCCCACGCCGCGCGTGCGGGCACCGGTCGTCGGCGCGCTCGTCGCCGCCGGAGGGGCGGCCGTCCTGTTCACCGAGGGCAGCTACCGGTTCGGCGTGATCACGTCGATGATCGTGGCGCTGATGGCCCTGTCGCTCGTCGTGCTGACCGGGTTCGTCGGTCAGATATCCCTGGCGCAGGCTGCGTTCGCGGGTTCGGCCGGCTTCGTGCTCTCGAAGGTCGGCACCGGGCTGCCCTTCCCGCTCCCACTGCTCGTTGCCGCGCTGGCGGCCACGGCGCTGGGCCTGTTGGTCGGCGTTCCCGCCCTCCGGGTCCGGGGAGTCCAGCTGGCGGTGGTCACGCTCGCGGCCGGGGTCGCCATCGAGCAGTTCGTGTTCCAGAACCCGAAGCTGACGCCGACAACCGGCAACCTCATCCCCGATCCCCGGATCTTCGG
Source organism: Actinomycetota bacterium (assembly GCA_046726215.1). Lineage (GTDB taxonomy): Bacteria > Actinomycetota > Acidimicrobiia > Acidimicrobiales > VFJN01 > DASQUK01. The sequence continues at coordinate 26,407 of JBKPAA010000125.1, read as the reverse complement.
CATCGACCTCGCCGTGCGGCGGGGGGCGGACCTCGCTCGGTGGCAGTTCGGGGTCCTCGTGCTGGTGGTGCTCGCGCTCGCCGCCGTCTCGGTGGCCAACCTCGGCCGGAGCGGCACCGGGCGGGCGTTGCTGGCGGTGCGATCGAACGAGCGCGCGGCCGCTTCGCTGGGGGTCGACGTCGCCGCCGCGAAGCTCATCGCCTTCGGCATGTCGGCCTTCCTCGCCGGCCTGGGGGGCGCGCTGATCGGCTACAGCCGCGGCCAGCTTTCGGCCACGTCGTTCGGCGTCTCCGTGAGCCTGACCCTGCTGGCGTTCGCGTACCTCGGGGGGATCACCAGCATCGGTGGGGCCCTGATCGCGGGCACGCTCGCACCGCTCGGCATCGGCTACGTGGTTCTCGATCGCGCCGTGGACGTCGGCGAGAACTACCTGCTCGTGTCCGGGATCCTGCTCGTCGCCACCGCCGTTCTCAACCCGGATGGCATCGCCGGAAGCATACGCAGCCACGTGGCGGCGCTGAGCGCCCGCGTCGCGGGACGGCATGCTGCGACCGCGACTCGTTACGATCGGTCGGTGGGGGCCGAACCCCCGCCTGTGACCGTGGGGGCGCAAACATGACGCGCATGCGAACGACCGAGAGCGACCCCGGCGCCAGCGGCTTCGATCTGGCCGAGACCGATCGCCTGTTGACCACGACGCGAGCCGTCCGCAAACGCCTGGACCTCAGCCGACCGGTCGAGCGCGGGCTCGTGCTCGACTGCCTGCGCATCGCCACCCAGGCGCCTTCCGGTGGCAACAGCCAGCCGTGGCGCTGGTTGGTGGTCGACGATCCCGGCGTGCGTGCCGGACTGGCCGACCTCTACCGGCGCGGCTACGGGCCATACATCGAGCTCCAGAAGGCCGCGATCGTGGCAGCCGGGGGCGACGAGAACCACCCGATCCTGCGCAGCTCCGACTACCTGGCCGCGCACCTGCACGAGGTGCCGATCCACGTCATCCCGTGCCTGCTCACCCGGCTTCCCGAACGCCCGGCACCGGCGGACATGGCCGGGTTCTACGGGTCGATCCTCCCGGCGGTGTGGAGCTTCGCGCTCGCGCTGCGCAGTCGCGGCCTGGGAACGGCGTACACGACCCTCCACCTTCACCACGAGCGGGACGCCGCCCAGCTGCTGGGCATCCCCGACACCGTGACCCAGGTGGCCCTCCTTCCGGTGGCCCATGTCACAGGCGGCGACTTCAGGCCCGCCGACCGCAAGCCGGTCGAGGCCGTGACCTACTGGAACGGGTGGAAACAGCGTTAGCGCGCGGAGCGTCCGGGTCCGTGTGTGAAACTCGCCGGGCGCCGCCCCGGTCTGACGGCGGAGGCTTCACCCGAGGTGTGAGCATCGATGGCCGTGCAGCTACGACGTGAACCGAGTGAGTTCTGGCGCCGCGCCCGGCGTGATGACCGCCGCGGTCGTCAACCGGTCCCGCCGCTCCTGCCCCTGGGCACCGTCGTGCGCGTGCCCGACCGTGGCGACGTGTTCGTCCGCTACCAGGCCGGGCCGCACGGTGCGCCGACCGTCCTGTTGCTGCACGGGTGGATGGCGTCGGCCGACCTCAACTGGCTGGGCGCGTTCCCGGCGCTGGCCGGGCGCTACCACGCGGTCGCGATGGATCACCGTGGCCACGGCCGGGGCATCCGCACCCGCGAGCCGTTCAGCCTCGAGGATTGTGCCGACGACGCCGCGGGGCTGCTCCGTGAGCTCGGCGTGCGTCAGGCGGTCGTGGCGGGCTACTCCATGGGCGGCCCCGTCGCCCTGCTCCTGGCTCGCCGGCACCCCGAGCTCGTGCGGGGCATGGTGCTGGTGGCGACCGCGGCCGACCTGGCCCGCACCGGCATCTGGCGAGGGCTCGGACCGATGGTGCACCTGCTCGGGCCGCTGGTCCGTTCGGGACTGCCTGAACGCGTGCTCGGGGAGGTGATCGGCAGCCGGCCTGCCTTCCTGGGGGAGCTGGCCGAGGTCTCCCCGTGGATGGCGGGCGAGCTGAAGCGCATGCACCCCTCGGACGTCGTCGGTGCCGGCAGGGCCATCGCCCGGTTCGATGCCCGCCCGTGGCTGGCCGAGCTGGAGGCGCCGGCGGCATCGGTGGTGACGCGACGAGACGTCGTGGTCGCGCCCGACCGGCAGCGGTCGACGGCGGCTGCGCTGGGTGCGCCGGTGATCGAGGTGGACGGCGGGCACGCGGTGTGCATGACCGACCCCCAGGTCCTGGGTGCCGCGATGCGGCAGGCGGTCGACGTCGTCGCGACCGGTCGCCGGGATCGGCGGCGCATCCGCGTCGCCGGCCGCTGGCTCCGCGCGGTCAGCCCGAACTCGGCACCCGTCGTCGCGTCGGACGACGACCTGGACCGTGTGGCTGTCTAGGCAGGGAGCGTCGACTCACACGCCCAGGTAGCTGGCGTGGAGCAGGTCGGGGCGCTCGGCGAGCTCGGCCGCGCTGCCCCGGGCGACGACCTCCCCGTGCACCAGCACCACGGCGGCATCCGCTATCGACAACGCCACGGGCACGTGCTGCTCGACCAGCAACACGCCCACGCCCAGGTCGTCGGCGATCCGGCGGATCACGGTTGCGAGCTGGTCGACGACCAGCGGCGCCAGTCCCAGGCTCATCTCGTCCACCAGCAGCAGCTCGGGCCCACCGGCGAGGGCTCGGGCGATGGCGAGCATCTGCTGCTCGCCTCCTGAGAGGAGTCCGGCCGGCCGGCCGGCGAGGGGGTCGAGCGCCGGGAAGTAATTGGCCACGCCCCCACGGTTGCTCCTGCGCCACCGGCGGCCGGCCAGCCACAGGTTGTCGCGGACGGTGAGCCCGCCGAACAGCGCCCGGTCCTCCGTGACGTAGCCGAGGCCGCGCCGGGCGTTGCGCTGTGGTGAACGGGCGTCGACCGGCTCGCCCAGCAGCCGGACCTCGCCGCCGAGAGCGGGAAGCAGTCCCGCGACCGTCATCAGGGATGTGGTCTTGCCGGCGCCGTTGGGTCCCAGCAGCGCCACCACCTCGCCGGGGGCGACGCTGAGGGAGAGGTCGCGTACCACCACGCAGCGGCCGTAGCCGGCGCGCAGGTTCCGCACCTCGACCAGCGGGCCCCTCGACTCATGGTTCGCTCGCACTTCTCGACCGCTCATGCGCGTGCACCCCCGCGTGTCGCCGCCGTCGTGTGGGCTCCGAGGTAGGCGGTCGCGACCCGCTCGTGGCGACGGACCTCGTCGGGCGTCCCGCTGGCGATGTGCCGTCCGCCCTCGATCACGTGCACCAGGTCGCACGCGTTGAGCACCAGGTCCATGTCGTGGTCGACGAGCAGCACCGCGATGCCGGACTCGACCATGACCCGAAGCCTCTCGCCCAAGCGGCGGCTCTCGGCGGTGTCGAGACCGGCCGCTGGCTCGTCGAGCAGCAGCGCCCTGGGCCCGGCGACAAGCGCCCGGCACAGACCCACGAGCTTGCGCTCGCCCTCGGACAGCTCGTCGCTGCCGCGGTCGAGCAGGTGGCCGATGTCGGCCGCCTCGATGGCGCGATCCACCCGACCGGCCGCCGACAGCCGACGGGGCGCGACCAGGTCGCGAAGCGCACCCCAGACCGTGAGGCGGTCGGCGGCCACCAACAGGTTGCCCCGCACGTCGAGGTCGTCGAACAGCTCGACGGTCTGGAAGCTGCGCACGAGCCCGCGGCGCGCCCGCTCGTGCGGGGCAAGGCCGTCGAGCGTTGCGCCGTCGAGTACAACCGATCCCCCGTAGGTGACGAAGCCCGACAGCGCGTCGATGAGGCTGGTCTTGCCGGCGCCGTTGGGGCCGATGAGGCCGGTGAGGCTCCCGGCCTCGATGTCGAGGGTCACCGCGTCGACCGCGCGCACTCCGCCATACGTGACGGTCAGCGACCTGGTGCGGAGGAGCGTCACGGCACTAGTGGACCCTCGCGGAAGTCATCGTGGCGTCTCGCCGGCCAGATTCGCCGCTGGACTGCGTCCTCGTCGTCGCCGCAGCCGCTGGCTGCGCCTTCCTCCTGCGTCCTTGCCAGCGACGAATCTGCCTCGGCGATACATCCACGGAACTTCCGCGAGCGCCCACTAGACCTCACCCTCTCCCAGCCGCGATGGCGCGTCCGGAACGCTCACCGCCTGCTGCAGCAGGGCGAGGAGGCCGATCCAGCCGACGAAGGGATAGGCACCGTCGGGACCCACCAGCGTGCCGCGCACCTGCACGCCGTCGCCCGCGACTGTGGCGTTGTCGACGTCGATGCTCAGCTCTAGTTGCGGCATCGTCGCGTCCTCCTAACGGACCCACGTGTGGTACTTCGTCCGCCGATATCCCAGCGACCGGTAGGTGGCGTCGACCAACGACTGGCCGGTGGGTCCGAGTCCCATGTCGGGGGACATCTGGTTCATCACGTATGCGAACGACATCCCGCAGCCGGGATCCGCGAAACCGATGGATCCGCCGTGCCCGGTGTGCCCGAAGGCCTCCTCGCTCAACGAGATCACGACCGGTGGCTCGACGCCACGAGGCGTGTAACCCGCCTTGAGGAACCCGAGCGTCCACCGTCCGGGGCCGAACAGGACGGCGTCCTCGCCGGCCGCGGACTGCACCGCCCCCATCCGGGCGACGTCCTCGGGATCGAGGCGGTACCGGCCGATCTGGCGGTCGTGGACGATCGCCCGGTACATGCCGGCCAGCGCCCGGGCGTTCGTCACGCCTCCCGATGCCGGCAGCTCGGCCGCCAACGCGGGTGGCGAGTCCCACTCGCCGGGCACGAGGTAGCCGCCGTTGTTCTGCATGACGAGCCACGGGATCGAGCCCGGCTCGGTCATCGCCTGGAGCATGAAGCGGGGAATCGGGTCGCCAGGCTGGGGTGCGGGCGGCGGCGTGAGCCTGGCGACCCGCGCAGCGAGGCCCTCGGGCAGCCCGATGTAGAGGTCGAGAGCGAGGGGGCCGGCGACCTCGTCGGCGAGGAACCGGCCGATGCTGCGGCCGGACACCCGCCGGACGACCTCGCCTACGAGAAACCCGAAGGTGAGGGCGTGGTAGCCGTGCCGGGTGCCGGGCTCCCAGAAGGGCGGTTCGGCGGCCAGGCGCTCGACCATGCCTTTCCAGTCGTAGAACCCGCCCGGCGGTACAGGGTCGCGCAGGGCGGGAAGGCCGGCCTGGTGCGTGAGGAGGTGGCGCACAAGCACCCCGTCCTTTCCCGCGGCCGCGAACTCGGGCCAATAGGTGGCGACGGGTTCGTCGACGTCGAGCTCGCCGGCACTGGCCAGCAGGTGCACCGCCAGTGCCGTGGCGCCCTTGGTCGACGACATGACGACGCAGAGGGTGTCCTTCTCCCAGGCGCGGGTGCGCTCGGCATCGGCGTGGCCACCCCACAGGTCCACGACCGCTTCGCCACCGACGGTGACCGCGACCGACGCCCCCAGCTCGCCGCGCTCACCGAAATTGCGCTCGAACTCGCCGACGACCGCGGCGAAGCGATCGTCGCAGTGGCCCTGAACATCCATGCCGCGCACCCCCTCGTCATCCCTATGCCCACAATGGTGCTCGCGGGCGAGGGATCGGCGTAGTGGGGGCCTCCCTACACATCCGGTCGTACACTCCGGCGCGAAAGGGGGAGCGTGTCGCCGGAAGGGCCGCGAGGGACGCCACCGCTCGTCGGACGTGAGCTCGACCTCGTGGTCGCCTTCCAGCAGCTCGAGCGCATCGAGAAGGGGACGCCGGCGGCCCTGCTGGTTCGTGGCGACGCCGGCATCGGCAAGTCCCGGCTCGTCGCCGAGCTGACGACCCGAGCCGAGGAGCTCGGATACCCGGTCGTGATGGGACGGGCAGACGACCTCGACCACGGCATCCCGTTCGCCGTCTTCCGAGACGTGCTCACCCGCCTGGTCCCCGACGGCGCCGTCGCCGGCCGCACCGACGCGCTGCGTGCCAAGATCGAGCGAAGCGATGACGAGGCCGGCGACGCCGAGCACCTGTCGGCGGTGTTCGCCGCCACCGTCGGGCTCATCCGGGCCGTGGGGGACGGGGCACCCGTCGTGCTGGTGCTCGAGGACCTCCACGCCGCGGATGGCGAGTCGCTGGCTCTGGCGGCGTTGCTCGTCCGCCTCGCCGACCTCCCCGTCCTCACCGTCGTCACGTTGCGCCCGGGGGGCGGTGCGACGGAGCTCGACCGGTTGGGACAGCGGATGGCGTTCGACGGGCGCGGCGCCGTCGTCGACCTCGAGCCCCTCGACCGGCACGAGACGCAGGCCCTGGCCGCGTCCGTCATCGGCGCGGATCCCGACGACCGGCTGACCGACGCCGTGGTCGAGGCCAGCCGGGGCAACCCCTTCTTCGTCTGCGAGGTGGCGCAGTCGCTCGTCGACGGCAACGCCGTCGTCGTCGACGGTGATCGGGCTCACCTCGTCGCCGGCGCTCCGGCGATCGGCCTGCGACCGTCGACCGCGCTCCTGCGACGGTTGTTCGCGGGCACCGCCTCCGATGTCGAGCTGGCCAAGGTCATGGCCGTCTTCGGTCGCTTCTCGCTGCGCCACCTCGGGCTGGCGGAGCGGCTCACCGGTATGTCGGCCGACGGGGTGACCAGGTCGTTCGACCGCCTGGTCAAGGCGCAACTCCTGGCCCACGCGGCCGACGGGGGCTACGAGTTCACGCACTCGATCGTTCGCACGACGCTCTACGACGACATCGGCCCGGCGGAACGTCGCCGCATCCACGCGGCCATCGCCACCGAGCTCGCGGCCGACCGACGTGCCGGCATGGTCCTCGACATCCTGGACCTGGCCACCCACGTCGCGGCATCGGCGGAGCCCGGCAACGCGGCGGCCGCGGAGGTGCTGCTCGAAGCCGGACGGACCATCGGCTCGACGGCGCCGCTGGTGTCCGCCGACTACCACCGCCGGGCGCTCGGGCTGCTCCCCGTCGATTCCCCGCGACGACCCGAAGCGATGGCGCTCCAGGCCCGCGCACTGCACGTGGGTGCCCGCCCTCGGGAGGCGGCGGCCGTGGGGCGGGATGCCCTGCGGGTTCTGTCCCCCGGCGCGGTTCGGCGGGGCACGGTCGCACTGGTGGTCAACGACCTGTACCTGGACGGGCGGCCGAAGGACGCGCTCGAGGTCATCGAGGCCGAACTGTCGCTCGGAGGTGCGCCCTGTCCCCTGCTGGGAATGCGCACCAACCTGCTGCTCCAGACCGGCAGCTACGCCGCCGCCGCCGCAGGGTTCCCCGACGCGGTGGGCAGCCTAGACGGCGCGGAGGTCACGCCGGCGGCGGAGCTCATGGCCCTGGCCCACCTCGTGCAGTACGCCAACCACGTGGGCCAGGTGGACCGCGCCGCCGACCTCATGCGCCGCGTCGAGGCGCTATCCGAACGTGCGTCGCGGACGGTCAGCCTGGCGGCACACGAACTGGTCGCGTACGCCGACTGGCGTCCCGGGCTGTTGGCTCGGATGGAGGACCATCTCCGGGTCGCCGCCGCCATGCGTCCCGAGGCTGCCGCCGTATCGATCGGCGGCAGCTCAGAGAGCGCCCGCGTGCGTCTGCTGTGGATGCGGGGCGACTGGGACGAGGCCCTGACGTTGATCGGCGGCGCCGGCTTCGACCTCGAACAACGGGGTGCCGTGTCTTCGGCGCAGCTCCTGGCCTGTGCGGCGTGTGAGTTGTATGTCGACCGGGGCGACCTCGACGCCGCCTCGGCCGCGCTGCGGGTCGACGACTCCATCCTCTCCGTGACGCGGCACGCCACCCTGGCGCGGGCCCGAGTGCACCACGCGGTGGGTGAGCCCGATGCCGCCCTGGGACTGCTCGAGCGCGAGCGGGTCGAGGCGTCCGCGTCGGGCGGGAGCGTTTGGAAGCATGCGGAGATCCTGCGGCTCGCAGTCGACATCCATCTCGATGCGGGCCGTGTCGACTATGCCCGCGAGGTGGCCTCCGAGATCGAGGCGCTGGCGGGGCGCACCGGTTGGCTCGAATGCCAGGTGCCCGCTCTCCGGGCCCGAGCTCTGGTCGATCGGGACGTCGAGGTTGGCCGTGCTTATCGTGACCTGGCCGCGGCGGAGGCCTGGGAGGTCGAGCGCGCGCACGCGCTGCTGGTGCTCGGCGAGCTCGGCGACGACCCGGGCCGCCACCTCAACGAGGCGTACAAGGCGTTCGACCGGTTCGGTGCCGCTCCCTGGCGGCGACGGGCCGCGGCCGGTCTGCGGTCGCGGGGGCTCACGGTTCCTCGTCGGGTGGCCCACCCCGCGTCGGACCTGACAGACACGGAGGTCCAGTTGGTGCGGCTGGTGCGCGACGGCCTGTCCAACCGCCAGATCGGGGCCGCCATGCACTACAGCCGGAAGACGATCGAGGTCTACCTGTCGCGCGTCTACGCCAAGACCGGTTGCGCCTCCCGGCTTGAGCTGATCCGGGCCGTAGACACCGGTGCCGTCCGGCTGGGGTGAGCCGTAACCGGCACCCCGGCGCCCCCGGCACCCCGGTGCACCCGGCACGCGGCGGGCGGCCGCCGCCGTCGCCGCGGCTCCCGGTTGCGCCGCGGATCGCCGCCCGGGCTCGCCACCCGCTCGCCTGGAGCCGATAATCGAGCCATGGCGGTTGAACCCCGCATGGTCTTCCTGGGATTCGGCAAGTTCGCCCGCGCGGACAAGATCTACGCGCTCGAACCGCTACGAGGGGACCAGCGGGGCGACGGGCGGCGCACGAACGTCTGGGTCGAGGGCATCGACGGTCCGATCATCGCGTCGCGGACGGAGCGGACGATCCTCCACGACATGGGCGAGGACCCCGCGGCACAGGCGCCGATCATCGACGAAGCGCTCGACCTGGCCGAACGCCTAGTCGCCGCGGCCGACGCCGGTCGCGTCGACCTCGGCGACCTCGGCCGGCGCGCCCGGCATCTGCTCGCCGCCACGACCGCGCCGTCTCGAGACGCTCGCGAAGCTCAGGGCTGAGCGTCGGGCCTCACACCGCCAGGAGGCGATCGAAATAGACGTGGTAGCGGTTGAACGCTACCCGGAGCTCGTCGGTCGACGCCCGCTCGCCGGCGCTGCGCCCCGCGGTCGCCTCGAGCTCGCTGGCGAGCGACCGCGACAGGTCGTCCATGAGCTGGGTCAGCAGCTCGGCCGCATGCTCGACGGCGTGGGTGGGCTCGTCGACAAATCCGGTCTGGATCTCGGTCCAGCGGTCCTGGTAGCCATCTGGGTCGGCCAGAAGGCGTTTGTCCATCCCGGCCGCCGCTTGTGTCGCCGCGCCGTGGGCGCCCTCATCATCGGCTCCGGGTTCTGACTGCCCGGCCGGCCGTTCGGGCGCGGCTGGCAAGGGAGTTGCGGTTGGCGGTTCCTCCGACAGCGGTTCGGCACCCGACTCGGCGGTGGAGAGCTCGGTGTCGTCGACGACCGTCTCGTCCTCGGGAACCGGTTCGGACTCGTCTTGTTCGAGCTCGTTCACCTCGGATGCATCGTCCTCGTTCACCTCGGATGCATCGTCCTCGTTCACCTCGGATGCATCGTCCTCGTTCACCTCGGATGCATCGTCCTCGTTCACTTCGGATGCATCGTCCTCCGGTGCGCGCTCATGGTCCACGTCGTCCGTCGCCAGTCGTGACGCGGGATCAGTTCGTTCGGTCTCGTTCGTGGTCACCCGTCCTCCTCCTCAACGCACGTCGTGCTCATGGGGGACGTCGCGCTCATCGCTCGCGTGCCGGTCGTCCCGGTCGTCCCCGTCGTTCTGGTCAACACCGTCGGCCAACAGATCGCCGAAAAGCGCCCGGTAGCGCTGGAACGCCTCGCGCAGATCGTCAATCGAGGCCCCCTCCGCGCCACTCCGGCGCTGGATGGCGTGCGCCACCCGGTAGTTCTCTGCGAGCTCCGGATGATCGACCGACACCAGCTCGACGCGTTCATCGAACTCGTCGACCGGATAACCGCGCTCGCGCATGACCTCCTGGACGAGCCAGTCCGCGTGGGCGACCGCCCGGCGCGGGTCGTCGACGAAGCCGGATTGCACATCGCGCCAGCGGGCGCCGTACGCCGATCTGGCCTCGTCCGACAGCTCATGGATCTCCAGGGCATGGCGCCGCTTCGCCCGGTCACGCAGCGAGGCCTCTGCGGCTCGGCGGCCGCCCTTCTCCTCGACGATCCGGTCGTACTCGGGTCCGAAGCGTCGCTTCAACGCCGCCGAACGCCCGAAGGTCAGCGCCACGACCGCAATCGCGACCACGACGACGGCCACTGCAATAATCACCCAAGTCATGGGGAATCCCTCCCTCGTCTGCGGCCCTCGTCTACCCGCTCACGAGGCATGTCAAAACCCGCGGTGACACGGCCGTGTATCTCGGGCGCGATCGCGCAGGTCGTCGCGCCACGATGGTGGGGTGCCCGATACAAATCGCGTGAACCCGTGGGGCGAAACCGTTGCCATCAACCAGCGGGGCCTGTTCATGGGCAACCGGGGCTGTGTGCACCGCGATCGACGGATCGTGCGGCCGTGGCAGGTGCGCCGGTGGATCACCTGCGTCCTCGAGTACAAGGGCTGGGTGGCGCCCAAGTGGCAGCCCGGGCGCTGGACGCCATTGTTCTTCTGGGACGAGGCCGTGGCGTTGGCGGCGGGCCACCGACCCTGCGCGCTGTGCCGCCGGTCTGATTTCAACTCCTGGCTCGACGGCTGGCAGTCGGCGTTCGGAGAGCGACCCAGGGTCGACCCCATGGACCGCCGCCTGCACACCGACCGTCGTGACGGCAAGGTCCAGCGCCGCCACGCACGACTGTGGACAGAGCTGCCCGTCGGCGCGTTCGTCGCCCTCGACGAGCCCGGCCTGGGCGGGGCCGTGCCAGCGCTCGTCCTGGAGGATCGCCTGGCGCCGTGGTCGCCACGGGGCTACCGGCCGCCGATCGAGCGCCCGGGCAGGGGCGATGCCACCGTGCTCACGCCGCGCGCCAGCACCGAGGTGCTCAGCCACGGCTACCACCCAGCGATCCACCCCACCGTGGGCTGACTGAGGCGTGTGTCCGGTGGACGCGGCTGTACCCATGCGTTCGCCTCGACCTCGAGTTGAGGTTCAGCTCGGCTTCGACGGCAACACCGCGAGCGCCCACTAGCCTGCGCCGGTGCCGCCAGCCCCTGCGATCCTCGATTGCGAGCGGTGGTTCGTGCGCCGGTCCCTCGTCGCCGGGACGCCCGCCCGGGCCATCGACCTCCCGCCAACGGGCCGGCCGTCCCCGATCGCGCTCTCGCCCCGAGAGCGGGCCAACGTGGCGCTCGTGGGCCTGTTCGCCCGCTCCGTCCAGATAATGGCCGTCGCCACCGGTGTCTGGCTGTTTCTCGTCGCGTTCGGCGCGCTGGCGATGTCGGAGCCCTCGACCGCCAACTGGGTGGGTGGCGATGTGAACGTGCTGCTCTCGTGGTCCCTCGACCAGCGCCAGATGGTGGTCACCGAGGAGCTGCTTCGCGTCGCCGGCTTCCTTGCCACCTTCGCCGGGCTGTCGTTCACCGTCTATCTCGTGACCGATCCCACCTACCGCGACGAGTTCCGAACCGACGTCGCGAGCGAGCTCCGGGAGGCCTTCGCGGTGCGCACGGCCTACCGCTGGGCGCTGGCGCAGGACCGTCGCTCGTGATCACGGAATGACGAGCCAGACGGGAACCGAGGGGTCCGAGCTCGCCGCCCCCGTCGGTTGGGCGATGCCCCTGTACACGCCGACGCAATCGTGGGTGATCCCGGTCGCGCGAAGCCGGAAGACCAGGTCCGCGCGGAGCGTCTCGGGCTCGACGGTCACGTGGACGGTGTCCGGGAGCGGCTCGTTGAACCCGTTGACGAAGTCCGTGGCCTCGAGCGTCTGCCCCTCCCATCCCTCGCGGCCGATGTGTTCGTCAGATGTCCGCTCCCTCAGCCGCAGCGGCGGCAACGTGATCACGGTGGCGGCATCGAGGACCTCGTTCGCCAAGGCGACCCAGCCGATGAGGGCAAGGGCCGCCGACCGCGCCAGAGCTGTGGTCGCGTCCAGGCTGCCGTCGTCGGCGGCGCGGGCGACGTCGGTGACATGTGAGCGCGCCAGCCCGCCGAGCCAATCGGCGAGCGCGACGAATCCCCCGGCTGCCGCCGTCAGGGGCCGCGGCGTGGCATCGGACATGGGCTCACGCGGTCCTGGATTCGGCTCCCCCAGCCGAACCCATCGCACTCCGCATCCCCTGTTCGGTGGTCGTCTCCTCGACCCCAGCATCCGGACCCGAGGTGGGCAACGCCCGCAACGCCTGCTTCACGCTGCGGGCCCAGAGGGCTGCCGAATCCTTGACCAGGTCGCTCGCCGTGTACTTGCCCGCCAGTGCCTTGTTCAGTGACGCGTCGAACGCCAGGGCCCCGTCCCGTAACCACTCGGCCGTCGCGTCGACGGCGTTGTGGACGAACGACGTCACGACGAACACGGCCAGTTCCTCGCGGGTGGGGTCCCTGCTGCTCGGGTCCCGGCCGCCCGGATTCATATCTGTGGACATGGGCCTCCTTCCTCGTCATCTCGGGTCGTGTGTGCCGTTGGCCGGGAGCGCCGCCCGAACCATCGCCTCGAAGGCGTCGAAGTATCCGATGGCGTCTGCGAGCAGGGCCAGGTTCGGAGCATCGAACGGAGGAACGAACAGCAGGCGCTTGGTCGCAGTTATGCGGACGCCACCGTCGATGGTGCGAATGAAGATGCTGCCCTGGTCCACCCGGATGGGCTCGCCCGGCGACTGATCCTCGGCATCGGCCATCCGGTACTCGAGCCAGCGAGCCCGCGGCGGACCGTCGTCGGTCTTCGTCGCGACCCGGAGAACGGGTGTGAGCGACAGCGTGGCCGTGACCGTGAAGGTCTCCTGATACAGACGTTCGCCGTCGGTCGTGGGACCGTCGCCGAGCGGCTCCATGGTGATGCGGCCGTTCGTGAGATTGCGCCACTGCGTCGGATCGAGCAACGGGTCGACGTCGCCGACCGTGAATCCGGGCACCCTTGTGAATCCGACCAGCCTCGATCGCAACGCGCCTTGCGGTCCTTCGAGGACGGATGTCTCGGACCTGACCGGTAGATCAATCATGCTTCCGCCTCTGCTCCTCAGACCCTACCGATTCCCGGTACGGCACGCCCGGGTCTGAACCGCGGGATCTTCTGAGCTGCGCCCGACATGCAAGCAATGACTTGCCGGTGATGGACCCTGGCCGACGACGCTGGTTTACCGGTGTCCCCGGTTCGTCGCTCGGTCGCGCGACCTCATAGCGTGAGCATCCGATGACCGGGACGCGCCACATGTCCGATCCGCTTCCCCCGGTGGAGCGGCTGCGGCCGGGCCTGTGGACGATCCCCGTGCCCCTGCCGAACAACTCGCTGCGGTATGTGTTCGTCTACCTGTTCGAGTCCGATCGGGGCGCCTACCTCGTCGACGCCGGCTGGAATACGGAGGACGCGTACGACGCACTGACGGCGGGGCTCGACGTGGCCGGCTACGCCATCGGCGACGTCCGGGGTGTGCTGGTGACGCACATCCACCCCGACCACTACGGCCTGGCCGGGCGCATCCGCGAGGCGTCCGGCGCCTGGATAGCGCTCCACCCGGCCGACGCCGCACTGGTGCGCGATCGCTACGCCGAGCCGACCGGCCTCCTGGAGCGGGTGGGCGCCATGTTGCGCCGGGTCGGAGCACCGGCCGACGAAGTCGCCACCCTGCAACGGGCGGCGATGCCGGTGCGGCCGTTCGTCGACGCGGTCATGCCCGATGTGCTCCTCGAGGACGGTCAGCGCCCCGACGTTCCCGGTTGGGAGCTTTCGGCCATCTGGACGCCGGGCCACTCGCCCGGCCACCTGTGCTTCTGGGAGCCGGGCTACGAGGTGCTGCTGTCGGGTGACCACGTGTTGCCGCGGATCACGCCCAACATCTCGTTCCATCCCCAGGCGGGCGACGATCCGCTCGGCGACTTCCTTCGCTCGCTCGACAAGCTCGACGCCTACGACCCCGACGAGGTCCTGCCCGCCCACGAGTACCGGTTCGTCCACCTGCACCAGCGCCTCGACCAGCTCCGTCGTCACCACGCCGAGCGCTTCCGCGAGGCGGTCGCCGCCATCGGCGACGGTGTGACCACGGCATGGGCGATCGCGTCTCGCATGCACTGGTCGCGCCCGTGGGACGAGATCGAGGGCTTCATGCGGCGGGCTGCGGTCGGCGAGGCGCTCGCCCACCTCCGTGCGCTCGAACAGCGTGGCGTGGTGCGGGAGGAGCTTGGCGAGCCGTCCCGCTGGGCGCTGACCGACGACACGGCCGAGCGCCTCGAGGCGCTCGGCGGCTGAGCGCGGTTGTCCACTCGCCTGGCGAGTGTGCTCTGATCTGGTACACGCAGATCGCCAGGTTGCGGTCGGGAAGGGAATTGCTTTCGTGAGCGAACAGGTCCCGTTGGTGGACTACCTGGTTTTGGGGGACGGGGATCCGTATTTGGTGGCGCACGAGTGTGCGAGATGCGGCGCCCGGTTCTTTGACAGGCGCAACGCCTGTGCGGCGTGTGGCGGCACGGAGTTCGCCAGGGTGCGGGTGGCCTCCGAGGGTGAGGTGCGGGCGTTCACGATCGTGTCGTTGGCGGCGCCGGGGATCCCGGTGCCGTTTGTGGCGTCGGTGGTGGACTGCGACGGGACGAGCGTGCGGGGCAACGTGGTGAACGTGGAGCCCAGCCCCGAGCACGTGAAGCTGGGGATGAAGGTGAGGTTGACGACGGTTCCCATCGGCACCGATGGGGCTGGTGTCGAGGCGATCGGCTTCGGGTTCGAGCCGGTCGACTCGCCGAACGCGACGGAGGGTCAGTGATGGCGGCCGATGACGTGTGGATCTTGGGCATCTGTATGACCAAGTTCGGTAAGCATCCCGAGCAGGACACCGTGGACCTGGCGGCAGAGGCGGCGATGGGGGCGCTCGCCGACGGCGGGGTGACGATGCGGGACATGGGTGTGTTGGCCGCCGGGAATCTGATGGGCGGCGGTGGCGGGATCGGGCAGCAGCTGCAGAAGCAGGTGGGTCAGACCGGGATCCCCGTCTACAACGTTGCCAATGCGTGTGCGACCGGGGCGACGGCGTTGCGCACCGCGATCATGGCCCTCAAGGCGGGGGAGTGTGACATGGGCCTGGCGGTCGGGGTGGAGAAGCTCGCCGGCGCGGGGTTGCTCGCAGGTGGGAACCGTAAGGCCGACGACGACACCTGGACCCCGCAGGGCCGGTTCGGCGCCGTCGCACCGATCGATGGCCGAATCGGGACCGCGACGATGCCGGGTGTGTTCGCCCAGATCGGCATGGAGTACGGGCACCGCTACGGGGGCACGAGCTTCGAGCTGTTCGCGCGGATCAGCGAGAAGAACCACGCCCATTCGACGCTGAACCCGCTGGCGGCGTACTCCAAGCGCTTCACGCTCGAGGAGATCATGGGTGACGTGATGATCGCCTACCCCAACACCCGGCCCATGTGCTCGGCCAACTGTGACGGGGCGGCGGCGGCGGTGGTGGTGACCGACCGCAAGCTGCGCACGCTGGGCCCGGAGCAGCGGCGCCGGGCCGTGAAGGTGGCGGCGTCGGTGCTCACCACCGACCCTTGGGACGAGGCGTGCCAGGTGCTGCCAAACGTGAACACCCTGACTCGTAACGCCGCCCAGCAGGCCTACGAGGCGGCGGGGGTCGGGCCCGAAGACCTCGACCTGGTCGAATTGCACGACTGCTTCGCCACCGCCGAACTGGTCCACTACGACAACCTCATGCTCTGTCCCCCGGGCGAAGCGGTGCCGTTCTTCGAATCCGGGGTCACCTGGCGAGACGGCACCACCCCGGTCAACGTGTCCGGTGGCCTCCAATCCAAGGGCCACCCGATCGCCGCTACCGGCATCGCCAACATCTGGGAGGTCTGCCACCACCTCCGCGGGGAGGCCGGCGACCGCCAGATTCTCGACGCCAAGGTCGGACTTGCCCACGTCATCGGCCTCGGCTCCGCCTGCGGCGTCCACATCCTCGAAAAGGCGGCGTGACCGGGCACTTGCGGGAAGCGGTCAGGGCGGTCGGCTAGCGCCCTGGGGCGGCGCGCACTGAGATGGACGGATGGCCCTGACCTACAGCCAGATCGCTTACGAGACCGCCGACCACGTGGCCACCATCACGCTGGACCGCCCGGACCGTCTCAACGCCTTCACGGCCACGATGCAGCGCGAGCTGTGCGCGGCGATCGACGCCGTCGGCGCCGACCCCGACGTGCGGGCGGTGGTGGTGACCGGACGGGGGCGGGCCTTCTGTGCCGGCGCCGACCTCGGCGGAGGCGACGCCACGTTCGACTACGACCGTGACCGCGCCGCCGCGGCGGGCGTCGTGAAGGAGGCCGACGGCCGGCACCGCGACGAGGGGGGTCTGGTTGCCCTGCGGTTCTTCGCGTGCACGAAGCCCGTTATCGGTGCGATCAACGGTCCGGCAGTGGGGGTCGGGATCACCATGGCGCTACCGTTCGACGTCCGGCTGGCATCCGCCACGGCGAGGTTCGGCCTGGTGTTCGCCCGCCGGGGGCTGGTACCGGAGGCCTGCTCGTCGTGGTTCCTGCCGCGCGTGGTCGGCATCAGCCGCGCCATGGAATGGTGTGCCACCGGCCGGGTCTTCGGCCCCGACGAGGCGCTCGCCGGCGGTCTGGTGCGGTCGATACACGAGCCGGACGACCTGCTGCCGTCCGCCTACGAGCTGGCCAACGACATTGTCACCAACTGCTCGGCTGTCTCGGCCACGGTGACGCGGGCGCTCCTGTGGCGCATGCTCGGCGAGCCGCACCCGATGGCCGCCCACCGGATCGACTCCGCGCTGCTCCAGGCGCTCGGACGCGGCGCCGACGTGCGCGAGGGCGTCACCAGCTTCCTGGAGAAGCGCCCACCGACCTTTCCCGACCGCGTGCCGGCCGACCTCCCCGAACCGTATCCGTGGTGGGAGGATCCGGAGTTCTGAGCCGCCCCGGCACTTGCCCCAGAACAGGGCCCTTCGCGGGGTGCCGCGAACCGGATCCCGACTTCTGCCGTAGTGCACGCCAGCGTGGTCGACACCCGGTCGACCGCGGCACACGGAAAGGGTCCCCGACCATGGACGTCCATCGCATTCCCGGAGCTCGCCCGCTGGCCGTCACGGCGGGGGCGGCGGCGGCACTGGCAATCGGCCTGGCCACGGCCGGCCCCGCCACCCCCGCCGGCGCGGCGCAACCGCCGGCGGCGCGCGTTGCCAACGACACCCTGACCGTCACCGGTACGTCGCACGGCGATCGGATCGCCCTGCGTCTCGCGCCCGGTGCGCCCGGCACGATGCAGGTCGACCTGAACGACGACGGCATCGCCGAGCAGAGCTTCGATCGCGCCACGTTCAGCCGGATCGAGGTGTTCGCCCGCAGCGGCAGCGACCAGTTCCGGGTCGACCAGGCCAACGGCGCCATCGACGAGCCCGCGACCGTTGACGGTGGCAGCGGCGACGACGTCCTGAACGGCGGCGACGGTATCGAGCTCTTCATCGCTGGAAGCGGCACCGACACGGTCGACGGCAACCGTGGGAACGACACGGCGGTGCTCGGTTCCGGGACCGACACCTTCCGCTGGGATCCCGGCGATGGCAGCGACGTCGTGGAGGGCCGGAGCGGCACCGACACGCTCGACTTCAACGGCGCCGGCGTGGACGAGAACATGAGCCTGTCGCCCAACGGCGGGCGATCGCTCTTCCTGCGCGACATCGCCAACATCCGGATGGACATGGACGGCGTCGAGCGTCTTGATCTGGCGGCGCTGGGTGGTGCCGACACGTTCACCGTTGAGGACATGTCCGGCACCGACTTTCGCCAGGCCGACGTGGACCTCTCGGGCCCGGCTGGCGGCGGCGACGGTCAGGCCGACATCGTCACCATCAAAGGCACCGATGGGCCGGACCGGATCGATGTCGAGGCCGATGGCGCGGCGGTCGCCGTCAACGGGCTGAAGACCGGGGTGCGGATCACCGGGAGCGAGACCAGCGACCGGCTCCAGGTCGACGCCCGTGGTGGCAACGACGACGTGGACGTGGAGCAGGCGGCGTTCGCCCTCATCGGCGTGGCGGTCGATCTGGGCTCTGGGCAGCCCTGAGCGACTGACGGGTCGGGGCCTCTCGGAGGCCCCGACCCACCGCGCTCGTCGGCGGACCTCCGGCAGTCACAGGCCTGACACCGCCGAGACCGCGGCCTCGATCGCCGTGGCGGGGCCATCGCTCGTGGGTGCGGCGAGGGCCACGAGCCGGTGGACCCCGAGCTCGGCGAACGCGGCGGCCCGCTCAGGCGTGAGCCGACCTCGAGGTGTCACGCTGATCTCGAGCTCGCCCAGTTCGGCGGGTCGCTCCACGTGATCGGCGGCGGCGCGCAGGCCGGCAAGCGAGGCCGCCACGTCGTCCGGCGTCAGCCAGTACCCGTACCAACCGTGCGCACGCGCCACCGCTCGGCGGTAGGCCGGCGAGCTGTGGCCCGCCGCCACGAGCGGGATCGGCCGCTGCCGCGGACGGGGGTGGGAGTCGATGCCGGCAAAGTCGACGAAGCGTCCGTGGTACTCGGGATGCTCGTCGTACCAGAGCGTCACGAGCGCATCGAGGTACTCGTCCGTGACGGCGCCGCGTTCGGCGAAGTTGGCGCCCAGGGCCCGGAACTCGGGCTCGAGGTAGCCCGCGCCCACGCCCAACGCGACCCGACCCGCCGACAACACGTCGAGGGTCGCCACCTCCTTGGCGAGTACGAGGGGGTTCCGTTGCGGGAGGATCACGATGCCGGTGACGACACGGATCGTCGTCGTGTGCGCCGCCGCCCACGTCAACGCGAGCAGCGAATCGAGGGCCGGGTCGCGCGGGTTCATCGGGGACGGGGGTACCTGCGGTTCCGGCAGCACGATGTGCTCACCTGCCCACAACGAGTCGAACCCGGCGGCTTCGGCCTCCCGTGAAGCCACCACCAGAGCATCGGGCCGGCACATCGAGCCCATGTTGACGTGGACGAGTCCTAGGAGCATCCCGGAACACTGCCACGGCGACGACGCGCCGGGCCGAGGCCGGGCCCGCCACGGCGGTGGTCGACGAAGCGACCCAGGTGGACCCGTCGCATCGCCCGTTCGACCGGAAATCGCGAACCGTCCGGGCCTGTTGCCCGTACAGGAGCGGCAACGGACCGCTACACACGGAGGCAGGAGACGGATGGAATACTGGCTCCCCGATCTCTTCGAGGATCGGTTGCGCGAGCGCCGTGCCGAGGCCGAGCGGGCACGGACCTTCCCTAGGCGCCGGCACGCCGTGCGCCGGTGGAGAAGGGACCGGGCGTGATCGACGCAACCTATCGACTCCAAGCCAATTCGTGGCCCTGGGACAGCCCCACGCTGGTGGCCAAGGGAGGCCCTTCTCGGCGCCGTCGGCGTCGCCCGAGCCGGTTGGCCGGTTGCGGCGGGCCCGCCTGACGCCTATCGGCGCGCGGGAATTCGGCGGCGCGCTCCGACCCGCTCGGAGCCGGCGGGTGGTTCGGTCGCCGCAGCGACGAGGTCTTCGGCGAGCGCAACGGCTGCCCTGGCCGGGCCCCTGGGGCCGAGCATCGCGCCGTCGACGTAGAGGCCATCGATGATCAGCATGAGCCGATCGGCGAGGGCACGGGGATCGCGCGCGTCGGCGCGTCTGGCGAGCCGGTGCAGCCGGGTTCGGAGGTCCTTGACATGCCGCACCGTCACCCGGTGGGCGGGATGGTCGTCGTCGGGGAACTGCGCATGAGTGGTTCGGAAGGGGCAGCCCCGGAAGTCCGGGGAGGCGACCTGGCGGGACACGGCCCGCACCATTGCGACGAGTTGGCCGGCGGGATCGTCCGCGTAGGGGCGGGTGGCCTCGTCCATGATGGCGTCCCACTCCTGCTGGCAGCGCTCCAGGTAGGCGACAACCAGGTCGTCCTTGCTAGCGAACTCCTGATAGAGCAGCTTCTTCCCGCAGCCGCATTCGTCGATGATCTGCTGCGTCCCCACAGCCCTGGCGCCGTGCTCCTGGAAGAGCCGGGCGGCGGTGCCGAGTATGCGATCCCGTGATCCCGGTGCGGGCTTGCGCGCCATCAGCCGTGCTCCTCTCATCCCCATCTTAGCGGACCGTCCGGTCTCGTTCGGGCTGCGCGCTCGTTGACAGCAGGCCCCATTGGGATTATAAGAGACCAAGTGGTCCCGGACCGATCGGTCTAAAGACGAATCCAGGAGGCCCCGCGATGACATTGCGCCCGCACGTCGGGGACGGGAGTGATCGCTGATGCGGGCGCTCCTCTTCGACCCCGATGCGCCCCAGGGCCTCGAGCTGGGCGAGACTTCCGACCCCGAGCCCGGGCGATCGGAGGCGCTCATCGAGGTGGCGGCGACGTCGCTCAACTTCGCCGACGTCGCCTTCCTTCGTGACCGCCAGGTTCCCGGCGCCGTGCCCGGATTCGATGCTTCGGGCGTGGTGATCTCGGCGGCCCGGGACGGTTCGGGCCCGCCACCGGGCAGCCGCGTCGTGACGTTCGGATGGTCCGGCGCATGGGCCGAATTGCGGGCGGTCGACACCATGGAGCTCGCGTTGCTGCCCGACGATGTGGGGCTGGTCCCGGCGGCCGCGGTGCCGGTGGCCGGCGTGACGGCGTTGCGGGCCCTGCGCCGGCTCGGCTCGCTCGTCGGACGGCGGGTGCTGATCACCGGTGCGTCGGGTGGTGTGGGGCGGTTCGCGGTGCAGCTCGCGGCGAGGGCGGGAGCCCACGTGGTCGCCTCGGTCGGGCGCCCCGAACGAGGGGAGGGGCTGGCCGCGCTCGGCGCCGCGGAGGTGGTCGTCGGGCTCGATCGGATTTCGGAGCCGGTGTTTGGAGCGCTCGACAACGTCGGCGGCGCCACGCTCGCCAAGGCCTACGAATTGCTCGCACCCGGCGGTTGCGTGCAGAGCGTCGGCATGGCGTCGTTGGAGCCCACCATGATCGACTTCGAGCGGGCCCGTCTGCGCGGCGGCGGCAGCCGGATCGAGGCGTTCACCGTCGGACCCCGGTTTGGCCCGGACCTGGCGTTCCTGGTCGGCCTCGTCGCCGCTGGTCAACTCGACCCCCAGGTCGACTGGCGGGGCCCGTGGGAGAAGGTCGCCGACGCCGTCGTCGCGTTGTTGGGACGCAAGGTGCGGGGCAAGGCGGTGCTGGAGGTGTCGTCGTGGTGACCATGGCGGACCAGCGGGTCGTGGTCGTCGGCGGGACAAGTGGCATGGGCCTGGCGACGGTGCGGGCCACGGCGTCGCTCGGCGCCGACGTCGTGGCGGCCGGCCGACGTCCGCTGGCTGAGCGTGAGGCGATCGAGCGGGTCCAGCAGGCGTTGGTCGATGTGAACGACGAGGCCTCGGTGCAGCTCCTGTTCGACGTCGTGGGCCCTCTCGACCACCTGCTGGTGACGGCGTCGCCCGGCTCGCCCGCCGCATTCCTCGAACAGGATCTTCTGGAGGCACGCACGTTCATGGATGGCAAGTTCTTCGGCAGCTGGACCTGTGCGCGCTATGCGGCACCCCGCCTGCGGGCCGGGGGTTCGATCACCTTCGTGACCGGCAGTGCGGTCGTCCGCCCGCCGGACCATGGTTCGATGATCACCGCGGCCTTCGCCGCCGTCGAAGGCCTCACCCGTGCGCTGGCGATCGAGCTGGGTCCGCGGCGCGTGAACACGATCCGGCCCGGCTACACGGACAGCGAGATGTGGTCGTTCCTGTCCGACACGGAACGGCACGACCTCCGCCAGCGCGTAACCCGGGCGATGCCCGTCGGGCGGATGGGTACTCCGGACGACATCGCTCACACGGCGGTGTTCGTGATGACCAACCCCCAGGTGACCGGTGCCGTGCTGGAGGTCAGTGGCGGCGAGACCCTGGTCAACTCCCTGGACGGCACCACGTGATCCTGGTCACCGGCGCCACTGGCAACGTCGGCAGCGAGCTCGCCCACCTTCTGGCCGCGCGGGGCGCCGGCGTGCGCGCCGTCGTCCGGAACCCCGACGGCGCCCCCTTCCCGGCGGCGGTCGACGTGGTCACGGGCGACCTGGCGCGGCCGGAGACCGTGGCGCCCGCCCTGAAGGGTGTCCGCCGGGTGTTCCTGCTGGGCGGATTCGCCACCACCGAGCTGCTGGGGCACGTGCGCGACGCCGGCGTCGCGCACGTCGTGGTGCTGACGTCTCGTTGTGTCATCGGCGGCCACCCCGACAACGCCATCACCCGCATGTGGTTGGACGCCGAAGCTGTGGTCCGGGGCTCGGGGATGGCGTGGACCATCCTGCGACCGAGCGGCTTCCACTCGAACGCGCTGCGCTGGCGTTCCCAGCTGCGGCGGGGGGACGTCGTGCGAACGCCCTGGGCCAACGTGCCGATCGCGTCCATCGACCCCGCCGACATCGCCGCCGTGGCCGCGACCGTCCTCACCGAACCCGGCCACCAGGCCGCGACCGCGGTCCTGAGCGGACCCCAGCCGCTGACGCCCGGCGAACAGGTCACGATCCTGGCACGAGTCCTCGGGCGACCCCTCCGCCACCAGCCGCTTGCCGACGCCGAGGCACGCGCGCAGATGGCGGCCGACACGCCGGAACCGTTCATCGATGCCTTGTTCCGCTTCTTCACCGACGGCGAGTTCGACGATTCGGTCGTCGCGCCCTCCGTACTGGAGATCACCGGCCACCCGCCGCGCACCTTCGAACAATGGGCGCAGGCACACTCCGACGCCTTCACGAATGACGCGATGCGCTGACGAGGATGCGCAGGTGTCGCGCCCGGCTCGCGTCAGCCGGTTGCCGCCCAGTGACGCCGGAGATGGGGGACCAGGTCGGCGGCGCGCTCGTCGGGGAAGAACAGCTTTGCGCCTTCGATCTCGACGATCTCGGTGACGCCCGGGATCGTGTCGCGCAGCCATCGGGCCCAGGACAGGCCGAAGAACGGGTCGCCAGTGCCCCACACGAGCAGCGTGGGGGTCTCGAGCTCCTTCAGCTGCGGCTCTATGGCGAGCAAAGGTCCCGGCTCGAGCTGCGCTACGCAGCGCTGGAGCTCGCTGGCGCGCAGGTCGGACTCGGCCAGCGGCCCCAGGTAGGCGCGTAGCACCTCGTCCGACAGGTCCTGGGGTCGCTCGTATCCGGAACCGAATCCGGCCTCGGAACGGGCGAGCGCAAGGTCGGTCGCCAGCCCCTTGACCACCCCGGCCAGCGCACCCTGCCGAGCCAGCTCGACCACCGGCGCAAAGTCCTCTGGCGGGATGTTGCCTTGGGTGTCGCAGTTGGTGAGCGTGATGCTGCGCAGCCGCTGCGGGTTGGTGGCGGCGAAGATCTGGGCGACGGCGCCGCCCGTGTCGTTGGCGACGAGGTCAACCCGTCCCAGGTCGAGGGCATCGCACACCGCGGCCAGCGCCCTTGCCAAGCCTCCGAGCGACAGGTCCCATGACTCCGTGGTGGCGGTCTGGCCGTGGGCGGGCAGGTCGACGGCGATGCAACGGCGCTGTGAGCGCACCTCGGCGAGCACGTTGCGCCAGAAGAAGGCGTTGGTGAACACACCGTGGACGAACAACGCCGCGGGACCCTCGCCCACGTCGAGATACGAGACCTCGCCGAGTTCGGTGGCCGCGGAGTGACGGTGCGCTTCGAGCTCGTTCAGCGTCATCTCGGCTCCTGGGGGTTTGACAGACCGACGGTCGGTATACTCACAGACCGTCGGTCGGTCTGTCAAGGTAGGGCTGTGAACAAGCGGGTGGAGCAGGGTCAGGCTACGAGGGCGGCGTTGATCGACGTGGCGACGGAGCTGTTCGCCGCGAACGGCTACGACGCGACGGCGATTCCCGCCGTGCTTGACGCCGCCCGTGTGAGTAGGGGCGCGCTGTACCACCATTTCGAGAGCAAGGAGGCGCTCTTCGAGGCGGTGCTGAAGTCGGTCGAGGCCCGTGCCATGGTCCGGGTCACGCGTGCGGCGCGCGCCGCCACCGACCCGTTGGACGGGCTCCGACGGGGCTGCGCCGCGTACCTGGCGATGTGTCGCGACCCGATGGTCCGCCAGATATCGCTGATCGACGCACCATCCGTCGTCGGATGGCAGCGCTGGAGGGAGATCGACGAGCAGCACGCCTTCGGGCTCGTGAAGTCGGCGATTGCCGTCATTGCGGCGGACGGGCGGATAAAGCCGGAGCTCGTGGATGTCATGGCCCACATCGTGCTGGCGGCGCTGCTCGAGGTGGCGCTGCTGGTGGCCCGCGCCGACGAGGGTCGCCTGGCGATACGCCGCGGGCAGGATGCGATCGACGAGCTCCTGACGGCGCTGCTCGCGGCACCACCCGGAGATCCCTGACCCGCGGGTGGCGCCGATCAGTCTCCCGACGCAAGCACGAACGCGACCATGCTGACCATCGCCCGCCAGCCGAACTCCACAACCCCCAGGTTCCGCCATCGATGTCGACGGCGGGTGGCTGTCCTACGGCGGCTGGCGATGGCGCCATCTCGTGCACCCCTGGCAGGGTCGATCGAAGCCGCGCGCGCGATCGAGGGCCGGCCGTAGCTTGGGACGATGCCGCAAGTCGCATTGGCCATGGCGATCGACGCAGTCGCGGCTGCGGACGCCGTGGTCGCCCGTCTCGTGAGCCTTGTCGGCCCGATCCGGCATCGTCCTCGAAATCCGGACGGGCACTTCGGCGCGCTCGTGCGGGCGATCGTCTTCCAGCAGCTGGCGGGCCACGCCGCCAACGCCATCTACCAGCGGGTAAGGGCACTGGTGGACGGCCCCCTGACCCCGGCCGCGCTCCAGGCGGTACCGGACGACGAGCTGAGGGGCGCCGGGCTGTCAGCGGCGAAGTTCGCGTCCCTCAGGGACCTGTCCACGAAGGTCCTCGACGACACCGTGGTGCTCGGCGGGTCCTCGAGAATGTCGGACGAGGAGATCATCGCGAGGCTCGTCGCGGTGCGGGGCATAGGCCGCTGGACGGCGGAGATGTACCTGATGTTCGAGCTGCGCCGGCTGGACGTGTGGCCTGTGGACGACCTCGGCGTGCGCCAGGGCTACGGCTTGGCGTGGTCCCTCGATCCGCCGCCGACTGCTCGCCAGCTGCAGCCGCTCGGTGACCGGTTTCGGCCCTACCGTTCCGTCGTGGCGCGGTACTGCTGGGAGGCCGTAGCGCTCGCTCGCGGGGGGACCGACCCGGCCCTGCGGTAGTGCCGCTGAGCCCGCGGCGGCGTCCGCCTATTGGGGACTGGAGGCCAGCGGCGCGAGCTCGAAATGCACGGTCCTGCCGGTCTTGGCCCGGGCGGCGCGATGGATGAGGGGCACCAGGACGCCATGCAGCAGCGGGTGCTTGCGGCGCAGGAGCCTGGCGGCGTCGTGGGCCTCGGTGCCGTAGAGGCGCCGGGCCCGGGCCCGGATCGGGGGCCCGGTCGGCACGCCGCGCGCCGTTGACGGCGCGGCCTCGACGATCGGATCGACGCGGAGCCGGCGCGTCTTACCAGCCTTCTCGTAGCTGCGGAAGACGGCCCGGTCGCCGTCGACGGCCACGCTCACGGGTGTCGGCACTGGCGTCCCGTCGCGGCGGTGCGTCGTGACCAGCACCGTCTTCTGTTCGACGAACGGCGCCAGGGCGGGCGTGGTCGCCGGGCGTACATAGCCGACGACGTAGCCGAGCTGGCGGAGCCGTTGCCGCAACGCGAACGCCAGCAGCACCGACAGCCCGCCCAGCAGCCACGGATCGGATCCCCGGCCCCCGAGGTCCAGGTCGACGGCGTGGTTGTACGCATGGATCGTGTTGGCCACGAGGAAGCTGGCCAGGACGGTGGCGCGTGCGTCGCGCCACAGCAGGGCGAGAGCCAGGCCGAGGCCGATCCCGATCTGGAACGTACCCAGGTCGTGGAGGAAGTGCTCGTGGTATTCGAAGCGCACGAAGTCGGCGAAGTCTCGAGGCCAGACCAGGGCCCAGACGCCGGCGGCGAGCGTGAACGCGGCCGACAGGGCAATCACCCCCGTCACGAGGTGCTCGCCGCCGACGGGGCGCTCCATCCCAGGGGCCGGTGCAACCGTGGCGGCCCGGTCGGCCGTGGACCCGCCAGCGGGGCCCCCTGCGGTGCGTTGAACGGACATGGCAGAACCTCCCGGTCAGTCGGTCGTCCCTCGGGCCGTCGAGCGCCGGCGGCGAAGGAGCGCGCGCACGTCGGCGACCGGTCCGATGTGGCGGAGCTTGTCGGGGTTGATGACCGAACGGACCGTCTGGACGGCGCCGTCGGCGATGTCGAGCACGAAGACGTTGATGAGCCGCCCCTCGGGGTCGAGGACCAGCGCCCCCGGCTGACCGTTGACCTCTCGCAACCGCACGCCGAGGCCGCGCATGCTGCGACCGACGTTGGCGAGGAGTCGCGCC
>JBKPAA010000124.1:0-27602 GCA_046726215.1 Actinomycetota bacterium | reverse complement strand
GGGCGCGCTCGTTGCCCTCCGCGCCGTGGCGGGCGACCGGATCGCTCGGCGGGCGGCCCCGGCCCTGGTCATGCTGCCGGCGGCCGTGTGGGCCGGCACGTCGCTCGACGCGCTGTTCGCGGGGATCGCGGCGAGCGGATTGGCGCTGGCCGCCGTGGCGGCCGTCCGGTCGTCGACCGGCCGCGCACTCGCCGCGGGGGTCGTGCTCGGCGGGGGTCTGCTCTTCAGCTACGGCGCGGTCCTCATGGTCGCCGTGGCGGCGATCGTCGTGGCCGCGGTCGCTCGTCGGCCCGGGCAAGCGGTCCGACCGGTCCGGTTGCTGGTGCCCCTCGCCGCGGGAGCGCTACTGCCACTGGGGCTGGCCGGCGTGATCGCAGGCTTCTGGTGGCTCGAGGGCCTGCGGGCCACCGGGCACGCCTACTGGTCCGGCATCGGTGGACGGCGGCCCGGCGGCTACCTCACCCTGGTGGGCAACCCGGCTGCCCTGGCCCTCGCCACCGGGCCGGCCGTGGCTGCCGGACTGGCTACCGCGCTCCGGGCCGCCGACCGCTCGGCCCGCCTGCTGCCCGGGGCCGTGCTCGGCGCCCTGGTGCTGGCCGACCTCTCGCAGATGTCGCGGGGAGAGGTCGAGCGCATCTGGTTGCCGTTCGTCCCCTGGCTCGCCCTCGCAGCCCCCGGGGACCGGCGGGGGTGGCTAGTGGCCCAGGCCGGCCTGGCATTGCTGCTCCAAGTCGCACTCGTCTCACCCTGGTAGGTCGTCATGCGTATCGTCGTCACCGGTGGGGCCGGGTTCGTGGGGTCCCACGTCGTCGACCTCCTCGTCGCCGGAGGCCACGAGGTGGTCGTGCTCGACTCGCTCGTGGCCCACCGCGATGGTCCTCCGGCGTGGCTACGAGCGGGCGTCGAGTTGGTGCGCGGCGACGTGCGCGACGTCGCCTCTTGGCGGGCCGCGGTCCGCGGAGCGGACGCCGTGTGCCACCAGGCGGCGCGCGTGGGTCTCGGCGTCGACTTCGGTGACGTGCGCCGCTACGTGGACGACAACGACAGCGGCACCGCCGCCGGGCTGTGGGTCCTGCACGACGTGGGATTCCGGGGTCGGTTCGTATTGGCGTCGAGCATGGTCGTCTACGGCGAGGGGCGCTACGGGTGCCACCGGCACGGCGACGTCCGTCCCGGGCCCCGGACGGCCGACGACCTGGCCGCCCATCGCTTCGATCCCCCGTGCCCGGATTGCGGGAGCCGGCTGGCGTGGGCGCCCATCGACGAGGATGCTCCCACGGACCCGCGCAACGTCTACGCCGCCACCAAGCTGCACCAGGAGCACCTGTGCGCCGCCTTCGGCCGCGAGCACGGCGTCCCCGTGACCGCCCTGCGGTATCACAACGTCTATGGCCGGCGGATGCCGACGGCCACGCCCTACGCCGGCGTGGCGTCGATCTTCCGGACCGCGATCGAGCGGGGTCAGCCGCCCCGGGTGTTCGAGGACGGTGGGCAGACCCGCGACTTCGTCCACGTGTCCGACGTCGCCCGCGCCAACGTGGCCGCCCTAACCGCCGACGTCCCCGTGGTGGGGCCGCTGAACGTCGCCTCGGGGGTCCCCCGTACCGTCCTCGACCTGGCGCGGGCCGCCTGTGCCGGCACGGGGCTGGAACCGATCGTGGTGGGTGGCGGCCGCCTCGGCGACGTCCGCCACGTGGTCGCCAGCCCGGCCCGGGCGGCCGAGCGCCTGGGGTTCCGGGCGGTCGAGCCCTTCGAGGTCGGCCTGACCCCTATGCCCGGGGCAGTCGCACCGTGAACCGGCAGCCACCCGGCTCGTTGCGGACGGCGATGGCGCCGTCGCACGCCTCCACGAGGCCCCGGGCGATGGCGAGCCCGAGCCCGGCGCCGCCGTTGGCACTCGGCGTGCGGGCGGCGTCGCCCCGATAGGCGAGGTCGAACACGCGGTCGAGGTCGTGAGTGGGGATGCCCCCGCAGCCGTCGAGAACGGACACCTCGGCGTGATGATCGCCGGCGACCACGGCCACCTCCACGGTCCCGCCGGCCGGCGTGTGGCGGATGGCGTTGTCGAGCAGGTTGCGCACGACCCGGGTCAGCTCGGGCGCCGAACCCACGACGTCGGGCGGCGGGCCGTCGAGACGGCCGTCGACGTGCACGCCCTTGGCCCCTGCCATGACCGCCGCCGACGCCACCACGTCCGACACCAGCTCGCCGAGCGCCACCCGCTCGACGCTCACCGCCAGCGCCCCGGACTCGATCCGGGACAGCTCGAACAGGTCGTCTACCAGCCGGCCCAGCCGGTCGGCCTCGGTCATGAGCTGGAGGTGGTAGCGCCGCACCTCATCCGGCTGGTCCACGACGCCGTCGTCGAGCGCCTCGACCATCGCCCGGATGCCGGCGATGGGCGTGCGCAGGTCGTGGCTGACCCAGGCCACCAGCTCGCGCCGGCTGCGCTCCAGTCCCCGTTCCCGCTCGGCCGCCTCGATGAGCCGGCGGCGGGCGCGGTCCAGCTCGGTCGCCAGGGCCAGCGCGCCGAGCACCCCCGCGGTACCGGCGCCCGCAACGACCACCACCAGTGCCGAGAGGTCGTGGCTCGACACGAACATCGCCTGGGCCGCGGCCAGGGACCCGAGCGCCACCGAGACCACGGGGATGAGCGCCACCACGAGCGGGCTCCGGGACCGGCGCAGCGCCAGCCGTCCCCCGGCGTAGGCCAAGATCGACACGCCAAAGCTGATGACCACGAGCCGGGCGGCGTCGCGCCCGGGCATTTCCAGCGACGCGGCCGCCCCGACCGCCACCAGGAGGCCCGCCGCGACCACCGCCAGCGTCACGACTGGGGTGCGGCCGGCGTTCCCGGTGACGGTCATGCTGCCGCCCCCTCCCAGCGGTAGCCGACGCCCCAGACCGTGACGATGCGCACCGGGTTGGCCGGGTCCGGCTCGATCTTCTCGCGCAGCCGGCGGACATGGACCGTGACCGTGGAGGCGTCGCCGTAGCGGTAGCCCCACACGCCCTCGAGCAGCTCCTCGCGCCGGAACGCCCGGCGCGGGTGGCGTACCAGGAACGCCAGCAGCTCGAACTCTCGTGCCGTGAGCGAGACCACGTCGCCGCCCATCCGCGCCTGGCGCGCGGCGATGTCCACCTCGAGGTCGCCGTCGACGTGCACCCGCGGTGCGTCGGGGGCGGCGGCCGCCAGCGGCCCCCGCGCTCGGCGCAGCACCGCCCGCACCCGGGCCACCAACTCCTTGGTCGAGAAGGGTTTGGAGACGTAGTCGTCGGCGCCCAGGTCGAGCCCCACGATCCGGTCGCTCTCCTGGCTGCGCGCGGTGAGGATGACGATCGGCACCGGCGCCAGCGCCCGGAGCCGCCGGCACACCTCCAACCCGTCGACGCCTGGCAGCATGAGGTCGAGGACCACCAGGTCGGGCGGCTCGGCCAGGGCGCGCTCGAGTGCGTCGCGTCCGTCCGCCACCGTCTCGACCGCGTAGCCATCGCGTTCGAGGTAGCGGGCAACGACCTCCGACACCGTGGCGTCGTCGTCGACCACCAGGATCCGGGACGGTGCCTCGATCACCACGCCGAGGGTAGAGCCGTCGTCGGCGGCCAACCCTTACGAGCCGCGGAACTTCGTGCCGGTCGTCCCCGGCGAACCACACGCCGGTCGTAGACCGGGGCCGTGGACCTGATCGTGTTCGCCAAGGAGCCGGTCCCCGGGCTCGCGAAGACCCGCCTGTGCCCACCGTGCTCGCCGACCGAGGCGGCGCGGCTCGCGGAGGCCGCCCTCGCGGACACCCTCGACTCGGCGCTGGGCTCCGGTGCCGACCGGGTGGTGCTCGCCCTGGAGGGGCGGCCCGGGGCATGGTGCCCGCCCGGGGTGGTGGTGGTCGGCCAGGGCCACGGCGCGCTCGACCGGCGGCTGGCGCACGCGTTGTCGCACGGTACGGGCCGCGGCCCCGCGCTGCTGGTCGGCATGGACACGCCGCAGGTCTCGGTCGCCGACCTGGACCGTGCGATGGCGGCCCTGGTCGACGTGCTCGTCGACGCGGTGCTTGGTCCGGCCACCGACGGGGGCTGGTGGGCGCTGGGCATGCGCCGGCCCCGGCCCGAGGCCGTCCTCGGTGTGCCGACGAGCCGGCCCGACACCGGCGCCCGTCAGGCGGCCCGGCTGGCCGTGCTCGGCCTTCGGACCCGCCGGCTGGAGCGGCGATCCGACATCGACACCTGGCCCGACGCCCTGGCCGTGGCCGCCGAGGCTCCGTGGACACGACTGGCCGCGGCCGTGCGATCGCTGGGGGCGCCGATCGCACGGGTGACGGCGGGCCGTCTGTGACCTCCCTCGTGGGGCTCGGCGGCGAGGTGATCGAGCTGCCGGTGGACCGTTGGCACGGCCCGCCCGACGAGGCGGAGCTGGCGCTCTTGAGCACCCTGCCGGACCCCGTCCTCGACGTCGGCTGCGGGCCGGGCCGGATCGTCGCTGCGCTCGCCGCCGCGGGGCGTCCGGCGCTCGGCATCGATCCCAGCCCGGCGGCGCTGGCGGAGGCCTCGCAGCGACACGCACCCGTCCTGGCCCGTTCGGTGTTCGGTCCCCTGCCCGGAGAAGGCCGCTGGGGGACCGTGCTTCTGCTCGACGGCAACGTCGGCATCGGCGGCGATCCGGGGGCGTTGCTGGAGCGGGCGGGTGGCCTGGTCCGCCGCGGTGGCCACGTCGTGGTCGAGGTCGAGCCGCCCGGCGTCGGGACCCGGCCGATGACGGCGCGCCTGGCGTCGGCTCGGGGGCTGAGCCCATGGTTCGCCTGGGCGAGGGTCGGAGCCGACG
Organism: Actinomycetota bacterium; assembly: GCA_046726215.1. Classification (GTDB taxonomy): domain Bacteria; phylum Actinomycetota; class Acidimicrobiia; order Acidimicrobiales; family VFJN01; genus DASQUK01. The sequence continues at coordinate 22,786 of JBKPAA010000124.1, read as the reverse complement.
GGTTCGAGCTCCTGGCGGCGGCCGCCCGGCTGAAGGCAATCGGGCTCGATGTCGGCGGTGAGCGGTGGTTCGCCCGGGCGGTGCGGCCATGACGCAGCGGCGTCGAGGGATCCCCCGTGACCGGAGCGAGCTGCACGACGTCCGCAGCGCCGCATGGCTGGGGCTCGGGCTCGGTGTCACGTTCGGCACGTGCTTCCTGACCGGCCTGTGGTCGCACCTGGCGCAGGATCCCCCGCCATGGTTCACCTACCCGCCCCGCCCGGCCGGCCTGTACCGCATCACCCAGGGGCTGCACGTGGCCAGCGGGATGGCGGCGATACCGCTGTTGCTCGCGAAGCTGTGGGTGGTCCACCCCCGCTTGTTCGAGTGGCCGCCGGCCCGCTCGGCGCTGCACGCGGTCGAGCGGCTGGCGCTGGTGCCGCTGGTCGGTGGGAGCCTTTTCCAGCTCCTGTCCGGCACGCTCGACGTCGCCGGGTGGTATCCGTGGTCGTTCTTCTTCCCCCGGGCCCACTTCTGGGTCGCGTGGATCACCGTGGGCGCCCTCGTCGTGCACGTCGGCGCCAAGGCCGCCACCACCCGGGATGCGGTGCGGCGCCACCCCCAGGAGGCGCGGGTCGCGCGGGTGGTGGCGGACGATCGGCGGGCGTTCCTGGGCGGGATCGTCGCGACCTCGGTGGGCCTGGTCGTCGCGACCGTGGGCGGCACGGTGACGGCGCTCAGCCCGGTCTCGGTGTTGGCCCAGCGGCGGCCCGGCGTGGGGCCGCAGGGGCTCCCGGTCAACAAGTCGGCGGCCGCCGCCCGGGTGACGGATCTGGCCCGCGACCCGGCGTACCGGCTGGTGGTCGAAGGGGCCGTCGACCGGCGGCTGGAGCTGAGCCTCGACGAGCTGCGGGCCCTCCCCCAGCGGGAGGCGGAGCTGCCCATCGCCTGTGTCGAGGGCTGGAGCGCCTCCGCCCGCTGGCGGGGCGTGGCGGTGCGCGATCTCCTGGCACGGGCGGGAGCGGCGGCGGATGCCGAGGCCACCGTGGAGTCGCTGCAACCGAGGGGCCGCTACCGCGCCGCGTACCTCAACGCCAAGCAGTCGGCCGACCGGGACACGTTGCTGGCGGTCGACCTCGACGGCGCGTCACTGCACATCGACCACGGCTTCCCGGTGCGCCTGGTCGGGCCCAACCGCCCCGGCGTGCTGCAGACCAAGTGGGTGTCGAAGCTGGTGGTCCACTGAGTGCCCGGGCCGCGTGGGCTGCCCCAGACCACGTCGCGCCGCGGCCTGGTGATCGGACTCGCCCTGGGCCTGCCCGTCATCGGTTACGGGACACGCGGCGCGATCGTCGACGCCGCCGACACCCATCCGCCCGAGCTGGCGCGGTGGGTGGTCGGCACCGCCGTCGCCCACGACCTCGTGGTCGTGCCGGTGGCGGCAGCCATCGCGCTGCTCGCGCGCCGCGCCGTCCCCCGGTGGGCGTGGCCAGCGGTGCGCGCCGGCCTGGCCGCGACCGGCATCCTCGCCCTCGTCGGCTGGCCGTACGTCCGTGGCTACGGCGACGATTCCACCAACCCGTCCCTCCTACCGCGTGACTACGGCGCCGGCCTCCTGACGGCCGTCGGAATTGTCTGGCTGGCGGTGGCGATATGGGTCGCCTGGCGCCGCGTCCGCCGTCACTCCGGCTGGGGCACGATGCGGATGTAGGGCTTGGGAGACTCCCACCCATCCGGCCAGATCGTCTGCGCCTCCTCGTTGGACACCGATCCGGCGATGATGACGTCCTCGCCCCGCTTCCAGTTGACCGGCGTGGACACCCGGTGCGTGGCGGTGAGCTGCAGCGAGTCGATGACCCGGAGCACCTCGTCGAAGTTCCGCCCCGTCGTCATCGGGTACACCAGGATCAGCTTGATCTTCTTGTCGGGACCGATGACGAAGACGTTGCGCACGGTCTGGTTGTCCGCGGGGGTGCGGGCCTTTGCTTCTCCCGAGGTGCTCGCCGGCAGCATCTCGTACAGCTTGGCCACGGTGAAGTCGTCGTCACCGATGATCGGGTAGTTGGGCGCCTGACCCTGGGTCTCCTCGATGTCCCGGGCCCACGCCTCGTGGTCACCGGTGGAGTCCACCGACAGGCCGATGATCTTGACGCCACGCCGGTCGAACTCAGGCTTGATCTTGGCCATGTACCCGAGCTCCGTCGTGCAGATCGGCGTGAAGTCCTTCGGGTGCGAGAAGAGCACGGCCCACGAGTCGCCGATCCAGTCGTGGAAGCGGATGGGCCCTTCCGTCGTTTGCGCCTCGAAGTCGGGAGCCCCCTCACCAATCGCCAATGTCATGTCTCGCTCCTTTCTCCCGCGCCATGGTATGTCGACGTGCCTTGGGCGACCGACCGGTGTGATGCCGCCGTCCCCGTGCAATAGTCGTGCGGCGAGTGTCGTCCTTGTTGGTGGACGACGGTGTGAGAAGGCGTGACGCGCGGTGCTGCAGACGGATGACAGAGCGGCGTTCCGGCAGCTTGCCCGCCGCGAGGCGCCCGGTCTCTATGCGCTCGCACGCCGGTTCGCGGGGCAGGAGGCCGAGGATCTCGTGCAGGAGGCGTTCCTACGAGCATGCCGGTCATTCGGCTCGCTGCGGGCCACCAGGCGGCGGGGCAGTGGCTGCGGGTCATCCTCACCAACGGTTGCGTGACCGGGCGCGCAAGTTCGCCCGCGAGCCCGCGGCGGTGTCCCTCGACGACGTCGAGTGCTTCTCCCTTTACCGCACCCTGATCGAGAACGACCCGTTCCCCTATTCGGGCTCGCTGCACCTCGACTTCCTCGGCAGCTTCTCGGAACAGGATGTTCGAATCGTGCTGCTGCGTCTGCCTCCCCGCTATCGGGCGCCACTGGTGCTGCGCTACGTGGAGGGCTTCCCTACCAAGCAGATCGCGCGGATCCTCGAGCTGCCGCTCGGCACGGTCTTGTCCCAGCTCCACCGGGGTCGGAAGCTCTTCGAGCGCGAGCTGTGGGCGTACGCCGTGGAATCCGGCGCGACCTGCGGGGGGGAGGAGGTCCAGTGGACCGGGTGATCGGGAGGACCGGCGATGGCGACGACGGACCGCATGGCGGTGGACCCCGAGGCGCTGCGCGCCTCAGTGCGAGAGAAGTACCGCGATGTCGCACTCCAACCGGACGGCGCGTTCCACTTCCACACCGGCAGGCGGCTGGCCACCCTGCTCCGCTACGACCCGGCGTTGCTGGCGGCGCTGCCCGAGCGTGCGGTGGAGTCCTTCGCCGGCGTGGCCAACCCCTATTCCCTGCGACCCCTCGGCCAAGACGACCGGGTCGTCGACGTCGGCTCCGGCGGCGGGTTCGACTCGTTCGTGGCCGCCCACCTCGTCAGCCGCGGCGGGCGGGTCATCGGGGTCGACATGACGCCCGAGATGCTGGCCAAGTCACGACAGACCGCGCAGCTCCTGGGCCTCGGCCACGTCGAGTTCCGCGAGGGCCTGGCCGAGGAGCTCCCCGTCGACGACGGCTGGGCCGACATCGTGCTGTCGAACGGCGTCATGAACCTCGTGGCTGACAAGGCCCGGGGATTCGCCGAGATCTTCCGGGTGCTGCGCCCGGGCGGGCGGCTCCAGTTCGCGGACATCGCCGTCGGGCGGGATGTGCCACCAGACGCGGTCTGCAACATCGACCTGTGGACCGACTGCATCGCCGGCGGCCTCTCCCGCGATGCCTGGCAGCGGGTGCTCGGCGATGCCGGGTTTGTCGCCGTCGAGGTCGGCCCCCCGGTCGACACCTTCGGCGGCGCCCCCGGCGAGGCCAATGCCCGCCGATTCGAGGTCTTCGGTCACGCCTTCGTCGCCCGCAAGCCAAACGACCACTGATCCCACCCGACATCCAAGAGGGAGCACGTCATGTCGAACAAATCCGTCGTCAGCCTGACCACCGGCCTCGAGGACGCCGAACGCGTCACGGTCGCCTTCCTGGTCGCCGTGGGCGCCGCCGAATCCGGGCGCCCCACGCTCATGTTCCTCACCAAGGAAGCCGTCCGGCTGGCGCTCGCGGGCGTCGCCGTCGGCACCGCCTGCGACGGCTGCCCGCCGCTGCCGGACCTGTTCACGCGCTACGCCGATGCGGGTGGCCGCTTCTATGTCTGCCCGATCTGCTTCGACGCCCGGCAGCTCGACGAGGGCGACCTCCTGCCCACCGCAGAGCTCGCCGGGACGGTGCCCCTGTGGCAATGGATCGGAGACGACGGGGCCACCACGTTCAGCTACTGATCTCGATCGTCAGGCCGCCCAACTATTCAATAGACCACTTGAATAGCTTGGTCCGGTAGCGGTAGCGTCGATGCGCGTGAGTACGCGGTCGAGCAAGGACCGGCTCTTCGACGGCTTTGCCGCGGTCGGCAAGGCCTTGTCGTCCGGCCGGCGCCTCGAGCTGCTGGACGTGTTGTCCCAGGGCCCGAGGTCGGTCGAGCGGCTCGCGGGCGAGATCGACCAGAGCATGGCGAACACGTCCGCGCACCTCCGCGTGTTGCTGTCCGCCGGGCTGGTCAGCACCGAACGCAGGGGCAACCGTGTCGTCTACGCCCTGGCCGGGCCGACCGTCGAGGGCCTGTGGGCTGCGGTTCGGGCGACGGCCGAGTCGCATGTCGTGGCCGTGGACAGGTTGGCCGCCGACTACCTCGGTGACCGCGCTGCACTGGAGATCGTCACACGCGCCGAGTTGGCCCAATCTCTGGGAAGCCCCGAGCCGCCGGTCATGCTGGACGTGCGCCCCATCGAGGAGTTCGTCGCCGGCCACATCCCGGGTGCTGTGTCGACGCCGCCCGACGAGCTGAACCGCCGCCTCCGGGGACTGTCATCGGCCGGGAGGATCGTCGCCTACTGCCGCGGCCCGTTCTGCGCGTACGCAGACGACGCGGTGCGGGCGCTGCGCCGGGGCCGCGGCGTACGGGCGCGGCGGCTCGAGGACGGGTTCCCCGAGTGGCGCCGGGCCGGCCTGCCGGTGGTGGTCGGCGCCGATGACCCGGCCGGTGCGGCATGAGCCTGGTCGCGCCCGTCGTGGACGAGGGACTGGGTAACGCGTCGTGGGTCGTCGACCTGGGTGACGGACGCCTTGCGGTGGTCGATCCCGGTCGGCATCCCGGCCCCTACCTGGCGGCGGCGGACAGCCGGGGCGCCGGGGTGGCGTTCAGCGTCGAGACCCATCTGCATGCCGACTTCGTCACGGGCAGCCGTGAGCTCGCCGCCTACGGGGCGACTGTGATCGCGCCGGCCGCCGGCGAGCTGGCGTGGCCGCATCATCCGGTCCGCGGGGGTGACACGGTCGAGCTGGGAGGGTTGAGCCTGCGGGCGCTGCCCACCCCGGGGCACACGCCGGAGCATCTCGCGTACCTGCTCAGCGACGGTGACGTGCCCTCGGGCGTGTTCACCGGCGGCTCGCTCCTCGTCGGGGCGGTGGCGCGCACCGACCTGATCGCGCCGGAACGCACCGACGAGTTGGCGCGGGCGCTGTGGCGTTCGCTGCATGAGCACCTGCTCTCGTTGCCGGACGAGCTGCCCGTGTACCCGACGCATGGTGCCGGGAGCTTCTGCGCGGCGCCGGCCGGTGACCGCCGCTGGACCACGATCGGCGACGAGCGCCGATCCAACCCGCTGCTCGCCGCCCCCGACGAGGACGCCTTCGTCACCGCCCTCCGGGCCGGTCTCGGGACCTACCCGCCCTACTTCGCACATCTCCGTGACGTGAACCAGGCCGGCCCGGAGGTTCTCGGCGTCCCGCAACCGTGGCTGCCCACGCTGGACGTCGACGAGCTGCGACGCCTGGTCCGGCATGGCGCGGTGCTCGTCGACACCCGCCGACCGGACGCCTGGGCGGCAGCGCACATCCAGGGTGCGCTGGCAATCTCGCTGCGCCCCCAGTTCGCGTCGTGGCTGGGGTGGCTGGTCGAGCGGGATCAACCGCTGGTCTTCGTCGTCGGCGCCGACCAGGACCGCGCCGAGCTGGTTCGTCAGTGCCACCAGATCGGCTACGACCACCTCGTCGGTGAGCTGGCCGGGGGCATGGCTGCGTGGAGGGCCGCCGGCATGCCGGTCGAGTCGAACCGTCGGCTCCAAGCCGGTTCCGCCGGCGACGGTCGTGTGCTGGACGTGCGCCAGGACAGCGAGCACGCCTCCGGGCATGTCCCGGGTGCGGTGCATGTCGAGCTCGGTCAATTGACCCGCGTCGCCGATCAGCTGGGTGCGGTCGACGCCGTCATGTGTGAGCACGGGGAGCGAGCCTCGACGGCGGCGAGCCTGCTGGAACGGGCGGGCCATCCGGGTGTCGCCGTCGCGACGGGCGGACCGTCGGACTGGGCCGCCGCCGCGGGCCGGCGCCTCGCGACCCTGTGACCGAAGTCGCGACAACGACAACGACGCCACCGGTACGGCTCGGGCTGCGGGCCAACCTGGCGCAGTTCAGCCTTCTCGTCGTCGTCAATGCCCTCGTCGGGGGGACAATCGGGCAGGAGCGGACCGTCCTGCCCCTCCTCGCCGAGCGCACCTTCGGCTTGACCGCCTACACCGCGGGGCTGAGCTTCATCGTCGCCTTCGGTGTCACCAAGGCCGTCGCGAACCTGGCGGCGGGGGCCCTGTCAGACCGGATCGGCCGCAAGCCGGTCCTCGTCACCGGCTGGCTCGTCGCCCTGCCGGTTCCCTTGCTGTTGATCTGGGCGCCGGCCTGGGGGTGGGTGATCGCAGCCAACGTGCTGCTGGGCGTGAACCAGGGCTTCACGTGGTCGACCACCGTGATCATGAAGATCGACCTCGCCGGCCCGGAGCGGCGAGGCCTCGCCATGGGCATCAACGAAGCCGCCGGCTACGGCGCGCTCGCCGCCACCGCCGCCGCCACCGGCTGGATCGCCGCCACCTACGGGCTCCGCCCCGAACCGTTCCTACTCGGCGCCGCCTACATCGCCATGGGGCTCGGCCTGTCCGCCGTGTTCGTCCGCGAGACCCGCGACCACGCCCGCCACGAGGCTGCGTTGCGGGGCGACCCGGCGGAGCGGCGATCGATCGGGCACGTGCTCACGCGCACCACCTGGCATGATCGCCGGCTGCTGGCCGTCAACCAGGCCGGCCTGGTCAACAACCTCAACGACGGGCTGGCGTGGGGCCTCCTCCCCTTGCTCTTCGCCGCCGACGGCCTCGACCTCGGCGACATCGGCTTGCTCGCCGCCCTTTACCCGGCGGTGTGGGGCCTCGGCCAGCTCGTCACGGGTGGCCTGTCGGACCGCACCGGCCGCAAGCCGCTGATCGTCGCCGGCATGCTCGTCCAGGCCGCAGGCCTCGGCGTGTTCGCCACCACGACCGGGAGTGGGGCGTGGGCGACCGCCGCGGTCGTCCTGGGGGCCGGGACTGCGTTGGTCTACCCCACGCTGCTCGCTGCGATCGGCGACATCGCCCACCCCGGTTGGCGCGCCTCCGCCGTCGGCGTCTACCGCCTGTGGCGCGACAGCGGCTACGCCATCGGCGCGCTCATCGCCGGCATCACCGCCGACGCCATCGGGCTGCGCGGCGCGGTCGCCGTCGTCGCCGCGCTCACGGCGACCAGCGGCGTGGTCGCGGCCCGGCTGCTCACCGAGACCCACCGGAGGACACCATGACATCCGATGCCAGGACCTCGGAGACGAGGGTGCACCACCCGATGTTCGCCCGCCTCTATGCCCGGATGAGCCACAGGATGGAGCAGGCCGGCTACGCCGAAATCCGCGACGACCTCCTCGCCGGGCTGCGCGGACGGGTGATCGAGGTCGGTGCTGGCAACGGCATGAACTTCACCCACTACCCGCCCGGGGTCACCCACGTCCTGGCCGTCGAGCCGGAACCCCACCTCCGCCAGCTCGCCGAGGAGAACGCCCGCCGCGCTGCGGTGCCGGTCGAGGTCGTCGACGGCACCGCGGACCACCTTCCGGCCGACGACGAGACCATCGACGCGGCGATCGCCTCGCTGGTGCTCTGCACGGTCCCCGACCAGGGGACGGCCCTCGACGAGATCCGCCGGGTCCTCCGACCCGGCGGCCAGCTCCGCTTCTTCGAACACGTCCGCGCCCGGTCGCCCGGCCTCGCCCGGGTCCAGCGGGTCCTCGACGCCACCATCTGGCCAACCCTCGTCGGCGGCTGCCACCCCAGCCGCGACACCCGTACCGCGATCGAGGCCGCTGGGTTCCACATCGTGCGGATCCAAGACCTCCGCGTGCCCGAGACCCGCATCCCGACACCGGCGTCGCCCCACATCCTCGGTGTCGCCACCCCGCCCGCGGAGCCGCTGCGCACCGATCGGCAAGGCTGAGTGTCGCCGCGAACGTCTAGCGACTACGCCCGCGGCTGAGTGCCGTGCGCCACACGGCGGCGCGAATGCCCCGGTGGTAGGCAGGTGCCCGGCCGCGAACCCTGGTCTGTGTCGGTTGCATGGTTCCGCCTCCTGTGCTCCGTTACCGCTCAACATGACCCCAACACTGCGACCGGTTCGCGAGTTCCCGCTGTGACCGATTTCGCTCCGTGTGACCCCGCTGTGTGACTGTCGAATCCGCGAAACCCCGGATGCACCCGAGCCGATCGTCTCTTACCGTGCGCACCATGAGCCAGCGCGCCTGGATGGCCTTTGCCGCCGTATCGGTGATCTGGGGCGTTCCCTACCTCTTCATCAAGGTGGCCCTGGACGATGGCGTGCCGCCGGCGTTCCTGGCCTGGGTGCGGGTCGTGATCGGCGCCGGCGTGCTGCTCGGCCTGGCTTGGCGGGCGGGCACCCTCGCGACGGTGCGCGACCGGATGCGGTGGCTCGCCGTGTTCGCCGTGGTGGAGATCGTCGTGCCGTTCCCGCTGATTGCCGCCGGTGAGCAGCACGTCGACTCGTCGGTGGCCGCCATCATCATCGCCACGGCGCCGCTGTTCGTCGCATTGCTCGCCCTGCGTTTCGACGCCACCGAACGGACCGGCGGCCGGCGGCTCATCGGGCTCTTCATCGGTCTCGGCGGCGTGGTGGCCCTGGTCGGCGTCGACATCGCCGGAGAAGCCGACGAGCTGCTCGGCGCGGCCGCGCTCGTCGCCGCGGCCATCGGCTACGCCGGGGGGCCCATGATCCTGAAGCGGCACCTGGCCGACCTCGACCAGCGCGCCGTGATGGGCGCGGCGCTCGTCGTCGCCGCCGTGCTGCTGGCGCCGGGCGCCGCCCTCGATCCACCGGACGCGATGCCCTCCGCGGCAGCGCTGGTGGCGCTGGCGGTCCTCGGCCTGGTGTGCACCGCAGCCGGGCTCGTCCTCTATGGCCTGCTGGTCGCCGAGGCCGGCGCCGGCCGGGCGCTCGTCGTCACCTATGTGAACCCGGTCGTGGCCGTCGCCCTCGGGGTGGTGTTCCTGGGGGAGCGTCCGGGACCCGGCGCACTCGTCGGGCTCGGGCTCATATTGGCGGGGTCGTGGCTCGCAACCGCCTCCCCGCGGGGGCCCGAGGTCGGCGCCATTGCCCAGGCACGGCGGCCCGAAGCAACGGCACGACGGGATCTCGTTCCGCCGCCCGGCGACTGGCGGGACATTGTGGTCGTGCCGGAACGTCCCGCCGCACGCCACACGGAGGACGATGGGCGAGCAACCCGAGCTCCCCCCTGATGCTGAGCTGGTGACTCGGCTACGCAGCAAGGACGACGCCGCCTTTGGGCTGGTGCTGGACACCTGGTCGCGTGGCATGACGCGGGTAGCCCGCTCCATCGTGTCGACACACGCCTCCGCCGATGAGGTCGTGCAGGACGCGTGGCTCGCGGTCGTCCGGGGCATGGGACATTCGAGCTGACGGCGTTCCGGGACCCACCCGGCTGACCGCATCTCGCGGGCTGCGCCGGCTGTGCGCGGTACGCCGACCAGGTCCGGCTGACGGTTCGCCTCGTCGGTCGGCTGCCGGGGCCGGAGCCGGGCCAGCGGGAGCCCTCCGGCGATGCGCCTGGGCGATGAGATCACAGTCGACGGTTAGACGAAGTCCACGTGGGTACCGTCCCAACGCGCCGTGTTCACGCTGGGGAGGCTAACGACGATGGTGGATACCGACCGGTACGCAACCACCTTTGCGATGCTCGACAGGGACGGCGACGGCCGTGTGTCGGCCGCCGAGTTCAAGGAGCTCATGGGCACATTGGGCGTCACCTTCACCGACGAAACCGCCGCGAAAGCCATCGAGATGATGGATGCGGACGGCGACGGGCTCGTCTCCCTCGAGGAGCTGGCGACCTACATGAGCTCACCGGCCGCCCCAGCGGCTCGAGGCTCGTAATCCCGGGGGGCGCCGGCTGTCATCCGGATCGTTGGCGCAACTGCTCGTCGGTCCCGAGCCAGCCATGACGATCAGCGACGCAGCGTGCGAGCTCGTTGAATCGTTCGACCGCCGGCGCAACCGGGTCGCTGGCCCACACGACGTCGATCGGCAGGGGGGCGGGGTGCGGCCCGCGCAGCGGAAGGATCCGTACGCCCTGGGGTACCTGTGATTCCAGCGACCTCACGATGAGGGCGACGCCGCGTGCCTGCGCGATGTTGCCCCAGACGATCGATCCGGCTGCGGACTTGTCGACGCGCGGTTCGAAGCCGGCAATGCGGCAGGCGGCGACGACTGCGTCGTAGTAGCCGGGGCTCATGTCGCGGGGCCAGAGCTCGAAGAGCTCGTCGCGGAGCTCCCGGAGGTCGATGCTGGCCCGCCGGGCAAGCGGGTGGTTCTCGCTGAGGGCGGCCAACAGTGGCTCCACGCGCAGGGGTTGCGATCCGAGGCCGTCCGGTAGCGGGAAACGGGGTGCGAGCGCGAGATCGAAACTGCCGTTGAGCAGCAATGTGGACACGTCGCTGCCGAAGACCTCGCGCGCACGAATGTCGAGGCCGGGGAGCGCATCCTCGAGAGCCGCCCTCAGTTCGGGAAACGTCTCGTACGCCGAGGTCATGGTGTAAGCGATGCGAAGCGGGCCGACCTCGCCCCGGGCCGCGGCCCGCGTGCGGTCGGCCAGGCGCTGGGCTGAATTGAGGACGCGCTTGGCCTCACGCAGGAAGACCTCACCCGCCGGGGTAGGCGTGACCGCCCGCGGCGACCGACGCAGCAGCGTCACACCGAGCATCTGTTCCGTCGCCTTGACCTGCTGGCTCACCGCCTGCTGGGCGACGTGGAGCTCAGCGGCGGCGGCGGTGAAGCCGCCCGTCTCGGCGACGGCGACGAAGTAGCGCAGCTGGCGAAGGTCAGGTCCCGCCACGCCGGCACGTCCAGCACGTCCAGCCGCGTCGCTACCCACGCGCATAGTCCACAAGATCGACTTGTTCAGGACAACCCAGATCCTTGTTTGCGCTTCCCGTCGACCGATCTCAGGATCGGACTGCCCGACGATGTCGCGTTCGGCACCAGGAAGACGCCCCACCGGCACCGGCACCGCGACACCGACCCACGGCACCCCGACTCTGCCGACTATTTCGGTCCCCGACCATCGTCTAAACAGCTGAGCACCGACCACCCCGCCCCAGGCAGGCCGAAACGTCCGCTTCGACGAGTGGCGGTCACCAGCCGCTCACGTGGACAGGATGGAGAAACAGATGGATGCCCCGGACCCGCCGGCGAGCGACACGCCCACACTGTTCGAGTGGGCCGGCGGGTTTCCGGCGTTGCTGCGCATGACGCGGCTCTTCTACGAGAAGTACGTGCCGGCCGACCCCCTGTTGGCGCCGCTCTTCGCCGAGATGGCGCCGGACCATCCCGAGCGCGTCGCCGCCTGGCTGGGCGAGACGTTCGGCGGACCGGACCGCTACACGGAGATGTACGGCGGCTACGACCGGATGGTGTCCCGGCACGTGGGCAAGGCGCTGAGCGAGGCGCAGCGCGCCGCCTGGGCCCGGCTGCTCATCCGCTCGGCGGACGAAGCCGGCCTGCCCACCGACCCCGAGTTCAAGGCGGCGTTCGTGTCCTACATCGAGTGGGGAACCCGCATCGCGGTGGAGAACTCCACTCCCGGTGCCACGCCGCCCCAGCACATGCCCGTGCCGCGCTGGTCGTGGGTGTGCGACGCCACGCCCGGGTCTCGCGTGTCGGCCCTGGCGACAGAGCCCGCCGACGCGGAGACGGCGATCCCGCTTCCGGGGCCGGACGAACCGGTCGGCTTCGCCCACCACGTCAAGCCGCTGTTCAGGCGAACCGACCGCCAATCGATGAGCTTCGCGTTCGACCTGTGGTCCCACGACGATGTCAGCCGCCATGCGGACGCCATCCTGGACCGGCTCGAGGCGGGCACCATGCCCTGCGACGGCCGCTGGCCGCAGGAACAGATCGACCTGTTCAAGCGCTGGATCACCGCCGACAAGCCCGGCTGAGCCCGGCCACACCCCCATGGAGGACCTGCCGTGACCCACAAGAACCTCAACCCCGTCAACGTCGACAGCCCCAAGCGGGTGGCGATCGTGGTCTCCAACCCCGGTGTCTCCACGACCACCGGGTGGCCGGTGGGCTTTTGGTGGTCGGAGCTGACCCATCCGTACTTCATGTTCACCGAAGCCGGCTACGAGGTCGAAGTGTTCAGCCCCAACGGCGGCGCCTGCACCACCGACGCCATGAGCGACCCCGAAGACGCCAGCCAGTGGCAGGCCGAGGACGTGATCAGCCGCGGCTACAAGCACGATCCGGAGTTCATGAAGCTGATCGAGAACACCCAGAGCATCGACGACCTTGACATAGACCGCTTCGATGCCCTGGTGGTGGCCGGTGGGCAGGGACCGATGTTCACCTTCGAGACGGCGCAGAACCTGCACCGCAGGTTCGTCGAGTTCTACGAGACCGGCAGGGTCACCGCCGCCCTGTGCCACGGCGTCGCCATCCTGCGCTACGCGCGGCTCGCCGACGGCCGGCCGCTGGTCGAGGGCAAGACGGTCACCGGCTTCGCCAACGTCGAGGAGGACTTCGCCGACCAGTCGGTCTGGGACATGGGCCTGCTGTCCAAGGACACGCACGTCATGCCCTGGCGGATCGAGGACGAGCTCAAGGCCCTCGGCGCCAACTACATCCAGGCTGGCCTGTGGCGCGGCTTCGCCGTCCGCGATGGCAACCTCATCACCGGCCAGCAGAACTTCAGCGGCGGCGACACCGCCGAGCTCATCATCGAATCCCTCGGCCGCTGACGGCCCACACCGAGTGACCCGATGGAACGCGTCGGGTGGGCTCGCCATCTAGGTGTCGGTGCGTAGGCATGTCGGTGACGTGGCGATGATGGAGGCCGGGGCGTTGGGCGGAGCCACGACGGGACGTGCGCGGGCGGTCGACGACGCGTTCACGCGGGCGGTCGCGTCCCACCGCCAGGCGCTGGCCCGCTTCGCCTACGCGTTGTGCGGTGACGCCGGGCACGCCGAGGACGTGGTGGCCGAGGCGTACGCGCGGGTGTGGCCTCTGTGGCGGCGGGGCCGGGTCGACGAGCTGTTGCCGTATCTTCGGCGGACGGTCGCCAATGAGGTGTACCAGCGGCATCGACGGCGCCGGCTCGAGCGGCGGGAGGCGGAACGACCGCCGGATCGGCGGTCGGATGGACGGTTCGAGGCGCGCGTCGACGACAGGGACGTCCTGTGGGCGGCGCTGGCCCGCTTGTCGCCCCAGCAGCGGGTCGTTGTGGTGCTTCGGATCGTCGAGGACCTGTCCGAGGAGCAGACCGCCGCCATGCTCGGGGTCCCAGTGGGCACCGTGAAGTCACGGTTGTCGCGGGCGCTGACGGTGCTGCGCGCGACCCTGGAGGACGACCGTGAGTGACCTTGAGTCCCAGCTCCGTACCGAGGTGATCCGGCGGTCCCAGGAGTTCTCCCCCTCGGCCGACCTTGGCGACCGCATCGGCGCACGGGTGCGTCGGCGGCAACGGCAACGGCGGCTCGTGGTCGGTGTGGGGGCGGTCGCAGTGATGGCGGTCGTGGCGCTGGGCGTGATCCTGGCCCGTCCCGCCGACGAAGGTTCGATCCGCATTGGCCCCGACGACGAGACGCCCAGCACGACCGTTCCCTCCACCCTGGGCACCACGGCCACCACTCAGGCCACGTCGACCACGGCCGGGACGCCGGCCACCACGGCGACCACCAGCCAACCCGCGACCGGCTCGACCACGCCGCCCGCACCATCACCCGGCGCCTCCCCCGAGCCGTCCATCGACGCGAACACGCCGCTGTCACGCTCGGGCATCGGTCCCATTCGAGCCGGGATGACACTCCGCCAGGCCGAAGCCGCCGCCGGTGTCAGCATCACGCCGGACACGTCCATGGGTCCCGGCAGCACCTGCATCACCGCAAGCATCGACGGGCTCGACCTGTGGTTCGTGGTGGCCCTGTCGGGTCAGCCGGGTGAGGACCCGATGGACGGCGTGATCGGGTCGGTCCAGGGAGGGCGGCGCACCGCGGAAGGCGTCGCCGTGGGCGACCCCATCGCCAAGGTCAACGCAATCTATGGCTTCCCCACCCGCACGCTCGAGTACCCCTACCTGCCCAACGGCCAGGTGTTCGTCTACGAGTCCGGTGGCTACGCCTACAGCGTCACGACGGACGGGGCCAGCGTCGTCGAACTCGAATCCGGTGACCCCGCGTCGGTGGCCAACCTCGAGGGCTGCGCATGAAACGGGCGAACGAGAAGGGCGTGAACCATGAAGCGCACCCGTGAGGCCGGCGGGCGACGGAGAGCCCCGAGGGCGGCGCGCCCCGGTGGTCGTTGGGTCGTCGTCACGACGGCCGTACTCATAGCCGCGTCGGGGGTGCCCGTCGGCACCGATTCCGGGGACCTGGCGGGGGGTGCGGCGCCGGGACCCGCATCGGTGTCGGGGGCGGCGGCGGGGCCGACGGATGTGCTGCCGGCCAGTGGGAGCTGGACGGTCACCCTGCTCACCGGCGACGTGATCGACGTCCGATCCGACGCCGAGGGACGGGTGACGGCAGTCGCCCGCGAGCGCGCGGGTCCCTTCCGGACCGTGCGCCTGCCGGACGGCGAACTGTACGTGCTGCCGCTGTCGGTCACGCCCCTGTTGGAGCGGGTGCTGGACCTGGAGCTGTTCAACGTCACCGGTCTCGTCCGGCAGGGTTACGACGACGACTCGATCGACGTCGTGCCGCTGATCGTCCAGCGCCGGCCCGGGGTGGACGTGGAGTCCGAGCTGGCGACGGCGGGCGGCGAGCAGCCGCTGCCGAGCATCGGCGCGGTCGCCACCGAGGTCCCGAAGGCCCACGCGGAGGCCACCGGGCGGGGGACCACCTGGCGTCGCGCGTCGGCTCAGCAGCGGGCCGTCGGCGCCTACCGGGTCAAGCTGCCCTCGGTCGGCACCGGCGTGTCGGTCTCCCTACGCGTGGACGCCCGTGACGCGGCCGGGAACCGCATCGAACAGACCCTCTACGACGCCTATACCCGATGAACCGGTCGTCAGCGAGGCTCCCTTCAGGTTGTTCCCGGGTTGTTCCCCGGCGGTTCCCTGGCTGCCGTCGTTGGATGTGGTCATGGAAACGCAGCGCCTCCACCCATCGGCTCGCAGTCGACCAGCTCACCAGGGCAACGAGCTGATGTCGCAGCCCCTAACCGACGACACGTCGAACGGCAGCGACCCCCGACGCCAAGACGACGCCCGCCCGGCCCCGGTCGGGGCCGCCGCGCGGCGGGCGCCGCCCGGCACGCTCGACCTGTCGATTCACCGGCACGGCGCCGTAGTCGAGCTGGACGTCTCGGGTGAGCTCGACATGGCCACCGCCCCGCGCCTCGCCGAGGCGATGGCGTGGCTTCGCTTCAGCAGCTGCCCGGCGACCAGCATCGTGATCAACACGCGCGACCTCGACTTCATCGCTGGCGCCGGCTACCGGGCGCTGCTGGCGGCGCTCGTCGGTCGGGATGGGCTCTGGGACCCCCGTGTCGTCCTCGTCGTGGGACCGGCCGTCGCCAGGCTCGAGGCCGCAATCGCGGCGGCCTCGGCCCCGACAGCCCGGCGCCGGGCAGGAAGGGCAGGAGCGGGCGGGTCCCGACTACAACCGAGAGCGTGAGCACCGTCTGGTTCGTGGGCGTCTCGACGGCCGGCTCACTGATCCACCGCGCCATGCCGCGGTGGCGCCCCCTGCTGGGCGGTGACGTCACCGTCCGGGGCCGGGACCTGCCCCTGGACGCCCCATCCGGCGCCTTCCGCTCGCTGCTCGATCAGCTCCGCGGCGACGGTGAGGCCCGGGGCGCGGTGGTGACCAGCCACAAGATCGCTCTCTATCGGGCGGCCGGCGACCTGTTCGCCGGCCTCGACGAGCTGGCCGTCGCCTGCGGCGAGGTGAACGCCGTCCGCCGCACCTCTGGTGGGCTCGTGGGCTTCGCCCGCGACCCGGTCTCGGTGGGGCGGGTCGTCGATCGCATCTGGCCAGCCGGCACCGGCAACGAGGTTGTGTGCCTGGGCGCCGGTGGAACCGCGGTCGCACTGGGCCGCCATCTGCTGGCTCGCCGGCGCGCCCCGCACTTGGTGTTCGCCGACCGCCGCTCCGAGGCGGCGGCTCATTTGCGGGACAGGTTGGGCCGCGAGGTCACCACGCGGGTCGGCCTCGGACCATGGGACTCGCTGGTCGCCGGCGCCCGCCCCGGGACCCTGGTCGTCAACGCCACCGGCATGGGCAAGGACCGGCCCGGCGCGCCGGTGTCGCCGCGGGCTCGGTTCCCGCCGGACGCAGTCGTGTGGGAGCTGAACTACCGCGGTGACCTGCCCCTTCTTGCCCAGGCCCGGACCCAGCACGTCGCCGTGCACGACGGCTGGTCCCTGTTCTGCGAGGGTTGGGCGGCGGCCCTGGCCGCAGTCCTCGACCTCGACGACGCCGGCCTGGGTGATCGGTTCGAGCAGGCGGCTGCGCCCCTCCGCCCCGGTCCCGGTCCGTCGCCGTTCCACCGCTCCTTCGGTTGAAGGACACGGGCGCGGCGTGGGTCTCCGGCCGAGACTCAGCGGCCGAGCCGCCGGGCGTCTCGCTCGGCGAGCGCCTTCAACGTGAGCAGCTGCTTGCGCATCATGACCAGGTCACCGGCGGGCAGGAGGTGCCGCATCACCGGTCGGAGGAGGCCCGGCCGCGCCACGAACATGAGCTTCGCGACCAGGCGGCACCGGTCGCTGCTGACAGCCGCCACCTGGTACGTCACCGCGACGTGTCCGAACAGCGATCCGGCCGAATCGAGCGTGATCGAACGGCCACTCTCGAACGAGGCCAAATGGAAGATGCTCATGAAGCGCTGCCCGACCTCGAGCTGGTCGAGGCCCTCGATGAGGTGCCGGGGGCTGCGGCGTCCGAAGTTGTCGACCCAGTCGTAGCTGTACGGCGCCACGCGCAGCTGGCACAGCCAGCGGAAGACCAACCCCGCCGGCGCCGCGACGTCCGCCGCCCGGAACAGGACGCGATCCGCTCGCTCGATCAGATCGTCACACGGGTACGCGCCCGCCCGCTCCCGGACAGAGGATCCCCACTCGTCGATGGTGGACAAGCTCCCCACGCCAATGACGGTACCGGTGCGTCCTGCCCGCACCACCGCCCAGCCAGGCCGTCGTGGCCGGGCGGGGACCCGGGCGCCGCCGGGACCCGTCCACGCCGGAGACGTTCCCGCCGCGGGACGCAGCGGCAACGGACGGGTTCCGGCGGGCGATCAGCCGGGCTCGACGTCGATCACCTGCGTCAGGCGGATCGAGTTGCCCGACACGTCGCGGAAGCCGGCGTCGATGCCGTAGGGCCGCTTCTCGGGGGTCTCGGTGAACTCGACTCCCCTGGCGACGAGCTCCTCGTAGGAGGCCTGGCAGTCGTCGGTGGTCAGGAACACCGTGCTGGCGAAGCCCTTGGCGGTGAGCGTGCGGAGCTGGTCGGCGGTCTCCTCGTCCATCACCGGCGGGCCGGGGACGGCCATCAGCACGATCGCGACGTCGGGCTGTCCCGCAGGCCCGACGGTCAGCCACCTGAAGTCCATCTCGGGCAGGGTCACGTCGGCGCGGACCTCCATACCGACCTTCTCGGTGTAGAAGGCCAGGGCCTCGTCCTGGTCGTGCACCCATAGCTGGGCGTTGGCGATGCGGAGCATCGTGTCCTCCTGGTGGTCGGCGACCCGCGTGGATCGAGGGCCCGTTCTCCACCAGGACGGTACGGGACCGCCGCCTCAGTCGTCTTCTCGAAACGTGCGGTGTAGGGGGCGGGCGTTCGCCCGCCACACGCAGCCGGGCACCATGGCCCACGCCGCCGCCGGCGGGAAGCTGGCCCGATAGGCCGTAGGTGTCTTCCCGAACAGGCGTCCGAAGCTCGTCGTGAACGACCCCACGCTGATCAACCCGACTGCCACGCACACGTCGGCCACAGACCAGTCGGTCGTGCGCAGCAGAGCGGCCGCCCTCTCGAGCCGGCGGGTGAGCAGGTACTGGTGGGGCGACTCGCCGAACGCACGGCGGAACTCACGGCTGAAGTGCGCCGACGACAGGTGCGCGGCCCGCGCCATGTCGGCCACCGTTAGGGCGTCGGCGTAACGGCGGTCGGCCAGGTCCTTCGCCCGCACCAGGTGCCGGGCCGGCGGCTGATCGACGAGCACCGTGTACCTCCTGCGCACTTCGCCCGAATGTGGGTCCGCTCCGCACATCATGCCGACTCGCTACGGGCGACAGTGATCCCGTCGCATCCGCGTGTGGCGGTGACTGCGCCACGGTGCGGGCCTGTTGGTGAAGTGCGACGGGTCGGTACGCTCCGGGCTCGGGCCATCCACGTGACGAGGGTGCAATGGGCATAGTGAACCCTGGCTTCCACGGCCGGAGCCGCCGGCGTGGCGCAGGATTGATCCCACCGGGCCAATACGTGGTCGACGACTTCCCGGTCCTCACCGCCGGCCCTACGCCGGTCGTGGCTCTCGACGACTGGGACTTCACCGTCTTCGATGACACGGGCGCCGAAGCCGCCCGGTGGACCTGGCCGGAGTTCCGCACTCTGCCGGCCGAGGACATCACGGTCGACATCCACTGCGTGACGAAGTGGTCGAAGCTCGGGACCCGGTGGACGGGTGTCTCCATCGACACGCTGTTGGCGGGCGTCGAGACAAGCGCCGAGTACGCGGTTGCGTTCTCCGATGGTGGATACACGACCAACCTCCCCGTCGCCGACCTGGTCGACGGACAGGCATGGGTGGCGTTCGGCTACGAAGGCGAGGACCTGGAGGCCGAGCACGGCGGCCCCGCCCGACTCCTCGTCCCCCACCTCTATTTCTGGAAGAGCGCCAAGTGGGTGCGGGGTCTACGCCTGCTCGACGAGGACGAGCCCGGCTTTTGGGAGAGCGTCGGCTACCACAACTACGGCGACCCCTGGCGTGAGCAGCGGTACTGGGGTGACTGACCGATGCGATGGCTGGTCGCCACCGTGGCCGAGACGGTCCTCGAGACGCCCGACGCGGTCACGCTGCGCCTCGAGGTCGCAGACTGGCCCGGGCACCGGGCCGGCCAGCACGTCGACGTGCGCCTGACGGCCGAGGACGGCTACTCGGCCCAGCGCAGCTACTCGATCGCCTCACCCCCAGGCAGCGAGCGACTCGAACTGACGGTCGTCCGCCTCGATGACGGCGAGGTGTCGCCGTACCTCACTACGGTGCTCGATGTCGGCGATCAGTTCGAGCTGCGCGGCCCTATCGGTGGCTACTTCGTCTGGGACCCCGAGGACACACGACCGGTGCTCCTCGCCGGCGGTGGCTCGGGCGTGGTCCCCCTCATGGCGATGCTTCGCCACCACCACGCTGTCGACCACGAGGGCGCGATGCATCTGATCTACTCGGCGCGCACCAGCGCCGAGATCCTCTACCGCCACGAGCTCGAAGGGCTCGTCGGGCCGCGCCGAGACGTCACCATCACCGTCACCCGAGAATCGTCGCCGGACTGGCCCGGCCGCCGCGGCCGAGTCGACCGCGAACTCCTTGATGAGACGGGCTGGTCACCATCGAGCCGGCCGCGCTGCTACGTCTGCGGCCCGACGCCCTTCGTGGAGGCGACCGCGGACGCCCTCGTCGCCCTCGGCCACGACCCTACGAACGTCAGGACCGAGCGATTCGGACCCACCGGAGGTTGACATGACTGACGTGCTGGACGGCAACGCCGCTGCGGGCGCCCTCGCCGAGGTGTTCGCTCCGGAAATGACCCTCGCAGTCACGACCTGCGCAACCTGTGGCGACGCCAGGGCGCTGGGGGAGCTCCGCGCTTACCTCCAGGCGCCCGGCATCGTGCTCCGATGCCATTCGTGCGGCAGCGTGGAGCTCCGTCTCGTGCGAGCCGGCGATCGGGCATGGCTGGACCTCCGCGGCGTCCGGGTGCTCCAGGTCGGCCTATCCCCGGTCGCGGCCGGCAGAGCATGACGGGGCTGGAGCCGCTCGAGCCGGTGTGAGCCGGGGGTCCTCGACGTCGCGGGAGACTGACCACCGTCGACGGGGCGGCTGCCGACGGCGGGGCTGCTAGCCTCCGTCGACCCGGATTGTGGTGGCGATGGGCGTGCCCGCGCGCACGGCCTTCATGACCGGCGTCCGCTCGGCGATGTCGGCCAGGCGGTCGCGCCGCTCGACGGGAAGGTCGGCCGGCAGCGCGATCGTCCGGTCGATCGAGGCCTGCCCGTCGGTGACGTCGTAGCGAACGTCGACCTCGACCGTGGCGACGTCCCAGCCTTGGCGCTCGGCGTCCATGCGCAGCGTCGTCGCGGTGCAGGCGGCGAGGCCGCTGAGCAGGAACCCGAACGGTGAGGGACCGGCGTCACCGCCGCCGAGGGCTGCGGGTTCGTCGGCGACGAGCCGATGCGCCCCCGCCCGCAGCTCCACGCGGTAGGCGGGCGCGGTCGAGCTCGTTACCGCGGCGGCCCGGGCGACGTGCCGCGTCGTCGTCATGTGGGCGGGTCTCCCGATGTCGGGACGGGCAGGTCGTCGTGGCCAAGTGCCCAGGCCGGCGTCGCGGGCGGGTCGACGGGAGCGACCTCGACCGCCGGGAAGCCGTCGATCTCGATGCCGTCCGGGAAGTGGGACCGTTGCTTGACCACGGCGCCGGCGCGCACGACGCAGCCGGCGCCAACCACGCTGCCGTCGCAGACGATGGCCCCCGGTTCGATCACCGAGCGGGCCCCGATGTGGCAGCCGTGGATCATGGCCCCGGGTCCAACGATCGCCCCTGCGTCGATGATGAGCTCGTTGTCGGGCAGCAGGTGCAGCACGGTGTTCTCGAGGATCTGGACGTCGTCGCCGATCCGAACCGGGCCATGGGAGTCGCCGATGATCTTGACGCCGGCGCCGATGATGGTGCGTTCGCCGACCACGACGTCGCCCGTGATCTCGGCGGTGGGGAACAGCACGGCGGACGTGGCGACGGTCGGCACGATCCCGCGGTAGGCATAGAGCTGGCCCATGGTGCCGGCCTCCGTTGTGCGTTGGATGGTGGTGAAGGTGGGAGGGGGTAGGTAAAGGTCGCCGTCGCGCAGGCCGCGGAGGCGGTCCAGGTCCCCGGCCGAGACCGTCCGTATCACACGTGCGGGCCGGCCCACCGCGACGACATCGCTGGGCAGCACCGCCCCCGCCGGCACGAGCGTGCCTTCCCCCAGGAACACGCGATCACCGACACGGGCGCCGGGCATGAGGATCGAGGCATTGCCGATCTCGCAGAGGTCGCCGATCGTTGCCCCGATGACCAGGCACCGATGCCCAAACGTGGTACGCCGCCCGACGGCGGTGGGGATCTCGCTGGTGCCGACGACCACCGAGTTCTCGAGCACGGCCGAGCCGGTGCCCACCTCGACGCCGGTGCCCGAGGAGCGGACCACCGCACCCTCGGCCAGAAGCGCGCCCTCGCCGACGTGCGCTGTCCCCGCGACGACAGCGGACGATGCGATCTGCGTCGAGCGCGCGTCCCGGGCGTCAGCGACCGCGAGGGCCGGCCCCTTGCTCATGGCTGCTGGTGGTCTTCTGCGGTCACGGCCGGCTCCCGTCTCGACCTGGGCTCGCCACAGTTTCGTTCATGCGAAGCGCCGGGGGGCGAGCTGGTCGGCGGGGATGATGCCGAGCCGGCCGGCCTGGTAGTCCTCGATCGCCTGGAGGATCTCATCTCGGGTGTTCATGACGAACGGCCCGTAGTGCACGATCGGCGCCGTGATCGGCAGCCCACCGAACAGGAGGACATCGAGCGGCTCCGCCTGACCGCTGGCGCCCGCAACGACCACACGATCGCCGGGGCCGAACACCGCTAGCTAGCTGGTCGCCTTCGATTGGCCGGCGCTCGCCTCCGGCCGTGCCGCGACCGGTCAGGGCGTAGGCGAAGGTGGAGAAGGTGGCGTTCCAGGGAACCGAGAGCTCGGCGCCCGGCGCGACGGTCACGTGGGCGTACGTGATCGGGGTGTGGGTCACGCCGGCCCCGCGAACCCGGCGAGATCGCCGGCGATGACGCGCACGAGCGCACCCCCGTCGGGGGATGTGAGGAGCAGGAGTCGGTCGCCGGCGATCGACTGGTAGCCGGGGGGGCGGCGTCACCACTCGCACCGGGTCGTCTGAGCTCAGCACCGTGACCGCCGAGCCGAGGTGGATCCGGGACGTGCGCGCCGCGATCGCGGCGAGCACGACGTCGCCCGCCGGCATGGGAAGTCGGCGGTGTGGTGCTCACCGATGCCGAAGAAGTCGACACCGACCTGCTCGGCGAGGATGCCCTCTACGACGACGTTGCGGATCGTCTGCGCGTGGGAGAGCGGGCGGTCGTCGGCGTCGTGGGCGGCGATCGACGGGCGGCAGCGCGTGGGTGCGGGATCATGACGTGAGCGCCCACTAGACC
>JBKPAA010000123.1:0-11299 GCA_046726215.1 Actinomycetota bacterium | reverse complement strand
ACCAGGCCCAACAGCGCCACCATCCCGATCAGCCACGCCACGAAGCCCTCGGGGATCGGGCCGGTCCGGCCGATCGGTAGGCCGCCCGGGTCCTCGGGGTCGGCCAGGTAGCGGACGTACCGCACCAGCCCGTTCAGCTCGTCGGGGTCGATGACGTCGGGCCCGAACACCGGCATCTCCCCCGGGCCCACCCGTACGGCCGACGCGATCTGCCTCGGTGTCGCCGACGTCAGGCGGGGGGCGGCCCGGCCGTAGCTCAGCGCGCCGCCGCCGCCCGAGGCGCCGTGGCAGGCCTGGCAGTTGGCCCGGTACAGCTCGCCACCGAGCGCCAGGTCGCCGGCGGCCGGGTCGATGTCGGGCACCTCGGGCCCGGTGCCGAGCGTGCCGACGTACGCCACCAACGCCTTGATCTCCTCCGGGCCGTACGCCGGCTCCTTGCGCTCGGGCTGATCCTCGCTGTTGGCGAGCGGCATGCGTCCGGTGGAGAGGTAGTAGTACGCGGCGGCCTCGCCCGAGCTCTTCAGGGACGGCCCACGCTCGCCGCCGCCCGCCTCGACGACGCCTTGGCCTTCGGCACCGTGGCAGCTCGAGCAGCCGGTCTCGTACAGCTCGCGCCCCTCGGCTACGAGCTCCTCGTCACCCCCGCCGCCACCCTGGTTTTCGCGGTCTTTCCCAGCAGGATCGCGCGCCATGGCGACCGATCCCGCGGAGAAGGCGACGGAGACCGCCAGCGGCCACCCCACCAGCGCCAGGCGCAGGCTCCGGGCCTTCACCGGAGGAGGTAGATCGTCGAGAACATGGCCACCCACACCACGTCGACGAAGTGCCAGTAGTAGCCGCACACCTCAACCGTCTGGTGGGCCGGCGCCCGTGACGGCCCGGCGATGATCACGGCGACAGCGCCCATGAACACCAACCCGCCGATGACGTGCAGTCCGTGGAAGCCGGTCATCAGGTAGAAGACCGAGCCGTAGGCGTGGTCGTCGATCCGGAAGTCGGCCTGCACGTACTCGGTCACCTGGTTCAACAGGAAGATCGTGCCCATCAGCGCCGTGACGCCCAGCCAGGTGGCGGCCCCCCGGCGGTCGTCACGCTTCGCCGCCACGACCGCCATGTGCATGGCCCCGCTCGATGCGACCAGCACGGCGGTGGCGATGGCGGTGCGCAGCGTCTCGAGCTCGACGCCCTCGGGCGGCCAGACGTCGTTCACCGACCGGAGCGTGAAGTACGCGGCGAACAGCCCGGCGAAGAACATCAGCTCCGAGGCCAGCCAGACGACGACGCCGACCCCGAGAGTCGAGGGTGCTGAGGACTCGCGAGGCGCTGGCGCCGGATACGTCGGCTCGGCCGTCACCGACATTCCGGAGTTTGTACCAGCTTCACGAGAGATGGTGAGGCGATTCCCTCGGCCCGGGGCGTTGGTGTCGCCGTTCGTGGCGCAGGATTGGTTGGCCAGCAACCATCTAGGCGCCAGGAACCGTCACGCGGCGTTGTGTAGGTAGGCGTCGATCATCGTGACGACATAGCCGGGCCGTTCGACGACGTCTTCGTACGTGAACTCGACCACCCTCCAGCTCCGGAGCCCGAGCCTGGCCGCTCGTTCGGCATCGGACTGGCGTTGCCGCCGGGTGGAGTGGGTGCCATGGCCCGCCAGCTCGGCCACCAGCTTCGCGTCGTCCCAGAACAGGTCGACGCGTGCGCTACCGCCGCCGGCCTTGCGTCGTTTGACCTGCACCCTCGGGACCGGCAGTCCAGCACCGACGATCTGGCGGATCGCGGCCTGCTCGAGCCAGCTGTCGCCGAGCGGCCGGCCCTCGGTCCGATCGAGCAGGTCCGCCAGCGCAGGCACCCCCGGCCGGCCGCGCTGGCGGAGCTCGTCGCAACGCCAGCGGAGATGGGGCCGCCAGACCAGGCCGCGACGTTCGGCGTCGTCGAGCGCGGCCTCGAGATCTCCGGGACGGAGTCGCCCTGCGATGTCGAGCAACGTACGGGCTGCGGTGGTCCGTGGAATGAGCTGGCGGGGCTCGACGTCAGCCGGAGCGAGGTGGAGTGTCCGATGGACGATCCCCGGCACTGCACGGGGGTGGCGCGGGCGACGGACCGTGACCTCGACCTGGGCGCCTGGTCGGCCCACGCCGTCGAATCGCCAGAGCGCCGCGGCGGACATGTGGGACGCTACGGCGCCGTCCCCGGCGGCCAGGACGGCGCCCAGGATGCGCTGCTCGCCCGACGCAGGGTAGGCGGCGTGGCGCACGACACCGCCCCCGAGGGTACCAGCACGCCCTTTGACAGCAGCGTCCGCCGCTGCTGGCGGGAGACGCCCAATGCCACGAGTTGCCGGGCCGTGAACAGGCCGAGCGACGTCTGGGCCCGCTCGGCGATGGCCCGGTCAATACCGTGTCATGGCCATTGAACATACGAGGGGGGTGAGACATCCAACGCCGCACCGGGGCGGCGAGGCGACTCCTGGCGCAGGATTGGTTGGCCAGCAACCACTTCGGCGCCAGGAACGGTGAGCGGGGATGATGAGCGCGGATACGGTCGGCGCGGTGCCAGGCCCCAGCGCCGCCGACCTCGCCTTCCGCTGGCAGCTCGATCCGGCGGCCTTGCTGCTGGTGGCGGTGACCGGCGCGCTGTATGCGCTCGGCGTGCGGCGGCTCGCCCGGCGGGGACGGCGCTGGTCGCCGGCCCGCAGCGCCGCCATGGCCGGCGCCCTGGCCGTGGCGATCGTCGCAACCCATTCCGGGATCGGGCGGTTCGAGGGCGACCGGCTGTGGGTCCACATGCTGCAGCACGCCCTGCTGGGCCTCGCCTTGCCACTGCTGGTCGTGCTGTCGGCGCCCCTGACGCTGGCCCTGCAGACGGCCCGACCCGGAGCCCGGCAGGCGTTGCGGACCACGGTCCACAGCCGGCCGGCGGGCGTGCTCACCCACCCGGTCGTCGCCTGGTGCCTGTTCGGCGGCGGGCTGGTGGTGATCTACCTCACGCGTCTGCTCGACGTCGCCGCCCGCAACGACGCGGTCCATCTGCTGGTGCACGCGCACGTGGTGCTGTCCGGCACCTTGTTCCTCGCCGTGCTGGTGGGCGTCGACCCGTTGTCGAACCGGCCGCCGGCCGCCGCCCGGCTGCTCGCCCTGCTGGTGGCCGTCCCTTTCCACGCCGTGGTGGGGCTGGCGCTGCTGAGCGCGGGCACGCCGGTGGCCGCCGACGCCTATCCCCGGCTTTCCGACCAGCGCACCGCCGGCGGGCTGTTCTGGGGAACGGGCGAGCTGTTCACGCTGGTGGTGGCCGGCATCATCCTGCGCCAGTGGTGGCTCGGCGAACGGCGGGCAGAAGCCCGGGAGCTGCGTGAGGTCGCGATGGCCGAGCGTCAGGGGCGGGTGTTGTAGCGGTTCATGGCGGCCTCGATGCCGTCCGCGAGGATGGCCTCGACCGCGTCGGCCGCCTCCTGCACCGCGATGTCGAGCTCGACGCGCTCCTGCTTGGAGACCCGCCGCAGCACGTGGTCGGCGCCCTGCTCCTTGCTGGGGGGCTTGCCGACGCCGATGCGCACCCGGAGGAACTCGTCGGAGTGCAGGTGTGCCTTGATCGAGCGCAGTCCGTTGTGGCCGGCCAGGCCACCGCCCTGCTTGACCTTGACCCGGCCCAGTGGCAGGTCGAGCTCGTCGTGCACGACGACTACCCGCTGCGGATCGGTGATGCCGTACCGACGAACGAGCAGGGCGACGGCGTGCCCGGAGAGGTTGACGTACGTCTGCGGGAACGCCAACGCGACCCGCCGGTCGCCGATGTGGACCTCCGCCACCCGCGCGCGCTCCCTCGACCGCCTGAGCGTCCCCCCGTGACGCTCGGCCAATAGCTCGACGGCGTCGGCACCGACGTTGTGGCGACTGTGTTCGTATTCGGAGCCGGGGTTGCCGAGGCCGACGACGAGCAGATCAGCAGGGGTGCCACGGCGCTCCGCGGCGGCACCCCTCCGTCCGAACAGGCACATGCGCGGTCAGGGCCCGGGCTGGTACCTACTCGCCACCCTCGCCCCCACGCCGGCCCGACGCGCCCCGGCCCGACTCGCCCTGGCCCGACGCGCCCCGGCCCCGCTCGCCTTCGACAGCGCCCTCGGTGTCCTCGCCCTCGGCGCCTTCTTCTTCCTCGCCCTCTTCGCCCTCTTCCTCTTCCTCTTCGGCGAGAGCGAGGCTGGTGAGCTTGGCCGTGACGACCGTCTCCTCGGGATCGGCCTCGGTGATGACGTCCTCGGGCAGCTGTAGGTCGCCGACGGTGATGTGCTGGCCGATCTCGAGATCGGACACGTCGATGGCGATGTGGCCGGGAATGGCGTCGGGCTTGGCGGTCACGATCAACACGTTGAGGATCTGCTCGACGACCCCGTCGTCGCGGATCACCTTCTCCGGCTCGCCCTCGACCACCAGGGGCACGTCGGTGGTGATGGGCTTGTCGACGTCGACGGCCAGGAAGTCGATGTGGAGCACGTCGCGGCGCACGGGGTGACGTTGCATCTCCTTGACGATCGCCTTGGTGCGCTTGCTGCCGATCTTCAGCGTCAACAGCGCGTTCAGGCCTTTGTCGGTGGTGAGCGCACTGCGTAGGTCGCGCCAGTCGACGCTGATGGTTGCGGGCTCGGCGCCGCGGCCGTAGAGGACGGCGGGAACCTTGCCGGTGGCCCGCAGGCGGCGGGATGCCGGGGATCCGGTAGCCCGGCCGGTTTCGGCCACGAGGATGATGTCGTCAGCCATCGGGGTCTCCTACTTCTGACGTCGCGCCGGAGCGCATCTGATCGTTGGTGGACCGATAGAGGCTAGCGGGGCCGGGCCGCGGATCCCCAAGCGGCTGCGCCCCGTGACCGATCAGGCCTGATTGGCGCCGCCGAAGATCTCCGACACGGACGTGTCCTCGAAGATGGCGTCGATCGTGTCGGCGATCACCTTGGCGATCGACAGCACCTCGATCTTGTCGATCTGCTTCTCGGGCGGCAGCGGCAGGGTGTTGGTGACGACGACCCGGTCGATCACCGAGTTCTTGATCCGGTCGATGGCCGGCCCCGACAGCACGCCGTGCGTGGCGGCGGCGCACACCTGGCGGGCACCCTGCTCGGCGAGCTGCTCGGCGGCCGCCACCAGGGTGCTGGCCGTGTCAATCATGTCGTCGATGATCACGCAGGTGCGTCCCGCGACGTTGCCGACCACCTGCTTGGCCTCGACTGCGTTCTGGGCGCCCCGGATCCGCCGCTTGTGCACGATGGCCAGGTCGGCATGGAGGGCGTTGGCGTAGCGTTCGGCCACCTTCACCCGCCCGGCATCGGGCGACACTACGACCAGGTCGTCGCCCAGGTTGCGCTCGAGGTGGTCGACCAGCACGGGCATGGCGGTGAGGTGGTCGAACGGCAGGTCGAAGAAACCCTGGATCTGCCCGCTGTGCAGGTCGACCGACACCAGGCGCCCGGCGCCGGCGACGGTGAACATGTTGGCGACCAGCTTGGCGGAGATGGGCTCGCGGCCTTCGGCCTTGCGATCCTGGCGGCCGTACCCGTAGAAGGGCAGGACCGCCGTGATGCGCTTGGCGGAGGCACGCTTGGCGGCATCGACCATCTGCAGGTGCTCGATGATGGTGTCGTTGATCGACATCGTTCCGCTGGCGCCATGGCTCTGGATGATGAAGACGTCCATGCCCCGGACCGACTCGCCGAAGCGGCAATGGATCTCGCCGTTGGCGAACTCGGTGCAGTTGGCGTCACCGAGCCGCACGCCGAGGCAATCGGCGATCTCCACCGCCAGCGGCAGGTTGGCCCGCCCGGACACGATGTGCAGCTTCTTCTTGGTGACGAGCTCCATGACGACCTTCCGCTGCATTAGCGGGGGGCCGGGCTCCCCGCTAGCCGCTACCCGAAGTGTAGAACGGCCCTGTCCGACCACCCGAAGGGACCTGCGCCCCCGGCTCCAGCACCGCATAAGGACCCACAACCGCGTCGTCGCCGATGCGGGCGTGGTGGGCCACGCTCTCGGATACTTCGGCGCGCTCGCCGACGCGGGTGTCGACCAGCCGGGTGTAGGGACCGATGTCGCTGCCGGCTCCGACACTGGTCGAGCCCTGCAGCACCGTGCCGGGGAACAGCGTGACGTCGGGGGCGAGCGTGACGCCGGCGTCGATGTAGGTGGCGGCCGGGTCGACGATGCTGACGCCTCGCAGCATCCAACGTTCGTTGGTGCGGCCCCGCAGCTCGGCCTCGGCGGCCGCGAGCTGGGCGCGGTCGTTGACGCCCTGGGTCTCGTCCGGGTCGTCTACCACGAGCGACACGACCTGGTGGCCCGCGTCGGCCAGCACCTCGACCACGTCGGTGATGTACAGCTCGGACTGGGAGTTGTCCGGCGTGATGCGGCGCAGGGCCGGGGCCAGGAGGCCCCGGCGGAACACATAGATGCTGGTGTTGACCTCGTCGATCGCGAGCTCGGCCTCGTTGGCCTCGCGGTGCTCGACGATCCGCCGCACGCGCCCGTCCCTGTCGCGCACGACGCGCCCGTAGCCGTCAGGGTCCTCCATCCTGGCCGTGAGCAGGGTGCAGGCCGCGCCGGAGAGCCGGTGTTCGAGGACGAGGGCGGCCAGGGTGCTGGGTTCGATCAGGGGCGTGTCACCGGGCAGGACCAGAACGTCGCCGTCGTCGGCCTCGATGCCATCGAGGTCGTCCTCGGGGATGCCGGTCAGCCCCACGGCGACCGCATCCCCGGTACCTGCCTGCACCCGCTGCTCCACGAACTCGAGCGGCACCGGCCCGGGACTCTCCTGCAGCTTCTTCGTGACCAGGTCGGCGGCGTAGCCCACGACCACGACCGCCCGATCCACATCGCACTCGCTCAGGGCATCGAGCACGTACCGCAGCAGAGGCCGGCCACACAGCATGTGGAGCGGCTTAGGGCGTGCCGAGCGCATACGCGTGCCCTGACCGGCCGCAAGGACGATGGCCGACAGCGGGCGCTCGCTCATGCTTCTGTTGTAGCGCCCGCGCATGCCGAACGCGCGCCGCGGCCCCGTCGTCGGGCGCCGGACCACCGACCCGGATCAGCAGCCGGAGGTCACCTCGGTGATGCCGCGGACCACGCACGCGCTCCTGTCGACCGTGAACGTCTGGGTCCCGACCGGCAGCAGCAGGAGGTTGACCGAGCTGCGGACCGTGACCGTGACCTGGTTGCCATCGGTGCGCACGAACGTGCCGCCGCCACAAGGTTGACCGGCCCGGCCCAGGAAGGCGCAGGCGGTGGTTTCGGCCGCGGGCCCGTCGAGGATGACCGCACTGCCCCTGCGCACGGCGTCGTCGGAGATGGCCTGGGCACCGGCGCGGGCCGCCGACTCGGCCAGGTTGTTGGCCTCGCGCTTGGATGCGAGGATCCGGCCACCGTCGAGCACGAGGCCGCACACGAAGACGAGGGCGACGGCGAAGATGACGACGAAGGCGGTCACAACCCCATCGTCGCCTCCGCCACGGCGGGTGCCGGCGGATGACCGGCGCACTACAGGCTCCGATGGGCGTCGATCGGTTCCCACGCCTCCTCGAAGAGCGTGACGCTCAGCGGCAGCCCGATGAAGGTGAGGTCACGCGTGTTGACGACGCACGTCACCTCGACATGGACGGTGGCGCCGCGCTCGAACTCGCCCCTTGGCAGGAACTCGGTGTCGACCTGCGGGCCGCCCTGGCAGTTGAGGTTCTCGCCGGAAACCGTGTCGGCCGCCGCGGCCTGGGCCTGGACGCGCGCCGCGCCGGCTGACTGCTGCAGGGACGCGACCCGGGCAGCGTCGCTGGCGGCCCCCACGACGTCGCTCTTGGCGTCCGTGAGCCGCCCGGCGGCGATCACCAGGAACAGGAAGCAGATGAGCACGGGCATGACGATCACCAGCTCGGTGGTCACGACGCCGTGATCCCCGTCTACCCGGTTCATGGCGCGTCGGTGGGTGGGGCCTCGCTGGCGGGCCGGAAGCGCTCGATCACACCCTCCGACGTCTCCTGCACGGTGAAGTCCAGGTCGACGCCCGGCAGCTTGAACACCTCGGTGACGTCGCCGCGCACCGTCATCCTGACGAGCTCACCGCCGTCGACGTAGCGACCGTCGACCTCCACGTCGTCCAGCAGCCGGGGGGCGAGCGCCTCCACGAAGTCGTGGGCCACCCGCGTGCCCTCGGGGATGGATCCACCCTGCACGGTGGCCGCCCGGGCCCCCTCCTGGGCGGCGGCACTGGCGACGCTGGACGCGTGGAAGTAGAGGCCGGCCTGCACGATCAGCATGATCATGAACAGGAACGCGGGCGCAGCGATGACGAGCTCCGTGGTCGCGCCCTCGTCGCCGCCCAACCGCTTGGCAGCCACGGATTCAGCGGAAGGCGAGTGCGCCTTCGATGTCGCTCTTGATGTCCTGCGACTTGTTGTTGATGGCTCCGGCGATGAGCACGACCGCCGCCAGGGCCGCCGCCGCCAGCGCGGCGGTGATGATCATCGTCTCGGTGGTCATGCCGCGGTCGTCGGCGCGCAGCTCGCGCAAGCGATGCCACAGCATCGAGATCATCGACGTGATGACGAGGAACATGTTGGTGCCTCCTCCGTTGTGGGATCAGAGGGTCAGAGGTTGTTGACGACCGCGTCGACGGCCGGGTAGCCGATAAGGATCAGGAACCCGAGGAACAGCAACACGACCGGGAGGGCCATCTTCTCGGTGGTCGACTGGGCTTCGGCCTCGGCTTCGGCGAGGGCGTGATCGCGGAGCGACGCCGCCTTCACCGCCAGCGAGTCGCGGACGCGGGCGCCCTCGGTTCCCGCCAGCGACACGGTGGCCGACAGCTCCACGAGCTCCGTCACGCCCAGCTCCTCGCCGAGCCGTGCCAGTGCCGCCCAGGGTGTCTCGCCGGTGAGGGTGGTGACCTCCAGGGCGTTGCGGAGCTGGGCGAACGCCCAACCCCGACCCACACCGGCCGCATCCCGCAGCGCACTCTCGACGCCGCTGCCACCGGCGAGCGAGATCACGACCAGGTCGAGGAACGATCCCAGCGCCTGCTTGAAAGCCTTGCGGCGCTCCTCCGCCTCGCTCCGCAGGCTGATGTCCGGAGCGAAGAAGAAGAACAGGCCGACCACCAGCCCGACGCCGGTCGGGAAGGTCAGCGGGACGCTGAACCCGCCGACGGACCACACCGCCGCGACCACCGCCGGCAGGGCGAGGCCGAAGAACGCCAGGACGACCTTCTGGGCCAGATGTTGGTCCAGGCTGCGCCCGACCAGGCGTAGGTCGGGCTCGAGGGAGTCGAGGCGCAGCCCCAGGTTGCGCAGGATGCGGCCGAGCGAGGCGCCCACGGTCCGCCCGAGGAAGTCGCCGAGCCCGTCGGCCTGGTCGGTGTGGGTGATTCGGACCAGCTGGTTTCGCCGCTGCAAACGGTCGATGGCGGCCTGGAGCGGGGGCGGTGACGGGAACAGCAGGCGCCACGACACGATCGCGCCGAGGCCCACCAGCGCCCCCAGCAACAGGGGAACGATCACGCGTCGGACGCCTCCATGCGCAGGAACCGCTCCTCGTCACGGAACCGGAAGGACCGGGCCAGCCACAGGAACGCTCCGGCGAAGCACAGCCCGATCAGCCCGAGGACGAGCTGCCCGACGGCCTTGTCGTACGGCTCGAGGTAGTCGCGGTTGAACACCAGCAGCCCGACGGCGAACAGCACGGTGAAGACGGTGATGACGCGCACCGATGTGCGGGTGCGCGCCCGGCTGGCCTCGACCCGGAGGCGCATGTTCACCTCGGCGCGCGCCGACTGTGCCAGGCGCCCGAGCAGATCGCCGAGCCGCTTCGGGCTCTTGTCGGCGGCGAGCACCAGGGCGGCCACGACGAGGTCGCCGGCGGGGTCGTCGATCTCCTCGGCGAACTCCCTCAGGACCGGGGCCAGCCGGTCGCGCTCGAGCCTGGCGGCGAGGCGCAGGACCTCTCTCCTTATGGGCAGGGGCGCCACCCCGGCGGTGGCGATGATCGACTGCTCGAGGCCGCCGGAGCCCGCCATGGTGTCGCGCAGCATCTCGGCCCAGGCGGCCACGGCCTCGATCCGATCGAGCTGCGCCTTACGGGCGGCCTGGCCTCCCAACATGCCGGGTGCCATGAACCCGGCGATGCCGCACAGCAGCGCCGCCATCGGCCAACGGGTCAGCGCGCCGATGACCACGGCGCCGGCGAGCCCGAGCGCGAGCCGGAGCGTGAAGTGCTCGAACCGGCTCGACATCGCCTGGGTCGCGCGCTTCCCGTCCCGGCGCACCGGCGCCTCGCTCGGCGCCACGGGCCGCAACGCGACCAAGAAAGTGACGACCCCCACCGCGCACAGCGCTCCCAGCAACCCAGCGATCATCGCCATCGCGCGCAGTCAGCCCCCGGTGTTGATGGCTTGCGCCTCGGCGACCGCGAGGGCCGTGGCCGAGCTCGGCTCGATTGTTCCGAGGCCGCCGTTGACGCCGACGTTCGACGTGAACGAGACGTCGTAGACGAGGGTGGCCGTCGCCGTGTAGTGACCGGCGCGCGTGTACGTATGGGTGCAGTTGGAGGACTGGGCGCTCGCCGGCAGATTCAGGTTGTAGACGGGCTGCGGCCCGGTGCAGGTGAACGGATGAGTGCCGTCGCCCGGGTCGACGATGAGCGACGTCGGTCGTGCCGAGACGTTGACGGTGACCGATCCGGCGGTGGCGGGCTCGGAGATCCCCTCCCACGTCTCCGCCCAGAACCATGCCTCGATGTTCACGAGGTGGTTTTCGGTGGCCGGGCTGGTGCGCAGGACCGGGGCCGACGGCGTGATTCTGACGGATCGAGCTAGCGACGTCGGATCTATGGGCTGCGCAGCCGGGAGGAACACGAAGTCGAGCCACTCGTCGCCGCAGTACAGGTGCAGCCATTCACCCGGGCGTTGCTCGTCGGGGTGGTACAACGTGCGCTGCTCCTCCATCGTGGAGAACAGTCGCGGTCCGTATCGCAGGTAGTCGGGCGTGCCGTCGGACTTGGTGCAGTTGGGACCGCCCCCGCCTCCCGTGTTGCCGGCGGGGATCCCGGGGAGGTTCTCCTCGGCGGTTCCGGTGACGGAATCGCCGTCATTGGTGGCGGTAGCGCGGCGGTCCCCGAAGTCGTCAGCAGCCACGGGCAACTCAGCCAGCGCGAAAGACGATACGGCGGCTGCCAAGGCGATAGCCGTGTAGGCAGCCCGATGCGCCATCATGCGCACACCCGGTTGTCGTCCGTATAGGTGACCACCTTCCAAGATCCACCCTCCAGCATCAGTT
>JBKPAA010000122.1:0-20760 GCA_046726215.1 Actinomycetota bacterium | reverse complement strand
GGGCCCGAGTACCAGATGCTGTCCGGGGCCGTGCCCGGTGCGTACCACAGGATGTCGTCGTAGCCGTTGCCGTCGAAGTCACCGGTTGCAGTGGTGTACGTGCCGCCGACGGAGATCGGGACGCTCACCCGACCGTCTCCGTCGAACAGCCAGACGAAGTCGGTGGTCGGGCCGGGCGCGTACCAGACGATGTCGTCGAAGCCGTTGCCGTCGACGTCGCCGCTGAACGGCGAGTAAGTGCCGTTCGCCGGGTAGGTGGGCGGGGCCGACGGCGCGGTCACGAACGGGATGGTGATCACCGGTGCGAACGCATTGGCGGCGTCCTGCACGCCGGCGACGAAGAGCTGATAGGGCGCCCCCGGCGTGAGCGGGTGGGCGGGTGTGAGGGTCACGGTGCGACCGGTGCGCGACAGGCTCGCGTCGACGCCACCGCCGGTTCGGCCGTCGAGCAGGCGGACCGTGTCGGTGTTGACGGATGAGCCGAGCGGGTCGCGCCCAAACGTGATCGACGGTCTCGCGGCGGTGGCGATCGATCGCGCGTGGGGGAGCGGTGCCGCGTTCGCGAGCCACGGACCGGCCCCCTCGGGCTGCGGCCCGGGGCCCGCCGGCCCGAGATCTACGCGGAGGCCGTAGTCGGCGCTGCTCACGGATGCCGCATAGTTCGCGACCCCCAGCACGTGCCGGCCCGGACCGATGGTGGCCGCGAGGATCTCCGCCTTGCCGGCGAGGGTGGCGTCGGCGCTCGCGACGAGCCCACCGCCCGGGCCGTAGAGCTCGATCACCGGGTCCATCTCGGCGGCGCGGTGTCCGCCGCCGAACGCCGGTGGTGTCACCGTGATCCGTGCCCCGGATGTCGAAGCGACGTCGAAGGCGAACCAGTCGCGATCCAGCTCGACCCGGAGGCCCTCGGTGACCGGAGCTCCGACCGGGATGAGGCGGGGCGACACCGGGAGATCGCTCGCGTCGCCGGCGAGGTTGGGGGCGGAGATCGCGCCATGCGGTCCGACGTCCAGCGCGGCGGCGGCATCGACGATGCCGAAGCCGTAGGCGTCGTCCGCGCCCGCGGGACCTGCGTCCCGTGCGGTGCGGACGACCTCGTAGGCCACCTTGTCCCAGCTCCAGGCCGGGTGGCGCTCCCGCACCAGGCCGGCGACGCCGGCGACGATCGGCGAGGAGAACGACGTGCCCGTCACCGGGGCGATCGCGGGCGCCGGGCCCGGGGCCATGGCGGTCGTCGGTATGTCGATGCCCGGTGCGGCCAGCGTGATCCAGGGACCGTGGTTCGAGAACCAGGCGAACCGGCCCTGGGCGTCGGTGGCCGTCACCGCCAGGACTCCGGGGATGGCCGCGGGGTAGCTCGGCACGCCTGCGGATTCGTTGCCGGCGGCCGCCACGACCACGACGTCGTGGGCGAGGGCGTAGTCGACCGCCTGCGCAAGCGCGGTGCTGGAGCCGAACCCGCCCAGCGACAGGTTGATGATGTCGGCGCCGTGGTCGGTGGCCCATGTGATGCCGGCGGCGATGTTGCCGTCGAGACCCGTGCCGTTGGGTCCGAGCACCTTGACCGGCATGATCTTCGCGTTCCACGCCACTCCGGCGACGCCGCTTCCGTTGCCCGTCGCGGCGCCCACCACGCCGGCGACCGCCGTGCCGTGGCCGTTGTCGTCGCTCGGATCGGCGTCGCCGTTCACGATGTCGCGACCGGCGATCAGGTTCGGTGCGAGATCGGGGTGATCCCGGTCGACACCCGTGTCGAGCACGGCGACGACGGTGGACGCGCCGGTGTCGGCGACGTCCCAGGCCGTGGGCGCGCCGATTCGGGTGAGGTACGGCTGCTGGCCGGGATAGCTCGTGTCGTTGGGCAGCCGCGACGCCGACCGCACGCGGTTCGGCTCGACCACCTCCACATCCGGGTCGGCGGTGAGCTCCGCAGCCACTGCGGCGAGCTCCTGCCCGGGCGCCGTGACCTCGACCGTATCGGTCCCCGTGATCGGGTCGGCCTCGGCACCGGTCTGTTCGACGGTGGCCTCGGCGTCCTCTGGGGTCACGTCGGAGGCGAACGTCACGAGGACCGACGTGGCCTCCTCGGCCGACGGCGGCCCGGGGGCGGGCCCGATGGGCTTCGGCGGTGCAGCCGATGTGGTCTCGGTCGCAGCTGCCTCGGCCGCCTCCGCACGATCGATCCAGTCGCTGGCCGGGTCGCCCGGTGTGTGAGCGCCGGCGGCTCGGGGACCGCCCCCGAAGGCCGGGCGTCGGCGCGGCGGGACCCATCGACCGACGTGGGCGCCACGATCCCGGCCAGGGCTACGACGAGGATGATGGCGGCGCTCGTGCGCCGACGCTGCCGTGTCCCCAACTCCGTGCCCCCTGCCCCGATCACAATGGATCTGCCCAGCCAGTCGCGGCAGATTACCCGCCTCTCAGCCGGCCGCGTCGCGGCCGTGCGCGTCGAAGAAGTCCAGGACCACCTCGGTGGCGTCGATGACGCCCGGTTGGGTGGGCGCCTCGGCCCGCGGCCACTCGTGGCCCCAGCCGGCGAGCGTCCACAGCTCGACCTCGGTGCCGTCGTCGCACTCGGACCAGCGGGTGGTCACCAGGCCCGCGGTCGAGGCGTCGACCGCGGGCTGCGCACCGCAGCCGTCGAACGACGCCCATGCCGCCATGCGGTCGGGTACCGACGGGTTGCCCAGGTCGAAGCCCATGAGCGAGCGGCCGTCATAGGCGGCGATGCCGTCGGCGTCGCCGTGGACGGCGAGCACCGACACCGGCTCGTCGCCCGGACAGGCGCCGCTGAGGTTGACGCCCGCGACGGGGGCGATGGCGGCGAACCGGTCACCCAGCTCGCAGCCGAGCGTCGTGCTCATCCCCGCGCCGTTGGACATGCCGGTGGAGAACACCCGGCCGGCATCGACGCAGTACTCGTCGAGCAGGCTGTCGAGCAGAGCGTCGATGAAGGCGACATCGTTGGTTCCCAGATCGGCGAGCGGGATCGTCGCGCCGTTCACGGTGACGTCGCCGGCGTCCGAGCCGAAGAAGTTCCAGAAGGCAGCCCCGCGAAGCCAGCCGCGCTGGCGGCTGCGGGAGAATCGTCGGGCACGTCCAGCGGTGCCGCCTGGGGGGTCACGACGATGTAGCCGCGCCGGCCGGCGAGGGCAGGGAGGTCGGTGCTGGTGTCCTGGCTCGCGATGTCGCCACCGAACCCGTGCAGGCTGAACACCAGCGGCGCCGGCTCGGTGCCGTCGTAGCCGGGCGGCAGGTGCACGACGTAATCGCGCTCGACGCGGTCGACGGTGATGGTCCTTGGATGGGCCCCGGCGTCGTCGCGACGCGCCGGTTCGCAGGCGGCCCCGGCGGCACGCGCGGCCGCCGGCGCGACGGCATCCTCGGACGGCGCCCCACCGCCGCCACGGCACCCGGCCAGCACCAGTAGGGGAGCGACGACGAGCCACCCAGGTCGACGGGTCACTACGCCCAGACCACCTGGACGAGGAGGAGCGTGGCGATCGACGGGAGGCAGAACAGGTGGTCTCGGCAGATCGATCGTGCGAGCGAGCGCTGTGTCTCCACCGAGTCGAGACGGGTGCCGAGGCGGACCGCGCTCGGAACGGTCCGCGTGGCGGCGAGGCCGATGGGCGCCGCGGCGGTCACGGCGGATACCACACTCACCCAGCGCGGCGCGTCGTCGCCCATCGCCTGCAGCACGATGGCGAGCAAGGTTGCCACCATGACGGCCGCGACCAGCCGGTTGAGCGGGCGCGCCTCGGTCGTCACGCGCCGGTAGTAGCCGGCGATCGACGCCAGCACGGCATCGGGCACGTCGTCGTCGCGATAACGCAAGACCTGCACGTCGAACATCAGGTCGAACCACAACACCGCGAGCAGGAACCCGGCACCGGCGGCCACGACCGACTGCATCCGGCAAGTCTGGCTCGCTCGACGGCATCCCTGGTCGAGGGCAGGGGATCGCGCACCGCCGAGCGACCCCGTCAACGCAACCCCGCGACGACGACTGATCCATTCTGGTGTCCATCGTCAGAGGAGGCGACACATGAGTATGCGGCACGTCAACCCCGAGGGGCTCCCCCGCAGCCCGGCCTACAGCCAGGCCGTAGTGGTCGAACAGCCGGCGAAGACGATCTACATCGGCGGGCAGAACGGCGTCGACGCCGACGGCAAGGTCGTCGGTCCCTCGGTCGAGGAGCAGGCCCGCCAGGCGTTCCGCAACCTTGCGACCATCCTCGAGAGCGAGGGGGCGAGCCTGGCGAACATCGTGCACTGGTCCATCGCCGTGGTGGACGGCCACTCGTTCGACGAGGGTTTCGCCGCCTTCCAGCAGGCGTGGAACCCGGCGGACCCACCGCCGGCCATCACGGTCCACGTCGTCGCCGGCCTGGGGCCCGAATTCCTCGTCGAGATCGACGCCGTCGCAGTCGTGTGACGCCCCGGGGTGGGGCCACTCCCCGGGGCGGGATATCCACCGGTCGCCGAGATGGTGCGAGCGGCCGCCCATCGGTTGTCCGGCGCCCGCCGAAACCTTCAGGTTCCTGTCCACCGATCCGGGAGGTCCGGCGTCTGTATGCAGACGAGGCAATCGGCGGAAGGCACCCACATGCGGAAGTTCGTCACCGGCTCGCTGGCATCGGCGCTCGCAGTGTTCCTGGCTATGACCGTTCTCGCCGCGTGCGGCGGTACGGACGGCGCCACCGACACGGCGGCCCGGACACCCGCAGAGGCTCGGGCAAAGTCGGATACATGGGCGACCAGCGCATCGCCCACCACGGGCGCACACACAGAGACCACACAGGCCGGCACCACGAACGTCCCCCAGGCCGACACGTACGACGCCGTGCACTTCGTCTGCCCAGAAGGCGGGATGGGCGACGTCATCGCCCTGCAGCGGGCGGTCACCGAGGGGCACCAACCCTGGCGGCTCTCCGCCGCTGACGTGGCCGCCGCATGCACCTTCGGCGCCCCGGAAGCGCAGGTCGAGCCCGCCGGCACCAACCGCTTCCAGGTCAGCCAACCCAGTACGGGTCAGCGCGTCATCGTCGACCTCGCACAACCTCTTGGTCCCGGCACCGTTTGGGTAGTCACCGGCGTGACGCCCCTAGGCGACGCCGGGTCCAGGCCGACCGCCCCGTCACCGGCCCCGACGATCACCGAGGTCAGGATCGACCCTGTACTCCCGCAGGCAGGCGCCTTCTACACGCTGCCGGCGGGAGCTGGAAAGGTTCGGCTCATGACCGCCGCCGACAACGCTGACCGGGTCCGCTACTTCCTCGTGCCCACGGGCACGGGCACCCGCGACCTCGCCGAACAGATCGGTGACGCCACCAGCAGCGAGGCCAAGGGTCACACCTGGTGGGTCTACGACTGGAGCTACCCCGACGACGCCATGCTCGCCCACCTTCTGGTCCAGGCATCAGGTCCGGGAGGCACCAGCGAACAGACGCCCTTCGGCTTCTACCACCAGAACTGACCCGACACCGGGCTCAGCGCCTCACCGGTGACTCGCGGTGTTCGCCCCGGCGAGCAAGGGGCCAGCCGGCCTGGTGGCCGCCGCCAGCCGGAACGTATCGGGCTTCGGCTCGCTGCGGTGGGCTGACGGTGGACCGCCACGTTCACTGCGACAGGTAGGCCGCTGCGGGCGGCCTCTGCCCGTCCGAGCGCCAGCACAGAACGACCCGGCGCGAGATCGGCAGATCGGTGTCGGTCGCTGGGCTCTGCTCGCCTCGGCGTGCTCTAACGTGAGCCGCGTCTCGGGCCGCACGAGAACCGTCGATCTGTCGCGACGTCGGCAGTTCCGCCGGCGGCGGTTGGGATGCGACCCAGCTCGCGCTGCCGGTCTCGCGACGTGATCGTGGGGTCGGCCCGGGGCTCGCACGGTGACGCCATATACACCGGGACCAACCTCGGTGTAGATCCGGGCGTTAGCGCAGCCGCAAGGGGGCGTCCAGCGTCCTGGCCGAGGCGGCGGTGGCCGCACCGATCGAGGCGCCCAGTCAGGCGGGTGGACAGTTCGCCTCGGGTAGGGGGAACTGCGCAGCAAGTGCCTGGTCGTGCTGGGCGAGGTAGAGGACGCCCACGTCGTCGGTCCGGTACGACGGGACGGCGAAGGTGGTGGTCGCACCGTCGAGCTCGGCGGGGTCAGGGACGAACAGCGCGGCCCCGACGAACTGCACCCCGGGCGCTGACGCCGCCCACTCCTGGCCGAACCGGTCGCGGAGGGCCTGCGACCAGCCGCCGTCGGTCACCGGTGGCCCCTGGTCCTGGAGGGTGACTACCTCGTCGGCCCGCCAATAGGCGAAGGCGGACGCCCGCCGGGCGGCGGAGTCAAGAGGGAGGGACGGCCCGTCGCTGGGCACGTCGACCACGCAGACCGGCTCGGCCCGCCACAGGGCCACCGGCTCGCCGTCGGCACCGGCCGCCAGCGCCTCGACGTCGGCGAGGAGCAGCGGTTCGGCGAATATAACGCCGACCACCCGGCACGTCACGTGGGACGCGTCGTCGAGCACCCGGCAGCCGAGTCGCGGGTCTTGCCGAGCGAGCCCGTCGTCGCCGTGGCGTCGGCCCCCTCGGTCTCGTCGTCGCCGCACGCGCCGACGGCCACGGTGACAGCGAGGAACAGGACCAGGCCGCGGTGTGCGCGCACGACTGGTGTGTATCAGACCGACGGGCTCGGCCTGTCCACTCAGTCGTTGCCTATGAGTAAGTTGCACGGCCATTCGGTACGCGCCTCGCGCCCTACCTGGGCGTTCAGGGACGGCCGCCTCGTCAGGTGGGCGAGACTTCACTGATGGAGATTCGTGAGCTGACACCGGCTGACCGTGACGCGGCCACCGGCTTGTGGGAAGCGGCCGGCCTGACTCGCCCGTGGAATGACCCGACCAGCGACTTCGACCGCGCGCTCAGTGGCACGACGTCGGCGGTGCTCGGCGCTCTCGACGCTGGTGCCCTGGTTGCGACGGTGATGGTCGGACATGACGGTCACCGTGGGTGGGTGTACTACCTTGCCGTGAAGCTGGAGAAGCGCCGGTGCGGCCTCGGTCGCCGCATGATGCTGGAGGCGGAGGGCTGGCTCCGGGAGCGTGGAGCGGTGAAGCTCCAGTTGATGGTCCGCGACGGCAATGCCGACGCGCTCGGCTTCTACCGCCGGATTGGGTACGAAGATGCCAAGGTGGCGGTCCTCGCCCACTGGCTGGTCGACGCCGCGCCGCAGCGCGGCGCGGCGACGCCCAGCGGCGTTCGGGGGACTCTCCGCAACTGATGTGCCAGGACCGCTGAGCGGGTCGGTCCGCGTTCGCGTCTCGGGCCTCGCAAGTCCGGCTTCTGCAGCGTCCAGCCCCCGCTCCTCGGCGGCCTTGCGCGCCTCAACCTCGGTCACGGCGCAGCGAACCCTTGACGCCGGCGCACCCGAGCCCGTCTGAAGACCCACAATCCCCAAAGGCCCGGCCCCCGGGCCGGGTCCTGACGGCCGGACATACCGCAGCACGCAACCCCGGTGACCAACTTCACTAGTTGCAGTCTTCACCCAGTCCGGCGAGTGGCCAATAATGGTCGTTATCACAAGACCACCCGACCAGGGAGTCCCCATATGGCGCTCGATGAGTACACCGCCAACGCCGAGATCATCGGCCGCGACGAGATAGACGACCTCGAGGCCATCCTCTCGGTCACCAACGCCGACGTCGACGAGGCGATCCACGCGGTCGAGGACAACGCCGACGCCATCTTCACGTGGGACTACGAGAAGGGCGCCCGCCCCGGGCTGAACAAGCTCTACGAGAAGGCCAAGGGCGCCCAGTGGAACGCCCAGACCGACCTGCCGTGGGACACCGAGGTCGACCTGGAGAAGAACGCCGAGCTCCAGCGCCTCCAGTACGCCGAGCTCGAAGCCGACCTCTCCGGCACGCCGCTCGAGAAGTTCTCCGAGCAGGACATGATCCAGCTCTCGATCGAGTCGGACAACTGGACCCTGAGCCAGTTCATGCACGGCGAGCAGGGCGCGCTCATCTGCACCGCGAAGATCGTCGAGAGCGTGCCCTGGATCGACGCCAAGTACTACGCGGCCACCCAGGTGATGGACGAGGCCCGCCACGTCGAGGTCTTCGCCAAGTACCTCGACGAGAAGCTCCGGGGCCACTACCCGATCAACGCGCACCTGAAGATGCTGCTCGACGACATCATCAACGACAGTCGCTGGGACATGACCTACCTGGGCATGCAGGTCATGGTCGAGGGCCTGGCCCTGGCGGCGTTCGGCTTCATGCAGCAGATGACGCCCGATCCGCTGCTCCGGCAGATGCTGCGCTACGTGATGAGCGACGAGGCCCGCCACGTCGCCTTCGGCGTGCTTTCGCTGAAGGAGTACTACGCCGGCCTCACCGACGCCGAGCTGCGGGAGCGCCAGGAGTTCGCCTTCGAGGCCGCCGTGCGGATGCGCGACCGCTTCCTGCAGCAGGAGGTGTGGGACCGCATGGGCATCAAGCCCAAGGAGATCCTCCCGGCGGTGATCCAGGACCCGGGCCGGGCGATGTTCCAGCAGATGCTGTTCTCCAAGATCGTCCCCAACTGCAAGAAGCTGGGGCTGCTCGATGCCGGTGACGGCTGGCTGCGCATCAAGTTCACCGAGCTGGGAGTCATCCAGTTCGAGGACTGGCAGGACACCGGCGAGGAGTACGAGTCCCTCCAGGCGACCGGCTGACGCCTCCGGCCTCAAGATCACACCCGACTCAGCGGAGGCGGGTGTCGACGGTCCGCAGCAGCTCGACCACCTGGTCCGCCTGGGCGGCGCTGTCGGGCGCATCCTCACCGAGGGGGATGGCGTAGCTGAGGACCACGGAGCGATTTCCAGACCGGTAGCCGGCCGTGGTGCCGAGCACGCCGGCGCGCACGAGGAATGCCTCGTCGCCCAGGCCCTCGATGGTCTCGGGGGCCTTACCCCACGCCCGGGGATCGAGGGCGCCGCTGCCGGAGAAGACGGACAGTTGCAGCTGGTAGATCGTCGGCGACCGGCCCCCGTCGATCGACGCCTCCCATAGGCAGGTGTCGGCGCCGCCGGCCACCGGCACGTTGCCGTCCGCCGGCACCACGTTTGCCGGCTGCCCGAACAGGTCGCCGACCTCGTCGGTGGTCAGCAGCCGGCATGCCGGCGACTCGTTGGCGGCGCCGCCGCTCCCGGGCTCGACCGCCTCGGTAGTGGCGCTGGTGCCGGCCGGTCCGTCGGAACCGGCGACGTCGCCCTCGCCACCCCCTCCGCTGCAGGCCGCCAGCGCCAGGGACGCCACCAACAGCGCTCCCGCGGTCCTCATCGCAGCGGGAACCCCACGACGGCCTCGAGCTCGGCGAGGGCCTGGTCGGGCCGCTCGACCTTGATCGTCGTCATGCCCATCGCCCGGGCGGGCTTGAGGTTGACGCCCAGGTCGTCGAGGAACACCGCCTCACGGGGCGCCACCTCGAGCTCGCGGCAGACCAGTTCGTAGATGGCGGTGTCAGGCTTGCGCAGTCCTACCCGGCTGGACTCGATCACGACGTCGAAGAGGTCGGCCACCACGGCCATCAGTCCCTCC
Organism: Actinomycetota bacterium; assembly: GCA_046726215.1. GTDB lineage: Bacteria > Actinomycetota > Acidimicrobiia > Acidimicrobiales > VFJN01 > DASQUK01. Next base: position 11,191 of record JBKPAA010000122.1, on the reverse strand, counting down.
CGCTGGGGTGGGCCCGTCGGGTCCGCGAGGACGAAGTTGTTGGTGAGCAGGCCGGTCTTGAGCCGCTCATGGCAGCGGCGGGCGGCCTCGACCATCGCGGGACGGACCTCCCCCGCCAGCTGGGCCAATACCGCTCGGCTGTCGATCTCGTGCCCGGCGGCGCGGGCCTCGGCCTCGAACAGTTCGGCGAACCCCGCCGGGTCGACCTCGCTGCGCTCCAGCCGCGCCCAGGCGTTCGTGTCGGGGTCGGTGGCGTTGAGCCTCCGCAGGAACCCCGCGGGCAACCGGTTGTCATGTTCGTAGCGCGCGAACGCCTCGAAGGGGCTCGAGACGATCACCCCGCCGAAGTCGAAGATGACGGCACGCACTGACATTCGTCGGCGTCTCACCCCACGAGCAGGTCGCGGGCGACGGCCTCCCATAGCTCCGTGGACAGGCGCAGCGACTCGACGTCGACGCGTTCGTCGTCGCCGTGGAACATGCGTCCGTAGTCCTCGAACGTGAGCTTCTGGCTGAACAGGCCGAAGCCGTAGGCGGTGGCACCGAGACGGCGGAAGAAGCGCGCGTCGGTGGCGCCCACGCTGATCATGGGCACCAGGTGGCTGCCGTCGTAGAAGGCCTGGGTGGTGCGGGCCAGGGTGTCCCACAGGGCGCTCGCCACCGGCGACTCCGTGGACGGATCGTCATGGGCGGCGAGCAGCTCCACCCGGTCCGACAGGTCGCCCAGCGCCTCGTCGAGCGCGGCCTCCACGTCCGGCCGCGACTGACCGGGCAGCGTGCGGATGTCGAGTTGCAGGTCGACGCGGTCCGGGATGACGTTGGTCTTGATCCCGCCGTGCGCCACGGTCGGGGCGATGGTCATGTGCGTGCAGGCGTGGAACTGGCGCGCCATCGCCACCGGGAAGTCGGCGAGGGCATCCACCAGCCTGTCGGGGTCGAGCAATGGCCCCACGATCTCCTGCGGGTAGGCCAGACCCTCGAGGAACCGCCGCCACGTGTCGTGGATCCGCGTCTCGGGCCGGTACTCGGCCAGGCGCTGCACCACCGCCGCCGCCGTCACCAGGGCGTTGTCGGTGGCGTAGGGCTGTGAGGCGTGGCCGGGAGTGCCCGTGATGCGCAGCGTGCACCAGCATGAGCCCTTCTCGCCCACCAGCACTGGCAGCCGCAGGCCGCCGTCCCCGCCCGGCACCGGGATGCCACCCGACTCGGTGATCACGTAGTCGGCACCCACTGCGTCGACCTCGTGGCGGGCCAGGTGCTCTGCGCCCCAGGTGCCGAGCGCCTCCTCGTCGGCGACCGCGAGGTAGATCAGCGTGCCCTCAGGCCTGAATCCTCCCGAGGCCAGGCGCCGGGTCGCAACCGCCATCGAGGCCGTCAGGTTGAGCATGTCGATGGCCCCCCGCCCCCAGACCTCGCCGTCGACCAACTCGCCGCCGAACGGGTCGCGCTGCCAGCCGGCGGCATTGGCGGGTACCACGTCGGTGTGGCCCATCAACAACAGCGTGGGCGCCCCGGCTCGGGTGCCTTCGATCCGGGCGACGAGGCTGGTGCGGCCGGGCGAGGGCTCGTAGCGTGCGATGTCGACACCCGACCCCTCGAGGTAGGCCTGGAGCAGGTCCGCGCTCCTGGACTCGTGGCCCGACTCGAGGGTTCCGTCGTTGACGCAGGCGTTGCGGACCAAGCGCTGGAGGAGGTCGGTGACCTCATGAGTGACGTCGTCGGACACGGTCGCCATCACCGGCACGGTACCCGGGGTGGTCGGGGGTGTCCGGCCGATCGCTCCGGAGCTTTGATTGAATGCAGGCTGTCATGCCGATGAAACACGTGGTCATCGACGGATCCAACATCGCCACCGAGGGCCGGGACACGCCGAGCCTCGCTCAGCTGGATGAGGCCGTGCGCGCCTTCATCGACGAGTACGCGCCCGAGGTCGTCACCGTGGTGGTCGACGCCACGTTCCCGAACCGGATCGATGCCGAGGAACTGGGGACCTACGAGGACGCGGTGGCCGCCAACGAGCTCATCACGCCGCCCGCCGGGGCCATCGGCCGGGGTGACGCGTTCGTCCTGCAGATCGCCCGCAAGGCCGATGCCGCCATCCTGTCCAACGATTCGTTCCAGGAGTTCCACGGCGACTACCCGTGGCTGTTCGAACCGGGTCGGCTCATCGGTGGCAAGCCCGTGCCCCGCGTGGGCTGGGTGTTCATGGAGCGGGTTCCGGTGCGGGGGCCAGCCAGCAGGCGCTCGGTCAGCGAGGCGCGCAAGGCCATAAAGGCCATCAAGTCCATCAAGGCAACGAAGTCGTCCAAGGCCACAAAGGCCACAAAGGCCACGAAGGCCACAAAGGCCACGAAGGCCGCCAAGGCCGACAAGGCCGACAAGGCTCCGGCGACCGCGGAGACCGCGGGTCCCGGGGCGCGACTGTCGGAGCCGGCCGTGACGGGCGACGGCACGACGGGCCGGGGGCGCGAGGCGACGGCACACAGCGCGAGCACCGCGGTCGGAGCGTCCGGCGACGGGAAAGGTGACGCCACGGGCAGGACCGGCAGGGACGTCTCCCCTTACAACGAGGCGTTGCCGTTCATCGAGTTCATCGCCGACCACCCGGTCGGCAGCGAGGTCGAGGCGACCGTGGAGCGATTCAGCTCGCACGGTGCCTACGTGCTGAGCGGCGACGCGCGTGGCTACGTGCCGCTCCGCAACCTGGCCCGACCCGCACCGCGGAGCGCCCGCGAGGTGCTCAACCTGGGGGACCGGCGTCGCTTCGTGGTCGTCGCCATCGACCCACCGCGTCGGGGGATCGATCTGGCGGTCCCGGGCGTTGTGGACGTCCCGGCCGGCTCGGTCGCCCCCGTGGAGGAGCAGGTCGCCGAGGCGCTCGGCATGACGGATCCGCCGGCGCCGGGTACGGCACGCGGGGCGAGGAAGGCGAAGGCGCCGGCGAAGGCGAGTGCGGCCAGGAAGGCGCCGGCCAAGGCGAGTGCGGCCAGGAAGGCGCCGGCGAAGGCGGGTGCGGCGAAGAGGGCGCCGGCGAAGGCGGGTGCGGCGAAGAGGGCGCCGGCGAAGGCGGGTGCGGCGAAGAGGGCGCCGGCGACGGCGGGTGCGGCGAAGAGGGCGCCGGCGAAGGCGGGTGCGGCCAAGAAGGCGCCGGCCAAGGCCCGCGGGGCGCCAGCCGGTCGCCAGCCGGTGGCCAAGAAGGCCCCGGCGAAGAAGGCCTCGGCCACGAAGGCCACCGCCAAGGCGACCGGTCGTCGCTAGCATTTTGCCTTTGTGCGCATCGCCACCTGGAACGTCAACTCGTTGACCGCGGAACGCCTGGTACGCGTCTGGGACTGGCTGGACACGGTGCAGCCCGACATCGTCTGCCTCCAGGAGACCAAGGTGACGGACTCCGCCTTCCCGGCGCTCGACCTGCACGGTCGCGGCTACGCCAGCGTCCACCACGGCGGGGGCCGCTGGAACGGGGTGGCGATCGCCACCCGGGTCGGCCTCGACGATCCCGTTTCGGGCTTCGCCGACGGTGGGCCCCGGGACGACGAGGCCCGCCTCGTGTCGGCCACCTGCGACGGTGTGCGGGTGTCGTCGGTTTACGTCCCCAACGGCCGCCAGGTCGGGCACGAGCAGTTCCATCACAAGCTCCGCTGGCTGGCCCGCCTGCGCGCCCACGTCGAGGCCGAATCCGGCCTCCACGGCGCAGACGGTGGCATCGCCGTCTGCGGAGATTTCAACGTCGCCCCCGAGGACATCGACGTCTGGGACCCCAACGCCGTACACGGCGCCACCCACGTCACCCCCGAGGAGCGCGCCGCACTAGGGGAGCTGGAGGCATTCGGCCTGCGGGATGCCTTTCGCGAGCAGTACCCCGGGGAGCCCGACCTGTTCAGCTGGTGGGACTATCGGGCGGGTGCCTTCCACAAGCACCAGGGCATGCGCATCGACCTGATGATGCTGTCGTCGGATCTCGCGGACAGGGTGACGTGGGCGTTCATCGACCGCAACGCACGTAAGGGGCACAAGCCGAGCGACCACGCTCCTCAGTTCGTGGACGTGCTCTAGACCTCGAGTACGCCCCGCAGTTTGTCCAGTCCATCAGCGAGGGTGTGACGCACCCGTTGACGCGAGAGCCCGAGCTCGTCGTGCAACTCCCGTAACGTCCGCGGTTGCTGGCCGTCGAGCCCGAAGCGGGCGCTCACGACCATGCGCTCCATGTCCGTCAACCCCGTCAGGGCATGCGTAGGCAACGCGTGCAGGGCGACGAGGTCGTCGTCGGCATCGGAACGCAGGTCGATGGGCTCGAACTGCCCGGCATCGTCGCCATCATCTCCGTAGGGCCACCCATCCTCGCTGATGAAGTCGAAGGGATCACCCATGCACCCACTTGTCGCGCGCCGAGCGTGACAGGTCAACGGGAACTTCAGGCCTCGAGGGCGGCGAGCAGGCCGGGCCCGATCCGGCCGGCCAGCAGCCGCCCCATCCCGGGGATCGCCGCCAGCTCGTCGGTCGTCGCCGGCCTCGCCTCGGCGATCGCCTCCAAGAGCCGGTCGTCGACGAGCGCCCCCGGCTCGACGCGCGCCGCCCGCGCCTGCTCCTCCCGCCACGCCAGCAAAGCGGTCAGGGTAGGTGACGGTGCGGTGCGCGAGGCGGCCTCGGCGAGCTGGGCCCGCTGGTCGCCGAGCCGCTCGCGCCAGTCCGCCGGCGGCTCGGGAAGGTCGTCGGCGGGTCGCTCCCGCTGGCGCTCCGCCAGCCCCGCCAGCCACGGCGTCAGCCGGCGCTCGGTGCTGTGGCCGCCGAACGTCCGCTGCGCCGCCCAGGAGCAACGCAGCTCGTCCTCGGCCCGGGTCATGGCCACGTACAGCAGGCGTGCCTCCTCCGCCCGCTCCGCGGTGCGGCGGGCGTGAGCGATGGGTACGTAGCCATCCTCCAGCCCGGCCAGGTGCACGATCGGCCACTCCAGCCCCTTGGCGGCATGGAACGTGGCCAGGGTGACGGCGTCGCCCCAGCCGTCGCCCCCCTCCGCCGTGAAGGTCGCGACCAGCCAGGCGGCGAACTCGGGAGCACGGGCCCCGGGGTTTAGCCGCAGGTGATCGCGAGCCAGCTCCATCACGACGTCGAGCTCCGCACGGCTGCGGGCGGTGGCCCCCTCGCCGTCCTCGTCGTCGCCCACCGGCTCCGCCAGCGCCGCCAGGTCGGGCAGGCAGTCGCCGAGCGGACCGTCGGCACGCCGCAGCAGGTCCAGCGCGTCGCGCACCGACCGGTGCTCGAGGATGGCGTCGGTGCCCCGGACCCGATGGGGGACCCCGGCGTGTCGGAGGGCCTCGGCGAGCAGCGGGATCTGGGCGTGGGTCCGTACCAGGACCGCCTGCGACGACCACGCCGCCTGTGGGCCCCGCCGGTCTCGCACGGCCCGGGCGATCGCCCGGGCCTCCTGGCGCTCGCCGGGATGACGTTCGAGGCGGGGTGGGACGCCATCGGGCCGCCGGGCGCGCACCTCCCGCCCGCCGACCCCGGCGACGCGCAGCACGTCCCCGGCTGCGGCGAGGATCGATGGTGTGGAGCGGTAGCTGCCCAGCAGCTCGATCACGTCGGCCGGGGGGTAGAGCCGACGAAAGTCCTCGAGGAACCCGGCGTCTGCGCCGTTCCAGCCGTAGATGGCCTGCTGCGGATCGCCGACCACACACAGGTCGTAGCTGTCGCCCCGCCAGGCCTCGAGCAACCGGAGTTGGAGAGGGTTGACGTCCTGGAACTCGTCGACGAACAGGTGCCGGTACCGCCAACGCTGGACGGCGGCGAAGCCCGGGTCGGTCTCGATCAGGTGGCTGCACAGCCGCAACAGGTCGTCGAAGTCGACCATTCGGGCCTGCCGCTTGGCATCCTCGTAGCGGCGGTAGAGGTTGGCGATCCGCTTGGGGGGCGCAGGCGGGCGCCTCCGTGCGGCCGCAACGGCGCCGGGATAGCCGTCGGGGCCGGTGAGGCGGGCCTTGGCCCACTCGATCTCGCCGGCCAGCTGGCCGACGGAGAGCTCGCCCTGGCCGCGCGAGCCGCCGACGATGTCCTTGAGCAGTCGGTTCTTGCTAACGAGGAGCTCCGGCGCCGCGCGCCCCTCGTCGGCCCATCGCCCCCGGAGCTGGGCGTAGGCCACCCCGTGGAAGGTGCCCGCCGCCACGCCGTCGCGCAGCCCCAGGGCCCGGAGTCGGTCCCGAAGCTCGCCCGCCGCCTTGCGGGTGAAGGTGAGGGCGAGGACATGGCTGGCGTCGGCATCGGCCGTCTCGATCCGCCAGGCGATCCGACGGGTGAGCACCCGGGTCTTGCCCGACCCGGCCGGGGCCAGGATGGCCAGCGGGCGGGCCGGTGAGGTCACCGCACGGCGCTGCGCCTCGTCCAGGTCGTGGAGCAGGCGATCGGCGGCCACCGGCGGCGAGGTTATTCACCCTTAGGCTGCCGGCGATGATCGACGTGCCTCCGGACCGCTTCGAGGAGCTCGTGGGCGAGGCCCTCGACAGCATCCCCGACGAGCTGGGCGACTACATGGAGAACGTGGCCGTGCTGGTCGAGGACGGCGTGCGGCACGGCAGGTTGCTCGGCCTCTACGAGGGGGTGCCCCTCACCAAGCGCGGAGAGTGGTACGGCACCGGTGCGCTCACGCTGCCCGACCGGATCACCATCTTCCGGCTGCCGATCTGCGCCCGCTGCCGCACCGAGCAGGAGGTCGTCGACCAGGTGCGCATCACGGTGATCCACGAGGTGGCCCACCACTTCGGCATCGGCGACGCCCGCCTCAAGGAGCTCGGCTGGGCATAGCCGCACCCCTGGCAAGGTCGCCCGCCCGGAACCGATGACCTCGACAAGCGGCGGGGATACGCTGCGCCTCGTGCCCTTCCCCCGGAAGCTGCTCAACGACCGGGAAGAGATCGTCCTCGACCTGCATCCGCATTGGTGGTTCTTCGCCCCGCCGCTGCTGGCGCTGGTCGGTGCGATCGTGATCGGCATCCTGGCCCTGGTGAACGACGTCCACACCGCGCTCCAGGTCCCGGTCGGCCTGCTCGTGTTGGTGTGTCTCGCCTGGTTCGGCTGGCGATACGCCCGCTGGGTCACGACCAACTTCGTGGTGACCACCGACCGCCTGATCTACCGGCACGGCGTCCTGTCCAAGCACGGCATCGAGATCCCGCTCGACCGCGTCAACACTGTGTTCTTCCGGCAGTCGATCTTCGAGCGAATCGTCGGCGCCGGGGACCTCGTCATCGAGTCGGCCGGTGAGATGGGCCGACAGCGCTTCTCCAACGTGCGCAAGCCGTCGGCGGTCCAGAACGAGATCTACCGGCAGATCGAGGCCAACGAGAACCGCAAGTACGACCGGGTGGGCGTCTCCGCCGCCGCCGGCGCCGGCGTCGCGCATAGGGCCGACGACAGCGAGTCGATCCCGGCCAAGCTCCGCGAGCTCGACGAGCTACGCAAGCAGGGCGTGCTCACCGAGGAAGAGTTCGCCCGCAAGAAGCAGCAGCTCCTCGACAGGATGTGACACCGCCGCGAGTCGTCAGCCTCGTCCCGTCGGTGACCGAGACGCTGCTGGCATGGGGCGTGACCCCGGTGGCGTGCACCCGGTTCTGCGAGCAGCCGGACCTCCCGCACGTGGGCGGCACCAAGGACCCCGACCTCCGGGCCATCGTCGACCTCCGGCCGGACCTGGTGGTGTTGTGCGTGGAGGAAAACCGCCGCGAGGACGCCGACGCGCTGGCCGATGCCGGCATCAGCACCGCAGCCCTGTCGATAGACGGGGTCGCCGACGTGGCTCCCGCCCTCAGGAGCCTCGCCGGCCTCGTGGGCGTCGATCCCGGCGGCGTGGAGGAGATCGACGCCAGCCCGCCCCCGGGCGCCCGGCGGCTGCGGGCGTTCGTCCCCGTCTGGAAGCGGCCATGGATGAGCCTGGCCGGTGGGACGTACGGCTCGTCGCTGCTGGCGGCCGTCGGCGTCGACAACGTCTTCGCCAACGCCGCCGACCGCTATCCGACGGTGACCCTCGAGACGGCTCGGGCCCGCCGGCCCGACGTGGTGCTGGCGCCGAGCGAGCCCTATCCCTTCCGGGAGCGCCACATCCCGCTGCTCGAGGAGGTGGCGCCGGTCGTGCTCGTCGACGGCCAGGACCTGTTCTGGTGGGGCGTGCGCACCCCGGCCGCCGCCGAGCGGCTGCGCCGTCAGCTGAGCCCCTGACCCCGCGTTTTCACCGCGAGATCGGTCGTCCCGGCGGCCCTTCCCGCGGGGAGAACGGTCAGGTCTCGCTGGCCCACGCGCCGCCGGCCGGTCGACCCCGCCACAGGACCGGCATCTTGAGCCGGGTCTTGGGTTGGCACAGGGCGACCACGCAGCCACCGAAGCCGGCGCCCGTCACCCGGGCCCCGTACACCCCCGGGACGCCGCGCAGCGCGACCACCAGCTCGTCGAGCACCCGGGTAGTGACGTCGAAGTCGTCGCGCAGGCTGGCGTGGCTGGCGACCAGGAGCTCGCCGGCGTAGCGCAGCTCCCCGTCGGCCAGCGCCGCCCCCAGGGCGTCCACCCGGTCGTTCTCGGTGGCCACGTGGCGCGCCCGGCGGCGGAGGAGCGGGTCGTCGATGGCCTCGACGGCGGACGGCGACGCATTCCGGAGGGGACCGACGATCTCCTCGGCCGCTTCACACTCCTTGCGTCGCTGGGCGTAGGCCGAGCTCGACAGCTCCCGCGGCTGGCCGGAGTCCACCACCACGATCTCGGCGTCGGCGGGGAACGGCAGCTTCTCGACCCGCAGGCTCCGGCAGTCGATGCGCAGCAGGCAATCCGCCTCGCCGGTGAGGGCGACGAGCTGGTCCATGATCCCGCAGGGCACGCCCACCGCCGCCTGCTCCGCTCGCTGGCATGCCTGCGCTACGCCGACGGGGTCGCCGAGGTCGGCGCCCAGCGCGGCGGCGAGCGCCACCTCCAGCGCCGCGCTCGAGGCGAGCCCAGCGCCAGGCGGCAACTCGGAGTGGACCATGCCGACGAGCCCGTTGTCGGGCCGGAGCTCGGACACGACGGCCGCCACGTAGCGGGCCCACGGCGGCTCCGCCTTGGCCGGGTCGTCGACGCCCTCCAGTGGTATCTCCGCGACCCCGTCGAACCGTTCGGAGCCCAGCATGACCCAGTTCCCACCCCGGTCACCGGTGACCTCGGTGCCCAGCCCCATGGCCACGGGCAGGACCAGTCCCCCCATGTAGTCGGTGTGATCGCCGATGAGGTTGACCCGACCCGGCGCCCACGCTCGCAGTCCCATCACGCTCCTCGCAGTGCCGCCGCGGCGTCCTCGGGGACCACCGGATTGACGAACACGCCGCTTCCCAGTTCGCCGGCGGCCACGTAACGCTGGACATCGGGCGATCGCATCGGCGAGACGATATGCACATGGAGGTGGGCCTCGGGCCACAGACCACCGTCTGTGGGCCGCTGGTGGATCCACAGCATGTAGGGGAGCGGGGCGTCGAAAAGGCGGTCGAGGCGAGCGAGCACGTCGACGAGCAGGTCGGCCAAGCCGTCGCGCTGAGGTCCATCGAGCGAGGGCAGGTCCGGGCGGTGGACGTCGGGCGCCAGCAGCATCCCGTACGGATAGGCGCTAGCCGCCGGCACCCAGGCACGCCAGTCGGCGACGGCGGCCACTTCGAGCGCGGGATCGGGCGGTGCACACAGCGGACAGTCCCCCCGCGCTGCTCGCCGCAGTTCCGTCAACGGGACTGCCGGGACCTCGTCGTAGGCGTAGATCTGGCCGTGGGGGTGGGGGATCGTGGCGCCCACCTCTTCGCCCCGGTTCTCGAACACCAGCACGTAGGCGACGTCGTCTCGGGCCCCGAGGACGGCCGTGCGGTCGGTCCACAGCTCGACCACTCGCCGGGCTCCTCGGGCGCCGAGGTCGGGAAGGCTGGCTTCGTGCTCGGGCGTGTAGAGCACCACCTCCGACCGCCCGTCGGGGAACGACGGCCAGCGGTTCACGAACGCCTTCACGTCGTAGGGCTCGGGCGCCTCGATCCCGCCGACACAGAAGGGGCACGCGGCCGACGGCCGGTGGGGGCGCTGCTGACGGCCGCCGACCACCACGACCGCGGACCCGCTGAGCTCGTCGATACGCCGATCGGACATGCCTGCCTCGTGCCGCGCTGCCGTCGTCCCGTGGATCCGTGCTCGGGCCTACCGCACCGCCGCCACTGCGGCCGCCGCGCGGTCCAGCGCGCCATGGTTCCAGGGGGCGCGGAGGGCCACGTTGATCTCGTCGGCGCCGGCAGCAAGGTACCGCCCGAGGGCGTCTGTGGCCTCGCCGACGCTGGTGCCCACCACGGCGCCCGCCCGCACCCCGTCGGCCCGGGGCCCGAACTGGGCTGTCAGCGACGCCTCGTCGTCGCAGAAGATGACATTGACCCCGATCCGCACGTCCGCAGGATCGCGCCCCTCGGCGATGCAGTGGTCGTCGAGGACCCTTCGCTTGTGGGCCAGGTCGTCGGCGGCCACGAAGGGCACGTTCCAACCGTCGCCGTGGCGGGCGGCGATGCGGGCCGTGCGCCGCTCCCCGACGCCGCCGATCCAGATCGGGAGGTGTGGCTGGAGCGGCCGGGGATCGAGCCGGGCGGCACGCAGCCGGACGTCCTCGCCGGCCTTGTCAGCCTTGCCCTCGTGCAACAGGCTGCGGATGGCGGCCGCGGCCTCGCCCAAGAGGTCGAGGCGCTCGCCGGCGGGCGGGAACGGAAAGCCGTAGGCCACGTATTCGGCCTCGGCCCACCCGGCACCGAGGCCGATCTCGGCCCGACCACCCGAGAGGTGGTCGATGGTGGCCACGGCCTTGGCGAGGACTCCCGGGTGCCGGTAGCCGACGCAATAGACGAGGCAGCCGCAGCGCACCCGGGTGGTGGTGCAGGCGAGCGCCGTGTGCATGGCCACCGCCTCGTGGCACTCGTAGCCGCTCAGGTCCGACGAGTACAGGTGGTCCCAGACGGAGACGGAGTCGAAGCCTGCGTCCTCGGCCCGACGCCACAGGCTGCCGAGGTCGGCCACGGTCGCGTTCTGCAGCCCCGTGTGGACGCCGAAGGTGGGCACGGACCGATGGTGGCACGAACCCCGCTTGACCCGCCGGTCAAGAGGCAACACGATGGCGCCATGAGCGAGCTGCCCACCGCCAACGTCAACGGGATCGAGATCTGCT
>JBKPAA010000121.1:0-30145 GCA_046726215.1 Actinomycetota bacterium | reverse complement strand
CCCCAGGCCGGCGCGGTCCAGCAGCCATGCCAGCACCACGGGGCCTGGGGGATGCCCCTGCACGTGGATCGGGTAGGCGCCCGTCCCCTCGGCGAAGTTGCGGAGCAGGCCGCCGAGGTCGTCAATCCGGGCGGCGAACGGCTCGTACTCGTGCCGGGCCGTCAGCGGCTCCGTCACCGCCGACCAGCCATCGGCGGCGGCGAGGGCCAGCGTCCAGCCAACGGTCGCCAGTCCGGTCAGCGCCGGCAGCAGCCGCCGTGGGGTCCGGGCGGCCATGCCCGGCCCGCAGGTCGCGACCGCACCGGCGAACAGCGCCGCCGGCACCAGGCTCCGGCCCGGGTGCCAGCGCCACCGTCCATACAGCGGCGCCGCCCGCAGGGCGACGCCGCTGCCGGCGACGGCCCAGGTCCCCCAGGCCAATGCCACCACCACGACGGCCACCCACACGGCCACCGCCAAGCGCCGGCTGCGCCCGCCGGCATCGGTTGCCCGGCGACGCGGGAGGGTCGGGGCGGTGGTCGCTGCGGTGGCCGCGGGGGCAGTGGCTGCGGTGGGGGCGCTGGCGGTGGCGGCGACGACCACGGCGCCGGACCGTATGTCGGGCCAGGGGGCCGCTCGGGCCCGGCCGGCGGATGTTTCGCGCCTCGTAAGGCACCGCGTCCCTACCGTGCCGCGCATGGGCAATCCCGCGGCGGCCATCGGCGTCGACGTCGTTCTCCCGGTGCTAGACGAGGCGGCCGCGCTGCCGTGGGTGCTCGGTCGGCTCCCGCCCGGCTATCGCCCGCTCGTCGTCGACAACGGCTCGACCGACGGCTCCGGAGACGTGGCCCGCCGGCTCGGTGCGACGGTGGTGGCCGAGCCACGACGAGGCTTCGGCGCCGCGTGCGCCGCGGGGCTCGCCGTGGCCACTGCCCCGATCGTGGCCTTCTGCGACGCCGACGGCTCGCTTGATCCCCGTGAGCTGCCGCTGGTCGTCGCCCCGGTGTCCGCCGGGAGCGCCGACCTCGCGCTCGGCGCCCGCCGGCCCACCGCCCCCGGCGCGTTGCCACGCCACGCCCGCTGCGCCAACTCCTACCTGGCCCGGCGCATCCGCCGGGCGTCGGGTGCGTCCGTCACCGACCTCGGGCCCATGCGGGCCGCCCGCCGCGACCAGCTGACCGACCTCGGCATCGCCGATCGGCGTTTCGCCTGGCCCCTCGAGATGGTGCTTCGGGCGGCGGCGGCGGGATGGCGCATCGTCGAAGTCCCGGTGGCCTACGGACCCCGCATCGGTCGCTCCAAGGTCACCGGTACGGTGCGGGGCACCGCCCGCACGGTGCGGGACATGCGCCGGATACTCGCCCAGTGGGGGTGAGTTGGTCAGCCGGCACCCGTCCCGAGGCAATAGGGACCGCCGCCGGGCTCTCGAGGCAATGAGGATCGGCCCCCGGCCCCTATTACCTCGAGAACGTTCGCGCGGCCCCTATTGCCTCCGGGAGTGGTGCGGAAGCGAGGCCGCGGGGGTTTCCCACGGCGATGTCGCATCCGGTGGCCCGTCGATCGTCTTCTAGTAAGAGGACGAGCTGGCTTCGGCACACGCAAAAGGAGAAGAACCGATGGCACCGACGAACACGCCCCCGTCGATCCCGGACCGGTACCGCCGGGTCACCCCCGCCCTCGTGGTGGAGGGCGCCGCCAAGGCGCTCGAGTTCTATGCCGAGGTGTTCGGGGCGACCGAGCGCATGCGCGTCCCCGGCCCGGGGGGCACGATCGCCCACGCCGAGATCGAGATCGGCGACTCGGTCGTCATGATCGAGGACGCGTCCCCGTACATGGGAACCAAGGCGCCCCCCGCGGGAGGCCTCGAGGGCGCCCCGACCGCCCTGTTCATCTATGTCGAGGACGTGGACGCCGTCATGGCCCACGCCGTGAGGCTCGGCGCCACGCAGGAGCGTCCCGCACAGGACCAGTTCTACGGCGACCGCGACGGCCACATCGTCGACCCGTTCGGGCATCGCTGGACGGTCGCCACGCACGTCGAGGACGTGGAGCCGGACGAGATGATGCGGCGGATGGGCGACCTCATGAAGCAGGCGTAGCCGTGCCTCCGCAGCTCCTGGAGCCGTACCGGCGTGCGCTGGACGGATTCGACGAGGTCGTCGCCGCGGTCCCCGCCGATCGCTGGGATGTGCCCTCAGCCTGTGCCCTGTGGACGGTGCGAGATGTCGCCGGTCATGTCATCTGGGGCCAGCACCAGTTGCGGCACTGGGCGACCGGTGACGAGTACACGAGCGCTGAGGGTGCCCCCGGGGCGCCGCACCCCGGTGCGATGGCAGGCACCGATCCCGTGGCGACGTGGCGAGCGGCCCGAGCCGCGTGCGACCGGACCCTCACCGAGGAGGCCCTCGACCGAGCGGTGGTCCTGCCGGGACTCGGTGAGAAGCCTCTCGCGGCGATCGTCACGCTGCTGGTCACCGATCTCCTCGCGCACGCCTGGGACATCGCGCATGGGCTGGGCGTCGGCGTGCGACTGGACGCGGACCTGATCCCGGGCTCTCTCGCCTGGGCGCGCCAGAACGTCATCCGCATGCCCGGGTTCTTCGGGCCCGAGCTGAAGCCGCCGCCCGACGCCGACGAGCAGACGCGGTGGCTGGCGTACCTCGGGCGAGCGGCGTGGCTACGGGTGCCCGCCTGACCTACCCGGCGGGGGAGCGGCCTCGGCTTCGCCCCTCGTCGCCTCATAGCCTTCGCGAGGGTGTGGCTGGTTCGATATCGAGGAGGACTGGGCCGTGAAGTACGTGTTGCTGTTCGTGGAGACGGAGCGCTACGCCAAGGACCTCGAGGCCATGGGGCCCACCGACCGTGACCGGGCGTTCATGCTGGTCGGTCAGTGGTTCGCCGAGCACGCCGACAAGGTCCGAGGGGGGAGCAAGCTGCAACCGCCGGACACCGCGACGACGGTCCGAATGGAGCCGGGTACCGAGCCCGTCGTCCTCGACGGCCCGTTCGTCGAGGGCAAGGAGGTGGTGAGCGGCTACGCCGAGGTCGAGGCCGCCGACCTGGACGAGGTGCTGCGCATGGTCAGAACCTGGCCGGGATGCCCGGTGGTGGAGATTCGCCCATTGGAGTCATGAACCCCGGCGAGCTCGCGGCGGGGAACGGCGCCGGCGCCTCATACGACGAGCTGGCGCGTGTGGTGCGCGAGCACGCGGGTCGGCTGGCCGTGTCCCTGATGCGCGTGACCGGTGACTTCGGCACCGCCGAGGACCTGGTCCAGGACGCAGTCGTCACGGCCCTGCAGCGCTGGCCGAAGGAGGGGATCCCCGAGCGACCCGACGCGTGGCTGTTCACCGTGGCCCGCAACCGCGGGCTGGACGTGCTGCGCCGCGAGAGCAATTACCGCACCAAGCTGGCGCAGCTGCAGTGGCCGGTGCAGGCCGAACCCGACGAGCGGCTGCGGCTGATCTTCACGTGCTGCCACCCGGCCTTGTCGCGGCCCGCGCAGATCGCCCTCACGCTTCGGGTGGTATGCGGCCTCACCACCGCCCAGATCGCCCGCGCCTTCCTGGTGCCCGAGGCCACGGTGGCGCAACGCATCACCCGCGCCAAGCGCAAGATCGCCGACGCGGGCATCCCGTACCGGGTCCCCGACCCCGAGGACCTCAACGCGCGGCTGACCGAAGTGCTCGCCGTGATCTACCTGCTGTTGAACGAGGGCTACCTGTCCACCGCCGAGCACGCACAGTCACGCGACCTCGTCGACGACGCCGAGTGGCTCGCCGGGCTCCTGCACGAGCTGATGCCCACCGAGCCGGAAGTGACGGGCCTCCTCGCGTTGATCCGGCTGCACCGCGCCCGCACCGACGCCCGCTTCGACCCCGACGGCGGCTTGGTCCTGCTGCAAGACCAGGACCGGTCTCGCTGGAACCACGAAGCGATCTCGGGCGCAACCCGGCTAGTGGCCCACGCCGCCCGGCAACACCGGCCCGGCCCCTACCAGCTCCAGGCGGCGATCGTCGCATGCCACGCCGAGGCCAGGAGCTGGGCCGATACCGACTGGGAACAGATCGTGCTGCTCTACGACATGCTCCAGCACCTGGCCCCCTCGCCCATCACGCGCCTCCACAGGGCCATCGCCGTGCGCTACACGGCCGGGCCGGAGGCCGCCCTCGCCGAGCTCGACGCCCTGGCCGACAGCCTCGACCGCTACCACCTGTACCACGCCACCCGCGCCGAGCTCCTCCGGGCGCTCGGGGATCCCGACCAGGCCCGCACCGCCGACCGGCGCGCCCTCGAGCTCACGGCCAACCCCGCCGAGCAGGCCCTCCTCCAGCAACGCATCCACTGGACCTAGCGCCTCACGAGGGCGGCTCGGGGCCCCCTTCGATTCACCCACGCAGGGTGATGCGGCGGCCACGGGGCCGGGCACGCTGGGGCCCATGACCGCCGTCGCGCACGCGCCCGCCGCGGTGAGCATGCCCGGCCGACCGGCACGATCGGGATGAGTTCGACGGAAGCCACGGGCGTGGGGGCCGGAGCGGGCCATGCCACGGAGGCCGACGTGGAGCGCTACCGGTCCGTGGCCCACCGACTCCACGAGATCGCCAAGCCGATCCGGGTGTTGTCGGCGTTGCGCTGGCCGGCCTCGGTCCGCGAGGAGTTTCTCGCGGGCGGCGCCGCCGCGCTCCCTTCGGTCGAGTATCCGGCCTACGACCAGCAACCGATCGTCGAGGCCATCCGCGAGGTCCGCCGGTCGATCTATCCCGGGGCACTCGTCGACGACTGGCTGGAGTCCGTGGCCAACTCGGTCGAGCTCACGGCGCGGATGTTGGCGGCGCGCGGCAGCGAATCCTTCCTCACCTACAACCGCGACCTCTACGGCACGCCACACACGCCGTTGCGCTACGACCCCACCACGCCCTACGAGCTCGCGCAGCGGGTCCATGAGGTCCTGCTCGGCCTCGATCGCGTGGGCCTGTCGTTGGAGGTTCCCCGCGACCACTCGGCGCAGGAGGTCGCCGAAATCCTGTCGTCGGGCGTGATCGCCCACTTCGGCCCCGACGACGCACCCGCCGTCAGGATCGTCGACGAGCTCTCGGCCAACGCACTGGCCACCGCGACCCAGATCAAGGTGCGGTCCGGCGCCCGGTTCACCGCCCGCGACGCCGCCCAGCTGCTCAATCACGAAGCCTTCATCCACGTGTTGACGGCGATCAACGGGCGGCACCAGACCGACCTGCCGATCCTGGCGATCGGGCACCCGGGAACGACCCGCACCCAGGAAGGTCTCGCCGTTTTCGCCGAGTTCGTGTCGGGCACGCTCGAGCTCGACCGCTTCCGCCGCCTGGCCGACCGGGTCCTCGGGGTGCAGATGGTCATGGACGGGGCCGACTTCGTCGAGCTGTTCAGGTGGTTCTCGGATAGGTCGCCCAGCCCCGAGCAGGCCTTCGAGAGCACCCGCCGCATCTTCCGCGGTGGGCCGGTCACCGGCGGTGCCCCGTTCACCAAGGACTGCGTATACCTGTCCGGATTCCTGGCGGTGAGCACCTTCATAAGGGCGGCCTTCGTGCAGGAACGCTTGGACTGCGTGGGCACCTTGTTCGTCGGCAAGCTCGACCTCTTCGACATACCCGCCCTGGTCGAACTGCGCCGCCTGGGCCTGTGCCGCAGCCCGGTGCACCGTCCACCGTGGGTTCTCGACCCGGGGTGGGCGCTCACGTGGCTGACCTTGTCGACGTTCGTTGCCGCCATCGACCTGGCTGCCGTCTCCCGCGCCGTGGGGCACCTGCTCGACCGGTCCCCGCGCATCGACATCGGCGCGCAAGAGGGGACCGGAACCCGTTCGACAGCCTGACCTGCGCTGAGGCACCGGGCCAGGCGTCTGATCGCCGGCTCCTGTAGAACGCGACTTGAATCTCCGCAATGGAGATCACCCGCATCGGCGATATCACGACGGGCTGGGGCGAGAGCCTGCTCTGGGACGAGCAACGGCAACGCCTCTACTTCGTCGACTGTGCTGCCAAGACGCTTCACTGGCTGGACGACGGCCGCGACCAGGTACACACCCTCGCGGCACCGTCGATGCCCACGGGGATAGTGGCCAGCACAGACGGCCGCGTGCTTGCTGCGCTCGACGACGGCCTCCACGTCGTCGACCCCGACAGCGGCGAATGGAGCCTCGTGAGCATTTACCCGGACGAGATCGGCGGTCGGTGCAACGACATGTGCGCCGACGCCGCCGGCAACGTCATCACCGGCAGGCTGAACCTCGGCCCCGGCGACGGATCGGCCTGGTGGTTCTCGCCGCGCCAAGGGTGGCGCATGCTCGATGCGGACATTGCCAATACCAACGGACCGAACGCCGGTGTGATCGGCGGGGAGATGACGCTGATCATTGGTGACACGTCGGCGCACTACTACGCCTACTCCTACGACCCGACCGCCGGTTCGGTCGGCGAGCGACGGGTGTTCGGCGACATGACCGACCTCGAAGGCGGTCCCGACGGCGCGGCGCTCGACACCGAGGGCGGCCTGTGGTGTGCGCTCGTCGGTGGAGGCCGCCTGGTGCGGTTTACGCGCGACGGCCTCGACCGCGAGGTGGCGATGCCGCTACCCAACCCGACCGACGTCGCGTTCGCCGGGCCCGACCTTGATCGGCTCTACGTGACGTTCGTCGACGGCGGGCTCATGGCGCTCGACCGCCTCGGCGCAGTCGGGCGGGTTGAGCCCCGGTGCTCACTGTGATCGGGCCGCGAGGTAGGTGGGAGAGGACGGCCAGTAGCGCCAAGACTTCGTCGTCGGTCGGGGGGTTGGGTGGTCGGTCGGCTCGGATGGTTCCGGCAGGTCATGCCCGCCAGTCGATCCAGCTGCCGTGGGGGTGCACGTAGCCGAGGAGCTGGGCGTCGACGGCGCCGTCGCGGAACATCGCCAGGCCGAGCACGCTCGCCTCCACGCCCTGGCCATCGGACGGCGCGGCCGCGCTCGGGACCAGATCGACCACGCCTTGGGCCTCGGCGCTGATCCAGGCCACCGGCCGGTCGTGCGAGGCCGCGGCGAGGGCGTCGCGGAACCCGGAGCGTTGCGCAGGCGACAGGTAGGCGACCACCTGCGTGGTGGTGACGACGGCAACCGCGTCGGCCGGCAGGCCGGCGATGGCGGGTGGGACCCCTTCGACCGCATCGGCCCGCACCAGGGTGAGCGGCGCGCGGCGCGCCTCGTCGATGGCGAGGCGGGTGCGGGGCAGGCGGCCGGTGTCGGGCCATACGCACGCCAGCTGCCAGCGGGCCTCGTCGTCGTCGGTGACGTCGACGGGCGAGCGATCGAGGCCGACCCGGGCGACGACCGGCGGCAGGAGGGGTGCAATCGGCGGCACGCCCCCCGCAACCCTGCACGCGATGTGGACCGGCGCGTCGGCCGGACCGGTCGCGCCCGCCGGCCCGTAGTCGAGGAGGTAGCGGTCGCACAGCAGGTTGAGCCCGGCGCTGCAGCCCACGTCGATGTGGCCGAGCGGCCCGCCGAGCCGGAGGGCGGCAATGGTAAGCGCGGGACCCAGCACCGCCGAGCGGCCGACCTCGTTGGTGTTCACGTGCCGCGTGGCGAGCAGTGTCAGCAACGCATCACGCTGCTGCAGGCACAGGTCGACGAAGATCGGCCCGGGGTCGGCATCCGACCCGCCCGCGTAGACGGCCGCCAACGGGTGGTCGAGCCCGCCGAGCAGGAGGTGGTGCACGGCGGCGAGCAGCAGCACCGGGTTGTGGCCCGCGGGCGGTGCCTCGGACACCATCCCCAGCACCGCGTCGCTCCCGGCGACCGCCCGGCAGATGCGGTCGTAAACGGGCGAGTAGCCCCGACACGACGAGTCGGCGACGTAGATCCAGACGTCGGCCAGCGCGTCATGGTCGCCCACGCCTCCATGTCAGCACGCCGACCCGACCAAGCCAGGCCGGTCCGTCACCCCGGACGGGTGATCATCGGTCGAGACGCGTGATGGATCGTGTCGTCGTGTCGACGGGTGAAGGGCTGCGGGCAGGTCCGCCGACCCCGGGATCTCGACTCGGCTCCCGATGAACCTAGCGTGGCTGCCGGTCTCGGGTGTCGGGCTGGCGATCGTCGCCGCCTCGATCGGCGCGGCCCGCCGGCCCGACATCCCGCCCTGGGAGGTGCGGGTGTTCCACGCCGTGAACGGCCTGCCCGGGTGGCTCTACTGGATCCTGTGGCTGCCGATGCAGCTGGGCAACCTCGTGGTCGGCACGCTCGTCGGGCTGGCCTGCGCCTGGGTGGCCCGGGAGCCGGCGGTGGCCGTCGGGGTGGTCCTGGCGATGTTCCTGAAGCTCGTGACGGAGCGCATCGTGCGGCGGGAGATGAGGGCGTACCTTGCGGTCCGCGAGCGACCGGGTTCGAGCCAGCCGGGAAGCGTGCTCCGGGGTGGCGACGTACCGTCCGAGGGACCGAGCTTCCCGTCGGGGCACGTCATCCTGGTAGCGGCGATCAGCTGCGTGGTGGCTCCCACCCTGCCGGCCGAGTGGGTGTGGCCCCCGTTCCTGCTCACCGGGCTCGTCATGCTTGGCCGCGTCTACGTCGGTGCGCACAACCCGCTCGACGTGACCGCCGGTCTCGGGGCCGGTCTCCTCCTCGGCGGGCTGGTTGCCGGCTTCGTCGGCTGAACATCCGTGATGTTCGCGGCCCCGATCCCGATCATCTCCCGCTGTCCGTCGATCTCGTCGCCGCTGCGTGCCGCGAACGACGACGCAGTCGAGATCGTGTCGGTGAGCGACACGATCGCGATGCCGGCCGCGCCTCCTAGCAGCAGCCCGATGTCGGAGAGCCCCACGTCTGGGATGGTGAAGGGCGGGAAACCCTGGGGCAGCACGCCCACGAGGGCCACGCCGTGGTCCGCCAGGTCCAGGGGCTCCCGCCGCCAGGATCGACAGGACCACGACGAGCAGGACGCCCGGCACCCCTCGGCAGCCAGCGCTGCAGACCCACGATCAGGACCAGCCGAGCAGGCCCACCGCCAGGGCTGCTGCCACCGTCTCACCGTCCGCCAGGCCCCGACGAACTCCCTGAGTTCATCGAGGAAGGCGTCGGCCAACCAGCAAGCCGGTCAGGACCAGGCCCGCGACGATGTCCCTGCGCAGCCACCGCGCTTGCTACGACGACAGCTTCGCCACGCCCGGAGCGAAGGTGGAATTCATCTCCCGATGCGCCCGCCGGCGGTCACCGCACGCTCCTCATGCCCCTCCGGGCCACCGTAGGAGTCGGCCCCGCGGTTCCTCGTCACCCCCACTGGGTGAGACAGGTTCCGGTCCACGACGTCCGAGCGCCAATCGCCGGCCCGGGGGCGCGCTTCATACTCCTGGCGGGTCGTGACAAGCTTCATGCAGGGCCGTGGGGCCCGGTCCGAGGTGGGTAGACCGATGACAACGCACGAGGCGCTGGCGGCGTGGGGCGCGTACGACCAGGATGACCCCTTTTCCCTGTTCGCCGGCGTCCGCGAGCTCGGTGCGGTGCATCCGGTCACGCTGGCCGACGGGCACGATGCGTGGCTGGTGGCCCGCTACGACGAGGCCCGCGCCGCCCTGAACGACCCGCGATTCTCCAAGGACATGCACGCGGCCCTGGCTCGTGGCGGGGATGTCGTGGCCGAGGGCCTCCCCGGACCGGCGTTTGCCCGGCACATGCTCAGCGTCGACCCGCCGGATCACACGCGACTCCGCCGCCTCGTCTCGGCCGCATTTTCCCCGCGCCGGATCGAGGCGCTGCGGCCTCGGGTCCAGGCCATCGTGGACGACCTCCTCGACGATCTCGCCGCCCGGGGGCCCGACACCGAGGTCGATCTCGTCGGTGCCCTGGCCTTCCCGCTCCCGTTCACGGTGATCTGCGAGCTGCTCGGCGTGCCCGAGCCCCATCGGGCCCCACTGGGCCGCGGCCTCACGGCACTCCTGGTTCCGACCCCGACGCCGGCCGCGTACGCAAGGGCCAAGCAAGCGTCCGACGCCGTCGTGGCGATGCTGGAAGGGCTCGTCGAGGCCAAGCAGGACGCTCCGGGCGACGACCTCGTCAGCGGCTTGCTCAGCGCCCGTGACGGCGACGAACGTCTCGACAACCAAGAGCTGCTCTCGACGATCTTCCAGCTGATCGTGGCGGGACACGACACGACCACCAGCCTTATCGGCAACAGCGTGGTGGCGCTGTTTCGCAGCCCGCAGGAACTCGCCCGGGTGCGTTCGGACCCGAGCAGGATTCCGGCGGTGGTGGAGGAGTGCCTCCGCTACGACGCCCCGGTCCCCCACGCTACGTTTCGCTATGCCACCGAGGCGGTGGAGATCGGGAAGCAGACGATCCCCGCCGGGGCCCAGGTGATCATCTGCCTAGCGGCCGCCAACCGCGATGGCGACCGGTACGAGGGCTCGGAGGTGTTCGACATCGAACGGGCCGAGATGCGTCACCTCGCGTTCGGGCACGGCATCCACTACTGCCTCGGTGCCGCGCTGGCCCGCATGGAGGGACAGCTGGCCCTGACATCGTTGCTGTACCGCTTCCCCCGGCTCAGCCTCGGCGTGCCCGTTGGCGAGCTCCACTGGGGCCATGGCGACGGGCTCGTGTTGCGCGGTCTGTCCGAACTGCCCGTGATCCCCGGCCCCGCATTGCCGCGGAGGAGGTGAAGCGCGATGCACAACGGGATCGGCGAACTGTTTGCGCAGGCCCTGGCGAAAAAGGACGTTCCGGGGCCCCTCGACGTCCTCGATCCGGAGATCGACTTCCGAGGCCTGACCCCGGGCCGGTTCTGGGAAGCCAGCTCGGCGAAGGCGCTGATCGATGACATCATCCTGGGCGCATGGTTCGAGGCCGACGATCACATCGATTCCCTCGAGGACGTGCAGCTCGGCTCGGTCGCCGATCGCAACCGGGTCTCCTACCTGCTGAGGGTCAGCACTCCGGACGGGGTCTATCTCGTGGAACAACAGGCCTACTTCGGGGTCGAGGACGACCGCATCAACCGGCTGCGAATCCTGTGTTCGGGATATCGGGCGATCGACCACGAGCCGCCGGAGCTCTGACCGAGCGCCGAGGTTCGGCCGCGCGACCGGCGCCACGCCGCGACATGCTTGGGGACCAACGATGACCGCCTCTGCTCGATGGACCGAGGACGACGTCGGCGATCAGACCGGACGCGTCACGCTCGTAACCGGCGCCAACTCCGGCATCGGCTACGAGACGGCCCGGGCCCTCGCCCAGCACGGCGCCCACGTCGTGCTGGCCTGCCGCGACGCCACGCGGGCGGCCGATGCCGAACAGCGAATCAAGGCGCTCGGACCGGCCGGCTCGGTTGAGGTCCTGCTCATGGACGTCGCTGATCTCGACTCCGTGGCCGGCGCGGCGGCACATTTCCTCGGACGCAACGACCGGCTCGACCTGCTCATCAACAACGCCGGGGTCATGGCCACACCCAAAGGGGTGACCGCCCAGGGATTCGAGACCCAGTTCGGCGTCAACCATCTCGGCCATTTCGCGCTCACCTCACACCTGCTGCCGAGGCTCCTTGCGGTGGAGGGCTCTCGGGTCGTCACGGTCAGCAGCCAGGCCCACCGCGCCGGCCGGATCGACTTCGACGACCTCCAGAGCGAGCGTCGCTATTCCCCGTGGCGCGCCTACTCGCAAAGCAAGCTCGCCAACCTCCTCTTCACGTACGAGCTTCAGCGGCGACTGGCAGCCGCGGACGCGACCGCGATCGCCGTCGCCGCCCACCCCGGCGCCGCGAACACCAACCTCGGTCACGAGAACCCCGGGGGCCTGCTGTTCACCGTCGCCATGAAGGCCCGGCCCCTTGTCCAGAGGTTCACCCAGAGCGCGGCCATGGGCGCCCTGCCGACCTTGCGCGCGGCGACCGCCCCGACCGTCGCGGGCGGCGACTACTACGGACCCGACGGCTGGATGCAGCAGAGGGGCCATCCCGTGAAGGTCGCCACGAGCCGAGCGGCGAGGGACGACGAGGTCGCCGCCCGCCTCTGGGACGTGTCCGTAGCCGCAACCGGAGCCGACTACGGCGCGCTCGGGCCACCGCCGGGATGACGCTGTCGCCGCATCGTCCACTTGACGCTTTGCAAAGTTTACGCTTTAGTAAGCGTAGACTTTGAACGGAGGATGGAGCGCGGTGGACCTCACAACGATGCAACGGGCATGCACGTCGACCGAGCGAATCGTCGAGGGCGTGACCGCGGAGCACTACGCCTTGCCGACGCCGTGCACCGACTGGGATGCACGGGCCCTCCTCAACCACCTGATCGGCACCCTGGCACTCGGCGCCGCGCTGCTCGGCGATGTCGCCCCGACAATGGGCATGGCGCCGGGGGGCCTCCCGGACGTGGACCTGGTTGGCGATGACCCCCTGAAGGCGTACCGGGTCGGCGTCGACGGGCTGCTCGCGGCCACAGGCGGCGACGCGCTCACCCGACCGCACGCCACCCCGCTGGGAGACATGCCGGGAAGCGTCCTGGGCGGATTCACCACCCTCGACATCGCCGTGCATGGATGGGACCTGGCCAAGGCGACCGGGCAGCGCGCCGACCTCGACGACGACCTCGCCGGCCAGGTGTTCGCCTTCGCCAAGCAGACGATCACCGACACGACCAGGGCGCCGCGCATCGGACCGGCGATCGCCCCGCGCCCGGGAGCGTCGGCCACGGATCGGCTCGTCGCGTTCCTCGGCCGCCGCCCGTGACGGCGGATGCGGTGCTGCGGGCGCTCGCGGAGCCCCACCGCCGCCGCATCCTGACGCTGGTCGGTGACGGCGAGCTTCCCGCCGGCGAGATCGCCGAACACTTCGACATCACGCACCAGGCGGTCTCCCAGCATCTCCGGGTGCTGCGGGACGCCGGGTTGCTTCACGAGCGCCGGGACGGGACCCGCCGCCTCTACGCCATCCGGCCCGAGGCGATCGAGTCCGTCCGGGCGTACCTCGACGAGCTCTGGCCCGCGTCGCTCGACCGGCTGAGGGCGACCGTCGAGCGCGACAAGCGACAGCGCCGGCCCCGATCGTGACCCAGGACGACGCCTACACGACGGCGGTCCGGATCGACGCGCCGCCCGCCGAGGTGTTCCCGTACCTCATCGACTCCGAGCTCATGGTGCGCTGGATGGGCGACTGGGCCGAGCTGCAACCGAAGGCGGGTGGGGCGCTGGCCATCGACATCAACGGCGTGCCGATCCGGGGCGAATACCTGGCCGTCGAACCACCGCATCGGGTCGTGTTCAGCTGGGGCGCCGCCGGCAGCGACGTGCTCGCACCTGGCTCTACGACCGTCGAGATCCGGCTGCGCTCCGACGGCGGCGGCACGGTGCTCGAGCTCGTCCACCGTGACCTGCCCCCCGAGGAGCTCGAGCGACACAGCGTCGGCTGGGGCCACTTCCTCGAGCGCCTCGACACCGCCGCGTCGGGCGGCGAGCCCGGCCCGGACCCCTGGGCCAGCGCCTGAACGGCGCGTTCGACGCGGTCGTCGGTCGCTTGGTGGCGGTGGAGGCAGCCCGTCAATTTAACCTGAACACACTCGTACTGAATAAAGGCATGTGCTAGACATTGAGTGGTGAAGCTCGATCCGCGCACCGCCGAATCGGCCGACGCCGGGCCGCGGCGCCGCTACCGCTCCCCCCTTCGCGAGCAGCAGGCGCAGCAGACCCGGGCCGCCCTGCTGGCGGCCGCCACCCGCCTGTTCACCACCCGAGGATGGGCGGCCACGGGCATGCGCGACATCGCTCGGGAGGCCGGCGTGGCCACCGAGACGCTGTACGCCCACTTTTCGTCGAAGACCGAGCTGCTGCAGCGGGTGATCGAGATCGCCATCGTCGGGGACGAGGCCGCCGTGCCGCTGGCCGAGCGACCGGAGTTCGCCACGCTCGGCCGGGGCTCCCGGGCCGAGCGCATCGCTGCGGCCGCAAGCCTGGTGGCCACGGTCAACGTGCGCACCGCGGGCTTCGCCAGGGTGGTCCGCGAGGCGGCGCCGACCGACCAGGCCATTGCCGAGTTGCTCGAGGCCACCCGAGAGCGTCAGCGGCGCGACGTCGCTGTCGGCATCGAGCTGGTGACCGGTCGAAGGCCCACCGCGGCCGAGCGTGATGGGGTGTGGGCGCTGCTGAGCCCCGAGGTGTACGTGCTCCTGTGCGATGCCTGCGGATGGAGCGCGGCGCAGTACGAGGCGTGGTTGGCGGAAACCATGGAATCCGTCATCCCGAGCGTGTGAGACAGGGAGGGCACATGGGCAAGACCGATCCGAACGCACCGGCGGATACACGCTTGATGGGCATCATTCACGAGGCCTTGCGACGGGACCTTCGCCGCACCCGGGCGGCGCTGACGGCGACGCCGCCGCCGATCGCCGATCAGAGGCGGGCAATCGCGAGACACCTCCAGTGGATGATGGCGTTCCTGCACGCTCACCACAGCACCGAGGACGGGACCCTGTACCCCATGGTCCGCGACCGGAACCCCGCGGCGGCCACGCTGATCGACCAGATGAACGCCGACCACGATGCCATCGCGCCGGGCATCGAGCGGTTCGATGCGGCAGCTGCCGGCTATTGGCGCGGCGACGACCACGGCGAGCGAGAGAACCTGTTGGCCGCGCTGGAGGGACTCGAGGAAACGCTCCTCCCGCACCTCCGCCGCGAGGAGGACGAGATGATGCCGCTGGTCTCGTCCACCATCACGGACACCGAGCTACGCCGTTGGGACGAGGCGGAGAACATCAGGCCCAAGTCCCTCGCCCAGCTAGGGCGCGAGGGCCACTGGCTCCTCGACGGGCTCGACGCCCACGAACGCGACCTGGTTGTTCACCTCGTGCCGCCCGTGCCGCGCTTCGTTCTCGTGCACGGCTTCGCCCGTGCCTACCGCCGGCACACGGCCGCCTGTTGGGCCGAGTCGTCCGCCCCCCGGCGCCGGGTCCAGAAACACGGTCGAACCGACGTGACCGTCGACGCGGACCGGGAGGCCGTGTGGGAGCTTGTGGGAGACGTCACCAGGGTCGGCGAATGGAGCCACGAATGCGTCGGCGCCGCGTGGCTCGGAGGCTCTTAGACCTCGTTTACGCAACCGCGTTGCCCACCCACCGCGACCGAACCCAGGCGCTCACCGAGGACCTGCTTCGACTCGGCGCCGTGGCGGCCCGGACCAAGGCCCGAACGCCCGACCCCGTTGAGCCATAGGGCGGCGGCGTCGCCGCGGGCGTGGCGGCCGTCGCCGGTCCCTATGCCGTGGGGGCGTCGAGGATGGACCGGGCGACGTCGGCCGGTGCGTCCAGTTGGGGGAAGTGGGCAGCACCGGCGATGGGCTTGGCCTCGCCGTGGGCGAACTGGGCCGCCAGCCGCTCGCCGTAGGCGGCCGTGAGGTAGGGATCGCCCTGGCCGAACGCCACGCGTACCGGCGCCGGGAAGGTCCCCAGCTCGCCGGCTCGTACGGAAGCTGCGAGGACCGCCGGGAAGAGGTCGGCGTTGAGCTGCAGGAAGGGCCCGATGCTGCTCGGCTCGTCCTCGAACTGGCGGAGGAGCAGGGGGACGAACTCCCGGCGCACGTCCGGGTCCTGGATGAATCCGCCGACCTGCCAGCCGACAAGCCAGCGGAAGTGCTCGGGTGACGCCCCGAAGTGTGCGGTCAGCCGGGCGAAGTTGGGATCCGAGAACAGCCGTATGGCCTCGGGCGGGTTGAGCGGCGCTTCGGCGATGTCGCCGTAGAAGGTGTTGAGGGCCACGATGGCGGCGACCCGACCGGGGTGGTCGAGCGCCCAGTTGATCGCGCCCGGTCCGGATGCGTCGTGGGGCACGAGCAACACCCGGTCGAGGCCGAGCCCGTTGACGACGGCATCGAGGTCGCCCGCCTGGTTCTCGAAGGTGTAATCGTGCTCGTCGGGCTTGTCCGACTCGCCCCAGCCCAGGAAGTCGAACACGACCACGTGGCGGTCGGGCAGGAGCGGCACGAGCCGGTCGTACAGGTGATGGTTGTCCGGGTAGCCGTGCATCAGCACGATCGCGGGCTCCTCACCCGGTTGCTCGAGCGCGTGGATCCGGTGAGGGCCACGCTCGACGCTGGCCGTCGCGAATGACATCAGGTCGGTCATCGCGCAACCCTGGCGCCACACGTCGGGCGCCGTCATCAGTAGTTTTCCTGATCCGGCTAGGGACCCGTGCCGTCGTCTCCGGCGCGGTCCAGGGCCCAGGCGACGATCCGGGCCCGTCGACCGAATCCGAGCTTGACCTTGATGTGGTCGACGTGAGACTCGACCGTTCGAGTGGAGATGATCAGGCGCTCGGCGATCTCGCGGTTGGTGAGCCCCATGGCGATCAGATCGGCGATCTCCAGCTCGCGCGAGCTCAACGGACCGTTTCGGCCGTGATCCGTCTCGCGCAGCGCCTCGTCCATCAGCTCGTCGAACGACAAGCGAGAACCCTCCGCGGTGAGCTGCTCGGCCTTGGCGGGCCCCACCTCGGCCTGCGCGCGATCGAGCCAGGGCTGAACCTGCCGGCGTAACTGCTCGTGGAGATGAAGGCCGTCTCGCCGGGCGACGGCGTCGGCGGCGCCCGCCAGCCTAAGAGCCGAGCGATAGCGGCCGTCACCGCTCGCCAGCGCCACCCCGGCCCACCACAGCCAGCCGGGGTCCTCAATCTTGCCGCCCAGCTTTCGCAGCAGGGCAACGACCTCGGTGGTGTGGGCCCTCAGGCTCACGATGTCGCCGGCGGCGATGGCGCCGAAGCACATGCTGCCGAGGCTGTAGAGGGAGCCGGTGATGCTGCCGTTGTCGCGGTTCAGGTCCAGGGCCTCCCGCATGTACCGGTCGGCCCGCCCCGTGTCGCCGGCGAGTTGGAGCGTCATGCCCAGGAAGGCCAGGGCGAGTCCGAGGCCGTACCGGTCACCGTGGCTCCGAAACAGGGAAACGCTCTCCTCGCAGAGCCGCCCGGCCTCGTCGAGGTCTCCTTGGGCCAGCGCCACCAGGGCGAGGCTGCGCAGGCGCCGGGCGACGCCCAGGGGATCGTCCAGCTTTCGGCCGATGGCCAAGCTCTCGTCCAGCAGGTTCCGGGCCGACACGTAGTCGCGCTGTCGCCACGCCAGTCGACTCGCTCGGGCCAGGCCGCTGGCCCGCAGCCGAAGGTCATCCGTCCCCGTACGGTGCCGCAGCATCTCGTCGATCCAGGCCCGCCCCTCGTTGATCCGGCCGCGGATCGCCCACGACGGTGCCAGGGCGGTGGACAGCCGGAGCCCGAGCTCATCGGACTGGTCGCGAGCCCAGGCCAACGCGACCCGGAAGTTGCCCTCCTCCTCCTCCAACTGGGCAAGCACGGCACCGACGTCGCGGCTGCGCAGCTTGGCCTCCGACCGGAGCGCCAGTCCCAGGTAGTGCTCCGCGTGGCAGCGCCGGGTCGCGTCCCGTTCCCCCCGTGCGACCAGCCGGGCCTCGGCGCACTGTCGGACGGGCTCGAGGAGGCGGTAGCGCATCTTGTCGGAGATCGGCTCAGCCACCACCAGCGAGCTGTCGACCAGCGAGGCCACGCCGTCCAACACGTCCTCACCGGGAGCGACAGCCTGCGCCGCGTCGAAGTCGAAGCCTCCTGCGAACACCGACAGCCGCTCGAAGAGCAGCTGCTGGTCCGGCGGGAGCAGCTGGTAGCTCCAATCCAGCGTGGCCTCCATCGTCCGTTGCCGCGGGCTGGCGTCGCGGACGTGGCTGCGCAGCAGGGGCAGGGCAGACTCCATGCGATCGAGGATCTCGGCCGGCGTCAGCACCCGGCTCCAAGCGGCCGCCAGCTCGATGGCCAGGGGTAGGCCGTCGAGCCGGCGGCAGATCTCTTCGATGACATGGGCGCTCGATCGTTCGAGACCGGCGCCGTGTGCGCTCAGGTCCGCTCGATCCTTGAACAGCTCGACTGCGGGCCCGAGATCGAGCGGCGGAACCTGCCAGACCTTCTCACCCCGCAGGCCCAGCGCGGTTCGGCTGGTGGCGAGGACCCGCAAGGATGGGCAACCGTCGAGCAGCTTGGCGGCCAGCTCCGCGATCCCACCTAGCAGGTGCTCGCAATTGTCGAGCAGCAGCAGGATCCGCTTGTGGGACAACTCCTCGAGGAGCGCGTCCTCCGCCGATCGGTGCGACTGGTCGTCGATGCCGAGCGCGGCCGCCACGGCGGATGCGACCAGGCATCGGTCCCCGATGGGCGCCAGCTCGACGAAACGGACCCCCGCCGGATACCGGTGGGCCAGCCGGTCGCCCAGCTCCATCGCCAGGCGTGTCTTGCCGCACCCCGGCGCCCCGACCAGCGTGACCAGCCGGATGTCCTCGACGATCCGGATCAGCTCGGCGGTGTCCGGCTCACGGCCGACGAGACGGGTCAGCACGGGAAGCCCCGGCCCTGAGCCGCATCACACTTTCCCAAGGCTAGCCCTCGACTTCTGCAAAGCAATGCAAAACTTCGATTAAAGAAGGACTGAGCTAGGCTCGCGGCATGGGCCGCCGCTACCACCAGTACTGTCCCGTCGCCCGCGCGCTCGACGTGGTGGGGGAGCGCTGGTCCCTGCTCATCGTTCGCGAGCTGCTACTCGGCCCCCGCCGATTCACCGACCTGGCCGAGGGGTTGCCGGGCATCGGGTCGAGCGTGCTCGCCGCCCGGCTCAAGGAGCTCGAACAGAACGGATTAGTGGGGAAGCGGACCCTGCCCCCACCCGCCGCCTCGGTCGTCTATGAGCTCACCGACGATGCCCGGGGCCTGGCCGGCGTGCTGGCGGCGCTGGCCGACTGGGGGATGAACCTGCTCGGTCGACCACGCATCGACGACGTGATCGACGCCCGCTGGCTGGTGCTCGGCCTCGCCGTGAACGCGAAGCCGCCGCCATCCATCGCCGACGCCAGCTACGACCTGCGGGTCGACAACGAGGCTTTTCACGTCCGATCGCACGAGGGTCGCCTTCAGGCCGCCGAAGGGCCCGCATCGAGGGCCAGCGCCAGTATCGGGCTGACCACGGGCACCCTTGCGGCGATCGCCAGCGGTGCGCTCGACGTCACGAGCGCGCTGGCAGAGCGGCTGATCGCGATCGACGGCGACTCGGCCGGTGCACACCAACTGCTCGAGTCCCTTGCGCAAATCCGCGTAAGTACGGATTCCCGCCCGGAGCGCTGACAGGCATCATCGCTGCCCGGGGTCCGTCTTCGGGAACGGTCCGACGAAGGGAGCACCGTGCCTGCACTGCCCTGGACGAAGCGAGAAGAGATCGCGCCGGACAGGACCTACGTCGCGATGGCGTCACGCCTTCCCCTCCAGCACTACCGGTCGATCCCCGGGTTCCTCCGTTACACGATGGCGATCCGCAAGCAGTTGGCCACCGCCGACGGGCTCATCGGCTACGCGCTCAACGCGCAGCCCGCTCGCAAGACGTTCTGGACCTTCTCGGTGTGGGCGGACCGCGAGAGCCTCGATGCTTTCGCGATGTCGCAACCCCATCGCCGGATCACCACCCGCCTGGGGGACCGCATGGGCCCCACGAATTTCGAGTTCCTCTCGATGATCGGTTCCGATCTCCCCCTGGGCTGGGACGAAATAGCCCGGCGGGTCTGAGCAAGGAGGCAGCAAATGAGCAAGGTCGTCCTGGTGATATACGTCTCCCTAGACGGCGTCGTCGAGAATCCCAGCTGGACCGTCCCCTACTGGAACGACGAGCTGGCGGCATACCAGAGGGATCAGCTGTTCGCGTCCGACGCGCTGGTGCTGGGCCGGGTGACGTACGAGGAGTTCGCGGCCGCCTGGCCGTCGATGACGGAGGAGGGTGACTTCGGCGAGCGGATGAACAGCATGCCGAAGCACGTCGCCACCAACAGCCCGAAGCCCCTCGAATGGAACGCCACAGCCATCGAGGGCGACGTCGTGGATACGCTGGCCAAGATGAAGCAACAGCCGGGCAGGGACCTGTTGATCTACGGCAGCGGCGGCCTGGTCGGCACACTCATGGCCCACGACCTCATCGACGAGTACCGCCTCATCACCCATCCGATCGTGGTGGGGAAGGGAAAGAGGCTGTTCCCCGAGGGCAGTCACGCACCGCGGCTGCAGTTGGCCGACACCCGGACGTTCAGCACGGGCGTGGTGTCGCTCGTCTACGAGCCGGTCCGCTGACCGGCTGGCCCCTCGTCACGCCGCCGTGCGCTACTGGTCGAGGGGATGACCCGGGCCGTGGCCGTCGCGGTGGCGATGCCAGTCCACGCGGACGCGGGCGCCGGCCTCTAACCGATGCGCGTCGGCCTCGCTGACGCTGCCCGGCGCCGCAGGATCTCGGCCGTGGCGTCGTTCGCTGGCAGGAAGGCTTCGAGGTGGAGTTCGGAGAGCGTAACGTCGACCGCCGTCGCGAACGACGTCAGGGTCGTGATGAGGCGCAGCTCACCCCTGTGGCTGCTCAAGCGCAGGGCACCGCGAACCCGAGATGATCGGGGCCGGCGTCGGCCACGCGGACATATCCCTCCAGCTCGGAAATGAACTCGTCGAGGTGCGGATCGAGGCTTCGCAGCGCCTGGTTTCGCAGGCTCTCGATGACGTGCCGGCCCCACTCCGGCAGGTTCTCCACCCGGCGTCCCATGCCATCAGGGTGCAGCACCAGACGCAGCACGTTCACGGGTGGTTCCAGCAGGTCGGGCGCTGCCCCCTCGGTGAGCACCGCCAGGGCGGCATTGGCGGCGACCAGGTTGCCGTACGGGCGCACGACGACGGCGGGGTAGGGCATGTGACCCTGGAGGATGCCGTCGAGTGCGGCCCGGACCGCACGGAGCTCCGGGGCATCGAGGCTCGACTCGGCGAAGACCGGTGCGTAGCCCGCGGCGAGCAGCAACGCGTTTCGCTCCCGGAGCGACAGGCCGAGCGACTCGGCGAGGCGCACCACCATCGCACGCCCGGGCCGCGATCGGCCCTGCTCCAGGAAGCTCATGTAGCGCTGGGTCGTGCCGGCCCGGATCGCCAGGTCCAACTGGCTCGACCGACGCATCGTCCGCCAGCGTCGAAGCTGGCGCGCGAATCGGTCGGGCTCGGTGAGCGCGGACATGTGAAGTGATAGCCGAAGGACCGGAGCGGCGATATTCCCTCCCGGGAATCGTTGAACGTCACGCGGCCCGACACACTCCTGGGGATGAACACCGACTCCAACGACCCGACACCCGTGAAGGACCTGCATGAACTGGTCGACCGCTACGTCGGACTGTGGAACGAACGCGATCCCGGCGTCCGTCGCCAGCTCATCCGCAAACTGTGGGCTCCCGATGGCGCTCAGGTCCTCGTCGACCCACCCCAGGAGATCCGGGATGCCGCAGACCGGCTCAAGTTCGCCGTCCCGCCCCTCGAGGTCCACGGCTACGACGCCCTGGAGGCCAGGGTGACCCGCGCCTACGAGATGTTCGTCGCTCCCGGCGAGTACGCGTTCAGGCCGGACCGCGACCCTTCGCAGCCGCTCAGCAACGTCATAAGCTTCAACTGGACGATGGCCTCGCGGGCGGATGGCGAGCCCGCGGGCGCCGGCCTCAACGTCCTCGCCATCGGCACCGACGGCAGGATCCGAATCGACTACCAGTTCATCGCGCCCTGACCCCCGGGTCGCCGTCAGCCGGCGAAGAACCGGGCGAGCACGGGGGCCAGGGCGGTGGGGTCGACATTGTGGGGCTGGCCGGCCAGCGTGGTCCGGCTGGCCGCCGGGAGGATGGC
Organism: Actinomycetota bacterium; assembly: GCA_046726215.1. Lineage (GTDB taxonomy): Bacteria > Actinomycetota > Acidimicrobiia > Acidimicrobiales > VFJN01 > DASQUK01. The sequence continues at coordinate 8,455 of JBKPAA010000121.1, read as the reverse complement.
GGCCATCGCATCGGCCCCGGTGGTCATCCAGGGTGTGGTCCCACCGTCGATTGCCGCCTACGGGGAACCCTGACCGTCGTCCGCCGTGGCGGGCGCCGTGCGGCTCCAGATGCGCCGGCCCGTGATCTCGTCGGGCACGATCCGGATCCAGTGGTGCTTGTCCCCAAGGATCCAGTACCGCAGGGGGAGTTGGGCGACGCGGCGCAGCGCATCGGGATCGGAGACCTCGACCGCCCGGCCCTTGACGAGAACGCTCCAGCCGGACGCGTCGTCCGGGTCGATGGCGTCGACCTCGTAGCAGACCGCGGGACTGCGGAGCAGCCCCCGGAGCTTGTTGCCGGGATCGGTGCGAAACACGATCGTGTCGCGGTCCACTACGTGGTTCACCGGGTAGATCTCGGGCGCACTGTCGTTGAGGACGCCGATGCGCCCGACCGGCGTGCGCGCGAGGAGACTCCAGCAGTCCGGCGGGCTGAGGTGCTCGAGCCAGGTTCGTCCGTCGATCGTGCCCATGAGGTCCTCCTCGGGCCGTCGCTTCAACCTGATCGTGGCGGCATGCCCGGCCACCCCACAGGGCCGAACGTCCCCATAACGGACGCCGGAGACACGATCGTGTTCCGCACCGACCCGGGTACCAAGCTCAACCACGGCCCGCGTGCCCGCGTGAGCTTCGAGGTCGACAGCTTCGACCGAGCCCGACGAGCGGGCTGGAGCGTGGTCGCCACGGGCCGCCTCGAGGAGGTGACCCCCTACGACGCGGCCACCTTCGAACGGGTGCGGCGGCTGGCCATAGATCCGTAGGCCGCCGGCGACAAGGCGCACTGGATGCGCCTGATCTCGGATCGCGTCACCGGTCGCCGGATCGGCCCGGCGCCCGAGGCCAGCGGATCGTCCTCGTGACCAACGAGGGGCGGACCGCGCCCGCCCGGCGGCCTCACGTCGGGCCGTGGACCGTGATCTGCACGGGCCCGTAGGTCTGTTCGGCGCCCCGCACCGCGTCGAGCACCCACACCGCAAGTGCCTGCTTGACGGCCGGGGCCACGCCGACGGGAAGGCCGAAGTGCCTTGGCCCCTGACCGCTCGTATCCCGATCGCACCACCCGTGACGTTCGTCCCTGACCCATCGAGATTCGGCGGGCCTCAACTGGGTATCGACAACGAGGCGGCACTCGTCCGCCATTGGAAGGAGGTTGCCATGGCATTGATGCGCCGGGAACGCTTCGACTTCCCCGAGTGGTTCCGGTTCGAGGTCCCTGATGTGTTCCGCCGGATGGCCGACCTCGATCCACAGTCCAGCTGGCTGCGGGTCGAGGAGTACGTCGACGAAGGCACGCTGGTCGTGCGGGCGGAACTGCCCGACATCGACCCCGACAAGGACGTGGAGCTGTCCGTCGCCAACGGTGTGCTCCACATCCGCGCCCAGCGGGAGGAGAAGACAGAGAAGAAGGACAAGGACGTCTACCGGTCGGAGTTCCGGTACGGCTCGCTCGTCCGCAACGTCCCCCTGCCCGAAGGGGTCAAGGAGGACGACATCACGGCGAGCTACAAGGACGGCATCCTCGAGGTCCGCGCCCCCATAGCCACCGAGGAGAAGAAGCCGCCCGTGACGAAGGTTCCCATCTCGCGCGGGTGACTCTCGAGTGACCCCGGCGGCCCTCGGTCGCCGGGGTCGCCTCCGGTGGCGTCGCCCCGCCAGGCGTGTGACCTTCGACCCTGGCACCGCCTGCCCCGGGCGGGGACGCTGATGGCATGGAAGGCACTCGGATCGTGGTGGGCGTCGATGGATCCTCCACGTCGCAGGAGGCCCTGCGCTGGGCGGTGGGCCTCGCCGACGTGCTCGGCGCCGAGGTCGTGGCCGTCCATGCCCTGGGGCTCCTGGACAGGTGGCGGGACGCGGACGCGTCGGCACGGTCCTGGCGGAGGACCTTGTGCACCCTCATCGAACGTACGTGGTGCGCGCCCCTGGCGCGTGCGCCCGGCGTCCATCGCGTCGAGATACGCGACGGCCACCCGGTCGATGTGCTCCTCGCCGCCGCTCATGACGAGCAAGCGGGCCTGATCATCGTCGGGAGCCGGGGTGTGGGGGACAGGCCGGAGGCCGCGCTCGGTTCCACCAGCCTGCGGGTGCTACAGGCGGCCCGGGTACCGGTGCTGGTCGTGCCCGACCGGCGCCGGGGGACACCGGGCGACGACGGGCTCAGGCTCCGCCACCTCCTGGTCGGGGCCGACCGCTCGGAGACGTCGCGGGCGGCCCTCGGGCTGGCGGCCGACGTGGCCGTGGCGCTGGGCGGATCGCTGAGTGTGGTGGAGGTCGTCGACTACGTGCTGCCCTTCCCCCTCACGAGCGAGCCCGGCGAGCCGGCACCAGCGCTCGCCATGGAACTGCTAGAGGCGGAGGTGCGGGACGTTCGCGAGCGGGGTGTGGGCGTGCAGGTGATCGTGCGCTCCGGTGACCCGGCGGCGACACTGCTGGAGGTTGCCGACGACGTGGATGCCGACCTCGTCGTCGTGGGCACCCGCGGCCGCGGTGGACCGGCCGAGCTCCTGCTCGGCAGCGTCGCCCGGACCGTGGCCGACCGGGCCCGTCGCCCAACGCTCGTCGTACCCGCCGCTGCGGCCCGTTCCGGCGCCGTCTTCTTGCGGTGCTCGCGAGGAAACAGCGCCCGTTCGCCTGGGTGACCCGGGGCCGGACCGCACCCCGCCCGTTCCGGCGCCGTTTTCTTGCGGTGCTCGCGAGGAATCAGCGCCGGTTCGCCGGCCCGAGGCGTGCAGAGGACCAAGGTCCCATCGCCCGCGTGCCGTTGGCCTCTGATCATCGGTGATCGGGTGCCGCAACGTTGACGGCACTCGTGCAGTTCGCCTCAGAGATCGGAGCCTCCGGTGCGGACCTCGCTGCCTCCCTCCACCGACGGCGGATCGTCGCCCGTCCCCGAGGGCCGGACGCCACCACCGCCGGGCGACAAGACCTCCGGCGCCGTCGCCTTCGGCGTGGTCATCGCCGTGCTGGCGCTGATCTTCGCGGCCGTGGCGGTCGTGTTCGGGGGCGATGACGGGCCGTCGAAGGCGCCCGCCGGCGCTGGCGCGGGCTCTGCCACGGTGGAGCTGAGCGAGTTCGCGCTGAAGCCTGCGGCGCTCAGGGTGCCCGCCGGCGAATCGCTCGAGGTGACCAACGCGGGATCGGCGGCCACAACCTCACGGTGAGCGACACCGACATCGCCAGCGCCGACCTGGCGGCCGGCGAGAGCGAGACGCTCGACCTGTCGTCGCTCGAACCGGGCGCATACGAGGTGATCTGCGCGATCCCGGGGCACGCCGACGCCGGGATGAAGGGCACGCTCACGATCACCGACGGGGCCGCGGCCGGCGCTGCATCCGGCCTTTCCACGTCGGGGTCGGCAGACGCCGGCGGCGATCCGCACGCCGGCCACCAGATGAGCGCCGGGGACTACCGGCAGATGTCCGACGCCATGAACGACACCATCGCCACGTATCCGGCCAAGACCAGGGGCAGCGGCAACCAGGTCCTCGAGCCGACCATCCGTGCGGGCGGCATCAAGGAGTTCGAGCTCACCGCCGAGGTGACGCCGTGGGAGGTGGAGCCCGGCAAGACCGTGGAGGCCTGGACCTACAACGGCACCGTGCCCGGGCCGCAGATCCGGCTGGACGTCGGCGACCCCGTCCGCATCGTGCTGCACAACGAGCTCCCGATGGGAACCGACCTCCACCTGCATGGCATCAATGTCGACAACGGCATGGACGGCGTAGCCCCCATCACCCAGCCGCTGGTCGAGCCCGGCGAGTCGTACACCTACGACTTCGTCGCCGACGAACCCGCCGTGGCCATGTACCACGCCCACCACCACGGCCAGCTCCAGGTACCCAACGGCATGCTCGGCACGATATTCGTCGGCGATGTGGCGCTCCCGGCCGGCCGGACGGTCAGCGCGCACCCCATCCCCGCCGACGTGAAGGTCGCGCAGGAGGTGCCCCTGGTACTCAACGACAGTGGCGTCATCGGCTACTCGCTCAACGGGAAGAGCTTCCCCGCCACCGCCCCCATCGCCGCGAAGCAGGGGGACTGGATCCTGATGCACTACTTCAACGAGGGCGGCCAGATCCACCCCATGCACCTCCACCAGTTCGACCAGGTCGTGGTGGCCAAGGACGGTTTCCCGCTCGATCACCCCTATGTCGCGGACACGGTCAACGTGGCTCCCGGCGAGCGGTACTCGGTGCTCGTCCACCTCGACAAGCCCGGCACCTGGGTGTGGCACTGCCACATCCTCAACCACGTGGAGCGCGACACCGGGATGTTCGGCATGGTCACCGCCGTCGTCGTGCGCTGACCACCACGCGCCCCGGCCCGATGGGGCGCCGGATTGCCAACTGCGGAAGGAGGAGCGATGGAGAGGATCAAGGACGCGGCCGCGGATTTCCTGGCCAACAGGCGGGTGGCGGTCACCGGCGTGTCCCGGAACCCGGGTGGGCACGGCAGCAACCTCGTGTACCAGCGGCTCCGCGAGCGGGGCTACAAGGTGTTCGCGGTCAACCCGAACGCCCACGAGGTCGAAGGCGATGCCTGCTACCACGACCTGAAGTCGATCCCCGGCGGCGTCGACGCCGTTGTCATCGGCACCCGTCCCGAGACCGCCGAGGCCACGATGCGCGAGTGCGCCGAGCTGGGCATCGGGCACGTGTGGATGCACCGGGCCTTCGGGACCGGGAGCGTCTCCGAGGCGGCCGCGGACTACGGCCGGCAGCACGGCATCAAGGTGATCGACGGTGGCTGCCCCCTCATGTTCGCCCCCACGGCCGACCCCGGGCACAGGGCGATGCGGTTCGTGTGCACCCTGATCGGCAGCGTTCCCAAGCGGATCTGACGGAGCCACGGGACGGGTGCGGCGACCGTGAGGAACGATCGCCGATGGGACCTATGGCCCTTCCGGCGCCGCCCCTCCGACGCCTACGGTCGACGTGGGCGACGAGAGGAGCCACCGTGGAGAGACCGTTCACCGACATCCTGGTGCCCCTCGACGGTTCTCCGGCCGCCGAGCGGGCGCTGACCCCGGCACTCGGACTGGCCCGCCGCACCGGCACACCGCTGCGCGTGCTGAGCCGGGCGCTCCCCGACGAGAAGGAGCGGCTGGCCGATTATCTCGCGGGCATCGCGAATCGCCATGCGTCCGAGCTCGACATCGAGGCCCTGGTCGTCGACCGCGAGAGCATCCCCGATGCGATTGCCGAGGGTCTGGAGCCCGGCACGCTCGTCTGCATGTCATCCCACGGACGCGGGGGCCTCGCCCGCGCCGTCATGGGAAGCGTGGCCGAGGCCTTGCTGCGCTCGCTCGACCAGCCGGCGCTGGTCGTCGGGCCCCACGTGACCGACCCCGCCCTTGCCGGCCGGATCGTCGCCTGCATCGACGGCTCCGGCGAGTCGGAGCGCACCCTCGTGCCCGCCAAGCAGTGGTCCGACGCCTTGGACTTACCGCTGTGGCTGGTGGAGGTGGGCGAGCCCGGAGCGCCCAAGGCGTCGCAGACGCAGGCTGGCGCCCTCGAGTCGGGTCACGTTGCCGGGCTCGCACGCCGGCTGGGCGGCGTCCAGGGCTGGGACATCCTCCACGACGACCACGCCGCCCACGCTCTGGTCGACCTGGCGGCCTCGCGCTCCGATCGCACCGCCCTCCTGGTCATGGCGACACACGGCCGCACCGGCTGGGATCGGCTCCGGCTCGGCAGCGTCACCACCGCCACGGTCCACGACTCGGCGGTGCCCGTGCTCGTCGTTCCCGCTGCGCCGGTCCCGGTGGCCGTTTCGTGACTGGGGTCGAGCGGCGCTGACCTGCGTCAGGACACCTCGCCCGAGCCCGGCGGCAAGACCTCGACCCACGTCTGCCCGGGCGTCAGCCGGAGGGGTGCGCCGTTCGCGTCGACGTAGCTGGTGGGCGCATCGGCCGAACCCTTCGTCCAGCGTCCGCGCTGGAGCCGCCCGTCGCTGAACAGCCACGCGTCGCCCTCGCCGACCGCTTCCGCCTCCGGTACGACCGCCCCGACCGAGTCGCGGATGCCGCTGTCGCGGTACGGGGTGAACCGCACGATCACGTTCGCCGCCAGGACGCGGTCGCCATCGCGGTCCACGTGTGGGGTGCCGTCCTGGCTGCGCAGCCAGCTCGCGGACCCCGGGTCCCACTCCCAGACGATGCCGGTGCTCAGCCCGCCAGTCCGCGTGGAGCCGAACCTCGTCACCGGCTCGACGCCGCCGCCCCTGAGCGGTGCGGCCGGCTCGCGGTACGAGAAGAGCGCCGGCGGGGGCCTGGAAGCGGCGTCGTCGCCGGCCACGCTCGCCCGGAGCTGCTCGGGCGCAGCGTAGAGGTTGTACGGCGCCGGCCGGTCTCCCTCGCGTCTGTAGGCCTCGGGGGCGGCGCCGACCCCGACGTCGAGGAGGTCGGCCGCCTCGACCGCGGCGGCAAACGTCGGGTTGGCCCCCGACCAGGCGAACAGCGGCTGCCCGAGCTCCGCCAGGATGAACAGGTCACTGGACCGCGCCGAGCGCACCGGTCCGACCGTCTCGGGGTCCTGCGACTGGTAGACGGCGAGCAGACGGGTCAACCCGCCCTCGACCACCTCCTCGAACACGACGTCGGCCTGGGTCAGCCCACTCTGGGGCCTGCCCCGCTCGGTGTCGTCGAACTTGACGGCCAGCGCCGCCCGCCGGGGCCCCTGCCCCGGGGTGCCCAGGAGCGGCAGCACGGCTGGCGCGGTCGGCGACGGGGTCTCGGCTCGCTCGCCGCCCCGCTCAGTAGCAGCGCCGTCACGGTGGCCGCCGCGACGAACAGGAGCGCCGCGCCCACGGCCAACGCCCGTCGACCTGCCGTTGCCACGGCGTCAGTCCACCAGGTCCGGCGGACAGGCGACGACGGTCGCGCTCATGCCCAAAAGGATGCGGCCGGGGCCGCCCGGGGGGAAGGGTCGTTCGACCCTGTCGCCCGCCGGTGGCCGTCGCCATGCTGATCCCATGACCGAGGACGTGATCCCGGGTTCGGCATCGGTGGCGACGCTGATCGGCACGCCGGTTGTCGGGGTGGCGCGCGATGCCAGCCTTAACGAGGTGGCGGATGCCATGGTGGCGGCCGGCGTGGGTGCGTTGATCGTGACCAACGGCGACCGTGGCCAGGCGGCCGGCATCGTCACCGAGCGAGACATCGTGCGGGCACTCGCCGGCAGGCGTGATCCCGCCACGACGCACGCCTGCGACATCGCCAATACGTCCCTCGTCTGGTGCGATGCCAGGGCGACCGTCACCGAGGTGGCGGAGCGCATGATGGAGTGCTACATCCGCCACGTCCTGGTCGAGCGAGGCGGCCGGCTGGTGGGCATCGTGTCGGCTCGCGACCTGCTCGGCGATTATGTCTCCGGCTTCATGGACGCCGACGGCGTGTGAGGCGGGAGCCGCTGCGGCGGCACCGCGGGTCACGGGGCTGAGCCCAGGCGTCGGCCGAGGCGTCGGGACCCTGCGACGCCACTCAGGCCGTCGCCGGCACGACCACCACGGGGCAGGGCGCTTGGCGGATCACGCGGTCGCTGACCGACCCGACGCCGCTATCGTCACCCGCCCCCAGGCCGCGGGAGCCCACGACGAGCAGGTCCGCGTCCTTCGCGTACCGCAGAAGGGCCTCGGCGGCGTCGTCCTGCACGACCGTGCGTGAGACGGGTGCCACGAGCGCGTCGTCATCCGCGCCGTCCGCGACGAGATGGAGCTCGCGGCGCGCCTGTTCCTCGAGGTCGTCCGTGTCGGCGAGCGCCTGCGTGAGCGGATCGGCCCCCATGTCGGGCGGGGTCCAGGCATGAATCGCCTCCACGCGGGCTCCGCACGTGTGCGCTTGGTCGATGGCCCACTCGAGGGCACGCCGCGAGGCGGCGGAGCCGTCGACACCTACAACGATGTGCTGCATGGCAGCCTCCTTCATTTCTGCGGTGCGAATGTCGTTGGGGGACGCCGTCTCGGCGACGGTCACGTGGCATGCGACGTCGACGACGCAGGGCACCATCCACGCCAGGCGGCAGATGTAGGCGACATCGTCGATCCGGCGAACGCCGCCCTCGATCGTGACCACCCCGTCCCTGGCGGTCACGGCGACGGCATGCCCCTCCAGGTTCCGGTCCTGGGCGAGCGCATCGGACACGTCGGCGGCGAGCTCCGCGTCGGCTCGATCGAACATCCGCAACACGTCGCGGCGTGACACGACGCCGACGAGCCGCCCCGAACTGTTGACGACCGGAAAGTGCCTGCGGTGCTTGTCGACCATCCGCGCGGCCACGTCGCGCACCGTGTCGTCGGGGTGGACGCTGTCGGCCGGAGCGCTCATGACCACGCCGGCGGTGTGGGGTCTGCCGCGATGGCCGCCGTACGCCGGCTCCGTGACGAGGTCGGCCTCGCTGACGACGCCGAGCAGGGCCC
>JBKPAA010000120.1:0-39239 GCA_046726215.1 Actinomycetota bacterium | reverse complement strand
GCGGCATCGACGCCCAGTGCACCGAGAACTCGGACCTCCTTGGCCACGATCACGTCGGGCACGAAGTCATCCACCGCTGCGAAGCCCCGCATGCCGGCCACCACCACCGTGCCGCCGGGGCGGGCGAGGTGGATCGCCTGGCCGAACGCTGCGGGAGCGTTGGCGGTGACGTCCACGACCACGTCGGCGCCTCGAGCGCCGGTCGCCTCCCTCAGCTCCCGGATCGCGTCGCTGCGCGCGACATCGACGGCCAGGTCGGCGCCGAACCGCGGCGCGAGCGCCAGCCGCTCGGCGTCGCGGGGGCCGAACCCGGTGACGAGCACGAATCCCGCACCGGCGTCTTTGGCCGCGGCCGCGGCGCACAGGCCGCGGATGCCCGGTCCCAGCACGGCGACCACCGCCCCTGGCTGGGTCGCCGGCAGCTCGACGGCCCACTGGATGCCCGCGCCCAGCGGGTTGAACACGGTGGCCAGCACCGGGTCGAGGCGCCCGGGGACCGGCAGCAGCAGCGCGTCCGGCCCCAGGTAGGCAGCTTCGGCGTAGCCACCCCAGAGGCCGGGTACCCGATCGACCGGGGTTGCCCCGTAGAACTCGTGGAAGCCATGCCGCTCGCAGTGGCGATGGTCGCCGGCCAGGCAGGGGCCACACACCCGGCACGCCAGGAACGGCACGACCGCCACGCGGTCGCCCGCGGCAACGCCCCACCGTTCGGCCCCGCGTGAGCCGACGTCCTCGACGAGCCCGACGATCTCGTGGCCGGGCACGAACGGCCCGGCCACTCTGATCCCGCCGGTGAACTGCTCGTGGTCGGTGCCGCACAACCCGCACGCCTCGACCCGTAGCACGCCGTCGTCGTCGCCGATCTCCGGAACGGGCAGGCGCCGTGGCTCCAGCCGTCGCGGCTCCTCCAGCACGAGCGCGCGGACGCCGGCGGCGCGAGACCGGCGGGCGCCGTCGGACGTCACTTGCTTTCCGGCTTCGGAGGCATGATCAGGACCGTCCCCTGGGCGGCGCACACCACCCGCCCGTCGTTGGCGACCTCGATCCGCACCACCGCCGTCCGCTTCGACAGTGCGACGATCGTCGCGGTGGCCTCGAGGTCACCGCCCGTGACCGGAGCGAGGTAGTTGAGCTTGAACTCCGTCGTCGCCGCCCAGGCGCCGCGTGGGATGACCGGGTAGCAGACCGTTCCCAACACGTGGTCGCAGAGGGCCGCCAGCACGCCCCCGTGCAGGTTCCCGAACGGCGTCAGGAGCTCGGCACGTACCGGGACCACGGCCTTCATCGTGCCCGGCCCCAGGTCGAGCGGCCGAATGCCCAACCAGGCCGGCAAGCCCTCGTCTCGCTCGTGCGCCGTCAGCAGTCCTTCGGCAACGCGTCGGTCGTAGGTCTCGAAGGTCGGGTCGCTCATGGCGCCATGATCACCCGTGGAGGCCGGTCATCGCCGCCGATCGCCGTCGTCAAAGCTCACGCGGCACGACGTAGGCAAGCAGCGTCGCCGCGCCCCAGTCCACATCGTCCCAATCGCCCTGCGTCTCGAGGGTGGCGAGCGCGCCCGTAGGGAACTTGGTCATGAGCCGTTCCCGAAGGTCGCTGTCGCCGGCGCCCACCAAACCGACCGCGAACTCCTGCAGCCCGGGGTTGTGGCCGACCAGCAGCACGGACCCGATCGGCGACGGCACCCGCCGGAGCCGCGCGAGCAACTCGTCGGCCCCTGCGTGGTAGATCGCCTCGTCGAACTCCACCGACGTGCCACGGGGGACGCCTGGGGCTACGCCATCCCACGTCTCCACCCCGCGCCGGGCGGGCGAGCACAGCACCAGGTCGGGAGCGGCCCCGATCGTGTGTAGGTGGCGCGCAACCGCAGCGACCGCCCGGACACCGCGGGGCGCCAGCGGCCGGAGCTCGTCCGGCAAATCGGGGCCGTCCCAGCTCGACTTGGCGTGCCGCAGCAGCCAGAGGCGCCTCACGATGCCCCGTTCCCGCCGGAGCGCTACAGCGCCGCCTCGTGCAGCTCGATCAGGTTGCCGGCGGGGTCCTCCAGGAACGACTGGCGGCTGCGTCCGATGGGCACAGGGTCGCTTACGTCCACGCTCCTGCCCCGCAGCTCGCCGACTGCGGCGTCGAGGTCGTCGACCAGCAGCGCGAAGTGCTGGCCTCGGGCCACAGGCGGCGGCGCGTGGATCAGGTGAACCTGCTGGGCGCCGGCGTCGAGCCACGCACCGCCGACGCCAAGGTCGGCGGGCCGGTCCCGGCGCGGCGCCAGCCCGAGGACGTCGACGTAGAAGGCGACGGCAGCGTCGACATCGTCGACGTTGATAGAGACGTGGTGGACGGCGAGTGCTCGCACCCCACCAGTTTGGCGCCGGCGAACGGCCTCCGCGCCGCGCCGGTCAGGCACCGCCATCGATCACGGTGAGATGGCCACGCCGCACGACCTGGCCGGAGGCCACCGCGCCGCCCGAGGCCTCGCGGAGCTCGACGTCGCCGTGGTGAGGCCCGGTGCCCTGGTCCCAGGGCTCGGGCTCCGCGGACCGTTCCCGGTACTCAACCGGCTCGACGACCTCGGGCAAGCCCGCGCGCCACACGGCACTGCGGATGTCGCACGGCCGGAACTGACCCACGCCCTTGGCCATGGGGGTGGGGATGAACCGGTAGGTGGCACCGGTGGCGTCGATGCAGAGCGAGCCGCCGTTGGCGTGGTGCTCGTAAATCCAGACGTCGGGCCGGCCCCCACGGAGCACCCGCCCCGCGAGGCGGAACTCGTCGAGATGGATGGGCCACGGCACCCGTCTTCGGCGTGCCCGCTGGCTGGCGAGCAACAGCGGGCGCCACCACTCGAACAGGTGGGGCTTGTCGTGCGGTGGTGACCAGAGCTCCATGCCGCTACCTCCTCGTGGGTTCGGACACCGTGACCATACGAAGCGGGTATGACAGGCAGCGTGCGAACCCCTGTCCCTCAGGGCGGGGGGCCGTTGCGCTCCCGTCAGCTGCTACGTGCCCTTAGAGGTCAGACCCACTGTTGACCCGGAGCCAGACCATCACCAGGCCGCCTTGTGGAAGCGTCGGGGTGGCACGTCAATGATCCGCGGCGCGGTCTGGTGCGGCGGAGGCTCGGGCCGGGTGTCACGCTCCAACACGTACGCCACACAACCGCCCAGGACCAGGAACGGCGTGGCGACCCCCAAGATCAGAGCCGTCATCGTCTCCGTCAGGATCATCGTCAGCCCCTGGGCGACCGCCAGGTAGCTGCCGGCGATGGTGAGCGCCGTCTTCATGGCCATGGGCCTTACCTCCTGTCTACGTATCCAAGAGCCCGCTTTCGCGAGCACCCACGCCGGCACGCCAACCGCGCGACGGCGTTGATTTCGGCTCGGCGCCCGCCTCGTTCCATCGGGCAATCGGCCTTACGCCGTGCCATCTCCCGTCCCCCTCTCCGCGGGCGGCGCGTACCACGTTACGGGTTGGGCGTGGTTCCGCGTCCACGGCCGCTAGCGACGCGTCTCCCGCCGGCGCCGCCTGCCGGTCCATCCGTGGCAGGTGGTTGCACCGAAGTAGCGGCGGCGGCAACCGGCGGCCGGGAAAGGAGCCTGACATGACGCGACGAATCGACCTCTTGTGGGCCGGGCTGCTGGCGGCCGCGGCCACCGCGGCCTTGATCGGAGCACCGGCGATGATCCAAGCCGGCATCACTATGACCGGGCTCGACTGACGGAGCTGACGATGAGACGACTTCGCCTTCTGTCGGCCGCCCTGTTCGCTGCAATGGCGGCGGGTGCCATGGCCGCACCGGCCGTCCTCGCCAGCATCACCATGCGCCCGATCGACTGAGGAGCTGAGATGACTGGACGAATCCGCCTCTTGTGGGCGGTCCTTGCCGGTCTAGCGGCGCTCCCGGTCGACTGAGTCGCGCAGGCGAGGCACGGCCCGTCGCGTGCCACATCCGTGTCACGGCCCGCGCGTACAAGGCTCTGAGCGGGGCGAACAGGGGCTGTGGCCGGTTGAAGCGGGTATGACAGCGAAGGCCACGGGTGGGCGGTCCTCAGGCCGCCGGCAGGGCGAACGATGTGCCGACCGCATTGGGGACGAACGCCTCGGGAAGCGCCGCCGCCAGGCGATGCTGCGCGCGCCAGCCGGTGCAGTGAGCCGGCACGATGAGATCGGGGGCGAGGTGGGCGAGCGCATCGACGGTCGGTTCGATGATCGGCTCGAATCCCGGCCCGGTGAGGTGGAAGCCGCCGAGCAATCCGTGCAGGCGATTGATGCGCGTGAGGCGCATCGCGTGCCGGGCGATGTTGACCGCGCCGCCGTGGCCGCAGCCGGTGAGCACGACCAGGCCGCGGCCCCGCACGTGCGCGACGAGTGCCTGGTCGTCGAGTATCAACGGATCGGGCTCCCAGCGCCCGTCCCGCTGGGCCTCGTGGAAGGGCAGACCCTGCTCGAAGTCGGTGGTGCGGTCGATCTCGCCGGTGATCAGAACGCCGCCGTCCAGGAGCAGTGACGGTTGGCGGCGCTCGATGATCTCGAAGCCCTCGGCCTCGAGCGAGCTGCGACGCAGCGTCGGCAGTCGCCAGGGCGAGTGGCCGGGCAGAGCGAGGCGCCTGCGTGTCCAGACCAGCGGGTGCAGCGTCAGCGGCAGGCCGCTCCGCCGGCGCAGGCGGCCGAGGCCCTCGAAGCCGCCGGCGTGGTCGAAATGACCGTGACTGAGCACCACCGCCTCGATGGCCGCGACGTCGACGCCGAGGCGCTCCATGTTGTCGGCCATCCCGCCGGGCGACACGCCCGTGTCGAACAGCAGCGTGTGGGTACGCTCGCCCCGCCGGACGGACACCAGGGCCGAGAAACCGTGCTCGGCGAGCATGCCTGGCGCGATGGCGCCCTCCTCGAATAGCCGCGCCGGCACGGGCGGCGTCCGTTTCATGGCCATGCGCTTGGCCGGTCCCATGTCGACCATCAGCCCGTCGTAGCTGTTGTCGACCAGCGTGGTGACGATGAGCTCGTCGACCGGCTCCAGTGCGATCGGGTCGACGGCTTCGCCCTCGGTGGGGCGAGGCATCGCCGCGGCGACCTCGGCATGTTGGTCTTGCGCCTGCCCGCTGTTGTCATCGGTGCACATGACGCGCAAGGTACCCCCGGCGTTCTCGGCGGCTCCGGCCGGGGCGGCGGTCTGCGGTCGCTGCGGGTCGCCGGGGCTTACGTCCGCCTCAGCCCGCCGCCGTCGTCGTGGACGTCGTGGTCGGCGCCGTGGTCGTCGTGGGCTGGGTGGTCGTCGTGGTCGGCGCCGTGGTCGTCGTGGGTTGGGTGGTCGTAGTCGTGGTGGTCGGCGCCGTGGTCGTCGTGGTCTCCTCAGGACCCGAAGGGGCGGGCGTCTGGCCCTCGGTCGTGGGCGGCACCGTGCTGGTCGTCGACGTGGACGAGGTCGACGCCGGTGTTTCGTCGGGATCGCTGTCCGCCGTCGCCACGATGGCCGCCCCCAGGCCGACCAGCGCCACGATCGCGACGACGAGCGTGCCGATCAGGGCCCGGCGCCGGTTGCGATGCGCCCGGTCGGTTGGCCCGGCCCCGACGGCGTCTTCGACCGGTGGAGGGCCGACCATCGGCGGCGCCACCGGAAGCTCGTCGGTGTCGTCATCGGCGACCGCGATGGGAGCCGTGGTCTCGTCGACCGCGCCGGTGCCGACGCCCGGGCTCTGCTGCGTCGCTTGGGTATCGGCATCGGGGGCCTGATCCGGAGGACCGACCTCGGGGGTGACCTGCGTGGCGTCCGAGCCGGCCTCGGGTTCGCGACGCGGGTCGTCGCCGTGCGTGTCGGGGGGCATGCCGACCAGGCTCTCACCATCCACGCAGATTGGGGGATCGGCTGGGCTTGGCCGAAAGCCGTGGGGAAGAATCGCCGGTCGTGAAGGTGCAAAGGCTCTCCGCAACCGAGGGATTCATCGTCTTCGATCTCGACGCGGCCACGACGTGCGTCGGGATCGCCCGGCTCGCACCCAAGGTGCTGCAGGACGGCGCCGTGCTCCTTGCCCGCTCGGTCACCTACTCGTTCGCCTCGTTCGGCGTCGCCGCCCATGCCGGGGGGTCCGCGGGCATCAATGCCAAGCCCGAGGACCGCGAGGGCGCCGTGAAGGGGTTCGTCGAGGAGATGGGACCGCTTGCCGAGGCCGGTCGCCTGCGCCTGGCACCAGGGTTGGGCCTGACCGCCGACGACCTGGCGCCGCTCGGCTGGACCGGGCCCGATGCCGCCTTGACGGCCGCCGGTGCGCTGGCCGCGGCCAGGGCGGCCGGTCCCTCCGACTGGCGGGCTGCTGCGGTGGTGGGCTCGGGCCCGGTCGCCGATGCCGCCACCGCCCAGCTCACCGCCGACGGCAACACCATGGCCGAGCCTCGGTTCGATGCCGAGTGCGAGGTGCTGTTCGTCGCCGGCAGGGCGGCCGTGCTCGACCATCCGACCGCCGAAGCGGTCAAGGCCACCACCATCGTCCCGCTCACGCCGGTGCCGGTCACTGCCCGGGCCTTGGCGGTGCTGGGGCGCCAGGAGCGGGTGGTCGTCCCCGACTTCCTGTCGATCGCCGCACCCCTGCTGGCGGCGCACGACCCCGACGGCGGCGACCCGGTCCAGCGCATCCGGGATGTCACCCTCGGGCTGGCCGACCGGGGCACCGGCCTGTGGTTGGCGGCGGCCCAGCGAGCCGAGGCCCAGCTCGCCACGTGGACGGAGGAGAGGCCCTTCGGCCGCCCGTTGGCCTGACCGAGCGGCGTCCCCGCGGCCCGGCGGTCCCCGTTGCGGCGCCGAAATTTCGCGAGGACCGCAAGGAAACGGCGCCGGAACGACCCTCAGGCCGCCGGCGCCAGGAGGCGGGACCGCAGGAACTCGAGCACCCGGTCCAGCGCGTCCCGCGTCGGGTGGCCGGGCTCGTCCACGAAGTCCTCGGTCAGCACCGAGTGCGCCCGCTTGCGGATCCCGTGCGGATTGCCGGGCGACGAGTCGATCTCGACCCCCACGAACGCGTCGCCCAGCTCCTGCCGCAGCCGCTCGAAGCGCCCAGGCGGACACGCGACGTCACCGGTGAAGCGCAGGCCCAGCACCTCGACCCCGGCGGCCGCCCGCTGCTTGACGACCTCGAGGTCGGCGGCGCTGATGCCCAGGTCGCGCCGCCGGCCCTTCGAGATCGAAAAGGGCAACGCCGGCTGGCTGAGCACCGGCGCCAGCAGGCCGTCCTCCACCATCATCGCCAGGGCGAACCCGCCGGTCATGCACATGCCGACCGCGCCGATGCCGGGACCGCCGCACCGGGACAACTCGTGCCGGCCGAGCGCACGGAGCCACTCGGTGACCGGCGAGGTCTTGCCCGCGGCCCAGGTGGCGAACTCTCGCGACACGCAGCACCAGGCCAGCACCTGCGTGGCGTTGCGGCCCGACGACGGCTCACCGGGCACGCCGAACAGGTGCGGCAGCACGGCAGTGCACCCCAGGCCGACCACCCTGTCGGCGAAGTCCACGACCGACGGCGTGATCCCGGGCACCTCGGCGATGACGATCACCGCCGGGCCGGTGCCACGGCGGAACACGCGGCGCGCCTTGCCGCGGTGTGCGAAGGAGTCCTCGCTGTAGTCCCCCAGCGGCACTTCGCCCTACTTCATGTAGATGCTGCGCTTGGGCGACGTCATCACCTGGCGCACCAAGGGCTCGAAGTGCTCGAGCGGGAGCGTGTCGTAGCCGGAGTCGAACGCCGGCTGGTCGTACTCGTGGCAGAACTCCGCCGTGTAGTCGAACCACTCGTGCCCCCGGAACTGCTCGCGCATGTCGGGGTCGAGGCCCAGGTGATGGAAGAAGTAATAGCCCTGGAAGATCGCGTGCTTCTCCACCATCCAGTGGTTCTGTTCGCTCACGAACGGCTTGACGACCGCGGCGGCCACGTCGGCGTGGTTGAGCGGTCCCAGGAGGTCGCCGATGTCGTGGATCAAGGCGCAGAAGACGTACTCGTCGTCACGGTTGGCGCGATGGGCGCGGGTGGCGGTTTGCAACGAGTGCTCCAGCCGGTCGACCGCGAATCCCCCGTAGTCGCCGCCCAGCTGGCGAAGGTGGGCGAGCACCCGATCGGGCAACCCGGCCGCCAGCTCGATCGCACCGACGGCGATCTTGTCCCAGTCCTCCTTGGTGCCCTCGGTCATGGCGTGGAACGCCGCCCGGGGACGGGCGTCGATGGTGGCTTCACTCATGTTGACGAGTCCTCCTACTCCCACTCGATTGTGCCAGGGGGCTTGGACGTGATGTCGTACGCGACCCGGTTTACGCCCGCCACCTCGTTGATGATGCGGCTCGACATCGTCTCCAGGACGTCGTACGGCAGGCGCGCCCAGTCGGCCGTCATGGCATCCTCGCTGGTGACGGCGCGCACGATGATGGGGTGTGCATAGGTGCGTTCGTCGCCCATCACCCCCACGGAGCGGATGTCGGGCAACACCGCGAACGCCTGCCACACGTCGCGCTCGAGCTCGGCCCTGCGCAGCTCCTCGCGCACGATGGCGTCGGCGTGCTGCAGCATGGAGACCTTGGCGGGTGTGACCTCGCCGATGATCCGCACCGCCAGCCCGGGCCCGGGGAAGGGCTGGCGCCACACGATCTCCTCGGGCAGGCCCAGCTCCTCGCCGACCCGGCGCACCTCGTCCTTGAACAGGTTGCGGAGGGGCTCCACCAGCTCAAGGGTCATGTCATCGGGCAGCCCACCCACGTTGTGGTGGCTCTTTATGGTGGACGCCCCGTCACCGCCGCCCGACTCGATCACGTCGGGATAGAGCGTGCCCTGCACCAGGAAGCGGGCGTCCTCGAGGCCGCCTGCCGACTCCTCGAAGATGCGGATGAACAGCTCACCCACGATCTTGCGCTTGTCCTCGGGGTCGGTGACGCCGGCGAGCCGCTCGTAGTAGCGCTCGGCGGCCCGCACGTGCACGAGCTCGATCCGCTGGTGGCGCTGGAACGTCTCGACCACCTGCTCGCCCTCGCCCTGGCGCAGCAGCCCAGTGTCGACGAAGACGCAGGTGAGCTGCGGGCCGACGGCCTTGTGGACCAGCGCCGCCGCCACCGCCGAGTCGACGCCGCCCGACAGCGCGCAGATCACCCGGCCCGAGCCGACCTGCGCCCGTATCGCGGCCACCTGCTGCTCGATGATCGACGTCATCGTCCAGGTGGGCCGGCACTCGGCCAGGTGGTGGAGGAACTGGCGGAGCACCTGCTGGCCGTGCGGCGTGTGCGACACCTCGGGGTGGTACTGGATGCCCCAGATTCGCCGGCCCGGCGACTCCAGGGCGGCCACGGGGGCACCGGCCGAGGTGGCCGTGGCGACGAAGCCGTCGGGGACCCGGGTGATGCCGTCGAAGTGGCTCATCCACACCGTCTGTTCCGCCGGTTGCCCGTCGAGCAGGCCACCGTCGGACTGGTTGATCCGCAGCGGGGTGCGCCCGTACTCGCCCTGGCCACCCCGCCCCACCTCGCCGCCGAGCTGTTGCGCGATGAGCTGGGCCCCATAGCAGATGCCGAGGATGGGAACCCCCAGCTCATAGATCTCGGGGTCGAGCAGCGGGGCGCCGCCGACGTGGACCGACTTGGGACCGCCGGACAGGATCAGCGCCGCCGGCGCACGATCTCGCACCTCGCCGGCGGTCATGGAGTGGGGGACGATCTCGGAGTAAACGTGCGCCTCGCGCACCCGGCGGGCGATGAGCTGGGCGTACTGAGCGCCGAAGTCGACGACCAGGCAGGTGTCGAACTCCTCGGCCGGGTCGGCGATCACCATTCGCTCCACCATTTCCCGAGGCAATACGGGTCGCGCCAACGCTCTCGAGGGATTAGGCGTCGGGGGCCGGTCCTCATTGCCTCGAGCGCCCGGCGGCGGTCCCTATTGCCTCGGGTCAATGACACTGCCGCCCGGGTCATCCGCCGAACACCACGAGCTCGGCCTTCTGCAGGTCCTTCACGGTCTCGTAGCCACACAGCGCGATGGCCCGCCGCAATGCACCGGTGAGGTTGACACCACCGCTGGCGTCGTGGGCCGGTCCCAGCAGGATCTCCTGGAGCGTTCCGCGGGGCGCGACCGGGACCCGCTCGCCGCGGGGCAGCGAGGCATGGACTGCGCCCAGCCCCCAGTGCCAGCCCCGACCGGGTGCCTCGGCGGCGGCCGCCAGCGGCGTGCCGGTCACCACGGCGTCGGCCCCGCAGGCGATGGCCTTGGCGATGTCGCCCCCCGTGGTGACGCCCCCATCGGCGATCACGTGGCAGTAGACGCCCGTCTCGTCGAGGTGGCGCATCCGGGCGGCGCGCGCGTCGGCCAGCGCGGTGGCCAGCGGGACCCCGACACCGAGCAGGTCCCGAGTCACGGCCTCGGCCCCGGAGCCCGCACCGACCAGCACGCCGGCCGCCCCCGTGCGCATGAGGTGCAGCGCCGCCTGGTACGACGTGCACCCGCCCACCAGCACCGGCAGCTCGTAGTGCCGGATGAAGGCCTTGAGGTTGAGCGGCTCGGTCGTCCGCGCCACGTGCTCGGCGGACACGATCGTGGCCTGGATGACGAGCAGGTCGGGCTCGGCCTCGAGGATGGCGTCAGCCAACTGCAGGGTGCGGTGGGGCGTGATGGCCACCGCACAGGTGACGCCGGCCTCCTTGATCTGGGCGATGCGGGGGCCGATGAGCTCGGGCTTGACGGGCTCGGCGTAGATCTCCTGCATCCGCCGGGTAGCGCTGTCGGCGGGCAGCTCGGCGATCTCCTCGAAGAACTTCTCGGGGTGCTCGTAGCGGGTCCACAGGCCCTCGAGGTGGAGGATTCCGGCGGATCCCAGGCGGCCCAGCTCCACCGCGCTCGCCGGCGATACGACGCTGTCGGTGGGGGCGCCGAGGATCGGCATCTCGAAGCGATAGGCGTCGATCTCACAAGCGATGTCGACATCCTCGGGGTCGCGGGTGCGCCGACTGGGAACGATCGACACGTCATCGAGCCTGAACGCCCGCCGTGCGGTCTTGCCGATGCCGACGTCGACCTCGGCCATGCATCACCTCGTCTCGCCTGGAGGGGAGGAACCGCAGCTTATCGACGGCCGGGCGGGGCACTCGGGGACGTCCCCGCCATCGCACCGGACGCTGCCTAGACTTCACCCATGGAGGCCCCAGACAGCCCGTTTGCCGCCGATCCCGGCGACGACTACCCGCCGAAGTTCGCCAAGGAAGGCCTGACCTTCGACGACGTGCTGCTGCTCCCGGCCGAGTCGTCGGTCCTCCCCGGCGAGGTCGACACGGCGACCCGCCTGACGCCGACGATCGACCTCGCGATACCGATCGTCTCCGCGGCCATGGACACGGTCACCGAGGCCCCGGTCGCCATCGCGCTGGCCCGCGCCGGTGGCATCGGCATTATCCACCGCAACCTCTCGGTGGCCGACCAGGTGGCCGAGGTCGACAAGGTCAAGCGCAGCCAGTCGGGCATGATCGTCGAGCCGGTGACGCTGCCCGCCGAGGCGCTCGTGTCCGACGCCCTGGCGCTGATGGCCCGTTACCACATCTCGGGCGTGCCCATCACCGACTCGGCGGGACGCCTCCTGGGCCTGCTGACCAACCGCGACCTGCGCTTCATCGAGGAGGTCGACCAGCCGGTCGCCAACGTCATGCGCCGACCGCCGCTGGTGACCGCGCCCCTGGGCACGACGCTCGAGGACGCCAAGGACATCCTGTGGCGCAACCGCATCGAGAAGCTGCCCATCGTCGACGACCAGGGGCTGCTCAAGGGCCTCATCACCGTCAAGGACATCAAGAAGCGGACTGACTTCCCCCACGCGACGCAGGACGAGAAGGGCCGCCTGCGGGTGGGTGCGGCGGTGGGCGTAGGGCCCGACGCCCTCGACCGGGCGGAACGTCTCGTGGCCGCTGGGGCCGACGTCCTGGTCGTAGACACCGCTCACGGGCACAGCCGGGCGGTGCTCGACGTGGTCAAGCAGGTGAAGGGTGCGTTCCCGGTCGACGTGATCGCCGGCAATGTCGCCACCGCCGACGCCGTGGACGCCCTGGTCGGGGCGGGCGCCGACGGGGTGAAGGCGGGTGTCGGGCCGGGCTCGATCTGCACGACGCGTGTGGTCGCCGGGGTCGGGGTTCCCCAGGTCACGGCCACGTACGACTGCGCCGTGGCGGCCGCCCGGCACGGGGCGACGGTCATCGCCGACGGCGGGATCCAGTCCTCGGGCGACGTGGCCAAGGCCATCGCCGCCGGGGCCGACACGGTGATGCTGGGCGGCCTGCTGGCCGGAGTGGACGAGTCGCCGGGCGAGGTCGTCCTCCACCAGGGCGAGCGGTACAAGGAGTACCGCGGCATGGGGTCGATGGGGGCCATGAAGGCCCGGTCGTTCTCGAAGGACCGCTACTTCCAGGGGGACGTGATCGATACCGACCAGCTCGTGCCCGAGGGCATCGAGGGCCGCGTGGCCTACAAGGGACCGGTCGCCAACGTGCTGTTCCAGCTCGTCGGGGGTCTGCGGGCGGCCATGGGGTATTGCGGCGCCCCGAGCATCGCCGATCTGCAGCGGAACGCCCGCTTCGTGCGCATCACCGGCGCGGGCCTGCGCGAGTCGCATCCCCACGACATCACCATCACCAAGGAAGCGCCCAACTACGGGAGCTGGTAAGCCGGCTACGCCCGTCCGCGCCCCTCCGCTCACGGGTCCTGTCGCCTCCGGTGCGGGGCCTACCGCCTTCGGCGCAACAGCGCCTCAAGCGGCCCCGCATCCTCAGCGCCACCCGCTCGCTACCCGCCCTCCGCCGGAGAGGAAGAATGGCCTCGGCCTCCGGCCGAGTCGACACTCGTCAGGCGTCGGGGTGGTCGAGGTCGCCCCGGCCCAGCGTGCCGGTGACGGCGCCGAGGAGCTGGCGCAGCAGGTTGGCCGTCGCCCCCCAGACCGTGTCACCCACCAGCTCGAAGAAGTAGATGGGCCGCTCGTCCCCGCCGGGGAAGGTCCACAGCTCCTGGCGGAAGTTTTCGGGCTCGAGCAGCTCGGCCAGCCTCACGTGGAGCACTGCCTCGACCTCGGCGGGGTTGGGGTGCGTCTCCGGCCGGCCCGGCAGCACGCCGACGTAGGGAACGATGAACGACCAGCTCGTCACCGTGGCCAGGTGGTCGAGCTCGCCGATGACGTCGACCGTGGACGGGTCGAGATCGATCTCCTCCTTGGCCTCCCGCAAGGCGCCGTCGATCGGGGACTCGCCCGGATCGACACGGCCCCCCGGGAAGCTCACCTCGCCCTCGTGGGTCCGGAGCCCCCAGGTCCGCCGGGTGAGCACGACCAACGCGTCGCCGTCCTCGTCGTACAGGGGGGCGAGCACGGCGGACGGCCGCGCCGTGGCGTCGGTGATCTCGCGTTCCGACGGGCGCGGCGGGCCCAGGGCCGCTAGGGCCCGGGTGACGTCGGCCACGGAGGGACGCCGCCGCCCGGGCGGCAGGTGCGCCCAGGGCGCGGGACCGCCGGCGCGGGCGTTGAACGGACGCGGGATCCGCTGCTCTCCGCCGCGGCCCGGGGGCACGGGGACCGGGGGTCCGGGCGGGTCGTCACCGGGCGGGGGCCAGCCGGGGAGCCCTCGCGCCGCCGCGGCGCCGGCCGAGACGTTGACGGCCTCGGGCCACTCGGTCGACGTGCCGTCGCCGGCGTCGGGCGGGCGATCGGGCACGGTCAGGTACCGGACTCGGCGCCCGACCCTGCCGTCTGCTTCACGAGCGACTCGAGCAGCTGGCGCATCCCCCCGGTCTTGAGGTTGCCCATGACGCGCCCCGGTGGCGTCTCCCCGCGCTCCCATTCCATCCATTGGGCCAGCAGCTTCTGGGGATCGGGGGGCGGCAGCTCCATGCCCGGCAGGCTACCGGCGCGACGTTTCGCCGACGCCCGGGGTTCGGGCCCGTCACCGGGATCGTGCCAGGCTGGCGGGGTGCCCGTCCGCCGTCTCGTCCTGGCCTCGGCATCGCCGGGCCGGCTGGCGTTGCTGCGGGCCGCCGGTCTGGCGCCCGAGGTCATGATCAGCGGCGTGGCCGAGGACGGCGTCGCCGGGCTCACGGCAGCCGAGGCCGCCCGCACCCTGGCGGAGCGCAAGGCCGAGGCGATCGCGCGCCGGCTGGCCGGCACGGCGTTGCCGGGACGCCCGGCGCCACTGGTCGTCGGCTGCGACTCCCTGCTCGTGATCGACGGCGAGGTCCGCGGCAAGCCGGAGTCGGCGGACCAGGCCCGCACCTGGTGGCGCGAGCAGCGGGGCAGGTCGGGCGTCCTCACCACCGGCCACGCCGTCGTGGACCTGGCGACCGGTCGGCGCACGTCCGGCGTCGCCGACACCGTGGTGCGCTTCGGCCATCCGTCCGATGCCGAGATCGACGCCTACATCGCCACCGGCGAGCCGTTGGCCGTGGCCGGAGCGTGCACCATCGAGGGCTACGGGGCCCCGTTCGTCGCTGGTATCGACGGCGACCACGGCACGGTGATCGGGCTGTCGCTCCCGCGGCTGCGGGAACTGCTGGCCGACGTAGGCATCGCCATCACCGACCTGTGGGCCCGCGACCCATGACCCGCGACCGGAGCGACATCCGGGCACCGCTGCGGATCGGCCCGATGGCCGTCTGGCCGCCCGTCGTGCTCGCGCCCATGGCGGGCATCACGAACGCGCCGTTCCGGCGATTGTGTCGCACCTTCGAGCCCGGCGGGCTGTTCGTGAGCGAGATGATCACCGCCCGCGGTCTCGCCGAGCGCAACGACAAGACGCTGCGCCTGGCCCGGTTCGCCGACGACGAGCCCGTGCGGTCGATCCAGCTGTACGGCACCGAACCGCGCGCCATCGCCGATGCGGCCGGGTTCCTCGTGGGCGAAGAGCGCGCCCACCACATCGACCTCAACTTCGGCTGCCCGGTGGCCAAGGTGACCAGGAGGGGCGGCGGGGCGGCGTTGCCGGTGCGTCGTGCCCTGTTCCGCGACATCGTGCGCGCGGCGGTCGACGGTGCCGGCGCGGCACCCGTCACGGTGAAGCTGCGGATCGGGGTCGACGCGCGGCTCCGCACGTTCCTCGACGCCGGGCGCATCGCCGAGGACGAGGGGGCCGCCGCCGTCTCGCTCCACGCCCGCACCGCCGAGCAGCACTACTCGGGCCGGGCGGACTGGACGGCGATCGCCGCGCTCAAGTCCGCCGTCACCTCCATCCCCGTGCTCGGCAACGGCGACATCTGGGAGGCCGCCGACGCCCTACGCATGCTCGACGCCACCGGATGCGACGGTGTCGTCGTGGGCCGTGGCTGCCTAGGCCGCCCGTGGCTGTTCCGAGACCTGGCGCTCGCCTTCGCCGGCCGCGACCCGCCCCCGCCGCCAGCGCTGGGCGAGGTGCGGGACGTGCTGCGGCGCCACGCCCGGCTCCTGGCCGACTGGCTCACCGAGCCGGTGGCGGTACGCGACGTGCGCAAGCACGTGGGGTGGTACCTGCAGGGCTACCCGGTGGGGGGCGACGTGCGGCGGCGACTGACCGCCGCCGACGCCATCGCCGACCTCGAGGCCGAGCTCGACCGCCTCGACCCGAGCTTGCGTCCCCTGCCGGGGACCACCGCCCAGCCCCGCGGCAAGACGTCCGGGCCCATCACGGTGACGCTCCCCGACGGCTGGGTCGCCGGGGCAGACGATCCGGCGCCGCTGGTGGATGACGAGCTCGAGGCGATCAGCGGCGGCTAGTGCGGAACCGAGGGTTCCGGGCGCCGCGACGTAGATTCGATGCCGTGCTGTTCGACGGGTTCGGTAGGGGACTGGTGCCCTTCTACGAGGAGCTGGCGGCCAACAACACCCGCGACTGGTGGCAGGCCAACAGGCAGCGCTACGAGCAGGACATCCGCGCGCCACTCGAGCACCTGCTCGAGGACCTGCGCCCCGAGTTCGGCGAGGCGAAGGTGTTCCGGCCGAACCGCGACACCCGCTTCTCGAAGGACAAGTCCCCGTACAAGACATCGGCGGCCGCCGTCATCGGCGCCGCCCACGAGGGCGTCGGCACGCTGTACCTGTCCATCTCGGCCGAAGGCATGATGATGGGCGGCGGCGCCTACATGCCGGCGACCGACCAGCTCGCCCGCCTCCGGGAGGCCATCGACGACGACAAGACCGGGCCCCAGCTCGAGGGCATCGTCGCCGACATTCGCCGCGAGGGCGGGGAGATCGGGGCGCACGAGCAGCTCAAGACGGCACCGCGCGGCTACCCCGCCGACCACCCACGCATCGAGCTGCTGCGCTACAAGGGCATCATCGGCTGGTGGACCCGCAACCCGGGGCGATGGATGTTCTCGGCAGCGGCCAAGGACACGGTCGCCGACCGCTGGCGGTCGCTGGGGCCGCTCAACGCCTGGCTGGTCGCCAACGTCGGCCCGAGCGGGCTCCCGAGCCGGGAGCGCTGAGCCCGCCGATCACCCACTGCCCACGACGCGGACGGGCCCGCCACCAGGGGGGGTGGCGGGCCCGTCGCCGCCTTAGCAGCGCGCGGCGAGGGGTGCGAACTACATCATCCCCATGCCGCCCATGCCGCCCATGGGATCGCCACCACCGCCTGCCGGCATGGGGGCGGGCGGCTCGGGCTTGTCGGCCACGAGCGACTCGGTCGTCAGCACCAGGCCGGCGATCGACGCCGCGTTCTGGAGAGCGGCCCGGGTGACCTTGGCGGGGTCGATGACACCGGCCTTCAACAGGTCCTCGTAGTCGCCGCTCAGGGCGTTGAGGCCGACCGAGCCGGTCTCGGCCTCGATGTGGCGTACCACCACCGCACCCTCGAGCCCGGCGTTGTCGGCGATGAGCCGCGCCGGCCACTCGAGCGCCCGGTAGACGGTGCCGGCACCGGTGGCCTCGTCGCCGTTCAACGAGTCGACGACCTTGCCGACGGCGGCGCGACTCCGCAGCAGCGCGACGCCACCGCCGGCGACGACGCCCTCCTCGATGGCCGCGCGGGTGGCCGACAAGGCGTCCTCGATGCGGTGCTTCTTCTCCTTGAGCTCGACCTCGGTCGCGGCGCCGACCTTCACCACCGCCACGCCTCCGGACAGCTTGGCCAGCCGCTCCTGCAGCTTCTCGCGGTCCCAGTCGGAGTCGGTGTCGTCGATCTCGTTCTTGATCTGCTGGATGCGGCCCTTGATCTCGTCCTCGGATCCCGCACCTTCGATCAGGGTCGTGTCGTCCTTGGTGACGATGGCCTTCTTGACCCGTCCCAGCAGGTCGAGCGTGATGTTGTCGAGCTTGAGCCCGACCTCCTCGGCCACGACCTGGCCACCAGTGAGGATCGCCATGTCCTGCAGCATCGCCTTGCGGCGATCACCGAAGCCCGGCGCCTTGACGGCCACGCTGTTGAAGGTGCCCCGGATCTTGTTGACCACGAGGGTGGCGAGCGCCTCGCCCTCGACGTCCTCCGCGATGACCAGCAGCGGGCGGCCCGTCTGCATGACCTTCTCGAGCACCGGGAGCAGGTCCTGCACGGAGCTGATCTTGGCCTGGTGCAGCAGCACGTAGGCGTCCTCGAGGATCGCCTCCTGGCGGTCCTGATCGGTGACGAAGTACGGCGCCAGGTAGCCCTTGTCGAACTGCATGCCCTCGGTGAACTCGAGCTCCATGCCGAAGGTGTTGGACTCCTCGACGGTGACCACGCCGTCCTTGCCGACCTTGTCGATGGCGTCGGCGAGCACCTCGCCGATGGCGGGATCGCCCGCCGAGATGGCCGCCACCTGGGAGATCTCGGACTTGTCGTCAATCTCCTTGGACTGCTCGGCGATGGCTTCGACGGCAGCCGACACGGCCTTCTCCATGCCCCGCTTCAGCTCGGTGGGGCTGGCGCCGGCGGCCACGTTGCGCATGCCCCCGTGTACCAGCGCCTGGGCCAGCACGGTGGCGGTGGTGGTGCCGTCGCCGGCCACGTCGTTGGTCTTGGTGGCGACCTCCTTCACGAGCTGGGCGCCCATGTTCTCGAAGGGGTCGTCGAGCTCGATCTCTCGAGCGATCGACACGCCGTCGTTGGTGATGGTCGGGGCGCCCCACTTCTTGTCGAGCACCACGTTGCGGCCCTTGGGGCCCAGCGTGACCTTCACCGCGTCCGCGAGCTTGTTGACGCCGGCCTCGAGTGAACGCCGGGCCTGGTCGTCGAACTTGAGGATCTTGGGCATCAGCCGCTCACTTCTTCACTAGAGCAAGTACGTCACGAGCCGAGAGGACGAGCACGTCCTCGCCGTCGATGGTGACCTCGGTGCCGCCGTACTTGCTGTAGAGGACGGTGTCGCCGACGCTCACCCCGATCGGGATGATCTCGCCGGTCTGCTCGGAGCGCTTGCCCGGGCCCACGGCCAGGACCTCGCCCTGCTGGGGCTTCTCCTTGGCGGTGTCGGGGATGACCAGTCCGCTGGCCGTGGTCTCCTCGCTCTCACCGGGCTTGACGACGATGCGATCGTCGAGGGGCTGCAGGTTCATGCGTGTCGCCTCCATTGGCGCTCGCTGGGCTAACCCCCGTTGGGTTAGCAGTCTCCCTATGTCGACTGCTAACGCTAGGCGACGCCGGTTAGCACTCGCAACCCCCGAGTGCCAGCAGCGTCAGACCGGTTCCGGCACCGGGTTGCCGGTCCGGACTCGCCAGCTCGCGCCCGTCGACAGCGTTGCCTGCGCCTCGGCCGTGGTGCTCACGTAGCGATAGTCCGCCTGCAACTCGTCCGGCGTGACCTCGACCACGACGTAGCCCCGGTAGCGGGCCTCGGCGTAATGGATGGCAGGCGACGCGGTGGCGATCGCCCCGATGGCGTCCACAAAGGCCGCAGGGAACGACGACGAGATCGACGTCCCGACCAGCTCGGTGGCCACCGGCTCGGTGGTGGGGTCGGTGCCGTCCCGGGTCACGACGCCGAGCCCGCTCAGGTGGATGTCACCGGTGATCACGACCGGGTTGGAGACTCCCCGCAGCTTGTCGATGACCCGTTGCCGGCTGGCCGGGTAGCCGTCCCACTGGTCGAGGTTGAACAGGTCGTCGGTGCCCGGGATCAGGGCCAGTCTCGTCATGACGACCTGCTGGGCGAGCACGTTCCAGGTGGCGTCCGACTCCTCGAGCGAGTCACCGAGCCACGCCTCCTGCTCGTCTCCGAGCATGGTGCGAGCGGGGTCGTCGACCTCGGGGCACGGCGCGCCCACGTCGGAGGGTCGGTCGCACGCCTGATCGCTGCGGTACTGGCGGGTGTCGAGGACGTAGAACCGGGCGAGCGAGCCCCAGGCCAGGTCGCGGTAGATGCGGGCGTCGCCCCCGCTCGGCTGGTCGATGCGCAGCGGCAGGTGCTCGTAGTAGGCCTGGTATGCGGCCGCCCGTCGCTGCCGGAAGGCCTCGGGGTCGCTACCGGACCCACCGTCTTGCGGCAGCTCCTCATCCAGGCCGGCGTAGTTGTTGTCGACCTCGTGGTCGTCGGGCGTGCACACCCAGGGAAAGCGGGCGCGGGCCGCCTGGAGCAGGGGATCGGACCGGTACTCGCCGTAGCGCAGCCGGTAGCCGGCCAGGTCGACGGGCTCGGGCGTTCGCCCCGGACGGACGGCGTCGGCCATGGGATCGTCCTCGTAGATGTAGTCGCCGAGGAAGAACACCAGGTCCAGGTCCTCTGCGGCCAGATGCTCATGCGCCGTCCAGTGGCCTTCCTGCTGGTCCTGGCAGGATGCGAACGCGAACCGCAGCCGCTCCACGTCGGCACCCGCGGCGGGTGCGGTCCGGGTGCGGCCCACTGGACTGTTCAGGTCGCCCACCGTGAACCGGTACCAGTACTGGGTGTCCGGCTCGAGGTCGCCGGCGTCGACGTGCACCGAGTGGGCCAAAGCCGGTTCGGCGCTGGTGGCGCCGTTGGCGACGACGTCGTCGAAGTCCTCGTCCGTGGCCACCTCCCAGGTCACCGGGACCGGAGCGTTCGGCATGCCGCCGCCATCGGTCAGCGGCTCGGCCACCAGGCGGGTCCAGAGGATCACAGAGTCCGGAAGTGGATCGCCGGAGGCGACGCCCAATGCGAACGGTGACGACGGCAGGTCGTCGGGCAACGGCGGCAGGTCGGCCGCTGCCGCTTCCCCGTTCGGTGATCCCTCGGATGCGGCGTCGTCGTCCGAGTCGTCGCCACCGCTGCAGCCGGCGGCGATGGCGGTGGCGACCACGCCCGCCAGGAAGGCGCGGCGGTCCATCAAGGGGCCCTGGGGTGCAGTCACGCCCTGCCTACCGCTCCTGCCACCAGCCGGATCTCAGGGGCTAGGCGACGGGGAGGCGGAGGTTGGGCGTCGCGCCGGTGTCGAGCGGGGAGGGCCCATCGGACTGCAGCCGCCACCAGCCGGCGGCGGCGATCATGGCGGCGTTGTCGGTGCACATCGACCGGCTGGGGACGAACGGGCGGATGCCGTCCTCGTCGCACGCGTCCACGAACCGGGAGCGCAGCGAGCTGTTGGCCGCCACCCCGCCGCCGAGGCACAGTCCCTTGGCGCCCACGTCACGGGCCGCCCGCCGGGCCTTCGTGACCAGCACGTCGACCACGGCCTCCTGGAAGCTGGCCGCCACGTCGGCGGTGGCGACGTCGGGGTGCTTGCGGACGTGGTTGACCACCGCCGTCTTCAGCCCACTGAAGCTGAAGTCGTAGTCGTGCTCGAGCATGGCCCGGGGGAAGGCGATGGCGTGCGGATCGCCGTCGGCGGCGATGCGGTCGATGACCGGGCCCCCGGGATAGCCCAGGCCCAGGAACCGGGCCACCTTGTCGAACGCCTCGCCGGCGGCGTCGTCGATGGTCGAGCCCAGCTGCCGGTAGCGACCGTGGTCCTCCATGTGGACGAGCAGGGTGTGGCCGCCCGACACGAGCAGCACGACCAGCGGCACCTCGAGGTCGGGCTCCTCGAGGAACGCGGCGTAGAGGTGGCCCTCGAGGTGGTTGACGGCCACGAAGGGGACGTCCCACACGAGGGCCAAGGCCTTGGCGGCGCTGACACCCACGAGCAGCGATCCGACGAGGCCGGGCCCGGCGGTGGCGGCGACGGCCTCGATCTCCTGGTCGGCCACGCCGCCCTCGACCAGCGCCTGGGCCACGACCGGCGTGAGCAGCTCGACGTGCGCCCGGCTGGCGATCTCGGGAACGACGCCGCCGTAGCGTGCATGGCGGTCGATCTGGCTGGCCACCACCGAGGATCGGACGCGCGTGGCGCGTTCGACCACGGCGGCCGCGGTCTCGTCGCACGAGGTCTCGATGCCCAGGATCACGTCGGCCATTGGCCAGGAAGCCTACGGCCACAGGGCTCGGTGCCGTATCGGCGCCGATCCCCAACCGATCCCCCTCCGGAACCGGCGCCGATGCGTCGCGAGCACCGCAAGAAAGCAGCGCCGGAACGTCGGCCGGATGAGCCGGCCAGCCCCGGGCCTCCGCTGCGTCCCCCACCCGCTAGATCCAGTCGCCGTCGACCACCGTCTGACCCGGGACGGCGGCCTCGATCTCGCGCAGCCGCTCCGCGTACATCTCCGTGTCCACGTCGTTGGCCCACATGACCAGGGCGTCCTCGCCGGTCTCGGGGTAGTAGCCCTTGCGGACGCCGGCGGGGACGAAACCGAACCGCTGGTACAGGGCCTGCGCGCCAGAGTTGCTCATCCGCACCTCGAGCGTGAGATTGTGGCAGCCCCGGTCGACGGCCGAGCGGGCCAGCGCCAGCAGCAAGCGGGTGGCGATGCCGTGGCGCTGCCACGCCGGATCGACGGCGATCGTGGTGATGTGACCGTCGTCGACCGCCCGGAACATCCCCGCGTAGCCCACAACCTCAGACCCCACCCGGGCCACCAGGTAGACGCGGCTGGCCCGCTGGCTGATCTCGCCCAGGAACAGGCCGAAGGTCCACGGGCGCGGGTACACCTGCTGCTCGATACGTAGCACCCCCCGGAGGTGCCGGCGGCGCATCGGCGCGATGCGCACCTCCAGCGCGTCGGCGTCGCCAGGAAGGCGAAGGGCCCGGGCCATCTAGTGGACCCTCGCGGAAGTCATCGTGGCGTCTCGCCGGCCAGATC
This sequence comes from Actinomycetota bacterium, assembly GCA_046726215.1. GTDB lineage: Bacteria > Actinomycetota > Acidimicrobiia > Acidimicrobiales > VFJN01 > DASQUK01. The sequence continues at coordinate 17,179 of JBKPAA010000120.1, read as the reverse complement.
CGCCGCTGGACATCGTCCTCGTCGTCGCCGCAGCCGCTGGCTGCGCCTTCCTCCTGCGTCCTCGCCAGCGACGAATCCGCCTCGGCGATCCATCCACGGAACTTCCGCGAGCGCCCACTAGGCACCTTCCAGCGCGTCGCGGGTCGACCAGTTGATCTCGGCGTCCGGGCCCCGCAGGTACAGCGGCTCCACCTCCCAGGGCTTGACGAAGTCCTCGCGCAGGGCCCGGGCGTGCGCCAGCTGGACGAGCGAGGCCGCCGACGGATGGGCCAGGCCCTGGTCCCCCACCTCGACGTTGGCCAGGTCGGCGAACGCGTCGCAGTAGCGCCGGCCGCCATCGCCAACCAGCAGAACGTCCGCGCGCGTGGCCTCGAGGTCGCCGGCCAGGTCGGCCGGCGACGAGATCTGGTAGCCACCCAGGCGCTGCACCCCGCCCGGCACCTGCCGGTAGGTCGCGGTGAAGAGCTCGCCACGCCGGGCATCGATGGCCGCCACGATCAGGCGCGGGCTCCAGCGCACCGGGAACGCGAGCAGGTCGAGGCTGGTCACCCCGATCATCGGGATCCGCAACGCGTGCGCCATGGCCTTGCCGGCGGCGATGCCCACCCGCAGCCCCGTGAACAGCCCCGGGCCCACGTCGACGGCAACGCAGCCGACCTCGGCCAGCTCGACCCGTGCCTGGCGCCGCAGGAACTCGATCGCGGGGGCCAGTGACTCGGCGTGGCGCTTGCCCCGGCTCGAGTGGGTCGACGCCAGAACGCCCTCGTGCCCGCCGATTGCGCAGCCGACCTGCATGGTCGAGGTGGTGATCCCGAGGATCAGCACGGTGCGCCCCCATCGGGGGCCCCCGCCCAGGGTGCGACGGCCTCGACGAGCGAGGCCATGCGCCGGAGCCAGGACCGGCCGGAGCTGCGCAGGACGATGGTGCGGTCGTCGTCGCCGGCCCCGAAGGTCAGCCGCACCTCGAGGAGGTCCGCCGGGAGCATCGGGAGGATGGCGTCGCCCCACTCGATGAGCACGACCCCCTCGTCGTCGAGCAGCTCGGACAGGCCGAGATCGACGACCTCGCTGAGCTGGTCCAGCCGGTAGACGTCGACGTGGTGCACGGGCAGCCGGCCCATGTACTCCTGCACCAGGGTGAAGGTGGGACTGGTGATCGGCTCCCCCACGCCCAGGCCCCGCCCGAACCCCTGCACGAATGCGGTCTTCCCCGCGCCGAGGTCACCGGCGAGCACCACCAGGTCGCCCGGTTGCGCCAGTGAGGCGAGGGCCGCCGCCATCCCCTGCGTGGCCTCCACCGAGGCGGTGCGGGCCACCAGCGTGGCGGCGTCCCGACGGTTCATTGGCACTCGATCCAGCCTAGGTGGCCTGCGGCTCTGACCGTCCCGGCCGGTCAGAGGACCTCGGTGGCCTCGGGGCCGACTACGGCAAGGTCACGGCGGCGCACGCCCCCGACCTCGATCTCCACGGACAGCACCATGCGCTCCTCGATCACCTCGCCGCTGCCCAGGGTGTCGGTCACCACCGGGGGCTCAAATCCCATCCCGTCGCCTCGCACGGCCCACCGGTTGGCGCCGGCGGCCACGGCGCCCCGAAGGTCGGCGGCCGTCGCCCCCGGGCGACAGGCGGCGACCAGGCGCCGTTGGGCCTCGGCCGCTGGAACGCCGTCGTCGGCGTCCGGCAGCGTGCGCCCCACACCGCCCTCGTACCCGTCGACGAGGAAGCCGACGTCGACGTGGACGCGTGGGCCGAGCCCGGGATCGGCCGGCTGCACCGCCACCCCTGACGCGGGAACCGTGACCCCCCGGTCGGCGGCGGCCCCCAGGGCTGCCGCTCGGGCGCCGGTCGGCCCGGCACCGCCGGCCAGCGCGGTGCGAGCCGCCTCCATGCCCAGCTTGGCGACCCCGACGGCGGCCCGGATGCGGGCCAGCTCCCCCGCCAGCTTCAGGGCCCGCACCGCCCGCATCATGTCGTCGGCGGGCACGAGCTCGGCCTCGGGCGCCAGGCGCCGCGCCGTATGCTCGAACCCCGGCGACAACGCCTCGACCCCGATCCGCCGGGCGGTGGGGAGGCCAGGGATCGCCGCCAGCGCGCCCGCCATGATCGCCCCATTCCACGTCACCCCGTAGAGGTGCTCGAACGGGACCTCGGGCGGCACCCCCTCGTCCCAGCTCGACAGCAGGTGGATCGACCGACCCGATGCGACCAGAACGCATGCCGGCCCGAACGGCCTGCCCCCGGCCGTCCACAGCGAGCGTGCCCCGGTGGCATAGGCCACCGAGTCGCGGCGGCCGAGGACCAGGATGTCGAGCCCGACCATGGTCATGGCGTCGAACACCCGGTCCCGGCGCGCCGCCCGCAACTCGGCGTCCTCGATCGTCTCGGCCGGCCCCGTCACGCGTCCCTCAAGCGAACGGCGGGTAGGGATGGCCGCCGCCCAGGTGACGCCAGCCGTCCTGGGTGACGGCGACGATCTCCTCCGCCCGGTAGCCGCCGACACCGTCCTCCCAGATCACCGGTTCGAGGACGACGACCATCCCGGGCGCCATGGTCAGCTGCTCGTCGAAGTCGGGACCGAGGTCGGTACCCACCAACGGCATCTCGGCACTCTCCACGCCCACGCCGTGGGCCAGGTAGAAGTGGGGCAACCACGGGCGCTCGCCGAAGTTGGCCGCCTCCGCGGCGCGGCACAGGTCGCCGCCGGTCGCCCCCGGCTTCAGCACGTCCAGCACCGAGACCATCACCTCGGACCAGCGTTCGAACAGCCGTACCTCGGCCACGCTCGGGTCCCGCCCGATTACCCAGGTTCGCCCGAAGTCCGACGCGTAGCCGAGGTGGTCGATGCCCGTGTCCACCCAGACGATGTCGCCCGCACCGAAGACGGGGTCGTCGAAGCCGGTGGGAAATGCGACGCCGTTCGTCACGGTCCTGGGCCCGTCGGCCAGGGAGCGCGGCATCCGCTGGAAGATGGGATCGATCAGGTTGACCGCGACACCCAACTCGACCAGCTGGCCCAGGAAGGCGCCCGCTACCTCGCTGCGGGTTGCGCCGGCCCGCGCCGCCTCCTGGGTCCCGACCATCGCCTCCTCGTTCCGGCGCTGGGCCTCGGCGATGCAGCCGAGCTCGTCGTCGGTCTTGGCGAGCTTGGCGGCGCCGACGACGTGGGATGCGTCGACGGTGGCCACTCGCTCCAGCACCCCGGTGCGCAGCATCGCCCCGGTCTGGTCGTCCACCGCGACGCGCCGACCGTCGAGGGGTCCCGCGATCTCGCGAAGGACGCGAGCCAGGCCAGCGGCGCCCTCGTCGAGCTCGGGCCACACCGCCGGGTGGCACTCAACGTCGAGCGCGGGGTCGATGTCGTCGGCCAGCAGGTGCGGCCTGTCGTCGCCCGCCACCACCAGCGCCACCGGCCGCTCGAAGGCGGCGTGGGACACGTCGACCCCGCGGACGGGCCGCCCGGTGGCATACGCGACGTTGGGCCCGTGCAACAGGAGGGCGACGTCGACGCCCTGGCGCGCCATCTCCGCCTGAAGGCGGGCGTGGCGTTCCCGCCTCATCCGGCCGGCGTCGATCGCCGCCATGGGTGTCCGCCGCTCGGCCAGCATGCGGCCCAAGTCCTGCCCCACGGGGCCATTCATAGCCGAAGAATGACGCCGACGTCAGAAGCTCGATGGCCAGCGTGGTATGACGGTGGCCTCCGGTTCGCGACGGACGGGAGGGAGGCGCTGCGATGGCCGACGCGACGGCTGACCGGGCAAAGGTCGACTTCGACCACCACAGCCGGGAGTTCCACCAGAATCGCCACGCCCGCTGGGCCGAGTTGCGACGGTGCCCCGTGGCCTACAACGCCAACTACGGCGGATTCTGGGTCGTTAGCGGCTACGACGAGGTGGCCACCGTCTCGCGCGACGCCGAGACGTTCACCAGCCGCTATCCGGCCGAGCGGGACGACGGCATCGACTACCTGGGGATCGCCGGGCTGCCACGGGGCGGGATCCCGCCCCAGGGGATCGCGGAGGTCGAGGGAGCACGTCACGGCGCGCTGCGTCGGGTTCTGAACCGCTTCCTGGCGCCCCCCGCCATCGCCAGGCTCCGACCGCTGATGGAGGAGACGACCACGTGGTTCCTCGACCAGCGGATCGAGACGGGCGGCATCGACCTCGTCCTCGACCTCGCCAACCCGGTGCCGGCGATCCTGACGATGGAGCTGGTCGGGCTGCCCCACGACAGCTGGCCGCACTACGCGGCGGTGTTCCACGGCACCGTTTCGTTCCGCCCCGGGAGCCCGGAGCACGAGCAGGCGATCGCCAACGTGCCCGACATGGTGGCCGAGCTGCAGCGCGAGATCGATCTTCGCCGACGCCAGCCCCGCGACGACCTGCTGACCCAGCTGGTCGAGATGGAGGTCGACGGCGAGATCGACCGCGGCCGCCGGCTCACCGACGACGAGCTGGTGTCGGTCCTCTGGAACCTGGTCGCCGGAGGCCTCGACACCACGACGTCGCTCACGTCGCTGACGCTGTACCACCTCGACGAGCACCACGACCTGCGTCGGCGGCTGATCGACGAGCCCCACCTGCTGGGCGCCGCCACCGACGAGTTCCTGCGCTACTTCTCGGTGAACGAGACGCTCACGCGCACCGTCACCCGAGACGTCGAGCTGGGCGGCCAGCAGCTGCGGCGCGGCGATCACCTGATGCTCAGCTGGCTGTCGGCCAACCGCGACTCGCGGGCCTTCGAGCGGCCGGACGAGGTCGACCTCGGCCGCGACCGCAACCCCCACCTGGCCTTCGGCGTGGGGCCGCACCGCTGCATCGGCATGCACCTGGCTCGCACGATGTTCCAGGTGCTCGTCCGGCAGGTGCTGGACCGCATGCCCGACTACGAGATCGATCGGGCGGCGACGCGCTTCTACCAGGGGAACCCGCAGCTCAACGGCGCAGTCCGCATGCCGGCCAGCTTCACGCCCGGCCCGATGGTCGGCCCCGGCGAGCGCCCGTTCTGAAGCTCGCGTCAGCCCGCCAAGGACCGCACGGCCTGCGCCACGACATGTACGGCCAGTGCGCGCACGACGTCCACGTCCACCTCGACCCCACCGGTCGCCGCCGCCACGAACGCATCGCCATCGGCCCGCGTGTGCGCCGGGAAAACCGCCCGAGCCAGGCCGTCGTGGCCGCCCTGTGCCACCAGGTTGCACCCCACCTTGTCGAGGCGAGCGTTGGTGGCCAGCAGGCCGATCGTCGTGCTGCCGAGGCCGCTTCCCGTCACCCGGCCACCTGCGACGTCGCGGGCCGCGGCCATGTCGAGCGCCGTCCGGTCCTCGGCCCCCGGCACGCCGACGGCGTTCACCGCCACCAGAGTCGCGACCCGTAGGTCGCCCGACCGCACGCCGGCGGAGACCAGCCCTCCGGCGCGGCGGTCGTCAGCCCCGCCGAGCTTGGCCACCGTGGCTCCGGCGCCGGCGCCCACCGTCCCCAGCTCGATGGGGCCATCGGTCGCAACCTCACAGGCGGCGTAGCCCTGGTCGGCACCAGGACGGACACTGGGGTCGCCGATGCCCAGGTCGAACAGCCCGAGGGCCACGACGATGGGGACGGGGCCCGCCGGGGTGGCGAAGCCCAACCCCCGCTCCTCGCAGAACCGCATCGCCCCGTCGGCCGTCGCCAGGCCGAACGCCGAGCCGCCCGTCAGCACGAGGGCGTCGATGCGGTTCACCGTGCGACGGGGATCGAGCAGCTCGAAGTCGCGTGTCGCCGGGGCACCGCCGCGCAGGTCGCCGGAGGCCACCGTGCCGTCGGGGAACATGGTCACCGTGCAGCCGGTCCTTGCCGCAGTGTCGGTCCAGTGCCCCACCCGCAGGCCGCTGATGTCGGTGATCACGCCGCGCCCTGCCGATACCGCCGGGCCACCCGGGCACCGATCGCGCACACCACCTCGTAGGAGATGGTGCCGAGGCGGGCCGCCCATTCGTCCGGCGTGATCCGGTCGCCGCCCTGCTCGCCGAGCAGCACCACCTGCTCACCGGGGGCAACATCCGAGTCCGGACCGCAGTCCACCATCAGCTGATCCATCGTGACCACGCCCACGATGGGGCACCGTTCGCCCCTGATCAGCACCTCCTGTCCCGCCAAGGGCAGCGAACGGAAGACACCGTCGGCGTAGCCGATCGGCACGGTGGCGACGACCGTGTCCCGGGCGATCTCATGGTGGTGCCCGTAGGACACGCGCTCGCCCGCCGCCACCGGTTTCACGAAGGAGACCTCGGACGCGAGCGTCAGTGCCGGCCGGAGCTCCGCCGCCTGCGACGCGAGCGCGGGCGCCGGCGGGATGCCATAGACGGCGATGCCGCACCGGACCAGGTCGTGGTGGGCCTTGGGGTGGGCGATGGTGCCCGCGGAGTTCGCCATGTGGACGATGCCGGGATCGATCCCGGCCACCCGCAGCTCGGCCAGCACGGCACCGAACCGGGCGATCTGGTCGTCGGTGAAGGGGTTGTCGAGCTCGTCGGCGACGGGGAGGTGGGTGCAGACACCCTCGAGTCGCAGTTCGGGCTGCTCGCCTATGGAGCGGGCCATGGCGACCGCGTCACGTGGCGCCACGCCCACTCGATGCATGCCGGTGTCGACCTTGAGGTGAACGGCCGCGGCGCCCAGCCGCCGCGATCGCGCCGACTTGGCCAGCCTGGCGATGACCGTGGAGCTGTAGACCGTGAGGCGGGCGCCCGTGGCGATGGCATCGTCGACCTCGTCCACCCTCGGCTCCGACAGCAGCAACAGGGGCACCTCGATGCCGGCGTCGCGCAGGCCGACCAGCTCGTCGACCTGCGCCACCCCCAACCAGTCGGCGCCCGCCTCCACCGCGGCGCGGCTGACGGCGGCGGCACCGTGGCCGTAGCCGTTCGCCTTCACGACGGCGCACAGGCGGGCCGGGGTGGCAATGGCGCGGAGGGTGCGGACGTTGTGCCGGACGGCGCCGAGGTCGACCTCGGCCCAGGCCCGCGCCACTAGCCGGCTTCCCCGACCGCAGCGCTCACCGCCGCCAGGGCCGCGGGCAGCGCCTCGACGACATCGGAGGCGATCAGCCCCAGCGCCGGGCCCTCCTGCGCCGCCCGGGCGTGGAGCCAGGCCCCGGCCGCCGCGGCGTCGAAGGCGTCCACTCCCTGGGCCAGCAGGGCGCCGATGACGCCCGAGAGCACGTCCCCGGTCCCGGCCGTCGCCAGCCGGGCATCGTTGGCGACGTTCAGCCGCACCCGCCCGTCGGGATGCGCCACCACGGTGGTGGGGCCCTTGAGCAGCACGATCGCGCCGACGGCGCCGGCCAGGGCTCGCGCGGCGGCGATGCGGTCCGGACCGGGAGGCTCGCCGGCGAGGCGAGCGAACTCGCCGTCGTGGGGCGTGAGGACGGGGGCGGCGCCGGCGCCGCGGCGGGCGACGACCTCGGCCGCCTGCGCACCGAGCGCCGATAGGCCGTCCCCGTCGACCACCAGGGGCACCGGGGCGCTGCCGACCAGGTGGTGGACCGCGGCCACGGCCGGTGCGCCCCGTCCCAGGCCGGGGCCGAGCACCAGCGCGCCGATCCGCCCGAGCTGCTCCATCACGACCGCATCCCAGCCGGCGGCCGGCACCGGGATCCCCACCGCCTCGGTCGGCAGGGAGGGATCGGACTTGACTCCCGGGGTCGCGACCCGCACCATCCCCGCGCCGGCGCGGTAGGCGGCGCGGGTGGCCAGGTGGGCGGCCCCGGTCATCCCCGGCGAACCGGCGGCCAGCATCACGGCCGCCCGCCACTTGTGGGCGTCGGGCGGGCGGGGCGGAACCCACCTGGCCACGTCGGCGGCCTCGACGACGTCGGCGCGGGCGCCCGACACGTCCAGCCCGATGTCGGCGACGATCACCTCCCCGGCGAAGGCTCGGCCGGGCAGGAAGAGCAGTCCCGGCTTGAACGCCGCGAACGTGACCGTGCGCACGGCCGGGACCGGCCTTCCCCGCACCACGCCCGTGAGCCCGTCCACCCCGCTGGGGATGTCGACGGCCAGCACCGGCGCACCGGACGGATCCGGTGCGACGTACTCGCCGCGGAAGCCCGTGCCGTACGCGGCGTCGATCACCAGGTCGCTGGCCGGCAGCTCGGGCAGGGCGTCGGGCGCGCCGATCACCTGGACCCGGATGCCCCGGCGCTCGAGGCGGCGCGCGGCGTCCCGCCCGTCGTTGCCGTTGTTGCCCTTGCCGGCCACGACGACCACCCTGCGGCCGTACGTGCCCCCCAGGATCGCGAGCGCCTCGCGCGCCACGGCCGCCCCCGCCCGTCCGATGAGGACCTCGACCGGCTCGGTGGCGGCGGCGTCGACGGCCGCCATCTCTTCGGGGGTGAGCACGGGCAGCATGACCCTCCGAGGGTAGGGGGTCAGCCGCCGACCGCGATCACGAGGGCCTCGGCCACCGCGGAGGTGTGCGTGAGGCTCACGTGCCAGCTGGCGATTCCCCGCGCCGCGGCCAGCTCGGCGGCGGCGCCGTGCAGCGCCAGCGACGGCGCCCCGGACTCCGCCCGAACCACCTCGATCTCGCGCAAGGCGCACGCCCCGAGGCCGACCCCCATAGCCTTGAGGACGGCCTCCTTGGCCGCGAAGCGGGCGGCGAACCGTTCGACCGGGTCACGCCGCTGGCGGCAGTACGCCTGCTCGTCCTCGGTGAACACACGGGCGGCGAACCCGGAGGTGCGCGCCAGCACCCGGCGCATCCGGTCGACCTCGCACAGGTCGACGCCGACTCCGAGCACCGAGCTCACCGCCGAACGTGGACGTTCTTTGAAGATTCTCCGGGCCATAGGCCCGGAGAATCTTCAAAGACGGGGGTCATCCCGCCCGCCAGCGGTCCGCGAGCTGGTTGATGGGCTCGGTGAGCAGCACGTCGACCGGGAGCTCCGACAGCAGGTCCTCGCGAAAGGTCGCCTCCGTCTCCAGCACGGCGTCCCGCAGCACCGCGTAGCGGTTCCGGTACCCCTGCAGGACGCCGCGGATCGTTGGTGCCGGCAACCGCTCGGCGAACCGCACGTGCAACAGCGTGATGCCGGTGGCCGCGCCGTCCTTCACCTCGGGCACGATGACGATCGGCCGGCTGTCACCCCGGCCCTGGCCCACCAGTACCTCGCGCTCATAGGCCACGCGGCGCTTGGTGCCGCGCAGCTCGGGCCAGCGGTCGGTGCGGCTGGCGATGTCGCGGGCGATGCCAGCGCGGTCGACCACCGTGATGGTGGCAGAACCGTCCGTCTCGTCGCCGCCGGCGCGTCCCTCGATGCGGTAGCGGGTGAAGCCGACCACGGCGGTGATCGCCGGGCTGATGTCGGCGAGCGTCCGCAGCGTGCGGTACGTGAGCCAGTCGCGCGGGGCCCCGGCATCCAGCACCGACCGCACCAGGGGCACCTCGAGCAGGGTCTCGTCACTGCGCGAGATCCCGACCGTCACGGTCTTGGCCTGGTGCTTGATGGCATCGACGGGGCGGGTCAGCTCCTCGATGGCGAGGCTGAGCGCCGCGGTCAGGTCATCGACGATGACGGCGGGCGTGCCCACCTTGCCCTCGTCTATCTGGTAGGTGTCGAGCGGCACGACGCCGAGGACGTAGCGGAACAGCTGCGTCAGCCGCACCGCGGTCGAGGCCTCGAGCTGCCCGTCGTAGCTCCCGACCCGCAAGCCGTCGGAGTACCGCCGTGTCACGGGTTGCAGGTCGGTGCGCAGCCGGCGCAGCACCGCCTCCCCCTCCCGGCCGACGACCGCCTCCGTTCCATCGGCGCCACCCGTCGCCGATTCGATGGCGGCGCGGGCCTCGCGCAGTGGCCGGGCCAGGGCGTCGATGGCCAGCGCCGCCTCGTAGCCGAACAGGTGGCCGGCCATGGCCGACAGCACGAACGCCAACGCCGGATGCGTCGTGGGCACCGGCAGCACGTGGAGCGCCGAAGCGAAGCGGGCCTGACCGTCACTGGCGATGACGACCGGCGACGCCTTGTGCGCCCGATAGATGGCCACCTCCTTGGCCACGTCGTCGGCGGTGGACCCCTCCAGTCCGGCGGCGCACACCACGATGAGGGGCTCCGACGAGAGGTCGATGTGCTTCTTGTCCTCGGTGGAGTCGGCGGCGATCGACTTGTAGCAGAGCTCGGACAGCTTGATCCGCACCTCGGCGGCGGCGATGCGGTTGGTCCCGTTGCCCACCACCGCCCAGTAGCGCTTGGCGGGCGCCAGCCGGTGGGCCGCCTCGGCGATCAGGGGGCGGCGCTCGATCACCTCGGCCATGGCGTCGGGGAGGTCGCGGAGGGCCCGCAGGATCGCCTGGTCGATGCGGCCACCGACCTCGTCGCTGATCGCCGCCGCCAGCAACAGGCCGGCGGCGACCTGGCTGTAGAACGCCTTGGTGGACGCCACGGACATCTCCACGTCGCGGCCGTCCGAGGTGTAGAGGACCCCGTCGGCCTTGTCGGTGAGGTCGCTGCCCCGGCGGTTGACGATGGCCACCACCTTGGCTCCCCGGGACCGGGCCAGGTCGACGGTGCGGTTGGTGTCGGTGGTGGTTCCGGACTGGCTGATCGCCACCACCAGCGTGTCCGACATCGACGGCCGCAACCCGAATCCCGACAGCTCCGTGGCGGGCACGGCGTCGACCTTCAGGTTCGTGGACCCGCAGAACTGGTCGAGGGCGGCCGCCATGGCACTCCCGGCCACGGCGGCGGTCCCCTGGCCGATGACGACGACCCGGTCGATGTCGCCCCCGCGCAGCCCGGCGCGAACGTCGTCGGGCAGGCCCTCCGTTCCCAGCGCGACCGCCAGCACGCCGTCGGCCTCCCGCTCGATCAGCTTGCCCCGCAAGGTCTTGCGGAAGCTGGTGGGTGCCTCCGAGATCTCCTTGAGCAGGAAGTGCGGGAACGGGCCGCGGTCGATGTCCCGGGTGGTGATCTGCGCCCTGGTGACATCGGCCTCGCTGACCGGCAACGGCGTGCCGTCGTACGCCAGCCGCTCGATGCCGTCGAACGTGCCGGTTCGGCTGCCGTCCAGCACCACGATCTGGCCGCGGCTCGCGCTGGGGTTGTCGGGGTTGGCGGGCGTCTCGCCGTCCATCCGCAGGTAGCGGTCAGTCAGCTCGATGACGCCATAGGGCTCGCTGGCCACGATGTAGGCGCCGTCGGCGAGTCCCACGTACAGCGCCTGGCCGCTGCCGCGCAGCGCCAGGAGCAACTTGTCCGGCTCGGCGGCGGCACTGGCGGCGATCGCCACCGAGCCCTCGAAGCTGGCGACCGCGTTGCGGAAGGCGGTGGTGAGGTCGTTGCCGTCGGTGAGGCGACGGGATACCAGGGTCGGGATCACCTTGGCGTCGGTGGTGATCTCGGGCGCGATCTGGAGCCCGTCGAGCGCCTTGAGGTCGGCGAAGTTGTCGACGTCGCCGTTGAGGGCGGCGACGACGAAGGGCCCGGTCGGGGCGCCCGCCTCGGTGCTGTCGACGGGGTGGGCGTTGGGCTGGCTGATCATCCCGACCGAGGCCCACCGGGTGTGGCCCAGCGCGGTGGCCACCGCCGTCTCCCCGGACACCGCCAGCCGCAACAGCTCGTCGGATCGGACTGCGTCGCGCAGCGCACGGGTGTTGTCGCCCAGCTCGCCGATCTCGGCCGCCGCCTTGTAGACGAACGACAGGCAGCCGTCGACGGCCCGCACCGCGCCGGATCGGAACAACGGATCGTCGGCCCGCTGGGCGAGAATGCGGCGCATGGCCGCGCTCTCCAGGACGAGGCCGTGGCCCCGCACCAGCACGTGGAGTCCGGCGGAGTCCCGCCCCCGCACCTCGAGGCGGTCGATGGCCGACAGTGCCTGCTGGATCGCCGTGTAGGCCTCGGTCGCCGCCCAACCCGGTTCGCTTCCCGCGAAGTCGGCGACCGCCCGGGCGGTGCGCACACGATCCCGCTCTATCGACCACACCGCGTCCTTGAGGCGCACGACGGCGGCGTTCACCGCCTCCAGCGGATCCCGGCCCGCCTCGCTGCTCCCGCCAGGGCCGGCGTCGAGGCCGGACTCGATGGCCGTGATCGTGTCGCCCAGCTGGGCGGTCAGGCCCTCGACCTCGGCGAGCAGCCGCCGATCGTGCACGAGGGCCCACACCCCGTCGGTACCGCGCAACCGAGCGTCGCTCGTCTCGAGCCGCTCCGCCGCCCGCCCGCAGGCCTCGGCCAGCGGCAGGTCGGACGCCAGCGTCTCGGTGGCGTCGTGCAGCGGGCCGGTGACCTCGTCGGCGGAGGGTGCGAGGCGCGCGCCGGGCGGTCGGAGGACTGCGATGATCCCGCACATGGGCGCCGAGTCTACGACGGGCCCACCCCGTCCGAACTTGCGGCGGATGCCAACGCCATGACCCCGCCGAGCGCCGCACGTTCGGAGGCGGCGACGTCCCCTGCTCAGCCCCCCAGCGACTCGACGGCCCGGACCAGCTCGTCGGCGGCGGCCCTGGCCTCGTCCTCCGTCGGCGCCTCGACCATGACCCGCACCAGGGGTTCGGTGCCGCTCGGCCGCACGAGCACGCGGCCGTGACCGCCCAGGCGTGCCTCGACGGCGGCGATGGGACCGGCCAGCCGCTCTGCGATCGCGGGATCCCGCTCGGCGACCCGGACGTTGCGGAGCACCTGCGGCAGCCGCGTCATCGCCTGGGACGCCAGGTCGGCGAGGCTGCGTCCGGAACGGACGGCCACGTCCAGCACCTGGACCGCCGTGAGCAGGCCGTCGCCGGTGGTGGCGAGATCGCGGAAGATCACGTGCCCCGACTGCTCGCCGCCCAGGTCGAGTCGCCGGGACTCCAGCTCCTCGAGCACGTAGCGGTCGCCCACCTGGGTCTCGACGACGTGGATGCCGCGCTTGTCCATCGCCAGCCGGAACCCGAGGTTGGTCATGACGGTGACGACCACACTGTCACCGGCGAGGGCGCACCGCTCGTGCCGGTCGATGGCGCAGATGGCGATGATGTGGTCGCCGTCGACCAGCTCGCCGGCGGCGTCGACCAGCAGCACCCGATCGGCGTCACCGTCGAAGGCCACGCCGATGTCGGCGCCGCGTTCCACCACGACCCGCCCCAGCTCCTGGGGGTGGGTCGAACCGCAGCCGGAGTTGATGTTCGTGCCGTCGGGATCGGCGTGGATCACCTCGACGTCGACCCCCAGGTCGGCGAGCACGGTCGGCGCGACGACCGACGCCGCCCCGTGGGCGCAGTCGACGACGGCCCTCAGCCCGGTCAGGTGGCGGCCGGCCAGCGAGGCGGCGACGCTGGCGCGGTACCCGGCGTGCGCCGGGGCCGACACGGTCCGCACGGCGCCCACCCCGGCGCCGGTCGGCGGGCTCGGGGACGGCGGGGTCCCGCCCAACAGGCGGTGGAGCTCACGCTCCAGCCGCTCCTCGTCGTCGTCCGCCAGCTTGCGCCCGCCGGCCGTGAACAGCTTGATGCCGTTGTCGGGAAACGGGTTGTGCGAGGCCGACACCACCGCGGCCGGCGCCCCGGAGGTCACCGACCACCAGGCGACCTCGGGCGTGGGCGCCACACCCAGCAGCTCGACGTCGACGCCCTCGCTCGAGAGCCCTGCGCCGAGCGCAGCCTCGAGCATCGGCCCCGACCGCCGCGTGTCCCGGCCGATGGCGAAGCGGTCGCCGCCGAGGACCCGGGCGGCGGCCCGCCCGAGCGCCAGGGCCAGCTCGGGGGTCAGCTCGGCGTTGGCCACGCCTCGCACGCCGTCGGTCCCGAACTTCAGCATGAACGTGGGGCCAGGAGCACCCGGCGCGCCGCGATCAGCGCTTGGAGTACTGGGGGGCCTTCCGGGCCTTCTTGAGCCCGTACTTTTTCGACTCCTTCTCGCGCTGGTCACGCGAGAGGAAACCGGCCCGCTTGAGGGTGGTCCGGAGCTCGGGGTCGAGCTCGACGAGCGCCCTGGCGATGCCGAGCCGCAGGGCGCCGGCCTGGCCCGACACACCGCCGCCCACCAGGCTGGCGTCGATGTCGTAGGCCTCTTCTGCTTCGGCGACGCGGAGCGGCTCGGAGAGGATCATCCGGTGAGCCTTGGAGGGGAAGTAGGCAGCGACGTCGCGGTCGTTGATGGTGATCGTCCCGGTGCCGGGGCGGATGCGGACCCGGGCGACGGCGCCCTTGCGGCGGCCGGTGGTCTGCGCGAGCGGTGTGGCCATGTCGTGTGTTCCTACCAGGCGGTTCAGGCGCTGCGTCGAGCGTGCGCCACGTCGAGGGGCTGGGGTTGCTGGGCGGCGTGCGGATGGGTCGGCCCCGCGTAGACCTTGAGCTTGGTCAGCATCTGGCGGCCGAGCCGGGTCTTGGGGAGCATGCCCCGGATTGTGCGGCGGACGGCCTCCTCGGGCCGGCGCTCGAGCAGACGGGCGAAGGTCTCGGTCTTGAGCCCGCCCGGGTAGCCCGAGTGGCGCTGGACGATCTTGCGCTCGGCCTTGCCGGCGGTGAGCACGACCTTGTCGGCGTTGACGATGACCACGTGGTCGCCGGTGTCGAGGTGGGGCGTGAAGGTGGGCTTGTGCTTGCCGCGCAGCACGCGGGCGACCTCGGTTGCCAGGCGGCCGAGCACCAGGCCGTCGGCGTCGACGACGTACCAGGCACGCTGGATCTCTGAGGCTTTCGGGCTGTACGTGGGCACGCGTGCCACCTTCGTGCGGAACTTGCGTGAGCGGGCGCGCAGCGCCCAGAGCGACGTACAAGCCTACGGGGACCGGCTGCGAAACGGCAAGCTGGGCAGCGCTCGGCTGAGGGCGTGACTCCGCCCGGCGATGCGTCAGTAGGACACCGCCCAGAGGCACAGGCCGTGCGGGGGCGCGAGCGTCGAGGCCCTCGCCCGGTCCCGGCCCGCAAGGATGCCGAGCAGGTCCCCGGCGTGCTTGCGGGCCAGTCCAACGTCCACGAGGGTGCCGACCACGCTGCGGATCATCTGATGGCAGAAGGCGTTGGCCTCGATCTCGAAGCGCAGCACCCCGTCGCCGAGGTCGGTCCAGGCCGCCCGGCGGACGTGCCGGACCAGCGAGCCGGCGTCACCCTCGCGGTCCCGACGCCTGGGCCTGCGGCAGAATGCCGCGAAATCGTGCTCGCCGATCAGGGGATCGCAGCCGAGGCGCAAGAGCTCGATGGCGAGCGGCTCGGCGACGTGCCACGCCACCCGGGCGAGGAACGGATCGGGCACCGGTCGGTTGACGACCGTGTAGCGATAGGTGCGGCCGACCGCGGAGCGGCGGGCGTCGAAGTCGTCGGCCGCTGCTTGCACGTCACGCACGACGACGGCCGGTGCCAGCAGGCGGTTGAGCGAGCGGGCCAGAGCCGCCGGATCGAAGCGGTCGGACGGTAGCTCGAAGCTGACGACCTGGCCCCAGGCGTGCACGCCGGTGTCGGTTCGCCCGGCGCACGTGAGCTCGACCGGCGCACGGGTGACCTTTTGGATCGCCTCCCCCAGGACGCCCCCGACGGTGCGCACCCCGGGGTTGGGGGCGAAGCCGTGGAACCCGGAACCGTCGTAGGCGACGGTCATGCGAACCCGCGCCAGCGGCCCTCGGGGGGTCGCCGGCACCTCGGACAAGTCGAACAGCGTCATGCGAGGCAGCGGAGGGCATCTGGGGGAAGCGCCGCAGGCGTTCCCGTGGTGTCGGCTCGAAACCTCGGGTTTCGAGCCGAATTCAGATCAGTTCGATCCTGGCCATGGGCGCGTTGTCTCCCTGGCGGGGTCCGAGCTTGAGGATCCGCGTGTAGCCACCGTTGCGGTCGGCGTAGCGGGGACCGATCTCGGTGAACAGCTTGTGCGTCATCTCCCGGTCGCCCAGGTACGCGACCACCTGGCGAATCTGGTGCAGCTTGGCGTCGGGATCGGCGTCGGCCCGGCGCGCCTTGGTGATCAACTTCTCGGCGATGGGCCGCAGCGCCTTGGCCTTGGCCTCCGTCGTGACGATGCCCTCGGCCGCGAACAGGCTGGCCGCCAGGTTGGCCATCATCAGCCGCTGGTGAGCGGCATCGCCGCCGAAGCGGCGGCCCTTGCGCGGGGTGGCAGGCATCGGGAGTCAGTCCTTCGTGTGCAGCGACAGGCCGCGCTCGTCGAGCTTGGCGATCACCTCGTCGAGGGACTTCTGCCCGAAGTTGGTGATCGCCAGCAGGTCGTCCTCGGTCTTCTGCACCAGCTCGCCGACGGTGTTCACCTGGGCCCGCTTGAGGCAGTTGCGGGGACGCTCGGACAGGTCGAGGTCCTCGATCGGCAGGTCGAGGTCGGGCGATCCGGCGCTGGTGACGGCCAGCTCGCCGAGCTCGAGGCCCTGGGGCTCGTCGCTCATGTCGGCGACCAGCGACACCAACGATCGCAGCGTGTCGCCTGCCGAGGCCAGGGCGTCGCGCGGCGGGATAGAGCCATCGGTCTCGATGTCGATGACCAGGCGGTCGTACTCGGTCGACTGCTCCACACGGGTGGGCTCGACGTCGAACGACACGCGGCGCACCGGGGCGAAGATCGAGTCGACCGGGATCACACCGATCGTCTCCGAGGCCTTGTTGGCCTCGGCCGAGCGGTAGCCGCGACCCTTGTCGACGGTGATGTCCACCGCGACCCGCCCCGACTTGTTGAGCGTGGCCAGATGCAGCTCGGGGTTGAGGATTTCCACGTCGGAGGTGAGCTGGATGTCGCCGGCGGTGAGGTCAGCGGGGCCGCGCACGTCGAGGCGCAGCGTGACGGGCTCGTCGGCGTGGCTGACCAGCACGATGTCCTTGAGGTTGAGGATGATGTCGGTGACGTCCTCGACGACACCGGGGATGGTGTCGAACTCGTGCAGGGCGTCGTCGAAGCGGACCTGGGTGATGGCGGCGCCGGGAATCGACGACAGCAGCGTGCGCCGCAGCGAGTTGCCGAGGGTGTGACCGAAGCCGGGATCGAGAGGACCGATGGCAAACCGCTGACGGTTGCCCTCTTCCTCGGCGATCGGCTCGACAGTTGGGCGCTGCATGACCAGCATGGCGGGAGGCTCCCTGATGGCTTTCGGGGGGACTACTTGCTGTAGAGCTCGACGATGAGCTGCTCGCGCACGGGCACGTCGATGTGCTCGCGCAGCGGGTACTCGCGCACCTTCACCGAGAGACCTTCGTCCTCGGAGTCGAGCCACGGGGGTGGCGTGCGGGCCAGCACG
>JBKPAA010000119.1:0-29170 GCA_046726215.1 Actinomycetota bacterium | reverse complement strand
CAGCATCCCGGTGCGACCGGCCCCCTCGCGGGGGCGGCCCGCTCGCCGTCGATCAGGCCGGCGGGCGCGCTCGACGACCGGCAGCCCGAAGTGGATCCTGCCGAGATCCAGCGGTTTCTCACTAGCCTGGCCGCCGGCGTGCAGCGCAGCCTTTCCGACACCGGCAGGGAGCGGGACCGGGAATCTAATTAGGGCCGATGTCACTGACCAAAGAGGCGCGGAACTTCAACTGGCTTCTCAGCAACTTCGTCGATGAGACCGCCGGCGTGACGGACGCGGTGGCGGTGTCGTCGGACGGCCTGCTCATCGCCCGCTCGGACACGCTGAGCCAGCAGGAGGGCGACCAGCTCTGCGCCATCATCTCCGGCTGCACGAGCCTGGCGCAGGCGTCCGATCGGCTGCTCACCGGCGAGGGCCTCGAGCGGGTGATCATGGCCATGCACATGGGCTTTCTGTTCGTGTGCTCCATCGCCGACGGCAGTTGCCTGGGCGTGGTCGCGACCCGCGAGTGCGACGTGGGCTCGGTCGGCTATCAGACGACCGAGCTGGTGACCAAGGCCGGCGAGCTGTTGACGCCCGCGCTCCGTGAGGAGCTCACGGCGCACGCGGCGTCCTCGGTCTGATGGCGGCGCCGCGGGCGGTCAGCGGCTGACCGGCGCGCCGACCAGGACGGCCGTCAGCACCATCACGAGCAGACCGAAGGCGATCTCGGCGCCCAGGAACAGCCCCAGCATCTGCAGCGGCGCCGCGCCATGGTCGTTGGCGTCGGCCGAGCCGGCGCCGTTGGCGGCATGCCGGTTGGCCCCCACCGCCGCCGGCTGGATCGGACTCCGCCGCGCTCTGCGGACGTGCCGCAGCACGTAGTGCCGGTTGCAGTTCGCGACCAGCAACATGACACTCACGGCCGCCACCTTGAGCCAGAACACATAGCCGTACGCCGTCGTGAACAGGTCGCCCGCCGACCCGGTCCGGCTCACGGCGTGGAGCGTCCCGGTGACCGCCAGCACGGCGACGCACACCGTCGCGAGGCGGGAGAAGCGGGCCAGGACCCGCGCCAGGGCCGGCGTCCGCCCCAGGGGCATCAGGACCACGGCCAGCACCGCCAGGCCGCCCGCCCACAGGCAGGCGGCCGCGATGTGCACCACGGTGACGATGACCGTCACGACGCCCGGCGCCGCGGGACCGGCGTAGACCCACGTGGCGGTGAGCGCCACCAGCAGCGCCAGGCCCAGGGCCCTTGACGCCGGCCGCCCCCGCATGGCCACCGAAGTCCAGGCCACGCCGAGGAGCAGGACACCGAGCCTCAGCGCCAGCGCCTTGGCGACGCGATCGCCGCCGGGGACGAGCATTCCCGCGCCCTCGTGCAGGGCCAGCTGGAGCACGGCGGCGCCGCCGATCGTCAACCAACCGAACCACACCATCATCGCCAGCCGCCGGTCCCTCCGGCCCCGCGGCCAGACCACGGTCACGAACGCGGCGCTACCGACGGCCATCACCAGCCCGACGTACGACGCCGCCCGTACGCACGCAGTGACGACCGGAGTGACGACGTCGTCGCCGGCGGCGCCCCGCGCGATGGCGAGGAGAACGGCCCCCGCCGCCGCCCCGAGCGCCGCAACCAGCAGGACCAGCGACGGTGCGGGTTCGTAGGGCGCGGTCGCGCTCACCCGGCGGGTCCGCCGGTCAGCGACCGGTCCGGACGGCTGGCCACCGTTGGGACGGGACCCGCCCGTACGTTCGGCGGCGGTGTGGTGACGAATCGTGCCCCCAGCCACGGGGTGCCAGTATGGCAAACGGAGCGCCGCGACCCCAGGGCGACGGGCATTTTCGGCCCGTCGACTCACCCTTGCCGACCCCCTACTGGCCCCTCAAATGCAGGACTACCGTGGGGATGTGAACGGCGAGGCGCCGGCCACGCATCCGACGGCCTACTGGCATCGTCTTCCGGACGGTCGGCTGCAGTGCGACGTATGCCCGCGCCGCTGTCGCATGCAGGAGGGCCAGCGCGGCATGTGCTTCGTGCGCGGCCGCGTCGACGACCAGGTCGTGCTGCTCACCTACGGGCGCTCGTCGGGCTACTGCATCGATCCCGTCGAGAAGAAGCCGCTCAACCACTACCTGCCCGGCACGTCGGTCCTGTCCTTCGGAACCGCCGGGTGCAACCTCGCATGCCGCTTCTGCCAGAACTGGGACATCTCCAAGTCCAAGGAGATGGACACCCTTGCCGACGCCGCCTCACCCGAGGCGATTGCCACCGCCGCGGTCGAGCTGGGCTGTCGCAGCGTCGCCTTCACCTACAACGATCCGACGATCTTCCTCGAGTACGCCAGTGACGTGGCCGATGCCTGCCACGAGGTGGACGTCAAGGCCATCGCCGTCACCGCCGGCTACATCTGCCCCGAGCCGCGGCGCGACTTCTATGCCCACCTGGATGCTGCCAACGTCGACCTCAAGGCCTTCACCGAGGAGTTCTACAAGCATGTCTGCGTCGGGCACCTGGAACCGGTGCTCGAGACCCTGGAGTATCTCCGCCACGAGACCGACGTCTGGTTCGAGATCACGACGCTGCTCATCCCCGGGCGCAACGACGGCGACGCCGAGCTGGACCAACTGACGTCGTGGGTGGGCGAGCACCTGGGACCGGACGTGCCCCTGCACTTCACGGCCTTCCACCCCGACTTCAAGATGACGGACGTCCCGCACACGCCACCGGCCACCCTCACCCGGGCCCGCCAGTGGGGGCTGCGCAACGGGCTGCACTACGTCTACACGGGCAACGTCCACGACCGCGACGGTTCGAGCACCTGGTGCCCGGGTTGCGGCGGACTGCTCATCGAGCGCGACTGGTACGAGTTGGGGCGGTCGCAGCTGAGCGACGACGGCCGGTGCCTCGCTTGCGGTTGGCAGGTGCCGGGACACTTCGACGGACCGCCCGGGCGTTGGGGCCGCCGCCGGGTGGGCATCCGACTCTCCGGCAGCCGGGCGTAGGGACGATGGGGGCGGCGACGACGAGCGGCTGGGTGCGTGAGCCGGCGGTTGCCGGACTCTTCTACCCGGAGGATCCCGGGCGGCTGCGGTCGCAGGTGACCGAGCACGTGCGTTCCGCGGTCCCCCCGCCCGATCTGGCGCCCCCCAAGGCGGTGATCGCGCCCCACGCGGGCTACCGCTACTCGGGGCCGACGGCGGGTGCCGCCTACCGGGCGCTCGCGCCGTGGCGGGGCCGCGTGCAACGGGTGGTGCTGGCCGGACCAGCCCACCGCGTGCCCCTTCCTGGCGTGGGCGTGAGCACGGCGGAGGCCTGGCGCACACCGCTGGGGGACATGGCGGTGGACGTGACCTCCTGCCGGGAGCTGGTGCAACGGGGTGACGCGGTCGAGGCCGACGACGCCCACGGTCCCGAGCACAGCCTCGAGGTACAGCTGCCTTTCATCCATGAGGTCCTCGGACCGGTGACGATCGTGCCGCTGGTGGTGGGCCGGGGCACCGCCGAGGCCACCGGCCGGGTGCTGGAGCGTGTCTGGGGCGGCGACGAGACGGTCGTGGTCGTGTCGTCCGACCTCAGCCACTACCTCGACGACGCCGGCGCGCGGGAGCGGGATCAGCGGACGACCCTGGCGATCCTCGAGGGCCGGTCCGACGACGTGGGCCCGTACGACGCCTGCGGCTGCGTGCCGATCTGTGGCCTGTTGGTCGCCGCCCGGGACCAGGGGGTGGTGGCCCGTGTGCTGGCGGCTTCGACGTCCGCCGACACATCGGGCGACGTCGACCGGGTGGTGGGCTACGGCAGCTTCGGGTTCGTCGCCCCGCGGCCGCTGGACGACACCGAACGGCGCTGGCTGAGCGACCTGGCCCGTCGGGTCATCGAGCATGAGGCCAAGGCGGGGGAGCCTTACCCGCTGGACGACGACGATGTGCCCGAGCGCCTGCGGCCGCCGGGATGCTCGTTCGTGAGCCTCGATCTTGCGGCCGAGCCCGCCGGCTGCATCGGGTCCCTCGAACCGCAGCGGTCGCTGTGGCGGGACGTGGCGCACAATGCCCGGGCGGCCGCCTTCGACGACCCCCGCTATCCCCCGATCGAGCTCGACGAGCTGGCCGACGCCACACTGACGATCTCGCTGCTGTCGCCGCTCAGCCAGGTCGTGGGCGACCGTGACGAGGTGCAGCGGAGCCTGCGGCCCGGCGTCGACGGGTTGGTGCTGTCGGCCGAGGGCCTGCGGGGGACGTTCCTTCCCAGCGTGTGGAGCAAGGTCGACGACGCCGACGGGTTCCTCGACCTCTTGCTGGGCAAGGCGGGGCTGCCGACCGATTGCTGGCCCGCCGATGCCCGCGTCTGGCGTTACACGACCGACGAGTGGTCCGACTAGTGGGCGCGAGAGTCTAACTAGCCGCCGGCCGCCGAGGCGGGGCGGGGGTCGGACTCGGCGGCCGCCCGCGCCCAGGCGTAGTCGGGCTTCCCGGCGGGGGAGCGGACGACCCGCTCGACCCAGCAGAACGCCTTGGGCACCTTGTACCCGGCCAGGCGGGAGCGGCAGTGGTCCCGCAGCTCGCCGCACAGCGCTGAGACGTCGGCACCGGGGCGGGGCGCCACGACCGCCACGATCTCCTGGCCCCAGCGCTCGCCGGGCCGGCCGGTCACGATCGCGTCCGCGACGTCCGGATGGGCGGTCAGGGCCTGCTCGACCTCCTCGGCGAACACCTTCTCGCCCCCGGTGTTGATGGTCACCGAGTCGCGCCCCAGCAGCTCGATGGCGCCATCGGCCAGCAGGCGTACCCGGTCGCCGGCCACCGCGTGGCGGACACCGTCGATCACCGGGAAGGTCGCGGCCGTCTTGGCCGCATCGCCGAGGTACCCGAGGGGCACCCGCCCGGCCTGCGCCAACCAGCCGATCTCGGGGTCGCCCGGCGTCAGGCGCCGGCTGCGGTCGCCCGAGAGCACGAGCGCGTGGCCGCCGGGCCGGAACGTCGGCCCGGTCCGGGCGGCCGTCGGGGCGGCCGTTTCGGCGCCGGCCACGGCCTGGCGACCGGTCTCCGACGACCCGAGGACGTCGACGATGCGGAGCCCCGGGATCCGCTCAATCAGCCGGGCCTTGACGGCGGTGGAGAGCACCGCCCCGCCCGAGACCACGAAGCGCAGGCGGGAAAGGTCGTACGTGCGGGCATCGATCTGGTCCAGCAGCGGCCGGGCGAACGGGTCGCCCACGATCTGCAGGGCCGTCACCCGCTCGCGCTCGCAGGTGGCCAGCACGTCGGCCGGGTCGAACCGCGTGGGCTGGTCCGGGACGACCACCGTGCCGCCGGAGACGAAGGCCGAGAGCGCGTTCCAGTGAGCCGCACCGTGCATGAAGGGCGCCGCCGGCAGCGTGCGCAGCGATCCGCCCCGGCGGGCGGCGGTGGCCACGATGTCGGCGCTCGTCCCCGTGACCCCCAGGCAGGTGGCGAGGAAGTCACCCTGGCGCCACAGCACACCCTTGGGCATGCCGGTCGTGCCGCCCGTGTACAGGATGTACCGGTCATCGGGGGACAGGCCGGTCGGCACCAGGGCGTCCGCGACGGACAAGGCGGAGTCGTAGTCGGCGGCGCCGGGGAGTAGCGGCGTGCCGGAGCCGTCGTCGACCTGGAGCAGCAGAGGGACGCCGGGCAGGTCGGGCAGCGCCTCGGCCAGCGTCGACGCGAACGATGCGTGGTAGACGATGGCCGCCGCCGCGCTGTCGCGCAGCACGTACGCGAGCTCGCCGGCGACGTAGCGGTAGTTGACGTTGATCGGCGCGCACCGCGCCTTCCACGCGCCGAGCATGGCCTCGAGGTACTCGGGGCAGTTGTGGAGGTAGAGGGCCACGTGGTTGTGGGGGGATTCCCAGGGATCGCCCGCCCCTGGAGCAGGGTCACCCCGCAGGCCCAGCCCGGCGCCCGACAGGAGCCCGGCGATGCGCCGAGTGCGGTCGGTGACCTGCCGCCACGTCAGGCGCCGACCTCCGGCGACGACGCACTCGCGCTCGGGTACCACCGTGGCGACCGCCTCGTGGAGCGCAGCCGCGTTGTGGTCGTCGCCGGACGGGGCGTCGTTCACGCGTCGTCGCGTGGCTGCAGCAGCAGGCTCTGGGCCGCCCGGCCCACCCGGCCATCCTCGTCGTAGACGGCACTCTCGGCCATCGCCATGCCCTGATCGCTGGGGAGGGTGACGGCGTCGAGGCCGATCCAATCGCCCCGCGGCGGCCGGGCCAGGTGCAGGGTCAGGTCGGGGTTGACGAAGATCCAGCAGTCGGGAGGCAACACCCACGAGACGCCGTTGCCGAAGTCGGCTGCGGCCGCGGCCCGCTGCACTCCGGTCGGCTCCTCCTCGGCGACCACCGGGCGGCGCAACCGGAACCAGGCCTTGGCCGGGCCCGGCTGGGCGGCGTCACCGCCCACGAACCGGACCTCCATGCCGGTGCTGTGGAACGCCGGACCACCGTCGTCCTTGAAGATGAAGGGGCTCTCCACGCCGGCCTCGGGCCCAGGCTCCAGGAACGAGCGGTGGCCCTCACCCGTGGGCAGATCGCTGCGACGTATGGCGACGGCGTGGGCGCGCACCACCTCGACCTCTAGGTCACCGGCGCTGAGCGACACGTCGATGCCGATGACCCGGCGGCCAGGCCGCGGCACCGTGACGTCGACGGCCAGCGTCTCCAGCGGCACCGGACGCATCAGCTCCAGGGTCAGGCGGGTCAGGGCGAAGCCGGGGCCGGCGGTGCGCTCGGCGGCGCGGGCGACGAGCGCACCCACGGCGCCGCCATGCTGGTGACGAGGATCCCAGGGACCGCGGGTGTGCTCGGTCGGGACGAAGTCGAGGCCGCGCGGCGTGAACAGCGGCTCGTCGGACTCGGGCATCTCCGGATGCTAGTGGGCGCTCGCGGAAGTCATCGTGGCGTCTCGCCGGCCAGATGGCCGCTGGACTGCGTCCTCGTCGTCGCCGCAGCTATGGCTGCGCCTTCCTCCTGCGTCCTTGCCAGCGACGAATCTGCCTCGGCGATACATCCACGGAACTTCCGCGAGCGCCTACTGGTGCCGCGGTAGGCGCGGCCCACTAGCCCCGGAGGGTCACGCGGCCGGCAGCTCGACGATGCTGACCGAGCGCATGACGTCACCCTGGCTGATCCGCTGGGCGACGTCGACGCCCGACGTGACGTAGCCGAACAGGTTGTACGACTTGGCCAACTTGCGGCGGCAGTCGTCGATGCAGATGAAGAACTGCGAGCCGTTGGTGTCGGGCCCCGCGTTGGCCATGGCCACGGCGCCGAGGGTGTACTCGCCCCTGACGGGCTCGTCGGCGAAGCGGTAGCCGGGGCCGCCGCGGCCCGAGCCCTCGGGATCACCGCCCTGGATCACGAACTCGGGCACCACGCGATGGAACGTCAGGTTGTCGTAGAAACCCTGCCGGGCGAGCGCCACGAAGTTGTTGACGGTGGTGGGCGCCAGCCGGGGATCGAGGTCCATCACGATGTCGCCCTTGTCGGTGGCGATCGTTACCTCGTAGGTGGCGGTTTCGTCGATCTCGATCGCGGGGGGTGCGGCCATGGACGCGTACCCTAACGGCGATGGCTGGCGCTCCACGCGAGGGTGCTCCGGGCGGCTCCTCCGCAACACCGGGAGCCGGTCCCCTCGACGCCCGCGAGCGGTCAGAGCTGTGCGACCTGTTCCTGGCCCTCGGTCCCGAAGCCCCCACCCTGTGCGAGGGATGGTCCACGCTGGATCTGGCCGCCCACCTGGTCATTCGGGAAAACGACCCGCGGTCGGGGTTCGTCATCATGGGCGGCGACCGCTTCGCCAAGCTCGAGCACTCGTTGATGGACAACGCCCGATCCGAGGGCTACCAGCGCCTGGTGGACCGGCTGCGGGCGGGCCCGCCACTGGTGCCATGGCGGCTGCCCTTGCTGCGGCAGGCCTTCAACCTGACCGAGTGGTTCGTCCACCACGAGGACGTCCGGCGACCCGCCGGCCACGCGCCCCGCGGCGACCGTCCCGACCTCGACGCCACCCTCTGGACGATGCTCCGGCGGACGTCGCGCCTGCTGCTGCGCAAGGTCCGGCGCGTGGGCGTGGCGCTGGCGGCGCCGGGCTTCGGCGAGGTGCCGGCCCGGGGGCCGGGCCCGAGCGTGCGGCTCACCGGCGGACCCCAGGAGCTGATGCTCTACCTGAGCGGGCGCCGCAGCGCGGCCCTGGTCGACGTCACCGGCCCCGACGAGGCCAGGGCCGTCGTCGAGAGCGCCCCCCTCGGGATCTGACCCTGAGACCGCGCTCGGCTGAGCGAGACTGGAACCATGGCGCAGTGGCAGACCTTCGCCGAGGCCGCACCCGCCTTGGCCTCCTTCGGTCAGTCCTGTCTGGAGCGCCCGCCCCGCGTTTCGTACCTGGCCACGGTGGCGGGCGACGGGCTGCCGCGGTCCCATCCGGTCACGCCCATCATCGGCGACGGCCGGCTGTTCCTGTTCATGGAGCCGACCTCGCCCAAGGGCCGTGACCTGCGCGAACGGCAGGTGTTCGCCCTGCACAACGGCGTGCCCGACAGCGAGGGCACCGGTGGCGAATTCTTCGTCCGTGGCCTGGCCGTGCCGGTGGACGATGCGGGCCTTCGGTCGGTCGCCGCCCGCGCCGCCAGCTACCAGCCGGCCGACCGCTACGTGCTGTTCGAGCTGAGCGTGTCCGAGGCCCGCTCCAACGCCTACGGCGACGTGGAGCTGCCGGAACCGCAGCGCTGGCGGGATCTGGAGGTTGCCAATCCGCCGGTTTTTCCGGGGAGGACCGACGGAGGCGAGAGCGACGTGGGCTCGGACGTGGCCGGCATCATCGAGCAGCACCGAGCGCACCTCTCGCCCGCCGAGCGTCGGGTGGCCGAGGTCGTGCTGCGCGACCCCGAATGCGTGGCCTTCGGGACGGTCGCCCGGGTCGCCGAGCGGGCGCGTACCTCCGGTGCCTCGGTCGTACGGCTGGCGAACAGGCTGGGCTATTCGGGCTACTCGGGGCTGCAGGCGGCCGTGCAGCGGTCGATCGGCCAGCAGCTGCGGCCGGCGGTGGAGCGGATCCGCGACATGCCGGGAGGCATGTCCCGAGCGGCCGGGGGGGAGGACGGCGTGTCCCGCGGCGGGCGCCCGGGCGACGTCGTGGCCGGCACCTTGCGGGCGGAGCTGGACAACATCGATCGCACGCTCTCGGCCGTCGATCCCAACGCCTTCGATCGGGCGATCGCGGTGCTGGCCGATCGCCGGCGCCCGGTCCGTGTCGTGGCCGGTGACGCCGCCGCCGGCGTGGGGGCCATGCTCACCGCCGGGCTGGTCCTGTTGCGTGGTGATGTGGCGCAGGTCGGCGGCTCCGACGTGGCCGTCGCCCGCCAGCTGGCGGGGACCGGGTCCCGGACCGTGGTCGTCGCCATCGACCTGCGACGCTACGAGCGTTGGGTCGTCGAGCATGTCAGCCGGGCCGTCGCCGAAGGCGCCACCGTGGTGGCGGTGACCGACAGCCCGCTGTCCCCGCTGGCGGACCTCGCGTCCGTGAGCTTCGCGGTGGCGGCCGAGGGTGCCGGTCCCTTCGACAGCCACGTCGGCACCCTGGCGTTGGCCAACGCGCTCGTCACCGGGGTCGCGGCGCGCCTCCGCCAGAGCGCCACCCGACGCCTCGACGCCGTCGAGGCCGCGTGGAGGGCGGCGGGCGCCCTCGTCGAACCGTGAGACCGGGTGGGGCCGTGCGATCGGATGCCGCACGGCCACAATTGGTTGGCTAGAACCGGGCCCATGCCCATCAGACCCAACCTGGCCAGCGTCGCCGTCGGAACCACCACAAGGGCGCCGGTCGGGATGGTGGCGGCGGCCGACAACCTGGCGTCGTCGGGGGGCGTCGCGACCCTGCGCGCCGGCGGTAACGCCGTCGACGCCGCCGTCGCGGCGGGTGCGATCCTCGCGGCGACGAGCCAGCACCAGTGCGGCCTGGGGGGCGACCTGTTCGCCCTGATCCACCAGCCGGGCCAAGCGGTGGCCGGGCTGTGCGCCGCCGGCCGCGCCGGCTCGGGCGCCGACGCCGGGGGGCCGCGCCACGAGGGTCTCGAGCGTCTTCCCTTCCGCGGCGATGTCCGTGCGGTGACGGTGCCGGGCTGCGTCGACGGCTGGATCGCGCTCCACGACCGCTTCGGCCGCCTGCCGCTAGCGCGGATCCTGGAGCCGGCGATCGCTTATGCGGAAAGAGGCTTCCCCGCGTCGCGGCTGCTGGCGTACACAGCCCCGGACATCCTGCACCTGGAGGGAGCGGACGACTACCGCGCTGCGGCCACGGTCGACGGCTCGCGACTGCGGGCGGGGGCGATGGTCCGCCGGCCCCGGGTGGCCGCGGCACTCGAGGCGATCGTGTCCGGCGGGCGGGACGCGTTCTACCTCGGGCCGTTCGGCGACGGGCTGGTGCGGCTCGGAGCCGGCCTGTTCACGCGCGCCGACTTGGCGCGTGGGCAGGCCGAGTGGGTCACGGCCCTGCGGGTCACCGCCTGGGGACACGACGTGTGGACCTCGCCACCGCCCTCCCAGGGCTACCTCACGCTGGCCGGCGCGTGGATCGCCGAGGGCCTGCCGCTGCCCGACGATCCCGGCGACGCCGCCTGGCCCCACCTCTTGGCCGAAGCCGCCCGCGTTGCCGGTGTCGACCGAGGTGCCGTGCTGTTCGATGGGGCCGACGGCGAGGCCCTGCTGTCGCCCGAGCGGCTGGCGCCGCGCCGCGCCGCGATCGACATTGGCCGACGCGGTGGCGTGGCGCCGGTGGTCTCGGCCGGGGACACCACAGCCTGCTGCGTCGTCGACGGCGAGCGCATGGGCGTGACGCTGATCCAGTCGAACGCCTCGGCGTGGGGTGCTCACATCGTCGAGCCCGCGACCCGAGTGTTCCTGCACGATCGCGGCATCGGGTTCTCGCTCGAGCCCGGACACCCCGCAGAACTGGCACCGGGGCGACGCCCGCCGCACACCCTGGCGCCGGCGCTGGTGACGCGGTCCGACGGGTCGCTGCGCGCGGTGCTGGGCACCATGGGCGGCGACAGCCAGCCGCAGATCCTGCTCCAGCTGCTGGCCCGCCTGTTGCGCCACGGTGAACCGCCGGGGCGCGCGGTGGCCGCTCCCCGCTGGGTGTTGGGCGGCGCCGGTAGCTTCCGAACCTGGGACGGCGGCGGGCCCGGGTACCTCGCCATCGAGGCCCATGCCCAGGAAGCCTGGGACCGGGGGTTGGCGGACCGAGGCCACGAGGTCCGGCGCAGCCCCGACCCCGTCGACCACGGCTTCGGACACGCCCAGGTGATCGAGCCGGTCGACCCTGAGGGGCTGTGGGGCGTGGCCGACCCCCGCGCCCTCGACGGCGCCGCCATCGGTTACTGAGCCACCGCCGGTCATCAGCCACGGCGCCGACGTCCGAAACGTTCAATACACCCGCCGCGCCCGGCGTCACGATGACCTCATGAGCGCAGACATGGATGCCGCGAGGGCCTTCCTGGTGACCCAGGGCCGCCTGCTCGACCGCTACCGATCCGACCTGGCGATGGGTGAACGCGATCCCGACCCGGTGCTACGGGCGCTGGACGCGTACCGGAACCCCGACGGCGGCTACGGCTGGTCCCTGGAGCCCGACCTGCGGGCGCCCGGCAGCCAGCCCGCCGGGGCGCTCCACGCCTTCGAGGTGCTAGCGGAGGTCGCGCCTGCGACCACGCGCCGCGCCGCCGAGTTGTGCGACTGGCTGGCGACGGTGGCGCGACCCGACGGTGGGCTGCCGTTCGTGCTGCCGATCGACGACCCCACCGGCTCCTCGGCGGTGTGGACCGAGGCCGACACGTCGAGCTCGTCCCTGCAGATCACCAGCGCCGTCGCCGCCCTCGCCCATCGCGTCGCCCGCCACGACCCGGCGCTCGCCGGGCACCCGTGGCTCGCGGACGCAACGCGCTACTGCCTCGACGCGATCGCGGCGATCGACAGGCCCGAGACCGTGTTCGTGCTGGAGCTTCGGTTCGCCCTGTGGTTCCTCGACGCCATCGTGGACGACCGCCCGGAGGCCGCCGGCCACATGGCACGGTTGGCCGGCGCCGTGCCGCCCTCGGGATCGCTGCGGGTGCCGGGCGGGACCGCCGACGAGAAGCTGCGCCCCCTCGACTTCACCCCCGTTCCCAACCGGCCGCTACGCGACCGCTTCGCCGCGGACGCGGTGGCGGCCGATCTGGAGCAGTTGGCCGCCGAGCAGCAGCCGGACGGCGGCTGGACCGTCGACTTCGCGTCCGCTTCGCCCGGGGCGGAACGCGAGTGGCGCAGCTACGCCACGGTGCGCGCGATCACCATCCTCCACGCCCACGGCGTCACCGGCTGACGCCCGCGGGGTCGCCTCACCCGGGGTCGGCGAAGCTGGGCTCGCGTTGCTCGAAGTAGGCGGTGACCGCCTCGACCTGGTTGGCGCTGCTGACGAGCGACCCGATCACCTCCCGCTCGTCGGCGTACTGCTGGGCCAGGGGCACCCGGCCGGACTGCTCGACGAGGCGCTTGATGCCGCGGATGGCGTGCGGGTTCTTGGTGGCGATCTCGCGGGCGAGGGCCAGGGCGTCATCCAGCGGCGTGTCGCTGGAGCGGGTGGCGAGGCCGAGCCGGGCGGCCTCCTCGCCGCTGACGGCGCGGCCGGTCCAGGCCAGGTCCTTGGCGACGTCCGGCCCGACCAGCCGGGGCAGGGTGGCGGTGCCGGTCATGTCGGGCGACAGCCCCCAGCGGATCTCCAGCACCGCCAGCGTGGCGTCGGGATGGACGATCCGGATGTCGGCGCCCAACGCGATCTGCAGGCCGCCACCCAGGCAGTGTCCCCAGATGCCGGCGATCACGGGCACGGGTACCTCGGACCAGCAGTGCGCCGCCTGCTGGCCCAGGTGGGTGATGCGCCCGTCGGTGGCGCCGATGGCCCGGAGGCGGGCGCCGTCACCCCCCTCGTCCCCAGGGTCGCCGGTGGCCCGGCCGCCGTCGGCCATGGCCTTGAAGCCCGAGAAGTCGAGCCCGGCCGAGAACGAGCGGCCCTCGCCAGACAGCACGACGGCCCGGACCGAGGGGTCGGCCGCGAGGCGGGCGCCGGCGTCGACGAGCGCCACGAACATGTCGGTGTCGAGGGCATTGAGCTTGGCGGGTCGGTTCAGCCGCACGTCGGCCACGCCCCGGTCGATCTCCACCGTCACGCGCTCGTTCACGGTCACACTCTGCCACGGCGTAGCGTCACCCCAGTGGGTGAGCGTCAGCGAGCGAACCATGGGTGACGTCCGGGCCCTGACCGTGACCAGCGAGCTGGTCGATTATGCGGTGGCGCACGGCTCGTGGCCGGACGACCCGGTGCTCTCCGAGCTGCGGGCCGAGACCGGGGCCCTGGGACCGGTGGCGACCATGCAGATCGGGCCCGACCAGGGCCAGCTCCTCACGCTATTCGCCCGGCTGGTCGGCGCCGGCCGGGCCGTCGAGGTGGGCACCTTCACCGGCTACTCGTCCCTGTGCATCGCCCGCGGCCTGACCGCCGACGGCACCATGCTCTGCTGCGACGTGAGCGAGGAGTGGACGGCCCTGGCCCGCAAGGCGTGGGAGCGCGCCGGGGTCGCCGACCGCATCGAGCTACGGATCGCCCCGGCCATCGAGACGCTGCGGTCGCTGCCGGCCGAGCCGGCCATCGACCTGGCCTTCGTGGACGCCGACAAGGGCGGGTACAGCGATTACTGGGACGAACTCGTGCCCCGCGTGCGTCCCGGTGGCGTGCTGCTCGCCGACAACGTGCTGTGGTCCGGCAGGGTGGTCGGGGACGACGCGGACGAGGACATCCAGGCCATCCGGGCGTTCAACGACCGGGTGGCTGCTGACGACCGCGTCGACGCGGTAGTCCTCCCGGCGTTCGACGGGCTCACCATCGCGCGCCGCCGCTGACCGGCTGGATTCTCGGCACGGCTGATACGGTCGATGCCGATCCTGAAACGTATGTGACGCAGCCCGTCCCGGGACCCCAGGAGGACCATGGACACGTTCCGATCGGTGAATCCCGCCCATCCCGACGACGTGGTCGGCGAGTACCCGACCCACGGGCCGAGCGACGTCGACGCCGCGGTGGCTCGGGCCGCCGCGGCCCAGCGCGACTGGGCCCGGGTCCCGGCCCCGGCGCGGGCCGAGATCGTCGCCGGCGCCGCCGCCGTGATCGCCCGGGACAAGGACGCCATGACGACCCTGGTGAGCCGCGAGGCGGGCAAGGTGCTCGTCGAGGCGGGCGGCGACGTGCAGGAGGCCATCGACATGGCCCACTTCGTGGCCGGGCAGGGCCGCTCGGCCTGGGGTGAGACCGTGCCCTCCGAACTGGGCGACAAGCTGTGCTGGACCACCCGCCAGCCGGTCGGGGTCGTGGGGATGATCACGCCGTGGAACTTCCCGGTGGCGATCCCGTCGTGGAAGATCTTCCCGGCCCTGCTCGCCGGCAACGGCGTGGTGATCAAGCCGTCCGAGCACGCCCCGGCGTGCTGCGAGGCGTTTGCCGCCGCCTGCACCGAAGCCGGTCTGCCCGCCGACCTCCTGCAGGTCGTGCACGGCTTCGCCGAACCGGCGGCCGCCCTGGCGGTGCACCCGGGCGTGCAGGCGCTCAGCTTCACCGGGTCGGTGCCCACCGGCCGCAAGGTGGCGGCCGCGGCCATGGAGACCGGCCCCCGGCTGGTGTCGCTCGAGCTCGGGGGCAAGAACGCAATGGTCGTGCGTCCCGACGCCGACCTCGACCTGGCCGTGGACGGCGCCATCTTCGGTGCGTTCGGCACCTCGGGACAGCGCTGCACGTCGACGTCGCGGCTGATCACGCATCCCGACGTGGCGGGCGAGCTGGTCGACCGCATCGTCAAGCGGTCCGGCGAGCTACGGCTCGGCGATCCCCAGGACCCTGCGGTCGACGTGGGGCCCGTGATCACCGCTGCCTCGGCGGAGCGCATCGCCGGCGTGGTGGCGGCGGCGGTCGACGAGGGCGCCACGGTGGCGTGCGGTGGGGAGCCGCTGGATGTCGCCGCCTGTGGCGGCGCGTTCTTCGCCCCCACCGTGCTGACCGGCGTTCGCCCCGAGCACCACATCGCCCGCCAGGAGGTGTTCGGGCCGGTGCTCGCCGTGCTCGAGGTCGGCGACCTCGACGAAGCCCTCGGCGTGGTGAACGCCGTCGAGTACGGGCTGTCGGCCGCCGTCTACACCCGCGACATCAACGCCGCGCTGCGGGCGGTCGACCGGATCGACACCGGCATCGTCTACGTCAATGCCCCCACCATCGGCGCCGAAATCCCGCTGCCGTTCGGTGGCACCAAGCACACCGGCAACGGCTTCCGGGAGGCGGGCGCCCGGGGCATCGAGCAGTTCAGCCAGCTCAAGACCGTGTATGTCGATTACTCGGGGCGCCTCCAGAAGGCGCAGATCGACACCCACCCGCTGGAGGACAAGGCGTGAGCACGCCGACCGACACCGCGGCGCCGCAGGCCCCCGCCGCCTCCGGCGGATCGGCCACCGCCGAGTGGCTGGCCCGCGACCACGATGCCCTGGCGGGTGTGCTGTCCCGCTACTACGACCTGGTCGCCGAGCGGGGCGAGGGGTCGTGGATCGTCGACGTCGAGGGCCGGCGGTTCCTGGACCTCGGCGCCGGCATCGCCGTCAACGCCACCGGGCACTGCCACCCAACCGTGGTGAACGCCGTCGTCGACCAGGCCCGGTCGCTGCTGCACACGTCGGTCGTGGTGCACCACCGCCGCAATGTCGAGCTGGCCGAGCGCCTGGCCGCCCTGTGCCCGTTCATGGACGAGCCGCAGGTGTTCTTCTGCAACTCCGGCGCGGAGGCGGTTGACGGCTCGCTGAAGCTGGCGCGGAAGACCACCGGCCGGCCAGGCGTGATCGCCTTCCAGCGGGCGTTCCATGGCCGCACCCTGGCGGCGACCACGCTGACCACGGCCAAGGGCCGCTACCGCGAGGGCTACGAGCCCCTCGTCCCTGGCGTCTACCACGCGCCCTACTGCATCCCGCACGAGCACGGCGGGGCGGAGGCGGCGGTCGAGGCGGCGCTCGACGAGCTCGACCGCCTCCTCGCCCTCCAGGCGCCGCCCGCCAACGTCGGCGCGATGATCGTGGAGCCGGTGCTGGGCGAGGGCGGCTACGTGCCGCCGCCCCAGGAGTGGCTCCAGGGGCTTCGGGATCGGTGCGACCGGCACGGCATCCTGCTCGTGTTCGACGAGGTCCAATGCGGCGTCGGTCGCACGGGCCGACCCTTCGCCGCCGAGACCTACGGCGTGGCGCCGGACGTGCTGCTGTTCGCCAAGGGCATCGCCTCGGGGCTGCCGTTGGGGGGCATCATCGCCGGCCGGCGCCTGATGGAGCGCTGGCCCACGGGCACCCACGGCTCGACCTTCGGTGGCAACCCGGTGGCCTGCGCCGCCGCCATCGCCACCCTGGACGTCCTCGAGGGCGAGGACTGCTACCGGCGGGCCGCCGAGCTCGGCGCCGGCGCCATGGACCGGCTGCGGCGTGAGCTCGGTGCCCACCCCAGCGTGCGGGACGTCCGGGGCATCGGCCTCATGATCGGCGTGGAGCTGGCCGACAAGGCGGTCGCCCAGCAGGTAGCGGCGCGCTGCCTGGCTTCCGGCGTGATCGTGCTGGCCTGCGGCCCGGACGAGAACGTCCTGCGCCTCGCCCCGCCGCTCACCGTCGGCGAGGGCGAGCTGGCGCAGGGACTCGATGTCCTCTGCGAGGCGATCCTGGCCGGCGGTTGACGCACACCCCAGGCGAACTTGCGGCGTTGAGCGGCGCCATGACCTCGACGCGCGCCGCAAGTTTGGGGGGGCCGGGGGGTCAGAAGGCCAGCAGCTCCCGCAACGCGGGCAGCAACCGCCGGTCGGCCGACCAGACGGCCTCCAGCGTCGGTGCGAAGGGGATCGGGGTGTCGAGCCCGCCGACCCGGCGGACCGGCGCGTCGAGATCCATGAACGCCCCGTCGGCGATCGTGGCGGCGATCTCCGCCCCCAGCCCGCCGGTCAGGCCGGCCTCGTGCAACACCAGCGCCCGCGACGTTCGCCGCACGGAGTCGAGCACCACGCCGCGGTCCCAGGGGCGCAGTGAGCGCATGTCGATCACCTCGACCTCGCCGGACCCCTCGGCGGCCAACGCCTCGGCCGCCGACACGCCCCAGCCGACCCCGGCGCCGTATGTCACCAACGTGGCATCCGCGCCCGGGCGGGCGATGCGGGCCTCGCCAATGGGCGCAACGTGATGGCCTGGCGGCACCGGCCCGCGCACGCTGCGGTACAGCCGCTTGTGCTCCAGGACGAGGACGGGGTTGCCGTCGTCGAGCGCCGCCAGCAACAGGCCCTTGGCGTCGTCGGCGCTGGCGGGCGCCACCACCTTGAGGCCCGGGACGTGGCAGAACCACGCCTCGACGTTCTGGGAGTGGAAGGGCCCGGCGCCCAGGCCTCCGCCGATCGGCAGGCGCACGACTAGGGGCACCCCGGCGCCCCAGCGGTAGTGGGTGGTCGCGACGTTGTTGACGAGCTGATTGAACCCGCACGTCACGAAGTCGCCGAACTGCATCTCCACCACCGGCCGGAAGCCGGCTAGCGCCAGCCCGAGGGCGGCGCCG
The DNA here is from genome assembly GCA_046726215.1 of Actinomycetota bacterium. Classification (GTDB taxonomy): domain Bacteria; phylum Actinomycetota; class Acidimicrobiia; order Acidimicrobiales; family VFJN01; genus DASQUK01. Next base: position 11,530 of record JBKPAA010000119.1, on the reverse strand, counting down.
ATGGCGCCCGCCTCGATGATCGGGGTGTTGCGCACGCGTTCGGCACCGAACTCGCCGACCAGGCCCTCCGTCGCCTTGAACACGCCTCCGTAGCCGGCGATGTCCTGCCCCAGCAGCACGACCCGGTCGTCGTCCGCCAGCGCCACGCGCAGGGCGTCCCGTATGGCGTCGACGTAGCGCATCTCCGTGTCGCCGCCCGCATCCGAGGGTTCGGCCGCGGGCTTAGCCCCGGTGCGCCGGATCGGCGCCGGCGCCGCATACACCCGTCCCAGCTCGTCGCCCTCGGTCGTCGCAGGCATCGGCGCTACCAGCGCCCCCGCCACCAGGTTCTCGACCTCGAAGCGGAGCTGCTCGCGGAGCGCGGCGCGATCGGCCGCGGGGAGAACGCCGCGCTTGTCGAGCCGGGCCTCGAAGCGGTCGATGGGATCGCGCGCCACCCACGCCGCGATCTGCGACGCCGGCACGTAGTCGTTGCCGGAGGCCTCCTCGTGTCCCCGCATGCGGAACGTCTTGCACTCGAGCAGCGTCGGCCCCTTGCCGGCCCGGCCCCGGGCGGCGGCCCGCTCGCACGCGTCCCGCACGGCGAGCACGTCGTTGCCGTCGACCAGCTCCCCCGGCATGCCGTAGCCGGCGGCGCGGTCGACCAGGTCGACACAGGCGTACTGGTCGCTGACCGGTGTCGACAGGCCCCACTGGTTGTTCTCGATGACGAACAGCACCGGCAGCTTCCAGACCGCGGCGAGGTTCATGGCCTCGTGGACGTCGCCCTCGCTGCTGGCGCCGTCGCCGATGAGTACCGCCGCCACCCGGTCCTCTCCCCGCAGCTGGGCGGCCAGGGCCAGCCCGGCGGCCACCGGGACCATGGCGCCGAGGTGGCTGATCATCCCGACGACGTGGTGGTCGAGGTCGCCGAAGTGAAAGGTTCGATCGTGGCCGCCGGTCAGCGGTCCATCACGGCCGAGAAGCTGGCGGAACAGCGTGTCGAGGTCGAAGCCCCGGCCGGTGAAGACGCCGAGGTTGCGGTGGGCGGGAAGGATCCAGTCGTCATCGCGCAGCGCCGCCACCAGGCCCACCGACACGGCCTCCTGGCCGACGCCCGAGAACCACTTGCTGAGCTGGCCGCGGCGGAGCAGGGCCAGCATCTTGTCCTCGATGACCCGGGGCAGCAGCAGCGCCCGGTACATCGCCCGCATCTCCTCGTCGCTCGGGCGCCCGGGGGCACGGGCCGCCGTCGGCGCGTCCAGTTCCGTCACGGCAACCAGTGTCGCACCCTTGCCGGGCCGATCACGCTGGCGATCGGCCGACCCAACTGCCCCGGGCCTCCAGTACCGCCTTCAGCATCTCGGGCCGGTCGGTCATGATGCCGTCGACCCCGAGGTCGAACAGCCGGTGCATCTCGACGGCGTCGTTGATCGTCCACACGTGCACCTGGAGGTCGCGGCGGTGGGCGGCCGCCACGAACCGCCGGGTCACGAGCGTCACGGGTCCAAATCTCACCGGCACCTGCACGCACGCCGCCGAGAACCGTCCGGCGGGCACACCCCGCGCCGCGGCCAGCAGCCGGCGGACCTGACGCGGGCCCATCGAGGTACAGACCCGGTCGCCCAGGGCCGCCCGGACGCGGGACAGGCGGGCGTCGGAGAACGCGCCCACGCAGACGCGGTCGACGCTCCCCGTGCGGCGGATGAGCTCGATGAGCGGACCGACGGCCGCGTCGTGCTTGGGGTCGATGTTGACGCAGACGTCGGGCCAGGCGGTCAGGACGTCCTCCAGGAGCGGGATCCCCTGGCGACCCCGGACCCGCGCCGTCCGGACCTCGTCCCAGGGCAGGTCGGCTATGGCACCGGCGCGGTCGGTCAGGCGGTCGAGGTGGTCGTCGTGGAACGCGACGAGCACGCCGTCGGAGGTGGCGTGGGTGTCGGTCTCCAGGTAGCGGTAGCCGAGCGCGACCGCGGCCTCGAACGACTCCATAGTGTTCTCGCCGGTGGCCCCTTCGAAGTGGGCCCCCTGGTGGGCGAAGGCGAGCGGGCCGGGCCACTCGAGGAACGGGAAGCGAGCCATAGACGGCGGGCACGGTAGCGTCCAAAAACATGAGCGAGCTGATCGGGGTGCCCATCGGAGGCGAACGGGTGACCACCGACGACGAGATCGTGGTGGCCTCGCCCTACGACGGTGCCGAGATCGGGCGGGTGCCGTCGTGCGGCGCCGCCCAGGTCGACCGAGCGGTGCTGGCGGCCAAGGCGCGCCTGGCCGAGCCCATGCCGCCGCACGAGCGGGCGGCGATCCTCGACCGCGCCGCCACCCTGCTCGCGGAGCGGCAGGAGGACTTCGCCCGCACGATCGCGGACGAGGCGGCCAAGCCGATCCGCACCGCCCGCATCGAGGCCGGGAGGGCGGTCGACACGTTTCGCTTCAGCGCGGTCGAGGCCCGCAGCCTGATCGGGGACATGGTCCCGATCGACGCCAGCCTCCCGGGAACCGGGAAGCTGGCCTTCACGCTGCGGGTGCCGGTGGGTGTGGTGGGCGCCATCAGCCCGTTCAACTTCCCGCTCAACCTGGTGAGCCACAAGCTGGCGCCCGCGATCGCCGCCGGGTGCCCGGTGGTGCTCAAGCCCGCCAGCCAGACGCCGCTGTCGGCGCTGGCGCTGGCCGGCCTGCTGCTCGACGAGTGTGGCCTCCCGCCGGGGTGGCTCAACGTCGTGACCGGGTCGGGCGGGGCGGTGGGCGACCCGCTCGTCACGCACGACGACGTGGCCCTGATCACCTTCACCGGCTCCCCGGAGGTGGGCTGGGGCATTCGGGAGCGGGCCCCCAGGAAGAAGGTCAACCTCGAGCTGGGCAACAACAGCCCCGTGATCATCGAGCCCGACGGCGACTGGCGAGGCGCGGCGTCGAAGCTCAAGGTCGCCGGCTTCAGCCACGCCGGCCAGTCGTGCATCTCGGCCCAGCGCCTGTACGTGCACCGCTCGATCCACGACGAGTTCGTGGCCGCACTGGCCGGCGAGGTGGCCACGCTCGTGGTCGGGCCGCCGCTCGACGACGCGACCGACGTGTCGGCGTTGATCTCCCGGGGCGACACCGAGCGGGTCAAGGGCTGGGTCGACGACGCCGTGGCCGCGGGCGCCAAGGTAGCCGTGGGCGGCGACGTGGGCGACGACGGCGTGTTGCGGCCGACGGTGCTCACCGGGGTTACGCCCGACATGAAGGTGTGCGCCAACGAGGTGTTCGGCCCCGTGGTCGGGGTGGCGGCGTACGACGACCTCGACGACGCGCTCACCCTGGCCAACGACACCCGCTACGGGCTGCAGGCGGCCATATACACGGCGCGCATCGATGCCGCCCTGGCGGCCGCCCGGCGGCTCGACTTCGGTGGCGTGATGATCAACGAGGTGCCGACCTGGAGGGCCGACCAGCAGCCCTACGGCGGCGTGCGCGACAGCGGCAACACCCGCGAGGGACCCCGTTACGCGGTCCGGGAGATGACCGAGCATCGGCTGGTCGTCATCCAGCCGTGAGCGACGGCGGGCCCGGCGAGCCCCGGCGGGTGTGGACCGTCGAGGAGGCCAACGCCGCGCTGGGGTGGGTGAGCGACGTGGTGGCGCGTGCGCAGGGCCTCTGGGACGACTACCGGCGTAACACCGTGCGCCAGGCCCGGCTGGCCCGCAGGAACGGCCACGGGCTGGTGCCCGCCGATCCGAGTCCGATCCAGTCGTGCATCGACGAGCTGGCGACGGCGGGGATCGTCCTGCGCGACATCGAGCGCGGCCTCATCGACTTTCCCGCCCGGGCGCCGAGCGGCCGGTGGTACTGGCTGTGCTGGCTGGCCGGCGAGGACGCCGTCGAGTGGTGGCACTGGCCCGAGGACGGCTTTGCGGGCCGCACCCGCCTGGATGAGCCGCCCACCTGATCGCGTTTTGTACGCGGCAACGGTCGTCCCGGCGACCATTCCCGCGGCCAAAACGCGTGGTGTTCAGATGATGCGGGACTCGCGTCCCTTCCAGTACTCGTCCTTGAGCAGGCGCTTGTAGAGCTTGCCCGTCGGGTGGCGGGGCAGCTCGGCCCGGAAGTCCACGGTGCGGGGGCACTTGACGTCCGCCAGGTGCTCCCGGCAATAGGCGACGAGCTCCCGCTCGAGCTCGGGGCCGGCATCGTCCATCGACAGCGGCTCCACCACCGCCTTGACCTCCTCGCCGAACTCGTCGTGCGGGATCCCGAACACGGCCACGTCCGCCACCTTGGGGTGCAGCGCCAGCACGTTCTCGGCCTCCTGCGGGTACACGTTCACGCCTCCCGTGATGATCATGTAGGCCTTGCGGTCAGTCAGGTACAGGAAGCCGTCGTCGTCCAGGTAGCCGACATCGCCCAGCGTGGTCCAGCCGTGGCCCCCGGGATCGTGGGCCGCCGCCGTCTTGTCGGGATCGTTGTGGTAGGTGAACTCAGCGCCGCCACCGAAGTAGATGGTGCCCGGCTCACCCACGGGCGCCTCGTCGCCGGCGTCGTCGAGGATGTGGACCTCGCCGACGAGCGACCGACCCACAGTGCCCCGATGGGCCAGCCACTCCTCGCTGGTGCAACAGACGAAGCCGTTGCCCTCGGTGCCGGCGTAGTACTCGTACAGGATCGGCCCCCACCACTCGATCATCTGCTCCTTCACGGCGATCGGACAGGGGGCGGCGGCGTGGACGGCGGCCTGCAGCGACGACAGGTCGTGGCGCTGGCGCACCTCGGCCGGCAGCTTGAGCATGCGGATGAACATGGTCGGCACCCATTGGCTGTGGGTCACGCGGTACCGCTCGATGAGCGCCAAGGCCTCGGCGGCGTCGAAGTGCTCCATCACCACCGCCGTGCCGCCCAGGCGTTGGACCGCCATCGTGAACCGCAGCGGCGCCGAGTGGTACAGCGGGGCGGGGGAGAGGTACACGGTGTCGGCGGTGGCGCCATAGAGGCCCGCCAGCAGCAGGTGGACGGCGTCGGCGCTGCCCACCGCGGCGCCCGACAGGGGCACCTCGATGCCCTTGGGACGCCCGGTCGTGCCCGAGGAATAGAGCATGTCCCGGCCCTCGGTTCGCTCCTCGCGGAGCGGGGTTGCCGGCTGCGCGGCAATGGCCTCCTCGTAGGGCTCGTAGCCGTCGACCGTGCCATCCATCGTGAACGACCTCACGCCCTCGGGCAGGACGCCCACCAGCTCGGCGGCCTGGTCGGCCTTGTAGGCGGAGGTGACGAACGCACGTGCCCCGCAGTCATCCACGATGTAGGCCATCTCGTCGGTGGTAAGCCGTGAACTCATCGCCGTGTAGTAGAGGCCGGCGTAGTAGGCACCCCAGGCCAGCGCGTGGAACCGCGGGTGGTTCTCGAGACAGAACGCCACGTGGTCGCCCGGCCGCAGCCCCAGGCTGCGGAACAGCTGCGACACCTGGTTGGCCTCGGCGTCGAGCTCGCGATACGTGACGACCCGACCCGAGCCGGCCATGACGGTCGCGGGCTTGTCGGGCGTGGTGTCTGCAAAGGCGCCGGGGTACATGGCCCGGCACGGTAGCGTCCACGGATTTGGGGGGTGGGGGTCGGGCCGCGGGCACCTCGGACAGGGAGTGACCCCGGACACACTTCGGGGGCGGGACTCGGCACCGGCGCCGGTAGCGTGATTGGACGTGGACATCACCGACCGGTTCGCCCAGTTGGTCCGCGGACCGGAGGAGCGATGCCAGCTCGATCTGGGGGCGCTGCTGATCGCTGCTCATGCCCGCCGCGACCTCGACGTCGATGCCCAGCTCGGGCGGCTGGACGAGCTGGCGGACGGCTGTCCGGGGTCCGATGTGGAGGCGCTGACCGTGCACCTGTGCGGGACGCTGGGCTTCCGGGGCGACACCGATGACTACAGCGACCCACGCAACTCGCTGCTGGATGTCGTGCTGGATCGCCGCCTCGGCATCCCCATCTCGCTGGCGATCGTGGTGCTGGAGGTGGGCCGTCGGCTCGACGTCCCGCTCCAGGGGGTGGGCATGCCCGGGCATTTCCTCGTCCGCGACGCCAAGGACGACGACGTGTTCGTGGACCCGTTCCACCAGACGCAGCTCGACCGGGCAGGATGCGAGGCCCTGTTCAGCAAGCTCCACGGGAGCAAGGCACGGTTCGAACCCCGGTTCCTCGAACCCGTCGGGCCCCGGGCGGTGATGGCTCGCATGCTCACCAATCTCCAGCGATCGTTCGTCGGTCGCGGCGATCGAGCCGGGGCGCTGTGGTCGCAGTGCCTCCGCGTGCTGGTGCCCGGTGCGACGGTGACCGACCGCCGCCAGCTCGCCGCCATGCTGGCGGCCAACGGCCGGTTCGACTCCGCCGCCCAGGAGCTCGAGGCCATCGCCGAGGAGGGCATCGGCGGCGTCCGCGATCGCATCGCCGCCACCGCCATGCGCGCCAAGCTCAACTGACGGCGACGGCGCCCGACCGGTGGTCGGCGCCGGCGCGTCAGTGCGTGGGGGCGACGGCCGCGTCCACCCGTTCGGCGTGGCCCAGTTCGCGCAGGGCGGCCCGCAGGCGGTCGGCGGCGTCGTCCAGGGCGGCGGGATCCGGGTCGTGGTCGGCGCGGCTGAACGACAGCTCCGCCTCGGCGTTGATCGGCACCAGGTGCAGGTGGCAGTGCGGCACCTCGAGCCCGGCGATGATCATGCCGACCCGCCGGGGTTGGAAGACCTGCATCTGGGCTCGGCCCACCTCCCTGGCCACCCGCATCAGGTGCGCCGCCAGCTCGGGGTCGAGGTCGACCCAGTGGTCGACCTCCTCGATGGGCACGACCAGCGCGTGGCCGCGCGTTATCGGGGCGATGGTCAGGAACACGACCGCACGGTCGTCGCGCCACACGAACCGGCCGGGGATCTCGCCCTCGATGATCTTGGTGAACACGGTCGCCATGGCCCGGCAGAGTAGGTCGCGGCGGGCCCACCTAGGCTTTCCCGCCACATGGAGGGCGCGACCGACGATGCGGTGACCCACGGACTGGCCCGCGACGTGCTCACCCTGCCGAACCTGATCACCCTCGCCCGGCTGGCCTGCCTCCCGGTGTTCCTGTGGCTCCTGTTCGGCCAGGAGAACCGCGCGGCCGCCGCCGCGCTCCTGGCGATCCTGGGGATCACCGACTGGGTCGACGGCTACCTCGCCAGGCACCTGGACCAGGTGTCGGAGCTGGGCAAGATCCTCGACCCCGTGGCTGACCGCCTGCTGTTCATCGTGGGCGCCGGCGGGATACTGATCGACGGCTCGGTGCCCACCTGGTTCGCAGTGGTCGTGCTGGTGCGGGAGACGCTGGTGGCCGGCGCCACCCTCGTGCTCGCCGCGCTCGGCGCCCGGCGCATCGACGTGACCTGGTTCGGCAAGGCGGGAACCTTTGGGCTGATGATCGCCTTCCCCCTGTTCCTGGCCGGCAACTCGGACCTGTCGTGGGCCGACACCGCCGACGTGCTGGCCTGGCTGGCCGGCATCCCGGGCCTGGCACTCAGCCTCTACGCCGCCGTGCTCTACGTGCCCATCGCCCGGCGGGCGCTCAGAGAGGGTCGGGCGGTACCGTCGAGTACATGAAGGCCGTGATCATGGCCGGCGGTGAGGGGACCCGACTCCGTCCCCTCACGTCCAACGCGCCCAAGCCGATGATGCCGATCGCCAATGCCCCGATGATGGAGCACATCGTGCGGCTGCTGCGCCGCCACGGCTTCGAAGAGATCGTCGTGACGGTTGCGTTCATGGGCAACCAGATCCGCAACCACTTCGGCGACGGCTCCGAGCTCGGCGTGCGCATGGTCTACGCCACCGAGGAGACGCCCCTCGGCACCGCAGGGTCCGTGCGCAACGCCCGCGACGAGCTCGACGACCGGTTCCTCGTGATCTCCGGCGACGTGCTCACCGACATCGACCTCGGGGCCATCGTGCGGTTCCACGAGGAGCGCAACGCCGTGGCCACGATCGGCCTCACCCCGGTCGACGACCCCCTCGAGTTCGGCATCGTCATCACCCACGACGACGGCTCCGTCGAGCGCTTCCTCGAGAAGCCCACCTGGGGCCAGGTGTTCAGCGACACGATCAACACCGGCATCTTCGTACTGGAGCCCGAGATCTTCGACTGGATCGCCGACGGCCGCCAGGTGGACTTCTCGTCCGAGGTGTTCCCGGCGCTGCTCGACGCCGGAAGGCCGCTCTACGGCGCCGTGCTCGAGGGCTACTGGGAGGACGTGGGCACACCCGACGCGTACGTCCGTGCCCACAAGGACGTACTGGACGGCAAGGTCGACCTCGAGATCCCCGGCTTCGAGATCTCCGACGGGGTGTACGTGGGCGAGGGTGCCGACATCCACCCGGACGCCACCATCGAGGGCCCCGCCATCGTCGGCGACTACTGCCGGGTCGAGGGCAATGCCCGCCTGGGCGAGTACACCGTGCTCGGCATCAACGTGCGGGTCAGGGCCGGCGCCGACCTCCAGCGGGCGGTCATCCACGACAACACCTACATCGGCGAGGCTGTCCGCCTGCGGGGCACGACGGTGGGCAGGGCGTGCGACCTGCGCAACGGCGTGCGGGCGGAGGAGGGGGTGGTGCTCGGCGACGAGTGCTTCATCGGCGAGCGCGCCGTCCTGGGCGCCGGGGTCAAGGTGTACCCGTTCAAGACGGTCGAGGGCGGTGCCGTCATCAACTCGTCGATCGTGTGGGAGTCGCGCGGGTCCCGCAGCCTGTTCGGGAGTCTGGGCGTCGCCGGGCTGTCCAACGTCGACATCACGCCCGAGCTGGCCACCCGCGTCGCCATGGCCTTTGCCACCTCGCTCAAGAAGGACGCCACCGTCGTCACCTCCCGCGACTCCAGCCGGTCGGCGCGCATGCTCAAGCGGGCCATGATGGCCGGCATCAACGCCGCCGGTTGCAACGTGCGCGACCTCGAGGTGGCGTCGGTGCCGGTGACCCGGTTCACAGTGTCCCGACCCGAGTCCGACGCCGGCGTGACGGTCCGCCTGGTCGAGGACGACCCCCAGTCGGTCGTGATCCGCTTCTTCGACACGAAGGGCGCGGACATCGTCGAGACGGCGCAGCGCCGGATCGAGCGCCTGTTCCTACGCGAGGACTTTCGGCGGGTGTTCCCGGGCGAGATCGGCGACATCGAGTTCCCGCCCCGCCACCTCGAGCAGTACAGCACGGCGCTCGAAGCCGAGGTCGACATCGAGCGCATCGCCGGGTCCGGCTTCAAGGTGGTGGTCGACTACTCGTACGGCTCGACCTCGTTCGTGATGCCCAACATCCTGTCGAAGCTCGAGGCCGACGTCCTGGCGGTCAATCCGTTCGCCTCGACCCTCGGGATCATCGGCTGGGACCGCCACGAGCACGCCGCCAGCGTGGCCCGCCTGGTGCGGGCGTCGGGCGCGGCGCTGGGCGCCGTGCTCGACCCCGACGGCGAGCACCTGTCCCTGGTCGACGACACCGGCCACGTGCTGTCCGACGACGAGGCGCTGCTGGCCTACGTGACCCTGGTGGCCGGCCATCTGGGCGACCGTCGCATCGCGCTGCCCCTCTCCGCATCCAGCCATGCCGACGACCTGGCCGCCGATCGGGGCGTCGAGGTGCAGCGCACCAAGCTGTCCAACCCCGCCCTCATGGAGGCGGCGTCACACCCGGACGTGGGCTTCGCCGCCAGCACCGACGGCGGCTTCATCCTGCCCGACTTCCTGCCCGCGTTCGACGGTGCGGCCGCCATGGTGAAGATGCTGGAGCTGCTGGCGCTCGACGACGTCCCGCTGTCGAAGGTGGTGAGCGGCCTGCCGGCGGTGCACATCGTGCGCGAGACGGTGGTGACGCCGTGGGAGCAGAAGGGGACGGTCATGCGCTCGCTGGTCGAGCTGTCCAAGGATCGGCAGGTCGACCTGGTCGACGGCGTCAAGGTCCACCACGAGGGCGCGTGGGCGCTGGCGCTCCCCGATCCCGAGGAGCCGGTCACCCACGTCTGGGCCGAGGGGGAGAGCGACGCCGCAGCCCGCCGCCTGGCCCAGGAGTACGCCCGCCGAATCCGCCAATTGCTCCGGTAACGCGTGCGGCACCTGCGCTGACCAGGGCCGGAATCGACAAGTCTCAACCCTCCGTCGAGGGTTGACGCAGTTGACTAGCGTGGGCGCCCATGGACATTCCTTCCGACCTCCGCTACTCGACGGACCACGAGTGGGCCCGGGTCGAGGAGGGGCGGGTCCGCGTCGGGATCACCGACTACGCCCAGGATGCGCTCGGCGATGTCGTGTTCGTCGAGCTTCCGGAGGTGGGCATCAAGGTCGATCGGGGAGCCAGCTTCAGCGAGGTGGAGTCGACCAAGTCCGTGTCCGAGATCTACGCCCCCGTTTCCGGCACCGTCGCCGAGGTCAACGCCGAGTTGGCCGACAGCCCCGAGAGGCTCAACGACGACCCGTACGGCGAGGGATGGATCTGCATCATCGAGCCCACCGATCCCCCGCAGCTCGACGAGTTGCTCGACGCCGAGGGTTATCGCGAGTTGATCGAGGGGTGAGGGCGTGGCCGACGATGTCTTCTGCAACCAGTGCGGCCACCGCAACCCGGCGGGCTCCAACTTCTGCTCCTCGTGCGGCGCACCCCTCGCGACCCTCCGCGAGGACCCGACGACCGTGACCTTCGTCCCCGACACGGCCGAGGGCTACGACGAGATGGCCGTGGAGTTCGGCGAGCTGCCGGCCGGTGTGGGCATCCTGGTGGTCAAGCGGGGTCCCAACGTCGGGTCACGCTTCGCCCTCGACTCCGACCTCGTGCGGGCCGGCCGTCACCCCGAGAGCGACATCTTCCTCGACGACATCACCGTGTCGCGACGCCATGCCGAGATCGTGCGGGAGGGCGGCCGCTACGTCGTGCGGGACGCCGGATCCCTCAACGGCACCTACCTGAACCGCGAACGCGTCGAGTCGGCGCCACTCGCCGACGGCGACGAGCTGCAGATCGGGACGTTCAAACTCGTGTTCCTCACCGGGAGGGGAGATGCACCGTGACTCGTGCTCCGTCTGACCGCTCCCACCTGTCCATCGGCGAGGTTCTCTCGTTGCTGCAGGAGGAGTTTCCCGACGTCACGATCTCGAAGATCCGGTTCCTGGAGAGCCAGGGGTTGCTCGACCCGGAGCGCACCCCCTCGGGCTACCGCAAGTTCTACGAGGCCGACATCGACCGGTTGCGCTGGATCCTGCGCCAGCAGAAGGAGCACTACCTACCCCTCAGGGTGATCAAGGACCGGCTGGATGACGCCGTGACACCGCGGGGTGCGACGAGGTCGGCGAACAACGGTGTGACCGTCGCTGCCACCCACGGTGAGACCGGATCGGGGGGCGATGGATCCCTCGCCACGGCCCTGGCCCTCGACGAGCGGCCCGAGGCGGCCCCCGGTGCCGACGATTCGCACGCGCAGGCGGCGGCGACAGCGGCGCCGGTCGCCCCCGCACGCCCTGCCCGGTCCGAAGCCGCCGAACCGCTGCGAGCCCAGGGGCCGGCGGTGGCGGGTCCACCCGAGCCCACG
>JBKPAA010000118.1:0-8109 GCA_046726215.1 Actinomycetota bacterium | reverse complement strand
GCACGGTGGCGCGCAGCCTCATGCCGGGATTCCGCGCCGGCCGCCGCTCGCGCCGCGGCCTTGACCTCTCGGGCGCTCGGCCGCTTGGCACCCGCAGCCGAGGGCCCGACCCGCTCAGCGGACGGCGGTCCCGGCGGGGCGGGTGCGTCGGGCTCGACGTCGACCAGCCGCTTCGCCGGCGAGGACCGCGGGCCCACCGGCTCCGAGGCGAACACACCGAACGCACCGGCGGACGGCACGTCGACCAGCCTTCCGGCCCGCAAGGCCGCCAGGGCCTCGGGATCCGCGGCGACCGCGAGCACGGCGGGGACGAGCTCGGACTGGTCCATCGCCGCGCCCCCCGACGCCGCGGCGCGAGCCGAGGCGGCGTCCGCCAGCGACCGCGCCGCGCCCCGGAGCTCGTTGGTGGCCTCCCGCACGTCGGCGCCGGAACGCGCGTCGGCCAACGCCTGCGCCGCGGCGTCGACCCGATCGAACTCCGTCCGCCCCGCGAGCACGGCGGCGTCGAGCGCCCAGGCGAGGCGCTTGGGCTTCGACAGCTTGCGAACCGTGGCCGCCTCGTCGCGGCGCCCCGCCGCCCGCAGCTCACGGGCCAGGCGGTCACGCGCCGCCACGAACCCATCGAGTGGCCCGCCATAGACGGCACCGACGGCGGCATCGAGATCGTCGGGGGGCTGGGTGTCGGCGCCGTCGCTGGTGGCCACGGGACGATCCTTGCCCAGCGGTCCCGATTTGTCAGGATGGCGACCATGGTTGACGTCGACGCCCTCACCATCCCCGCCCTGGTGGAGCGGGCGGCGGAGCGCTTCGGCCCGCGGGAGGCCCTGGTCGACACGGATGACCCTGATGCCGACCACGTTCGCGAACGGCGGCTGAACTTCGCCGAGTTGGCCGCCGCCACCGACGAGGCCGCCCGCGCCTACGTGGCCCATGGGCTGGAGCCCGGCGACAGGGTGGCGATCTGGGCGCCGAACAGCGCCGGCTGGGCCGTCGCCGCGCTGGGCGCGTACCGGGCCGGCGGCGTGGTCACGACGGTCAACACCCGCTTCAAGGGTCCCGAGGCCGCGCACGTCATCCGCACGGCCGGCGCCCGCCTGCTGGTCACCGTCACCGACTTCCTCGACACCGACTACGTCGCCCTCCTGGCCCGCACCGGGCCCCCGGACTGCCTCGCCCGCACCCTCGTGCTCCGCGGCCGTGTCCCCGAGGGATTCCTGGGGTGGGCCGATTTCCTGTCCTGCGCCAGCGAGGTGCCGCCCGCGGCCGTGGCCGCACGCGCCCGCGCGATCGCGTCGGACGACGTCAGTACCGTGATCTTCACCTCCGGCACCACCGGCGCCCCGAAGGGCGCGATGCTGCGCCACGGGGCCTCGGTGCGCGCCTTCACCGCCTGGTCGGACGTAGTCGGTCTGGAGGAGGGCGACCGCTACCTCGTGATCAACCCCTTCTTCCACACGTTCGGCCTCAAGGCCGGCATCCTCGCCTGCCTCGTGAAGGGGGCGACGATCGTGCCCCATCCCACGTTCGACGTGCCCAGCGTCATGCGGCGGGTCGAAGAGGAGAGGATCACGATGCTGCCGGGCGCGCCGGCGATCTACCAGACGATCCTCGACCACCCCGACCTCGATCGGTTCGACCTCTCGTCACTGCGGCTGGCGGTGACCGGGGCGGCCACGGTGCCGGTCGAGATGATCCGGCGCATGTCCTCGGAGCTGACGTTCACCACGGTCGTCACCGGCTACGGCCTGACCGAGTCCACCGGCATCGTGACCATGTGCCGGCACACCGACGACCCGGAGACGATCGCCAACACGGCCGGCCGCCCCATACCCGGCGTCGAGGTCCGGACCGTCGACGACGTCGGGATCGACGTGGCGGCGGGCCAGCCCGGCGAAGTCGTCGTGCGGGGCTACAACGTGATGGCGGGGTACATCGGCGATCCGGAAGCGACCGCGGCCGCCATCGACGCCGACGGCTGGCTGCACACGGGCGACATCGGCGTCTTCGACGGTGACGGTAACCTCAAGATCACCGACCGGGTGAAGGACATGTTCATCGTCGGGGGGTTCAACGCCTACCCGGCCGAGATCGAGCAGATGATCATCGAGCATCCCGCCGTCGGCCAGGTGGCGGTGGTCGGCGTGCCCGACCGGCGGCTGGGCGAGGTGGCCACGGCGTTCGTGGTGCCCCGCACGGGTGTCACGATCGACGAGGCCGGACTGATCGCCTGGTGCCGCGACCGGATGGCCAACTACAAGGTGCCGCGCTCGGTCCGGGTGGTCGACGCCCTGCCGCTGAACGCCAGCGGCAAGGTCCTCAAGTACGTCCTGCGCGAGCAGGCGGGTACTTCGCCGCCAGGCGGCGGACCGTGTTGAGGTTGCGGACGGTGGCCGGCACGCCGCCCAGCGCCTGCTCGAAGACCGGGGGGCCGAGCGTCGAGTCGGCCATACGACCCCGGACGTGCCAGTAGAGCTCGCGGTCGTGGATCGCGACCTGGTCGGTTGCGTTGGACAGCGCCACGACCTTCTTCACCGCCGCCGCGCTCGGGCGCTTGTAGAGAAAGGCGACGTACGACGACTCACCGTCCGCCGTCTCGAGATCGGGAAACGGCTCGTGCTCTGCGATGCGAGCCAGCTCGGCGTCGGTACGCAGGAACGTCGGTACCTCGTAGCCGAGGCCGTCGCGGAGTTGTCGCTCGATGCGCCCGGTCAGGGTGACGGCCTTGGTGTTCCCGGCCTCGAAGATGACGTTCCCGCTGGCGATGAACGTGGCGACGTTGTCGAAGTCGAGCGCCTCGAACCAGCGCCGCAGTTCGTCCATCTTTACCTGGTGACCGCCCACGTTGATCCCCCGCAGGAAGGCGATGTAGCGAGTCATCGACGCCAACCCTAGGCCGCGGCCTGCGGGCGGCGGGGTGCGAGTCGGGGATGGTTGCGGCGTGCGGGGCTGGCGGGCTTGTGGGCGGGGTGCCGGCACATGTGTGGGGCGTTCCGGCGCTGATTCCTTGCGGTACTCGCGAGAAGACGGCGCCGGAACGGGGCTGCCGGTGGGCGCGGTGCCCGGTGTGCGGCCGGCTAGCCTGCGGGCGCTTTCCCCACGAGTCGTCCTGCCGCTTGGGGGAAGCCCATGTCCTCGATCCGTCCGGCCGAGCGCGCCGCACACCTCGCTGCGACGCAGCACGGCCTCATCAGCGCCGAGCAGTACCGGGACCTCGGCGTCAGCTACAGCACGATCCACCGGCGCGTCGCCGCCGGCGCCTGGACCCATGTGGAGCCCGGCGTCTACCGGATGGCCGGCGCACCACGGGCCTGGGAGGCGCGAGCGTTCAGCGCCGTATTGGCCGCCGGTCCCGGGGCGGTGGCATCACATCGCACCGCCGCGCACCTGTGGGGCTGCGCGGCTTCCCACCCCCGGGCCGGATCGAGATCACGGTGCCCCGCCACCGGCGCACGCACGAGCGCGCCGGAACCACCGTCCACGAGTCGCTCGCGTACAACCTCGTCGAGGCGACCAGACGCCGCGGCATATCTGTCACCGGACCATCGCGCACGTTCATCGACCTTGCGGCCGTGGTCCGCGACGAGCTCGAGTTGCTGCGAGCGCTCGACGAGATCCGTCGCTTGCGCCTTGCGCGTTGGATCGACCTGTGGCGAGCGTTGTTGCTGCACGCCCGCCGGGGCCGGCCCGGGATCGTACGCGCCCGCGAGCTCCTCGACCGCCGTTATGGCCAGCGGGTACCTGACACCGATTTCGCCCGCTTGTTCATGGTGTTGCTCGACGACGCCGGGCTGCCCGAGCCCGTCGCGGAGCACTGGGTGCGCGGCGAGGGCTGGCGACATCGGATCGACCTGGCCTACCCGGAGCGGCTGATCGGCATCGAGCTGGACCGCAAGAAGGCCACCTCACCGAGGTCGCGTTCGAGGTCGACCCCGTGCGTGACTACCAGCTCGTGCTGGCGGGGTGGCGGATGCTCCACTACACGTGGCGCCGGTTCACCGAGGAGCCGGCGGAAGTCGTCGAAGAGGTCCGGGAGGCGCTGGCCGCGTAGCCGACCCACCGACCCGGTCACTCGACCCGACATACGTTCCGGCGCCGATTCCTTGCGGTCCTCGCGAAAAAACAGCGCCGGAACGGATTTTCGCCGCCCGGAACCCCCCGCCCGTCGCTTACACGATCTCGTCGACCAACCCCCATGTGTGGGCCGTGGGAGCGTCGATCGTGCGGCCGGTCAGCGCCAGCCAGGCCGTGTGGTGGCGCCCGATGCGGCGGGGCAGGCTGACCGTCCCGCCGGCGCCCGGGATGAGTCCCAGCGACAGCTCGGGAAGTCCGATCACCGTGTCGGGCCGGGCCACGACCCGCCCCGCGAACGCCGGCAACTCGATGCCGGAACCGAAGCACGCCCCGTGCAGCCGGGCCACCACCCTGTCCGCCACGGCCGCCATGGCGCGGGCGGGGCTGCGCGTCATGCGCACCAGGTGGGCCGTGGCGACGTCGGGACGGGACCCGAACTCGTCGAGGTCCCCACCGGCACAGAAGGCCGGGCCCTCCCCCCGCAGGTGCACCTCGGCGACGGTCGGGTCGCCGGCGGCGATGGCGAGCCCGGCCACCAGCTCGTCGCGCATCCGCGCGTCGAGGGCGTTGCGGGCCGAGGGGCGGTTGAGCACCAGCTCGAGGCGATCGCCGTCCCGATGCACGGCCACCGCCGGGCCGATCTCGGGTCGGGGCGGGCGAACGGGGTGGGTGGCGCGCCAGGCGGCGAACTCCGGTCCCGCCTGGAGGGTACCGTAAACGGCGGACTCGAGCTGGAGGCCCTCGGCGACCGGACGGGCCTCGCTGCCGCGCAGCACGAGGGCCAGCGCCGTGGCCGCCTGGGGGTTGGCGGCGACGGCATCGATCGTGGCTTCGAGCTCGTCGCCGTCCCGTGGCACCACGACGTCCACGAGGTCTGGTGCGGCCGGGACCATCGAGGCCGACGTGCCGATCACCACTGCGGGCAGCGTCGCGAGGGTTGACGGCGGCCATCGGACGGTCGGCGCCACCTGGTCATCGAGTGCGACAACGACCGCCGATCCCTTGGGGTCGCCGAGTGCGTCCGCCGGCTCGGGACCGGCCAGGGCGGTAGCGAACTCGGTCGCGGTGAATCGGTGGATGCGCATCGGACGGGCCATCATGCTCGCGCATGTCCTCACCGACTCGTCGGCCGGTGGCAACGGATGACGACCGCCGGGAGCTGGCCGAGTGGGCCGCGAGCGGGGCTATGGCGATCACCGGGCGAGCGGACGGACCGCCGCTGGGGCCGCCCGACCGGCTCGTGTCCGGACTGCGGCACCTGGCGGACATCATCGCCGATCGATCGGCGGGGCTCGGCCGCGAGGTGCGGCTCGACCCGTTGGCCGTGCTGGGAGAGCGCGCCGCCATCGGGGGTCTGCGGCGGCGGGGTACGACGAGCTGCGGGGGGGCCACCCGGCTCGTCCGGTCCGCCGACGGCTGGATGGCGGTTGCGCTGCCTCGTCCCGAGGACCGCGAGCTCCTCCCGGCCTGGCTGGGCGTCGGCACGAGCGACGACCCGTGGTCGACCGTGGCGGCCGAGATCGCCCGGCGGGCGTCCCGTGAGGTCGCCGAACGCGCCTGGCTGCTGGGCCTGCCCGTGGCCGCGCTGGCGGACCACCCCATGGCGCCGCCCCGGGCGGGGCCACCACTGGTGGCGCTGCCGGTGACTGCGACGCCGATCCCGGGCCCCGTCCCGGACCCGCGGCCGCTGGCGGACGTGACCGTCGTCGACCTGACGTCGCTGTGGGCCGGCCCGCTGTGCGGCCACCTCCTGACCCTCGCCGGCGCCCGGGTCGTGAAGCTCGAGTCGACCGCACGACCGGACGGCAGCCGGCGCGGTCCCGCCGACTTCTTCGACCTGGTGAACGGCGGCAAGCAGGCGGTGGCCCTGGATCTCGCCGAGGGGCACGGGTGGGACGTGCTGCGGCGGCTCCTCGCCCGGGCCGACGTGGTGATCGAGGGTTCGCGGCCCCGGGTGCTCGAGCAGCATGGGATCGGCGCCAGCGATCTCGTCGCCGCCGGCGGGCCGTGCGTGTGGGTGTCGATCACCGGGCACGGACGGACCGGGGCCGGGCGCGACCGGGTGGCGTTTGGCGACGACGCCGCCGTGGGCGGCGGCCTGGTGGTCGCCGACGAGGCGGGACCATGCTTCTGCGCCGACGCCATCGCCGATCCCGTCGCCGGACTGGCGGCCGCGGCCGCCTGCCTCGATGCGTTGGCGGTCGGTGGCCGGTGGCTGTTCGATGTGCCCATGTCGGGCGTGGCGGCGTCCCTGGCGGGGCCGACGCTCGTCCCCGAGGGCTCCGGCCCAGGCAACGGCCTGGATGTCGCCCCACCCCGAGCGCGTCACGTCAGGTCACCGGGACCGCTGCTGGGCGAGCACACCGTCGAGGTGCTGAACGGCCTCGGCGTCCCCACTTGAGGCGCCGTAGGCTTTCCCGCTCATGACCGAGCTCTTGTTGCGCGAGGTCATCGTCGAAGGGCGCCTGGTCGACGTCCGCGCCAGCGGCGGGACCGTCACGACCGTCGGTCCGCGCCTGAAGGCGCGCCGCGGCGAGACGATCATCGAAGGTCGCCGGGGTGCGCTCGTGCCGGGGTTGCATGATCATCACATCCACCTGCTGGCGCTGGCGGCCGCCGAGCGCTCGGTTCGGGTGGGCCCGGCGGTCACGCCCGATGCCACCGCGTTGGCCGGCGCGTTGGCGGCCGCCGACCGCACGCTGGAGCAGGGGGCGTGGCTGCGCGCCGTGGGCTACCACGAGTCGATCGCCGGACCGCTCGACCGCTGGCGGCTCGACGTCATCGTGCCGGACCGGCCGGTGCGGGTGCAGCACCGCACCGGCATCGAGTGGGTGCTCAACTCCCGAGGGGTGGAGCTGACCGGGCTCGACGTGGAGGCTCCCGGGCCGAGCGGCGCCGCCGACTGGACCGGCGACATACCGGCGGTCACCGATCCGGTCGTGGGCGTCGAGCGGGACGCCCGGGGCCGGCCCACCGGCCGCCTGCGGGGCCTCGATCGCTGGTTGAGGGACCGCCTGCCCCGCGAGCGCCCCCCCGACCTGGCGGCGGTGGGCAAGCGGCTGTCGCGCCTCGGCGTGACCGGCGTGACCGACGCCACCCCGATCGACCGCCTCGAGGACCTGGCGCCGCTGGCCGAGGCGGCGGCCGCCGGGCTCCTGCCCCAGCGGACGGTCGTGATGGGGGGGCCGAGCCTGGCCGCGGCCGAGATGCCGTCACCGCTGGCGCGGGGGCCCGTGAAGCTGGTGATCGCCGACCACGCCCTGCCCAGCCTCGAGGACCTGGTGGGCTGGGTGCGGACCGCTCACGAGCACGACCGTCCCGTCGCAGTGCACTGCGTGACCCGCACGGCGCTGGCGCTGACGGTGGCCGCCCTCGACGCCGCCGGGGCGTTCGTCGGCGACCGGATCGAGCATGGTTCGGTGGTGCCGCCCGGGCTGCGCCGGCTGGTGGCCTCGCTGGGGCTGGTGGTCGTGACGCAGCCGAACTTCGTGGCCGAGCGGGGCGATCGCTACCTGGCTGAGGTCGACACCGACGACCAACCGCACCTGTACCCCTGCCGCAGCCTGCTCGACGCCGGAATCGGGGTGGGTGGGGGGACCGATGCCCCGTTCGGCGATCCCGACCCCTGGCTTGCCATCCGAGCGGCGGTCGAACGCCGCACCGCCGGGGGTGCGCCACTGGGCCTGCGCGAGGCCGTGTCCCCGGAGCGGGCGCTGGCCCTGTTCCTCACACCACCCGACGACCCCGGTGGCGAGGTGAGGCGGGTCCGCCCCGGCACGCCCGCCGACCTGTGCCTGCTCGACGCGTCGCTGTCCCACGTCCTGGAGGAACCGTCGTCCGACCGCGTCGTCCTCACGGTGCACGCCGGTGTGCCCCACACACCGGGCTAGCGGACCACTAGGACGCTGTTGAACAAGGCGCGTACCGGCCGGTCGTCGTAGGGTCGTTGTGGGCCCGGGGAATGGCCGAACCGAACAGGCGGTGTGTGAGGGTGTGAGCCGGCGACCCTGGTAGGGCTTGTGCCTGTAGGTGAGGTCC
>JBKPAA010000117.1:0-17436 GCA_046726215.1 Actinomycetota bacterium | reverse complement strand
GCCACCGCCCACGCCGTGTACTCCCGCAGCACCCCCCGCTTGGCTGCCTCCTCAGCGTGGTACGCCTCCGACCCCGCCAGGAACCGCCGGAACGACTCGACCCGCAGCCACGCCGCCGACCCGGCCGGGGTGCGGATCCGGAGCTCCCAGGCCCGCAGCGCCGCGGCCAGCCCGGCACCGGCGAGGGCGCCGCCGGCCGCAGCCAGGACCAGCCACGCCGGCCCTTGCTCGTTGGCCAGCGCGCCGCCGCCGAACGCACACAGGGCTCCGACCAGCACGGCGAAGATGCCCAGCACGCGTGCCGCTATCTTGCGCGTACCGCCGCCGGGATCCCAAAACCCGCTGGTCTCGCGCCAGGCCTGCAGCCGTCCCTGGAGGTCGCGCCATGCCCGGGCGAAGTCCGAGTCGTAGCTGCCAAGCTCGAGCTCGTCGCGGCCGGCGAACGCGGTGTCGAGGATGGCGGCGGCATCGGGGTCGCCCTGCCCGGTCCGCACCAGGCGGAGATCGTCGCCGCCGGTCGACAGCATCGGCATCCGGGGACCGCCCCCACCTTCGGCGTCGGCCCCGTTGCCCCCGATGTCCACGGTGCCGTCGATCGCCTGCTGGATCAGCCATGCCACCTTGTGCTCGGGCCGCACGTCCTCGGCCAGCACGATGCCGCCGTGAGGCGGGTCCAGGTCGGCCGGGGGCGCGAACTCCGTGGTGGCCATGGCCGCGAGCTCGTCCTCGTCGACGCGCGTCCAGCTGGTCGATGTGTCGGGACCCGCCCAGGCCGCGTCGGCCGGCCCTCCGACCCCGACCCTCTCGCGACCAGCGCGCCGGACCAGCCACGCCGTCGATCCCGCCGCCAACAGGGAGCAGGCGGCCGCCGTGGCCGCGGGGAGCGCGAGCCCCGTCCCCGGGTCGTCGGGCGGCGTGGCCGGCGGCTCGGGTGGTGCCGGCGGCGTCGCCAGGTCGCTGCCGGTCCGGGCCTCGATCGACACGCCCTCGCCGGGGTCGACGCCCTCGACCGTGGTCATCAGGTGGCCGGGCGCCACCTCCCGAACCTCGCAGCCCCCCTGCGAGCCGCTGACGCCCACCGAGCAGGTGGGGTCGAGCAGCTCGAACGGGGAGACCACGTGGATCTCGGCCTCGTCGATGCCGACCTCCCAGCCGGTGCCGACCGCCTCCCAGTCGAGCGTCGTGCCCCGGGCCACGCCGGGCAGGGGGTATTCGATGCGGTAGCGGTGGCGACCTGAGACCGTGACGTCCGGATCGCCGATGCGGATCCTGGCGCCGTCGCGCCCGCCCACGGCCTCGGGCGTCACCTGGATGGCGTCGGGGGCATCGGGGGAGTCGACCGTGATCGGAGCCTCCGGCGATAGGTCGGGGACGTCCCGGAAGATCCCGTGGCGGTCGGTCTGCACCCCGAAGTCGTAGTCGATCACCTCGGTAATCTGGGCCGAGCCGTCGTCGGCCAGTTGCGCCGACGTCCACAGGCGTTCGACCCGCTCGGTGTCGCCGACGACCGCGCCGACCAGCGACACCGCGCCGACGGCCATGCTGCCGCCGGCGATGAGGGCCAGGTCGAGCCTTCGCCGACTCCTCGTCCGCATGTCGCCCGACGGTAGCTGCCACCCACCGGACGAATGACGCCGCCGGGCCGGGAGTCAGTCTTCGGACGGCGTCCTGACCACCACGACCGGGCAGGGTGCGTGCTGCACGCACGCCATCGCCACAGAGCCGAGCACCATCCGGCTGAGCCCGGTGCGGCCGTGGGAGCCGACCACCAGCAGGTCCGCCGACTCGGCCACCTCGACCAGGGTCAGCGCCGGGCCGCCGGGCAGGATCGTGCGCAGCACTTCGGGAGGCTGTTCCTCCATCTCGGCCAGCGCGGCGTCCACGACCTCGTCGACCGACGCCCGGGCGACGGCATCGATCTCGCCCTCGTGTGCCCGCATGTGCAGCGTGGCGCCGAAGGGCAGGGCCGCCATCGGCTCCGACCACGCGTGCACCACCTCCACCGTCGCCTGGCGCAGGACGCCCTCCGCCAGGGCCCAGCGGAGTGCCGCCGCCGCCTGTTCGGAGTCGTCGACGCCCACGACGATGCGGCCGCGGACCGGTTCGGGATCACCCTCGGGCACCCCGGCCGTCGTGGTTGCGGTGGTCGAGTCGGGATCGAGCGCCATGGCTACTTACTACCTCTCGACCGCGCATCGCCGCCGCACCCTTGCTAGAACCACCGACATGACGCCCCCGTTAGACATCGGGATCATCGACACGATGATCGGCTTTCCGGCCCGGAACATGCGCAAGCAGTACGCATTCATCACCCAGCGGACGCACGATAAGGAGTCGAAGGAGGACTTCGAGTTCCCGGTCGAGTACATGTTCAAGGACGTCCCCGACAAGAAGCTCGACAAGGGTGCCGATCCGCTGGACGTGACGCTGCGGGAGATGGACCTCTGGGGCATCGAGAAGGGCGTCATCGGCGTGCACGGCGAGGTCGGCGAGCGTGCCGTCCGGGACTTACCCGAGCGGTTCATCCCCCAGCTGTCGGTCGATCCCAACCAGGGGATGGACGCCGTGCGGGCGATCGCCGACGCCCACGACACGTGGGGGATCAGCTCGATCGGCGTGTTCCCCGCCGGCACGTTCCCGCAGGTGCCGATCAACGACAAGAAGATGTATCCCATCTATGCCAAGTGCGTCGAGCTCGGCATCGCCGTGTTCTGCTGTGCCGGCATCCCGGGGCCCCGGCTGCCCTTCGCCTGCCAGCACGTCGAGCTGATCGACGAGGTCTGTTACGACTTCCCCGAGCTGGTCTTCGTGACGCGGCACGGCTGCGAGCCCTGGGCCGACCTGGTCGTGAAGCTCATGCTCAAGTGGCCCAACCTCTACTACTCGACCAGCGCCTTCGCGCCGAAGTACTACCCCAGGGCGATCGTCGACTACGCCAACACCAGGGGCGCCGACAAGGTCATCTACGCCGGCTACTTCCCCATGGGGCTGTCGCTGGAACGCATCATGCGCGAGCTTCCCGCGGTGCAGTTCAAGGACGAGGTGTGGCCCAAGTTCCTGCGCCACAACGCCGAGAAGGTGCTGGGGCTCGCCTGAGCGCCCCCCACCCCACCCCCGCGTATTCTTCGCGGATGTGGCCGCTGGGGCGGCCACATCCGCGGGGAAAACCCCGGATTGGCACGGGATAGCCTTAAATGTCACACTCGCTGGGCAGGATCGCGCGATGCGTGCACCCGATGCGATCCACCAGATCAGCGAGCGCCAGCTCGGCCTCGTCTTCGTCGACGAGGCGCGGGCCGCTGGGCTGAGCCGGTCCGCCCTGCGCCACTGCGTAGGGAACGGTGAGCTCGAAAGGTTGACGCCTCGGGTCCTCCGGGTGCGAGGGGCGCCGCGGACCGGCCGACAGACGGTGCTGGCCGCCGTCCTCGACGCGTCGCCCGGCGCGTTCGCCTGCGGGCCGACGGCGGCTGCGCTTTGGGGCGTGCCGAGCTACCGGCTGACTCCGGTGCATGTCGCTCGGCCCGAGAGACTTAGCGGCCGCCGGACGCGCGTCGCCATCCTCCACGAGATCGCCCGGCTGCGTGAGCGGCACGTCACGGTGCTCGACTCCGTGCCGACCGTGCCCCCTGAAGTCCTGGTGCTCCAGCTGTGTGGCAGCGAGCATCCCGAGCGAGCGGCTCGGGCTCTCGACAACCTCTGGCGCCGCCGGCTGGTCTCCGCCCGGTCCCTCCGTCGCACCCTCGACGAACTGGCCGCACAGGGGCGGAACGGGGTGCGTGTCATGCGCGACCTGCTGGACGAACGCGGCGACGATCACGTGGCCGGCGGCAGCAACCTGGAGCGCCGCTTCGAGGTGATCCTCGAACGGGCCGGCGAGCCCGCCATGCGTCGCCAGGTCGATTCGGGTGGCGACCGCTGGATCGGGCGGGTCGACTTCCGGGACGAGCACCTGCCGCTCATTGTCGAGGTTCAGGGCGAGACCTTTCACTCGGCGTTGACCGACAAGCGCGACGACGAGATCCGGTTGTCCGCCTTGCGGGCGGCCGGGTTCGAGGTCGTCGAGATCACCGACGACCAGGTGTGGCACCGGCCCGACGAGGTCGTCGAGGCGGTTCGCACCGCCCGTGGTCGGCTTGGTCGGCAGCTACCTTCTCTTCGCGGGAATGGCCGCTCCGGCAGCCAATTCCGCGAACAAAACGCGTAACTTGCCGGCGTGGACGCGTCAGGCGCGGTCGAGCCAGGCGATGCCGATGACGCCCCGCCCCGTGTAGACGGTCATCGCCGCGCTGCAGACCTCCGGCGGCCGATCGGACCCGACCAGCCCCGCCAGCCGCTCGGCCATGGCCTGCACGCCACGCCCGGCGCCGGCGCCCGTGAACGCCACCGGGTCGCCGGCACCCGGCTGCCGGCGGGAGAGGTCGGCGAGCGCCGTCACCGGATCATCACCGTCAAGGACCCGCAGCGGCTCGATCATCCCCTGGTGCGCCTCGAAGATCGTCGGCCGCCCGCGCCCCCGCTCGAGCTCGACCATCCCGGCGGCCACCAGCGGCTCGGCGGTGCCCACCGCCCCGAGCACCCGGGCCCGGCCGGCCGCCGCTCGTGCGGCGGCGACCACATCGGCGAGCGAGCTGTCGGTGTCCAGCGCCACCTGGGCGGCGGCCTCGGCCACCAGCGCCTGGCCCGACGCCGCGGTGCGGCTGTCCACGACGGTGACCGGCCGGTCGGCGAGCCATGGCGCATGGCAGGCGTGGCGCCACATGGCCGTGAGCTCGGCGGCCGGCGTGAGGATCACCGCCGCCTGGGCATCGGTGCTCTCGATGGCGTCGAGGTAGTCGATCACCCCCGGGGCCCGGGTCTTGATCGGCTCGCCCCGCGCCAGGGCCTCGTCGACGTCCTGCGGATCGATCTGGTCGTCGGGGACCTGACGGTCCGCGAGCAGGATGGTGATGGGCACCACGACCACCGCTGCCTCGTTCCCCAAGGCCCGCGACGGCCGCCCGCTCGAATCGGTGACCACCACGGTCTTCATGCTGCGGTGCCTCCTGCGTCGTCCCAGCCTCTCACCACCGCCCTGCGGAACGTACCCGCATGACCGGTGCCATGCGCTACACGATTGCCGAGCTGGTCGAGAAGACCGGGATCCCGGCCACCACCATCCACCACTATCGCAACGCCGGGCTCCTGCCTCCGCCCGAGCGGGTGGCCGCCAACCGCTTCCGCTACAGCGAGCGCCACGTCCAGGCGCTGCGCCTGATCCGCGTGTTGCGTGACCGGCGGCGGCTGTCGCTCCCCACCATCCGCGATGTCCTGCCCGAGCTGCTGGCCAGCGGCGACGACGAGGCGTTCCATACCGAGACCTGGGAGGCGGCGCTGACCGGGCGGTCGGAACTGCCCGACGCGACCCGGGAACGGATCGTGGCCGCCGCCGTCGAGCTGTTCGCGACCCGTGGATACGGGGAGGTCGCCGTCAGCGACGTGGCGGCCCAGGCGGGGACGGCCAAGGGCAGCCTCTACCGCCACTTCGAGTCGAAGGAGGCGCTGTTCGCCGCGGCCGTCGAGTCGGTCGTGGCCGGTGTGGTCGGAGACGTGCGGGCCGCAGCCGACCGGGCCGGCGGGCAGCTGGATCCGGCGGCGGCGATGCTGGCGCTGGTGATGTCGGCCAAGCCCGGCTTCATGCTGCTGTTGGAGCTGACGGCCGGCAGCCTGCGTGGGCAGCCGGGCCACCGGGAACTGGCCGACGGCGCGCTCACGTGCTTCGTCGACGGCGTCGGCCCGGTGCTGACGGGACCGGGCACGCCGCGTGAGCGCGCCGTCGCGCTCATCGTTCAGCTGGCCCGGGAAACGATGCGCGCGGTCCTGGGTGCCGGATGATCCGGGGAAAGGGTTGCGAAGCCGTGGCGCCATGCGCTTACTTACGTACAACATCTCTGACCAGTTGGTCAGATTCTTGTACGAAAGCGGGGAGCTGTCGGCGCCATGGGGGAAACCGCGTTGGCCATCCAACCCCTGGGCGCCGCCACCCGACCCGTCCTCCCGCCGGAGGCCGAGCTCCTCGCCCGGGCTGACTACGAGAACTTCCCCGTCGTCACCCGGCTCCTGCCCCGGGCGGCACGCGACCACCTGCTCGCCGTCTACGCCTTCGCGCGGCTGGCCGACCACCTCGGCGACGAGCATCGGGGCGACCGCCTGGCGGCGCTCGACTGGCTGGAAGGCGACCTGTGGGTGGCGCTCGAGGGCGGGCCCTGCCACCCGGTCACCGGCCGACTCGCCCGGACGATCGCCGCCACCGACCTGACGGCGGCGCCGTTCGTCGACCTCATCGCCGCCAACCGGCGTGACCAGACGATCGTCCGCCAGGCGACATGGGACGACCTGCTCGACTACTGCCGCCTGTCGGCCAACCCCGTCGGAACGGCCGTCCTCGCGATCGCCGGCGCCGTGACCCCCGAGCGCCAGGAACTGTCCGACCGGGTCTGCAGCGGCCTGCAGGTCGTCGAGCACCTCCAGGACGTGGCGGAGGACGCCGCCTCCGGCCGCGTCTACCTCCCGGCCGACGACCTGGAGCGCTTCGGCGTGGCCGACGCAGACCTGACGGCCCCCGCCGCGTCACCCGCCCTGCGCGCTACCGTCGCCTTCGAGCTGGCCCGAGCGCGGGGGCTGCTGGCCGCCGGGCCGCCGCTGGCCCGGTCGTTGCGGGGCTGGCCCCGCGTGGCGGTGGCCGGCTACGTCGCCGGGGGATTGGCGGCGGCCGACGCGATCGAGGCGGCCGGGTACGACGTGCTCTCGGCCCCTGCCAGGCCCGCCCGGATCCAGACGGTGCGGCATGCGCTCCGGGTCCTGGCGTCTCCGGCACCGAGATCCCGTCGTGCGGGCCCGCCCGATCCGGGGCTCGAACGGGCTTACGCCACCTGCGCCGAGATCACCCGCCGAGAGGCGAAGAACTTCGCCTACGGCATCGCCCTCCTTCCGCGGCAGAAGCGGCGGGCGATGGCGGTCGTGTATGCCCTGGCGCGCCGGGTCGACGACATCGTGGACGAGCCGGGTGCCGCCGGCGCCCGGGCCCGGGCCCTCGACGGCCTGCAGGACCGGGTGACCCGCACGGTCGCCGGGGGCGTGCCCGCCGACCCGGAGGATGCCGTGCTGGTGGCGCTCGCCGACGCGGTCCGCCACCATCCGCTGCCGCCGGACGCAGTCGCCGACCTGTTCGCCGGCTGCCGCCAGGACCTCGCCCAGGCGCGGTTGGCCACGTTCGACGACCTGGTCGGGTACTGCCGCCAGGTGGCCGGCTCGATCGGCCGGCTGTCGCTCGCCATCTTCGGCACCGATCGGCCCGACGTGACCGTGCCCCTGGCCGACGACCTCGGCGTCGCCCTCCAGCTCACCAACATCCTGCGCGACGTGGCCGAGGACCGCGACCAGCTCGGCCGGGTCTACCTGCCGGCCGACGACCTCGCCCGCTTCGGCTGCGCGCCGGACGCATCCGGCCCACTCGATCGGCTGGCGGCGCTGCTCACGTTCGAGGCCGAACGCGCCCGCGGCTGGTACGACCGGGGGCTGGGCCTCCTGCCGCACCTGGACCACCGGTCCCGCGCCTGCGTGGCCGCCATGGCCGGCATCTACCACCGGCTGCTCGACAGCATCGAGCGCGACCCGGGTGCGGCCTTGCGCGGCCGGATCTCGCTCTCCACCGGCCAGAAGGTGGGCGTTGCCGCCCGCAGCCTGTTGCCGCTCCCGGGCGGCCCGCGCCCATGAGTCGGCCCCACATCTGCGTGGTCGGCGGGGGGCTGGCCGGCATGGCGGCGGCCCTGGCGTGCGCCGACGCCGGCGCCCGGGTGACGCTCGTCGAGCGGCGCCGCCGGCTTGGCGGTGCCACCTGGTCGTTCCGCCACAACGGCCTGTGGTTCGACAACGGCCAGCACGTCTTCCTCCGCTGCTGCACCGCCTACCGGGCGTTCCTCGAACGCCTCGGCGTCGCCGACCGGGTACGCCTCCAATCGCGCCTCGACGTGCCGGTGATCGCCCCCGGAGGGCGCACGCGCCGCCTGCGCCGAGGCCGCCTGCTCCCCGCCCCCGCCCACCTCGGCCGGTCGCTGCTGACGTATCGCCACCTGGGCGTCCGCGACCGGCTGCGGCTCGGGCCGGCAGCGCTGGCGCTCCGGCGCCTCGACGTCGACGCCGCCGAGGCTGACCTGCAGACGTTCGGCGAGTGGCTCGCCCGGCACGGCCAGTCCGCCGCGGCCCGCGACGCCCTCTGGGACCTGATCTGCCGCCCGACCGTGAACCTTCCGGCCGCCGAGGCGTCGCTGGCGCTGGCGGCGATGGTGTTCCAGACCGGCCTCCTCACGGATGCCGCCGCCGCCGACATCGGCTGGGCCGCGGTGCCGCTGGGGGAGCTTCACGGCGACGCCGGCGGCCGCGCGCTCGAACGGGCCGGCGTCGAGGTCCTGGCGGGTGTGTCCGCCACCGTCGTCGCGGCGTCGCCCGCCGGCGGCAACGGCTTCACGGTCAGGATCGCCGACACCCGGCGCGCCGTCGACGCCGTGGTGGTCGCCGTCCCCCACACTGCGGTCGCCGACGTGGTGCCGGGCCTCGGCGCGCTCGCCGAGGTGGGCGACCGGCTCGGTGTGTCACCGATCGTGAACGTGCACGTCGTCTACGACCGGCGGGTCACCGATCTCGAGCTGGCCGCGGGCCTGGGGACCGAGGTCCAGTTCGTGTTCGACCGCACCGCCGCCTCCGGGCTGGTGCGGGGCCAGTACCTGGCGGTGTCGCTGTCGGCCGCGGACCCCTACATGGACCGGCCGCCCGAGGACCTGAAGGGCGCGGTGGTGGCAAGCCTGTCCGAGCTGTTCCCCCGGGCGCGTGCCGCCCGGGTCGTGGACGCCGTCGTCTCGCGGGAGCCGGCGGCAACGTTCCGGGGCGCGCCGGGATCGCGCGCCTTCCGGCCGGAGCCCCGGACCCACGTGCCCGGGCTCGTGCTGGCCGGGGCGTGGACCGCCACGGGGTGGCCGGCGACCATGGAGGGTGCGGTGCGCAGCGGCAACGCCGCCGCCCGCCACGCCCTCCTCGCCGCCGGCCACGGCCGCCGCCTGCCCGCCCACCCGGCCGACGAGGAGGTCCCGGCGTGAGCGAGCAAACCATGAGCACGCTGACGTCCGTCCCCGACGTGCTCACCCGGGCCAGGGACGCGGTGCACCCGGCCATGGCGGCCGCCGTCGAGCGGCTCAACCCCGAGCTGGCGAGGATCGCCGCCTACCACCTCGGCTGGTGCGACGAGCACGGTGCGCCCAGTGCCCGCGGGGGCGGCAAGGGGGTCCGCCCCGCCCTGGCCGTCCTCTCGGCCGAGGCCGCCGGCGCCGACGCCGCCGTCGGCGTGGCCGGCGCCGTCGCCGTCGAGCTCGTCCACAACTTCTCGCTGCTGCACGACGACGTGATCGACGGCGACCGCGAGCGTCGCCACCGCCCCACGGTGTGGGCGCTCTACGGCGTCGGGCCCGCCGTCCTGGTCGGCGACGCCCTGCTCACGCTCGGCCATCAGGTCTTGCTGCAGAGCGGCCGGGCCGGTGCCGCCGCCAGCGGCGAGCTGACCGACGCAGTGGCGGCGATGATCGGCGGCCAGGCCGACGACATGGCCTTCGAGAGCCGGGCCGACGTCACCACCGACGAGTGCCTCCGCATGGTGGCGGGCAAGACCGGCGCCCTCCTCTCGTGCGCGGCCGCCATCGGGTCGGTGCTCGCCGGCGCGCCCACTGCCGCGGTCGATTCGCTGCGGAGATACGGCGCCCACCTCGGCGTCGCGTTCCAGGCCGTTGACGACATCCTCGGCATCTGGGGCGACCCGGAGCGGACCGGCAAGCCGCGGGGCAACGACCTGTCCACCCGCAAGAAGTCGCTCCCGGTGGTCTTCGCACTGGGAACCGGCAAACCGCAGGGGGCCGAGCTGCGGCGGCTGCTCCTGAACGGGCCGCTCGACGAGGGCGCGGTGGCCCGCGCCACTGAACTGGTCGAGCGGTGCGGGGCCCGGAGCGCCACCGAGGCGTTGGCCCGCCACCACCTCGAGGGCGCCTGCCGGTCGCTGGACGGCGCGGGGTTGGCGTCGACGGCGCGCGCCGAGCTGGCCGATCTCGCCCGCTTCGTCGTCGAGAGGGAGTTCTAGTGGCGATCGACGCACCTGCGCTCGCACCGGCCCCCACGACCCCCGTCCGCTCGGCGCTCGAGCGGGCTCGCGACCACCTGCTGGCGCTCCAGTCGCCGGAGGGCTGGTGGAAGGGCGAGCTGGAGACCAACGTCACCATGGACGCCGAGGACCTGATGCTGCGGCACATCCTCGGCGTCCTCGACCCGGCCACGGCCGGCGCGGCCGCCGAATGGATCCGGTACCGGCAACGGGACGACGGCACCTGGGCGACGTTCCACGGCGGTCCGGGCGACCTTTCCACCACCGTCGAGGCCTACGTCGCCCTGCGCCTGGCCGGCGACGCCCGGGACGCCCCCCACATGGCGGCGGCCCGGCGGTTCGTCCTCGACGCCGGGGGGATCGAGCGGACGCGCGTCTTCACACGGGTCTGGCTGGCCCTCGTCGGCCAGTGGTCGTGGGACGACCTGCCGGCGCTGCCGCCCGAGGTGATCCTCCTGCCCACGCGGGTGCCGCTCAACGTGTACGACTTCGCCTGCTGGGCGCGGCAGACGATCGTCCCCCTCACCGTGGTGGCGGCGCATCGGCTGGTCCGGCCCCTGCCGTTCGACGTCTCCGAACTTGCCGCGGATGGCGAGGCCATGACCCGCGGAAGCGCCGCAAGTTCGGGGCGGGAGGGGTGGTTCGAACGCCTGGACCGGGCGCTCAAGCGCTACGAGCGGTTGCCCGCCTGGGCACCGCCCAAGGTGCTCCTCCGACGGCTGGCCCTCCGGCTGGCGGAACAGTGGATCATTCGACGGCAGGAGGCCGACGGATCCTGGGGCGGCATCCAGCCGCCCTGGGTGTACTCGCTCCTCGCCCTCCACGTGCTCGGCTACCCGCTCGACCATCCAGCCATGGCGGCGGGCCTGGCGGGCCTCGACCGCTTCACCATCCACGACGCGCGCGGTCGCCGCCTGGAGGCGTGCCAGTCACCGGTCTGGGACACCGCCCTTGCGGTTGTCGCCCTCGCCGACGCCGGCGTGCCACCCGACGATCCGGCCCTCGTGCGGGCGGGTGAGTGGCTGTTGGACCAGGAGGCCACCGTCGCCGGTGACTGGGCGGTGCGGCGCCCCGGCCTCCCCCCGGGCGGCTGGGCTTTCGAGTTCGCCAACGTCAACTACCCCGACGTGGACGACACGGCCGAGGTGTTACTGGCGCTGCGGCGGGTCGCGGGCTTGGACGCGAGCCGCCACCGGCGGGCCGTTCGGCGGGCCGTGACCTGGGTCGAGGGCATGCAGAGCCGGGGCGGGGGCTGGGCGGCGTTCGACGCCGACAACACCAGCCGCCTGTGCGCGGCGCTGCCGTTCTGCGACTTCGGGGAGGTCACCGATCCGCCGTCGGCCGACGTCACCGCCCACGCCGTCGAGATGCTGGCGGACGAACCCGGCGCCGACCCCGGCCGCCTCCGGGAGGCGGTCGCCTGGCTGCGCGCCGAGCAAGAGCCGGGGGGCTCGTGGTTCGGGCGCTGGGGCGCCAACCACGTGTACGGCACCGGCGCCGCGGTGCCGGCGCTGGTGGCCGCGGGAGCCGGTCCCGACGACCCGGGCATCGCCCGGGCGGTCGCGTGGCTCGAACGCCAGCAGAACGACGACGGTGGCTGGGGCGAGGACCTGCGCTCGTACGACGAGCCGCTGGCTGTGGGGAGGGGCACGTCGACGGCATCGCAGACCGCGTGGGCGCTGCTGGCGTTGCTCGCCGCCGGCCGCCGCGACGGCGAGCCGGTCCGCCGCGGCGTCGGGTTCCTGGTCGACAGCCAGCGGCCGGACGGCACGTGGGACGAGGAGCCGTTCACCGGCACCGGCTTCCCCGGCGACTTCTACATCAACTACCACCTCTACCGGCACACGTTCCCGCTGACGGCCCTGGGCCGCTACTGCCAGGTGGCGGAGCCGTGAGCGTGTTCCCTCTGGGGCTGCGCCCCCCGGCCCCATCGCCGCCCGGCTCCCTGGTGGTCGCTCGGTCGGCCGGTCATGAGGTGCCCTCATGACCGTGTTCCCTCGGGGGCTGCGCCCCCCGGCCCCATCGCCGCCCGGCTCCCTGGCGGTCGCTCGGTCGGCCGGTCCTGAGGTGCCCTCATGACCGCGCGGCCTGGGATCGTCCTGACGCCCCGCCGCGCCGAGGCCCGAGCGGTGGCGGGCGGCGCACCGGGGTTGGAGACCATTGTCACCGGTGTGGGACCCGAGCGGTCCCGGCGTTCGGCGATCAACCTGGCCGCCCGCTGCCGGGGCGCCCCGGGCACCGCGATCGCCGGCTGGGCCCATTGGCCGCGAGCGGGCCTCGAGCCCGGCGACGTCGTGGTCGCCAGCGAGGTGCGGGGCCCGTTCGGCACGGTGCCGCTGCCATCGGCCCCACTGGTCGCCACCTCACTAGCGCGGGCGGGCCTGCGCGTTCACGAGGGCCCGGTCACGTCATCGGACGACGGGGAGAGCGCCTGGCTGGTCGAGGCGGCACCCGATCGGCCCCGCGTGGTGGTGCGGGTGGTGGCCGACGAGCGCCACACCCTCAGCGCGTACCGGGCGCTCCGCCGCACCGCTCGCGTGCTGGCGACATGGGCGGCGGCGGCCGGGCCCCGCCGGATCCTGCTGCCCGAGCCCCGGTCGTTCTGCGCCGGCGTCGAGCGGGCCATCGAGGTCGTGGAGCGGGCCCTGGACCGCTACGGTCCCCCCGTCTACGTCCGGCGGCAGATCATCCACAACCGCCACGTCGTCGCCGACCTCGAGTCCCGGGGCGCGGTCTTCGTCGAGGAGGTCGACCAGGCGCCGGAGGGCGCCCGGTTGGTGTTCTCGGCCCACGGCGTGTCCCCCGCGGTCGAGGCGGCGGCGGCGCAGCGGGGGCAGGCGGTGATCGACGCCACCTGCCCGCTGGTCGCCAAGGTGCACCGCGAGGTGCGCCGCTTCGCCGACCGGGACTACAGCGTGGTGCTGGTCGGCCACCCGCACCACGACGAGGTGGAGGGGACCATCGGCGAGGCGGCCGACATCCGCCTGGTTTCGACCCCTGACGACGCCAGGGAGATCCGAGTCACCGACCCCGAGCGGGTCGCGTACGTGACCCAGACCACGCTGGCCCTCGACGACGTGGCCGACGTGGTCGACGTGCTGCGTGACCGGTTCCCGGGCCTGGTGGGCCCCGCCGCCGACGACGTCTGCTATGCCACCCAGAATCGCCAGGACGCGGTGCGGGCGATCGCCGACGACTGCGACCTGTTGCTGGTCGTCGGGTCGCAGAACTCGTCCAACAGCCAGCGGCTGGTCGAGGTGGCGGAGCGGGCTGGTTGCCCGGCGCACCTGGTCGACGACGAGCGGGAGATCGACCTCGCCTGGCTGGCCGACGCGGCCACCATCGGGGTCACCGCCGGCGCCTCGGCCCCGGCCGAGATCGTCGACCGGATCGTCGCCGCGCTCGGCGGGCTCGGGCCGCTCGACGTCCACACCAGGGTGGTCACCGCCGAGACCGTCCACTTCTCCCTGCCCGAGGAGGTCCGGTGACCGAACACACGTGTTTTCGTCGCGGGAATGGCCGTCAGGGCGACCAATCCCGCGAACAAAACGCGAGATCGCTGCCCGAGGAGGTCCGCTGACCCGATGGTGCCGATCCGACAGAGCACGCGCGTGGCGCTCTACCTGCTGCGCCAGAAGCTGGCCCGCCGCGACAAGTTCCCGCTCGTCCTCGAGCTGGAGCCGTTGTTCGCCTGCAACCTGGCCTGCGCCGGATGCGGCAAGATCCAGCACCCCACCGAGGTCCTCCGCCAGCGGGTCTCGGTGGAGGACGCCGTCGCCGCCGTCGAGGAGTGCGGCGCCCCGATCGTGTCGATCGCCGGGGGCGAACCCCTGCTGCACCCGGACATCGTCGAGATGGTCGAGGCGCTCACCGACCGCAAGCGCTTCGTCTACCTGTGCACCAACGCCGTCCTGCTGCGCCGCAAGCTCGACAAGTTCCGCCCGTCGCCCTACTTCGCCTGGACCGTGCACATCGACGGCCTGCGCGAGCGGCACGACGAGTCGGTGTGCCGCGACGGCGTCTTCGACGAGGCCATCGAGGCCATAGCGGAGGCCAAGTCCCGGGGCTTCCGGATCACCACCAACACCACCTTCTTCTCGACGGACTCGCCGTCGACCGTGCGCGAGGTGCTCGACTTCCTCAACGACGAGGTCGGCGTGGACTCCATGATGATCTCGCCCGGCTACGCCTACGAGAAGGCGCCCGACCAGCTGCACTTCCTCGGCGTCCAGCAGACTCAACGCCTGTTCCGGGAGGCATTCGCCGGGCGCCGCCGCCGCTGGCGCCTCAATCACACACCGCTGTTCCTCGACTTCCTCGAGGGCAAGGTGGACTTCCAGTGCACGGCCTGGGGGATCCCCAGCTACTCGGTCTTCGGTTGGCAGCGACCCTGCTACCTGATGGGCGACAGCTACGCCTCGAGTTACCGCGAGCTGGTCGAGACCACCGACTGGGAGCGCTACGGCCGGGGCCGCGATCCGCGGTGCCGGAACTGCATGGCGCACTGCGGCTACGAGCCCTCGGCGGTCATCGCCACCACCACGTCGCTGCGCCAGTCGGTGCGCGCCGCGCTGGCGCGGTGAGCATGAGCGCGCTCGATGCCATCCGGTCGCCGGCCGACCTCCGGGACCTCGACGACGATCGGCTCGACGAGCTCGCCGCCGACATACGCCGCGTCCTGATCCACACCGTGGCCGCCACCGGTGGTCACCTGGGGTCGAACCTGGGTGCGGTGGAGCTGACGATCGCCCTCCATCGGGTCCTGCACTCGCCGACCGACGCCATCGTCTGGGACACCGGTCATCAGGCGTACGCTCACAAGCTGCTCACGGGTCGACGCCCACGGTTTCCCACCCTGCGCCAGCCCGGCGGGCTCTCGGGTTACCCCAACCGGCGCGAGTCGCCGCACGACTGGGTGGAGAACAGCCACGCCTCGACGGCCCTGTCCTACGCCTACGGGCTGGCCGCGGCGCGCCGGCGGGCGGGGCACGGGGGGCGGGTCGTCGCGGTCGTCGGCGACGGGGCCCTGACCGGGGGTATGGCCTACGAGGGGCTCAACAACATCGGCTGGCGCGGCCTGCCGGTCCTGGTGGTCCTCAACGACAACGGCCGCTCGTACGCCCCGACCGTGTCGAAGCTGACCGAGAGCCTGAGCCCGCTGCGGGTGGCCGGCGGCAACGGCGCCGACGGCGTCGACGGCGCCGACGTTGCCGACGGTGCCCGGCCATCCGGCCGGGCATTCTTCGAGGCGCTCGGGATCGCCTACCACGGGCCTCTCGACGGCCATGACGTGGCCGCCCTGGAGTCGGGTCTGCGCGAGGCGCTGTCGTCCCGGCGCCCGGCGGTCGTCCACGTGCTCACCCGCAAGGGCCGGGGCTACGGACCCGCAGAGGACGATGACGACAAGTGCCTGCACGACGTGGCGCCGTTCCGTCCCCGGCGCTACTCGCCACCGGCCCGCAGCCGGCCCCGGTACACCGACGTGTTCGCCGACGCACTGGTGCGGGCCGGGGCCCGCGACCAGCGGGTCGTGGCCATCACCGCCGCCATGCCCAGCTCGACCGGCCTGCGGCCGTTCGCCGAGGCCTTCCCCGAGCGGTTCTTCGACGTCGGCATCGCCGAGCAGCACGCCGTGACGGCCGCCGCCGGCATGGCCATGGGCGGCCTGCGGCCCGTCGTGGCGATCTACTCGTCGTTCCTGACCCGCGCACTCGACCAGGTCAACCTGGACGTCGGGCTGCATCGGCTCCCGGTCGTGCTGTGCGTCGACCGCGCCGGGATCACCGGGCCCGACGGGCCCTCCCACCACGGCGTTCTGGACCTGGCGCTGCTCGGGCGCGTCCCGGGGATGACGGTGTTCGCCCCGTCGTCCGGGGCGGAGCTCGAGGCCATGTTCGATGAGGCCCTGGCCGCACACGGGCCCTGCGCCCTGCGCTGGCCGAGCGGCGCGGCGCGCGACGTCCCCGACGGCGGGGTCGGGGGCGGGGGACGCGCGAGGCGCGTCCGTGCCGGGGAGGACGTCTGCATCGCCGCCGCCGGCCCGCTGGTCGGTGCTGCCGAGGAGGCGGCCGGTTGCCTCGAGGATGTTGGCGTGTCGACCACCGTGTGGGACATCCGCGTCGTCAAGCCGCTCGACGCCGACCTCGTGGCCGATGCCGCTCGGCACCGGCTGGTGGTCACGGTCGAGGACGGCGTCCGGGAGGGTGGCGTCGGTGCCCGGATCGTCGACGCCCTCGGCGCGGCGGCCCTGGTCCGGGGCGACCTCGGCGGCCCCGAGGGCGCGCCGCCGGTGGTCGTGCTGGGCGTGCCGGACGCCTACGTCGCACACGGCGATCCCGCAACGATCCGTTCCGAGCTCGGTCTCGACGGAATCGGCATCGCCGCCGCGGCCCGGGACGGCCTGCGGCGCGTCGCCGATCGGGCGGGGTTTGGTGACCTGAGCAACGCGTCCGCCATGCTTTAGGGCCGTGACACGGCGAAACAGACGCTGGGCGGTTCTGGGGCCGGCCGTGGGGGCGGTGCTGGTGGCGGTGCTCGCGCTCGGCGGATGCGGTGAAGACAAGGAGGGACCGATCCCCCAGACCGGCGTCCGCGAGACGACGACCACGTCCGAATCGACCTCCACCACCACGACCGCCCCGGCCGCCTGAGCGCCGGCCGGCACGGGCCGCGGGCGCAAACTTCCCCCAGCAGGCCCGCCGAATACGACATAGCGTGATGGCACCCGGCGGGCGCTCTCCCCAGCGTCGCCCAAGGGAGGGAGATTCGATGGTGGACGACGATCCCGTCTTGCTCGAGCTGAAGGGCGGCGTCGCCGTCATCAGCCTGAACAGGCCCGATCAGCACAACATGGTCGGCGACGCCGCCGACGCATTGTTCTTCCGATACCTCGACCTGCTCCGCAGCGACCGCGACGTGCGAGCCGTCGTGTGGCGCGGCAACGGTCCCTCGTTCTCGTCGGGCCGCGACCTGGCTGAGCTGCACGACCACCCGGGCGCGACCGACCTCGACTTCGTCGAGCGCAACCAGTGGCAGACCCGGCTGCTCTACGACTTCCCGCTCCCGATCGTCTGCGCCCTGAAGGGGTGGGTGCTCGGCATCCAGCTGGAGCGCGCGCTGCTCTGCGACATCCGGGTGGCCGGCGAGAGCGCGGCGCTGGCGCTGCCGGCGGTCGACCACGGCGTGATCCCCGACTCGGCCGGCATCGCCAAGCTGTACGAGATCGGTGGTGCGGCGCTGGCGCTCGACCTGGCGCTGAC
>JBKPAA010000116.1:0-21967 GCA_046726215.1 Actinomycetota bacterium | reverse complement strand
GCACGCACCCGACGCTCCAGTTCCGCTCGTTCCTCCCCGGTGATCTCCAACGCAGGCACGCTCCACATGCTGGTCGCTCCCCCCACTCCAACGTGGGACCAGCAAATCACACGCGTGTAACTTCTACGGGGATGCACTAGTGCTGGTGGCGCGTCCGTGGTGGGCCGCGACCCGTTCGGTTCAACGTCACCGCCGTCTGGGGTCGACCGCTCGTGGTCACACAATCGTTGCCCTCGCAGCGTTGACAGCGGGTCTCGTCGTGAGCGTTCTCTTAGGCTTCGACGACCTGGACACTGCGACGGATGTCATTGGCTTGGCCATAGCCGTCGGGTGGCTGGCCATGTGCTGGTTCGCAACAGGTGAACGCGTCCACGCATAACTGATGCCGCTAGGTGCGGCTCACCGGTAGAACTGCTCCTGGCCGGGGGCGTGCCGGTCGGTCGGGTGCCGGCCATTGAACTTCTGGCGTGGCTCGCGCCGCAGCCGTTCGATCGTCCCGTGGTCGAATCCGGTCACCGCGGCGAGGTGCTCGAGGGTGCAGCCGGTGGCGAGGGCTCGGCTCATCTCGTAGCGGAGGCTCTCGCGCCAGTGGATGGATTTCGCCGCCGTGTTCCAGACGGTCTCGAGCTGGTGGAGCTGACGCTCAGAGAGATCCTCGAACATCCGTTCGTAGGGTAGCGCGGAACCGCCCCCGACCCGAAGGCCTAGGGCGGCGGAGGTGGTCGATGGGCCCGAGAGGGGTTATCCGGACCACCGGCTAGACCATGATGGCGCCATGGCGAAGCAGGGAAGCGCCCGCGTCCGGCGGCTGCGGGCATGGCTCCTCGAGCAGGTCGCAGCCCCCCGGGAGATCCGCTCGGCCCGCACGAGAGGGCCCATCCTGGCTGAGCTCCTGCCCAAGGGAGGGGTCGGCGCCGAGCTCGGTGTCTTCAAGGGGCACTTCTCCCCTGTCCTGTTGCAGGTCAGCGAGGCCGAACGGCTCCACCTGGTGGATCCTTGGTACCTCCTCACCCCGGAGTGGCACTGGGGTGTCGGCGACCGCAGCACCGTGAATGCCCTGCGTCGGATCCTCCTGCGCTTCCGCACCGAGATCGAGGCCGGTCGGGTTGTGGTGCACGTGGGGCACGACCTCGACGTGCTTCGGCGCATGACCGATCACGGCCTCGACTGGGCCTACCTCGACTCCTCCCACGCCTACGAGCACACCGTGAAGGAGCTCGCCTTGCTCGATCGGAAGGTCAGACCCGGTGGGGTGATCGCCGGCGACGACTGGCAACCCGACCCCGACCACCCCCACCATGGCGTCCACCGCGCCGTGACGGAGTTCCTCCATGCGAACGGCTACGAGCTGCGCTATGCCGATGCCGGCAACCGCCAGTGGGCCATCTCCCGAGGGCGCTCGTCGACGCACCACTAGGACGGGACGACCGGGTTGAATGCGGTGATGCACGAGCGACGCCGGGGTTCCCGGGCCGTCGCCTGAGAACGTCACTGGCGGCCACTCGCGGTGCTTGGGGGTCAGCCCGCCCTATAGCACAACGCATCGGGCCCAGCGAAGCGCTCGACGTCACCGATCTCGGCCACCGCGATGACGGCAATGGTGCGTCCCACCCCGTTGATCGCCGGGATCGCCTCATAGCCACGGTGGTGGCGCAGATGAGCCTGGGAGGTCTCGCTCGAGCCCACCGACCGCGCGGTCATACACCGCGATCAGCACCCGCAACGACTGGACCCGGAGGGCCTAGTTGCGCCCCAGAACCCCCGCGTCGAGCCGCGCGTTGCCAGCCACACAGAACACGTCACCCACCGCAGGCAGCACACCCTGTTTGGCCATAACCGCGTGCACGCGGGCTTTGAGCCCGGAGCGGAGCGTGACCAGCGTGGCCCGGCCGCGGACCAGCTCCCGCAGCTCGCGAACATCGTTAGCCTGCGCTGGTGTTTGTCGAGCGAGTCACCCTCCCGCGTGCGGAATGGGAGGAGTGGACTGGACGACTCCGGCTCCTCACCGAGCCGCCGGCGGCGCTGGTTGCCTCCTTCGCGTGGCAGTCAGAGGACGACACGATCACGTCGATCAACGTGTGGGACTCCCCCTCTGACATCGCCGACTTCTTCCTCGATCGCGCCCAGCCCATCATCGAGACCGAAGGGCCTCCGAGCCGCAAGCCAGAACGACTGGGCGAGGCGATCCGCGCCTACATCAGAACTGACGACTGACCTCCGGGTGAGGAAGGCGTCCGATCAGGAACGATCCGACTGTCCCCGACCGCCCGTTAGGTGGCGTGGGGCCGCGCACCGATTGCCCGGACTGCGCTGGGGTTGCCAGCGAGGCTGGCGATACAGATCGCCGACACGCGAGCAAAGTGAGAGTTCAGGGAGCGAGGTCGACGAGACGGTCCCAGGATTGGGCGCCGAGGCCGCCGCTGCCGATGAACTCGCCCGTCGTCGCGTCGAAGACCTCGATTCCAAGCTCTCCGGACGGTGTCACCTCGTACATGACAACCCACACGAAGCGGCCCGGTGGCAGGCGTAGCGGTACGGTATCGGGAGCATCGGTTTGGACCAGCTTGGCCGCCGGTTCTGCACCCGCCGGCATGCCCGAAATCTCATCGTTGAGGCGCGCGAGTGCCTGCTGGCGGGGCAGGACCGTGACGTTCGCGCTGGTTGTGGGATCGGTGATGACCAGGGTTTCGGGGACGTCGGCGGCGGAGGTCAGCGGGGAGGTGTCGGATCCGTCGCACCGAGGGATGTCGATCCCGGCGTCACCGTAAAGGGAGCCGATGGGCCCCAGGGACGAGATCGCCCGGCCTGTCCCGAAGGCCTTCGCCCCATTGGACGCAAACTCGGCCACACGCCACCGGCCGCTGAAATCGTCAACACCGGGAGCCCGGCCATAGCCATACAGGCGACCGCTGGCCGACCAGACCGGCGCCCAGCCACGTTCAGCGACCGTCTCGACCGAGCCTTCCTCGAGGTCGAGCAGGGCGATCGATCCGCGCGACTGGCCGCCCTGGCCCACCACTGTGAAGGCCAGCGTCGTCCCGTCGGGGGACCAGCTCGGCGAGCTGAGCACCTCGGGCCGCTCGAGGACCGAGCGAGCGTCCGACCCGTCGGCATCGGCGACCATCAGGTGAGACAGCCCCTCCGGCTCGGCCCGAACGAACGCCAGTTGCGTCCCGTCCGGCGACCAGGCGGGATCGCTGTCGTTTCCGGGGCCGTCCTGCTCGACGAGCAGACGGGCTGATCCTTCGCGGTCGGGATCGACGACGAAGATGAGACCAGCGCCGTAGGCGCCTCCTCCACGAACGAAGGCGATCTGGTCGCCGTCGGGCGACCAGGCCGGTGAGGCGTCCTCGTCACCTTCGAGCACGCGGCGGCGCCCGGACCCGTCAGCCGCCATCACATAGAAGTCGAGGCCGGTCGCGCCGGTCGTATCGCTGACCTCACCCTCGTCACCGACACTCGAGAACACGATGCGGCTTCCGTCGGGCGAGAACGAAGGGCCGTAAGATCCGCCATCGTGGGTCAGACGCCGGACCCCTCCGTCTCTGGTAAGCCCGAACAGGTCACCGCCCTCCTCGTCAGCGGCCCCCGTAAACACCAAACCGCAAGTCCCCCACGATGCGACAGGCGCCACCTGCCTCCCCGGTCGCACCTTCGTCAATGCCGCACCCCAGCAACCCGCTGACAGCCACGCCCAACACCGCGAGCCGTGTCATCAGCACCGCTGAAACCATAAGTCACCGCGGCGCGGTCGACGAGTCGCCGCGCGCGGTCTGCGCCTCCGCCCGGTGGCAAGGTGCTAACGGCCCCTTACTGGAGCGCGACGAGAATGGGGATGAGGCCCGTGTCCGATGCCAGTGGGCTCAGCGCCTTCCCGATCGTGGCGCCGAAGGCTTGCCTCCGATTGGTGGCACGCATGGCGTGGCCGGGAGTGGGTGAGGTCGTGAGCAGGTCGCCCACCGCGATGGGCGAGAAGCCGGCGTCGACCCAGCAGTGCGCCTTGCCCGTCAGCGCGAGCGGGCTGCGGCGTTCCAACAGAGGTTGCCGGCCAAGCTCGATCCCCGCCGTGTAACCGCCGGCGCCCGAGATCACGCCAACGACCCGCGTGTCGTATTCGGTGGCGCAAGGCTCAAGGCGGCCCTCATCGTCGAGCGTCATGACGAAACCCGGCTCGGCGCCGCCGCGGCCGCCGACTTCGAAGTCTTCGGCGCAACCGGCTCCGGCAAGCGTGATGTCGCCGGTGCCGCCGTCGAGGTGGATCATGACGTTCCCCGACGATTCGCAGGTCGCCCTCGTTGCCCGCGACGCCGATGTCGAGCACGGCGAAGTCCGCATCGAAGCTCAGCGCCGGATAACCGTCGTTGTTGTTGAGCACCAGGAGCGAGCGACGCGCGTCGAAGCTCAGCTTCAGGAGACCCGTGCCGTCGTTGACGAGCAGGAGCGAGCGACCGCCGTCGAGGTGGATCTTGACGCCTCCATCGTCCCCGTACAGGCGTAGGTCGCCCTCGTTGCCCTGGGCGCCGAGGTCGAGCACGGCGAAGGACGAGTCGAACTGGAACACCTTCCGGTTCTGGCTGTCGAGGATGTCCACCCTGCCCGAGAACTCTTCCGACATGTCAATTCCCTCCTCCTCTTACCCGCCGCGCTACCTGCGGTCGTCGCCGACCAGCTCGAGGTGACCCTGTGAGCTCAGGGATTGTGGCAGCTGCGTCCCGACGCGAGCGCGACCGATCGTTCCATCAGGGCGCCCGCCATGGCGGAAGCCGGTGTCGCCCTCTACTTCAGCCCGCCGCCCAGGCGATCGCCGCGTCCCGATCTGCGAGCGGGAAGTGCTTGACCTCCCCCGGCGTCATCCATCCGAACATCGCAGTCATGTGGGTCATCCACTCGATGTCGGTGACGAGCGCAGTTCGCTTCCAGGCCCGCAGGTGATCCACCCCCATCCGCAGGTCCTGCCACAGGGCCCCCGCCGAGAGGCCGTCGAAGTCGCCGACCACGATGACGCATCGGATGTCGCCCTCGGCCGCGGCCCGCTCGACCGCGGGAAGCAGGACATCGCGGTAGTCCTCGGCATGGAGCTTGCCCGCGGTTTCGAACCCGATCACGCCGGGTGGTAGGTCGGTCAACTCCTTGATCATGGCCCTCCTGTCGCGACGGCGTCCGCGCCGGTGAGAGCGTCGTCGATCCGCGGGTGGGATGCAACGACCCGAGCGCGAACGCGGCACGGAGACGTGCGTGGTGACAGGACGAAGCCCGTCGCGCTCCGCCCGACCGCCCCGCGCGCCAGCCCCCCATGCGACGCGCGTATCACACGCACCGCCGGGTCCCCGGAGGTAGCGTCTCACCGGCCCTGCTTCATCGAACTGCGGAGGCGGAATGGAAACCTTCGACCAGGCCTACCCGGCAACGTTCGAGGTCGATCGGGCCGAGCGGATCGCCAACTGGCGTCCGCTCGTCCAGTGGCTGCTCGCGATCCCCCACTTCCTGATCCTCGACGCCCTGCAGCTCCTCGCCCGCGCGGTTGCCGTCATCGGCTGGTTCGCAATCCTGTTCACGGGCAAGCTGCCGGAAGGGCTGGCCGGCGTCCTGGGCCTCTACATCCGTTACAACAACCGGGTGGTGGCGTACGCCGGCTTCCTCCGGGACGAGTATCCGCCGTTCGCGTTCGACACCACCTTCCCCGATCCCGGCAACGACCCGCCGGTGCGGACGGGGTTCGCCCCCGAGCTCGAGGACCGCAACCGGCTCACGGTGGGCTTCCGGCTCATTCTGGCCATTCCCCAGATCATCGTCGTGGCCCTTCTCGGCATCGCGGCCTTCCTGGTCTGGGTGATTGCCTTCTTCGCGGTGCTGTTCACGGGTCGCTGGCCCGAGGGGTTACGCACGTTCGTCGTGGGCTACGTTCGCTGGTTCACCCGGGTCGAGGCCTACGTGG
Organism: Actinomycetota bacterium; assembly: GCA_046726215.1. Classification (GTDB taxonomy): domain Bacteria; phylum Actinomycetota; class Acidimicrobiia; order Acidimicrobiales; family VFJN01; genus DASQUK01. Next base: position 16,032 of record JBKPAA010000116.1, on the reverse strand, counting down.
GGCTCCTCACCGACAGATACCCGCCGTTCAGCCTGGAGTGACGACCGACCTCGGAGTTGGCGGTAGCGGGTCCAGGTGTCCTCGACGCCCCAGACGCGGGTGAGACGGCCATCGGCGACGCGGAAGAAATAGACCTCGTCGACGCGCATGGTCCGGCCGGTGGGGAGAAGCCCCTGCCAGGGCCCCCGGTGCGTGCCCGAGCAGCGGAAGCGGGCGACGACCGTCTGCCCCTCGGCGACGAGCTCGACTATCTCCTGGCGCCAATCGGGGAACGCGGCCCGGAACTGGTCGAAGGCGCGGTCGAGCGCCCGGGCAAGCGCCGGCGTAGCGATCTCCGCGAGGGCTCGAGGATCGTCGCCGTTGATGACGTCGTCCACGAGGCGCTGAATGAGCCGCTTGGGGTCGGTCATGGGCCCGGCACCTCGCGCGCCGCAACCCGCTGGACGGCGACGGCTGCGGCGGCGGTATGGAGGGCGGCGATGACCGTGGCGAGCGCGGCGAGCCCAGCCCGGTCCTCGTGGATTTGGTGGGTGATCTCGGCAACATCCAGGACGGCGAAGGCGGCGGCGAAGGCGGCGACTACGAGGAGCAGTCGCCGGTCGGGGCGGCGCAACACCAGCACTGCGAGCAGCAGGGACACGACAACCGCGGCTGTCACCAGGAGCGGGGATTCGACGTCGATGCCCAGGACCCGTTCCTCGCCTGCGGCCTCGGGCTCCCCACCACGCTCGGCGTGCTCAGCCGCCTCGCCCCTTGTCGTTTCGGCAGCCCCGTTCGGCTCGCGATGCGCTGTGGCATCTGCAGCTCGCTCGTCGGCGTGGGTGTCGCTGTTGGCCTCGGAGGTCACACCGATGACGAACAGGGCGGCGGCGACCACCAGCAGGACCGCGATGGCCCGGGTGAGCCGGTGGGCAGGGACCGTCATCTACCGGCCTTGAGCTTCGCTGCCTCCACGGGCACAGCGCCCGTGGTCGGGGCGCATCGCCGTTGTCGGCGGTGCCGTCGTCGCCAGAAGACGGCCGAGACCGCGAGGACGACGACGAGGCCGAGCGTACCGAAGGCGACCACGCCGGCTACGGACGCGATGCTGATTGCGGCCAGGAACCCGCCGATCGAACCCGCGCAGCACACGGCACAGGCGGCGGCGCCGGCCCCGACGAGCCCGAGGCCGGCCTTGGCCTGCGCGGCTTCCACGTCGCTCACTCGGGGGCGCCGAACAATGCGGTCAGCACGGGCTCGGCCTCGGGTGGAGCGTGGACCTCGAGGGCGATGCCCCGGAGGTCGACCAGCAGAGCGAACCCCAAGAACTGGCAGCAGCTCTGCTCGGCGGCCGCGAGCCGGGCGATCTCGACGACGTCACTGCCGGGACCGAATTCGAGGCGCACACCACCGTCGTCGAGGGCGCGCCGGGCAATCACGCCGCGGCGCAGCTCCTCCTGGTAGGCCAACAGGGCGGTCCACTCGTCCTGCCGGGTCGACATCTCACCCGCACCGAGCGTGCAGGCGATCGGCACCGCCTCCGGCGCATCGGCGACGGTGGTGGCATCGGCCTTGGCGATCAGCGGCACCGACGTTCCCGTCGGCGAATCCGGCGCGTCGTTCATGCATCCGCAGGTGTCATCGCACGGCCCGTCCGGCGCCCGGGCCGCCAAGCTGGCCGCGGCCAACTGGAGGTCGGCGGCGAGCCGGGTGAGCTCGGCAATCTGGGCGTGAGCCTGCGTGATCTTGGCATCGACGGTCGCCCGGAGCCGTTCCTGCACCGGTGCGCAGCGGCCCCCCTCCCACACCGCCGTCAGCTCCGCGATCTCGTCGAGGCTGCAGCCCAGCTGTTTGGCTCGGGCGATGAAGCGCAGCCGGATCAACGACACCTCGTCATAGAGCCGATACCCGGCATCGGTCCGCCGCACGGGCGCGAGTAGGCCGATCTCCTCGTAGTACCGCAACGTCGCCGGGGTGAAGCCCGACTGCTGCGCCACCTCGGCGATCTGGAACGTGCTCATGAGCAGGACAGTAGGCCTTCAAGTCGACATGAAGGTCAACCCCAAATGTAAGGGGCATCCCCACGAAACACTGCTCAGCTACCGTGCGCCGCCATGTCGGTGCTCCGCTCCATCCTGTTGTTCGTCCTCGCCGCCCTGGCCGAGATTGGTGGTGCCTGGATGGTGTGGCAGGGGGTCCGCGAGGACCGCGGACTCGCCTGGATCGGCGCCGGCATCGCCGCCCTCGCGGCCTATGGCTTCGTCGCCACCTTTCAGCACGACCCCCACTTCGGACGCGTACTCGCCGCGTACGGCGGCATCTTCGTGGCCGGCTCCCTCGCCTGGGGCACGGCCCTCGATGGCTTCCGACCCGACCGCTACGACATCACCGGCGCGCTCATCTGCCTCGTTGGCGTGGCCGTGATCATGTATGCCCCACGCCCCGCCTGATCCCGAGTCTTTGAAGGAAAAGGGGTGCTATGGCCCCGAAGATCTTCAAAGACCGGATTCGGCGACGTCGACTAGACCATCACCTCGATGAGGCGGCTACTCGAAGCGTCGGACCCGGACCGCGTGTCACGGGAGCGTCTCGCCGAACTGGTGAGCGCGGCCGCGTACGGCAGCGTGCTCGTCCTCGCCGCGCTCAGCGTGGTCGGCGTGTCCGACGTGGCTCTCGGCCACGGCGCCGAGCTGGTCGCGGGCGTCGGACTGGCGACCTGGCTGGCCCACCTCTACGCCGAGCTCCTCGGGGGACACGTCCGGCACCCTGAGCCCCTGCACCGCAGCGAGGTCATGCGCGACGTGATCGACGGCAGCCCGATCCTCGCATCCACGGTGCTGCCGGCAGCCGCGCTGGTGCTCGGCCGGCTGGACCTGCTGACCGACAACACCGCCCGCATCGTCGCGATCCTGATCGCCGTCCTCCAGCTGCTGGGGATCGGCGCCTTCGTGGCGCGCGTGGCCACGGCGCCACCGGCGGCGAACTGGACCTTTGCGGCGGCCACGGCCGGCATCGGCTTGGCCGTCGTGCTCATCACGGTGCTGCTGGGCCACTGACCCGTCAGCCCAAGACCATCCCGTCGACGGAGCCCGAGGGCGTGGGGTCGGGCAGGCGCACCATGCGGAACGAGTTCAACAACCCGATGAGCGCGGCGACGATCGGAACGAGGAGCGCCACCTGAAGGGCACGGGGCCTGGCGTCGGTGTTGATGCGGATGATCTCGTCCTGGACGTCCTCGGGCTGGCCGGCGAGCAGCTCTTCGAGCTGGGTGTTGCTCATCAGCTCCGCGTCGTCCTTCAGCCCGGCCGCCACGCGCTCCTGCTCGGGCGGCGAGAGCACGCTGCTTGCATCGGCCATGTTGGTGAAGGTGACGGACAGCGTCGCCAGCATGATGGCGCCGGCGAAGGCCAACCCGAACGACAGCCCGAAGGATCCGGCCGCCGAGTTCACGCCGGCCGCCTCGCTGCCGATCAGGATGAAAGCGGCGGACACCAGCGCCTCGAGGGCGATCGCCGACTGGACGCCGCTGACGGTCGTGTCCAGATCCCGAACCACCGACGAGATCGACACGTTCATCAGCGATGTGTCGACGACGAGCACGAACATCGCCATCGCCAGCAGGATGGCGAGCCGTGGATTGCCCGTTGCCTCCTCAGGAACGCTGGTACCCGCCACCTCGGTCATGGAGAACCACCATCCATTCTCGGGATCGGGGTCGACACCGCGCGCCGGCGGGCGGGTGGCCCGTCGGCGGGCGGTGCTCGTCGGCGGGCGCTCTACCCGAGGGCCTTGGCCTTCGCCTGTTGGAACTCGTCCTCGCTGATCACGCCCCGGTCGCGAAGGTCTGCGAGCCGAGCGATCTCGTCGGCCGACCCACCGCCTCCCGAGCCGGCAACGTTCTGGACGTATTGACGAATTGCGGCATCCTGCGCCTGTGCCTCCTTCATGGAGTGCTCCTGCATCTTGTGGCCTCGGGCGATCAGGTACACGAAGACGCCGAGGTAGGGCAGGAAGATGATGAATATGCACCACAGGGCCTTGCCCCAGCCGGACAGGTCGTCGCTGCGGAAGATGTCTCCGAAGACGACGATGAGCAGCCAGATCCAGATGAAGAAGAGGAAGAACCACAGCATGGACAGGAAGACCTGCCCGGTGCCGAACTCTGCTGCCAGCATGAACTACTACCTCCAAGGTTGGTGGCCGCATCGCGAGGTTCCGCGGTGCGACCGGTCATTCGTCGGTTTCGGCTTCCAGCGTCGAGCGGGCCCTCGCGTTGGCCTCGCGGTCCGCGTCCGAGACGGTCGGCCATTGCAGGTCGAGCGACTCGATGGTGTCGGCGATGATGGCGGCCGCCAGCGCCTGCATCACGCGCTTGTTGTCGGCCGGGACCACATACCAGGGGGCCCAGTCGGTTGACGTGGCCGTGATGGCATCGTCGTACGCCCGCATGTATTCGTCCCAGTGCGCCCGCTCGGCGACGTCGGCGGCGCTGAACTTCCACAGCTTGTCGGGATTGTCGAGACGGGCCATGAAGCGCCGCTTCTGTTCCGCCTTGGACACCTGGAGGAAGAACTTCACGATCTTCGTGCCGTTCCGATGGAGGTGGCGCTCGAAGGCATTGATGTCGTCGTAGCGACCGGCCCAGAAGTCCGGGCCTCGGTCACCCGGGGGCAGCTTCTGCTTGTCGAGCCACTCGGGGTGGACCCGCAGCGCCACGACCTCCTCGTAGTGCGAGCGGTTGAAGATCCCGATCCGGCCCCGCTCCGGTGCCTCCTTGGAGATCCGCCACAGGAACGAATGGTCGAGCTCCTCGCTCGACGGCTGCTTGAAGGAGATCACCTGCACGCCCTGTGGGTTCACGCCGGACATCACGTGCTTGATCGTCGAGTCCTTGCCGGCGGCGTCGATCGCCTGGAAGACGATCAGCAACGCGTGGGTGTTGCTCGCCCACAGCAGCTCCTGCGCGTCCTGCAGGCGCTCGACGCCGCGGGCCAGCACCGCCTTGGCGGTGTTGTCGAGCTCGGAGGCCGAGAGCCGGTCGAACTCGCCGCCACCCGTCCAACGCGTGTCGCGTCCGGCGAGGTCGGCGCTGGTTCCGGGCTCGATCCGTAGCTCCTTGATGATCCGCTCGCGCGTCTCGGGGCTTGCTTGGGATGTTGTGTCCTGGACCATTCAGCCTGCCTCGCGATCGACGCGCCGAAGGATGAACTTACCCAGCTCGGCCAGCACGAGATAGCACACTACGGCGATGAAACACGCCCGCCATTGGTGACCGTCGAGCTCGACGGTGTCGAAGATGCGCTGCAGGCCCGGAATCGTCGTCACCAGGAACGTGAGCGCCAACGCTGCCAGCATCAGGAGGTTGAAGCGCCCGTTGGCGATGGCGTCGCGGTTGAAGATGCTGCGGAAGGGATCGCGCCACTCCAGCGCCGCGACGATGTGCAGGAGCGAGATCGTGGTGAGCCCCATGGTGGTCGCGACGGCAAGCCCGTACCGGTCCTCGGCCCACGCCACGACGGAGAGGGTGCCGATGGCGATGAGGAGCCCGGCGACCCCCAGCCGGACGCCGAGCGCCGGTGCGATTACGGGCTCGTCCGGTGACCGCGGGCGCCGCTGCATGAGGCCCGGCGTCGGGGCGTCGAAGCCGAGCCCGATGGCGAGCAGGACATCGATGGCGAAGTTGATCCAGAGGATCTGGAGCGGCAGCAGGGGGGTACCGTTGGCGATGTTGAAGATCCCCGCGCCGACGAACGTGAGGATGAAGCCGGCCAGCATGATCATCTGGACCCGGATGTACTTCATCAGGTTGTCGTAGAGTCCCCGGCCCCCCTCGACGGCGGCGACGATCGTGGCGAAGTTGTCGTCGGTGAGGATCATCTCGGCGGCGTCCTTGGTGACCTCGGTGCCCGTGATGCCCATGGCCACGCCGATGTCCGCCCGGGTGAGCGCCGGCGCGTCGTTCACGCCGTCGCCGGTCATCGCGACGATGTTGCCCTGCCCCTTGAGGATGCCGACCAACCGCACCTTGTCCTCGGGAGCGACCCGGGCGACGACGCCGATGTCGCCGACCTGGGCGTGGAGCTCGTCGTCCGGGAGCGCGGCAAACTCGGCACCGCTGAGCGCAAGCCCCTCGATGCCGAGCTGGCCGGCGATGGCGCCCGCGGTGGTGGCGTGGTCGCCGGTGATCATGCGGACCCGGATGCCGGCGGCCTTGCACAGCGCGATAGCGTCCTTGGCCTCCTTGCGGGGCGGGTCGACTATGCCGACGAGGGCGAGCAGCTCGAGGTCGCTGACCAGCGCCAGCAGGTCTCCGGTCCGATCGAACGAGGCGGGGTCGAAGTCGCGGCGCGCGACCGCCAGCACCCTGAGCCCCTCGCCGGCCATCCGATCGTTCTCCGCCAGAACCCGATCGGCGGCTCCGCCGGCGAGGTCGGGTGACGATCCGTCCTCACCGAGGTAGTGCGAGGAGCGCGCGAGCAGCACGTCGGGCGCGCCCTTCACGAAGCACCTCACGACCCGGCGACCACCATCCTCCATCTCGTGGAACGTCGCCATGAGCTTGTACTCGGCGTCGAAGGGCACCTCGGCGACCCGGGGGTACGCCTTCCGGGTTTCCTCGACGTCGAGCCCGCTCTTCGCGGCCAGGACGACGAGCGCCCCTTCCGTCGGATCGCCGATGCACGCGCCCTCACGGATGACGGCGTCGTTCGCGAGCGCCATCGGGAGCGTGAAGGGTTCGAACGGGATGTCGCTGGTCCCGGCGATCCGAAGGATGCGACCGGTCGTCGAATACCCCTCGCCGTCGATGCCGAAGCGACGGCCGACGAGCACCAGCTCCCGCGCCGTCATCTGGTTCAGGGTGAGGGTGCCGGTCTTGTCGGAGCAGATGGCCGACGTGGAACCCAGCGTCTCCACCGACCGCAAGCGCTTGATGATGGCGCCCTTCTCCGCGAGGGCCCGCGTGCCGACGGAGAGCAGCATGGTCACCACTGCGGGCAGGCCCGTCGGGATGGCGGCGATGGCCAGGCTGATGCCGACGAGGAACAGGTCGTCAAAGTCGTCGCCGCGCGCCAGACCGATGATGACGATCAACACCAGGGCCGCCGCCGCCATGATCGTGATCAGGACCGTGATCTGGTCGAGTTGCTTGGTGAGGGGCGTCTTCTCCTGCTCGACGCCGCTCAGCATCCCCGAGATGTGGCCGACCTCGGTCGACATGCCCGTGGCCGTGACGAGCATCTCGCCCCGGCCGCGCGTGACCTGCGAGTTCATGTACGCCATGTCGACCCGGTCGCCGAGCGGCACGTCGGCGCCGGCGACCGGGTCGACGCTCTTGGCCACCGGGGTGCTCTCCCCGGTCAGCCCGGCCTCCTCGATCTCCAGCGTCGCCGCCACCAGGATCCGGCCGTCGGCCGGGACCTTGTCGCCCGCCTGGAAGCTCACGATGTCTCCCGGGACGAGCTCTTCGGCGGGAACCTCGACGATCTGGCCGTCGCGTCGGACGCTGGCGGTGATGATCAGCATCTTTCGGAGCGCGGCGACGCTCTCCGCGGCCTTGCCCTCCTGGTGCAGCCCCATCAATGCGTTGACCACCGTCAACCCGAGGACCACCACGCCCGTCGAGATGTCCTGGAGGGCGACGATGCTGACGACCGCCGCCCCGACCAGCACCAGCTGCATGAGGTCGCGGTATTGACGCAGCCAGGCCTCCCAGGCCGGCTCCTTCGCCTCCTCGGCCAGCCTGTTCGGGCCGTACCGCTGGCGTCGCCCGGCGACATCGCTCGCGCTGAGGCCGACGTCGGGGTCGACATCGAGCCGTTGACACACCTCCAGTCCGGACAGCCCATACCAGTCGGTCGAGCCCTCGGCGGGCGCAGGGGCGGTCGCCGTATCGACCATCAGGTGCCTCCTCGGAGCTCACTGGCGAAGATCTCGAGCGCCTTTCTAGTCTTGGGCTGCTGCTCCCCGGAGATGCTGACCCCGGACCGAGCGAGGAACGCCCGGGTCTCGCCGGCGACCTCGAACGCCTCGCCGGTTTCACACTTGGTCGACAGCTCCAGGACCCGAGACCCGTCGGGGTACGTCCACAGCTCGGCCACGAAGCGACGGCCCAGCTCCTCGGGGGTGAACTTGACCTTGAGGACGTTGATCGGCCCGAGGACCGAGAGATCGTCCAGCTGGACGCCCTCCGGGGCGTGGGCGGCGAAGAACGCACGCTGCCGTTCGGTGAACAGCCTGCTCAGCGCCAGCCGACCGGCCAGGGCCTCCTGGAGCTCGGCGTCGTCGCGCTCGGACTCCATGGAGCCCGAGCACACGAAGCCTCCCGGCATCGCGTCGACCTCGACGCCCACCTCGGGCCACCTCCGTAGGGCCGGCGGGAGCTGCTCGGGGACGGTGGGCCGGAGCTTTACGATCATGTCGCCGGGCTTGCGTTGGATCCGCCGAACCCTCACCACGACGCCCCGTTGATAGAGGGCGAGGTCAGGGGTGTCCAGGAACACGACCTGGCGGATCTCGGCGTCGAGTGGGTCGATCCCGAGGGCGGCGACCGTCGAACGGCGGTCGGCGTCCGGCACGCTCACCTTGAGCTCGACGCTCTCGGCACTCCGGAGCAGGTCGCGCAGCCGCGCGACCTGCTCGGTCGAGAGCGTGGGCGAGCCCGTGTCAGGCACCCGCAGGGATCCCCGGTTCGCGCCGGCCGCCGTAGGTCGCGAGCGCATAGACGACCATGATCGCCAGCGTCACGCTGAGGATCGTCCACAGCGGCTGGTAGTAGATCCACGGCAGGAAGGCGATCGCGGCCAGGCTGGCGGCGATGATCCCGACCCACCGCGCCCACTGGGCACCGCTGACGACGGCGAAGCCGGCGAGGATCAGGACGATGCCGATAACCAGCCAGACCCAGCCCCACGACTGGAGGTCGTGCTCGAACAGGACCGTCTGCACCTCCTCCGACACCTCGTCGTCGTACTTGAACGCCCACAGGGCGTCGAGGATCTTGAACGCTCCGCTGACCACGAGCACTGCGGCGGCGAACGACAGCCATCCTGCCGCGCGCGGCGTCATCGTGGGGGTATCCCCGTAGTAATCGCTCACTCGTTTCCTCCTAGGTCCGGCCTGGTCGTGTGGCAAGCCTGAGCGGCGCGACGGGACCAGGTCGACCGTGACGCTCGCGCCCCCACGGGTGGGTGGGCGCCACCCGTCAGCGGGGGGAGCATAGAGCCCATAGGGAGCACCCGCGCGGACCGTGTGGCCCAGGTGGTGCTCGTCGCGATGTCCGTGGGGACGAGCCAGCAGATCGGTCCTCTGGCGCCGATGCGTTCTTAAGCGCCGCACGAACAACCTCCAATCACTCGTCCTTCGCGGCTGTCGCTAGCGCACTCTCGACCCGCGGCGACGGATGCGCTCGCCCACAATGATCTGGCCCCCCACATGCCGTGCGGCCGCGGAGAGCGGCTCGGCCCCGCGAGCCTCCGTCACCAGGACGATGCCGACGCGGCCCGGCTGGAGCGCGAGGGAGGCCAGCCCGGATGGTCACGAACCCTTTCCGCCACGTTTACGGTGGATGCCAGAATCGTTCCTCCACAAGGGGTCGTCGCGGCCCGCCCCCAGCGAGTGGGCCGGATCACCCCATCGACGCCCATCAAGCGCGACGACCAACGGGGCCGGTGGCCGGACCATCCGTGCCGCCGACGTCGCTCGCCAAGTCCGAGCACGAGGAGCACCCACGATGTTCAGCCTGCGCAACCGCAGCTTCCTGAAGGAGATCGACTTCGAGCCACGCGAGCTCCGGCACATCTTGAAGCTCTCCGAGGCGTTGAAGATCGCCAAGTACGCGGGCACCGAGACGAAGCGCCTGGATGGGAAGGAGATCGCGCTGATCTTCGAGAAGACCTCGACGCGCACCCGGTCCGCGTTCGAGGTCGCAGCGTTCGACCAGGGCGCTCACGTGACCTACATCGACCCCTCGGGGTCCCAGCTCGGACACAAGGAATCGGTGGCCGACACGGCGCGTGTGCTCGGACGGATGTACGACGCCATCCAGTTCCGCGGCAACCGGCAGGCCGACGTCGAAGCCCTGGCGGAATACTCCGGGGTCCCGGTCTACAACGGCCTCACCGACGAATGGCATCCCACGCAGGTGCTGGCCGACTTCCTGACCATGAACGAGGCGAGCGGTAAGCCCTACGACGAGTTGGCCTACGCGTTCGTCGGTGACTGCCGCTTCAACATGGGCCGGTCGCTGCTGGTCATGGGGGCGCTGATGGGCGCCGACGTCCGCCTCTCCGGACCTGCGACCCTCGCGCCCCCGGAGGATGTCGTGGAGGTCGCGCGGGAGATCGCCGAGCGCACCGGAGCCCAGATCACGTTCAGCGAGGACGTCGGGCAGGCGGTGGCCGGTGTCGACTTCGTGCACACCGACGTGTGGGTGTCGATGGGCGAGCCCAAGGATGTCTGGGAGGAGCGCGTCGGCCTGCTCACGCCGTACCAGGTCAACAACGCGCTCCTCGAGAAGACCGGCAACCCCAAGGTCAAGTTCATGCACTGCCTGCCCGCGTACCACGACCCGAACACGACCGTGGGGCGGGAGATCATGGAGCACACGGGTATGACCGGCGGCCTCGAGGTCACCGGCGAGGTCTTCGAGTCGGAAGCCAGCGTCGTGTTCGACCAGGCCGAGAATCGCCTCCACACGATCAAGGCGCTCCTCGTCGCCACGCTCGGGAGCTGAGGGGCGGCCGTGCGCATCCTCGTGGCCCTCGGCGGCAACGCGCTGCTCAGGCGAGGCGAACCGATGACCGCGGACGTGCAGCGGGCCAACGTGCGGACTGCGGCAAAAACGCTGGCGCCGGTCGCGGAGCGCCACCAGCTCGTCATCTCCCACGGCAACGGTCCGCAGGTCGGCCTCCTCGCGCTTCAGGCGGCGGCCTATGAGGAGGTCGAGGCCTACCCACTGGATGTCCTGGGGGCCCAGACGGAAGGGATGATCGGTTACCTGATCGAGCAGGAGCTCGGCAACCTGCTTCCGGCCGAGGTTCCGCTCGCGACGCTCCTCACGATGATCGAGGTCGATGCGGACGATCCGGCCTTCCGCGACCCGGCCAAGTTCGTGGGGCCGACCTACTCGGACGAGGAGGCCGCGGCGCTCGCCGCCGACAAGGGATGGACCTTCAAGCGCGACGGCGAGCACCTGCGCCGCGTCGTCCCGTCGCCCCAGCCCAGGCGCATCTTCGAGATCCGGCCCATCCGATGGCTGCTCGAGCACGGCGTGCTCGTCATCTGCGCCGGCGGCGGTGGGATCCCGACGGCGTGGGTGCCCGGTCAGGAGCGCACGCTCGGGGGTGTCGAGGCGGTCATCGACAAGGACCTGGCGAGCGCCTTGCTGGCGCAGGATCTCGCCGCCGACCTGTTCGTCATGGCCACGGACGTCGACGGCGTGTACGCCGACTGGGGCTCGCCCGAGCAGCGCCGCCTCGACCGGGTGACGCCGGGAGACCTGCGGCGCCAGCCCTTCTCGGCCGGCTCGATGGGGCCGAAGGTCGCCGCCGCCGTGCGATTCGTGGAGGCGACCGGGAAGCGCGCAGTCATCGGCGCGCTGGAGGCCATCGAGGAGATCGTGGAGGGCCGCGCCGGCACGACCGTCGCGCCCCCCTCCGACCTGCTGACATAGACGCTCTGGCGACCGACGAGGGCGGGCAAGGTCCGGTGACCGCCGCCAGGCTCGTGCGCATTCGGCGGCCAGTCAGCGTGATGCGATCGCCGCCTCGCCGGTCCCGGCGGCCGTGCCGACCTCGCGCCGGAGCTCGGCGAGCAACCCGCGCCGTTCCTTGAGACCGGTGCGGGTGGCGCCGCTGAGCGCCCACGGGTGCAGGCGGTCCAGGGCACCGCCGAGCGCCACCGGGCCGACCGCATCACGGGCGACGGCCACCGCCCGCGCCGGCCCCACCTGGAGGGTGGACGACGCCAGCAGTTCGGCGACGTCGTTGGTGAGGAGGAGCGAGGAGGCCGCCAGCTCGCTGAACCCGAAGTCGATCAGCCACACCGCACCATCGGACGCCAGGAAGACGTTGGCCAGGCGCAGGTCGCGATGGGCGATGCGGTGCTGCCGCAGGCGGACCACCTGCTCCCAGATCGCCGCCAGCACCGCGTCGGTGACCTCCTCGGGTCGAAGCCGATCGAGGCTGCGGCCGTCGACGGCCTCGTAGGCCAGAACGAACGCGTTTGGGTCGGCAGTGGCGAACGCCACCAACCGCGGGGTGCGAATGCGGGCGTCGCGCGCCGTCAACGCCACCAGCGCCTCGTGCTCGACGCCGCGCCGCAGCGACGAGAAGGGGCGTTCGTCACCGAGGTCGCGCCGGTTGAGCCAGCGGTACAGGCGGAACAACAGGTCGGCGCTGCGCTGGTCGTCGCCGAGCGCCTTGACGAACAGCCGCCGCCCGTTGGCACCGACGCCGAAGTACGGCGTCGAGCCGCGGGCGTCGACGCTCGCTTGCTCCAGGCGTGCGAGGGGCACGTCGACCGCCGCCAACCCATCGGCGAGCGCCGCGCCGGTCGGACGTCGATGCGGACCCCCCAGGGCGACGAGCACCGCCGAACCGGCGAACCACCCCACCAGCGCGTTGCGGAAGGAGTCGAACGAGACGGGTGACGACAGGAACCGGGTCGCCGTGACGCCGACGACGAGCAGCCATCCGAGGCGTCGCCACCTCCGGCTCAGCCAGGGCGCGGCGGCGGTCAGCACGGCGGTCACCACCGCCACCCCCACCGCCGACGGGAAGCCCGCCGCCGTCAACGGCCCCGCCAGATCGTTGTCCACGTCGACGACCGTGGCGCCGGCCCCCGGGGCGAAGCTGTCGAACAGCACCGCCAGGCCCAGGGCGAGCAGCCCGGCCGCCACCACCGTCATCACCAGGCGCCAGCGTCCCCGCAAGACGGTGAGCACCAGGCCGCCACCCAGCACGACCACCGCCAGCACGCGGGTGCCGATCACAACCGTCTGGACGATCCAACCCGGCAACGCGTCCAGCCCGCGGAACAGGTCGGAAGCGAACGTGACCAAGGTGTCGCCGAAGACCACCTGCACGACTAGCCAGATGGCAAGGAGCGCACCGGCGACCACCAGGCGCAACAGGTCGGAGGGTGACCGCTCGACCGCAGGCGCCGGCGCCTCCACCACCAGCGTGCCTTGACCATTCCCGGAAGCACCGTCCACGGGGCCACACGATGTCAGAACCGGCGACCCCACGTGCGCGCAAGCCGGCACGCCCATCCGCGAGCCGCCGCGGCAGGGCGACCGGACGACGGCTGGGCTCAGCAGTCCACGTCCATCGCCGGCGTGACGTGGGCGTCGGGATCGTCGCCCTCCGCTCGCATTTCGCCCGCGATCCGGCAGATGAGGTCGTCGCTCTCGGCCCCCAACGCGTCGAGCTGCGCCTCGCCCGCAGTCCACGCCGCGGTCGCGGTCGCGCCGCCGGTCGCCTCCAGGCTGTGCAAGGCGTCGAGCCGGCCTCGAAAGACGGCGACGAGCTGCCGGTAGAGGGGCGCCGAGTCACCGTCCACACCGTCGGCGACATGCGCCACGTCGTCCACGGCGACCTCCGTCCAGGCCATCGCGTCATCGACGGCGAGGACCACACCGTCGGCGTCGCCCAGGTCGGCCTCGTCGGTGATGTGCTGCCGCTCGTCGATCCAGTCCTCGGCGACCGGCGCGAACTCGTCCATCGACTGGGCCGCAGGGCCAGCGCCGCTGTCGCCGGGGTCGACCGCCCGCATCAGTCGCCACATGAGCAGACCCAGCGCGAGAACGCCGGCCACGGAGAGCAGCACCAGCATCGCCAGCCCGCGGTTGGCCGTCCGCCGCGCCTGGGCGGTGTCCTCGGCGACCGCGTTGAGCGGCATGCCGCATGCCGGACAGAAGTTGGCACGCGCTTCGAGTGGGATCTCGGCCCCACAGGCCGAACAACGCTCCGTCAACCCCGTGGCGATCGCCATATCTGCGGTAACACTTCCCCGCTCACCGGGGTGTAACCGCCCGCGTACCCGTCAGGCGAGGTGCGCCACCTCGTTGAACGACCGCAGCGACGGCGACGAACCGGCGAAGCCGATGCGGCTGATCGATGCGGGGCCCACCCACATCCGCCAGGCCACCTCGTCGCCGACTCCCAGCGCCCAGGCAACCGCCGCCTTCACCGGCGACACGTGTGTCACCACGACCACGTCGCGTTCTCGGGCTTCCTCCGCCAGCGAGTCACAGGCCGAGCGGACCCGGGCGCCCAGAGCGGCGAGCGACTCGCCACCCTCCGGCGTCCAGGCCACATCGGAGCGCCACGCCTCCCACGTCGCTGCGGGCACGTCGGTGGGCCCCAAGCCGTCGAAGGCGCCGTAGTCCAGCTCGACCCAGGCCTCGTCGACGTCGACGGGCACGTCCCGCCCGCCCGCAGCGACGATCACCTCGGCCGTCTGTAGGCACCGGGCCAGCGGGCTCGTGATCACCCGCATGCCGTCGAGCGGTCCCAGCGCGGCCGCCAACTGCGCCGCCTGGCGCCGGCCCTCGTCGTCGAGCGTCGGATCCGCACGTCCCAGCAGCAGTCCTCGGGCGTTGGCGTCGGTGCGGCCGTGGCGAACCAGGATGATCACGGTGTCGCCCTCGGGACAACCCCCCGGCCGGTCATGGCGTGGCCACGTCGCGGTCGAGTTGGCCGGTGCGCAGGAAGCGGCGTCGACGATCCGGCTCGAACAGCCGGAAGCTCCGCCAGCACCACCACAGCGCCGCCGCCCCCGCCGCCTCCAGCACCAGGTTGACCGGTCCCCGAGCGAGCTCCGGTAGCCGCGCATCGCTCCAGGCGAGACCGCTGAACGGCCACCAGAAGGCGTCGGTGTTGGTCCAGGCGCCGTCCAGCAGGAGGTGGACGAACATCCCGATGGGAATCGCCACCAGCCGCCGCTGCACGAGCCGCCGCCGGGGGGTCGTCAGCATGGCCAGCACCAGCACCACGGCGGCGGCGGTCACGCTGTGCAAGACCCGCGGCGATCCGAACGGCAGCTCCAGGAGGGGCAGTAGCGCGCCGACGGTGACCAGCCGGTAGTCGACGGCCGGGCTGCGAAACACGAGCCACACCAACACGAACGCGCCCCCCGCGAACCACAGGAACACTCAGTGTCTCCGGTGGGGCTGCGCCCCACACCCATCGCCGCCGGGCGAGCTGGCGCTCGCGCCCGCGGCCTGCAGCACTCGCGTCGCTCGCACTTCAGCGTCTCCGGTGGGGCTGCGCCCCACACCCATCGCCGCCGGGCGACGTCGCCCTCGTGGCGGCGTCCTGCAGCACTCGCGTCGCTGGCATTTCGGCGTCTCAACCTCGATCGACGCGATCAGTCGCGGACGAGGAGGCGGCCACATTCCTCGCAGTACACGGCCTCGTCCAGCGGCAGCTTGCGGATACGGTCGACCTCGACGGCCGCCAACGCCAGGTGACACCCCTGGCAGGTAGAGCCGGCGAGGCGGGCGATCGCCACGCCGGCGAGCCGCGCCCGCAGTTTGTCGTACTCGGGCCAGAGATCGGCCGGCACCTCGGCGGCCGCTGTTTCGCGCTCGGTCTGCACTGCGGCCAGCTGCGCCGCCACCTCGGACTCGGCCTCGGCCAGCGCCGCTCGCAGGCGCTCGCCCTCGGCGTCGAGGCGCGCCCGCTCCCCCGCAAGCTGGGATCGCTCGGCCTCGACCGGTTCGACCAGCTCCATGATCTCGAGCTCGTCGTCCTCCAGCTGGCCGACGCGCCGTCGGATCGACGCCACGTCGTCCTGCAGCGCCTGCAACTCCCGTGGGTTGGTGACGGCGCCCGAATAGAGCTGCTTCTCGGCCTGGTTGGCGCGTTCGGTCAGCGAAGCGATCTCGTCTTCCAGGCGCTGCTGGCTGCGGCCCAGTTCGTCACGCCGCCGCTGCGCATCGGCGAGCCGCCCGTCGACCGCCAGCACGTTGTCCTCGAGGTCGGCCAGGTCGGCCCGAATCGGCAGCGTCTGCACGCGGTGGTTCAGTTGGTCGGCACGGGTGTCGTGCTC
>JBKPAA010000115.1:0-35461 GCA_046726215.1 Actinomycetota bacterium | reverse complement strand
TGAAGTTCTACGGCGACGAGTGGTGGTCCGCGCCCGTTGTGAGCCTCATGTCGGACCGCGACTTCTACAACCTGGGCAAGGCCGATCTCTGTTCACTGGATCCGGTGCGGGACCGTCTCGTGTGGGATGTCGACGCGATGACGATCCGATCCGCGGAGCCCTGGACTCGCAACGGCTCCCTCGTCTACGAGCAGGTGGCGACGTTCGGCCCCTTCGTCCGGATCTACGCGGTCGGGCCCGCCCCCGGCCGTTGCGGCTAGTGGGCGCTCGCTGGGCGGCGAGCGAAACCGACGAGGCCGACCCCCCTGTCGGGGAAGCGGCGTTGAATCAGGCGGAACGGAGCCATGACGTACCAGTTGGCGCGGCGGACCCAGTCGGGTAGCTGGACGTTGCGCCCGCTCTGGGCGGTGCGGTCGGTGAGATCGGTGGGCGTGGACGATCGCGCCAGGCGGCGACGAGCGAACCAGTTGTAGCCGACGTCGAGCACGGCACCGGCCGGGAACCCGTAGTACCGGACATCGATGGGTCCCAGGCCTGCGGCCTCGAACAACTTCGTCAGATCGTCGATGGTGTAGCGCCGCACGTGACCGACGAGC
This sequence comes from Actinomycetota bacterium, assembly GCA_046726215.1. Lineage (GTDB taxonomy): Bacteria > Actinomycetota > Acidimicrobiia > Acidimicrobiales > VFJN01 > DASQUK01. Next base: position 34,865 of record JBKPAA010000115.1, on the reverse strand, counting down.
TCGTCCCACGGCCCGAAGCGGTGCGGATCCGCGGGAACCGACACGAGCACATGGCCGCCCGGGCGGACGTGCTCGACCCATCGGGCCAACATGCCGGCATCGTCGACGATGTGCTCGAGGACCTCGAAGGCGCATACCAGATCGAAGCTCTCCCCGCTGTCCAGGTCGGCGACGTCGCGGACCATACGCGCGTCGCCCTGGCCGAGCCGCGACGCGGCCAGGGCACGGGACGTGTCGTCGGGCTCGACGCCGACGTACCTGGCACGCGACGCGAGGTGGACTGCGACCCCACCGGTGCCCGTACCCAGCTCCAGGATCGTCTCGGGCCGAAGGGCGTCGAGGCGCTCCTGGATCAAGGGCCAGCGCAGCGTGGAGTTGGCGCCCAAAGAGGGTCGAATGAATCCGTTACCCGGCATCTTCGCATCGTACGGGACCAGCGGCGGTCATCGCGCCGCGGCGTGCCGGCGGCCCACCGATCGGCTGCGGCCCTGGGGCTCCTCAAACGCGCGTGCGCTCGGTCACGTCCGGTGACGTCGCCGGTCCATCGCCGGAACCGGGCCCCCGTCCGCCGCCGTCGGCGTCCCCCGGCGTCGACGGCGCATCGGGTTCTGGCCCCGCTGGGTCGCCGCGGCGACCCGGCATGTAGTGCGAGGGTGGCACCTCGAGCTGCAACTCGATTCGCCGTACCCGTTCCAGCGTGCGCTGGGTCACCACGCGGTGGGCACTGATCAGGTCCGCCAACACGCCCAGGGCGAACACCTGGATGGCGGCAACGAAGAGCACACCGCCCAATACGATCGACTGCAGGTGGCCGCCGCGGTTGCCGTTGGCGAGCCAGTCGTACAGGAAGGGTGCCCACGCGGCCAGCGATCCGACCAGCAGCAGGACCGCGAGCGCCGTGAAGACTTGCAGCGGCTCGTAGCCGGCGTAGATGCGGAAGATCGCCATGGCGTTGCGTCGGATGTACGTCCACATCGAGCCGAAGAGGCGCGACTCGCGGGCCTGGGGATTGGTCGACACCGGCACGTCGGCGACCGCCACGAGGCTCTTGCCGGCCTGGATGAGCGACTCGAGTGTGTAGGTGAACTTGGACACCACCGTCAGGCCCAGCGCCGCCTCGCGGTTGTACGCCCGGAAGCCCGAGGTGGCGTCGGGCACGTCGGTGCCGGATGCCCGTCGGACCGTCCAGCTTCCCATGCGTTGCAGCCGCTTCTTGACGTACGAGAAGTGCTCGACCTGCATGACGCGGCGGTCGCCGACCACCATGTCGGCATCGCCGGAGAGGATGGGTGACACCAGCGACGGGATGCCGTCCGCCGAGTACTGGTTGTCGGCGTCGGTGTTGACGATCACGTCGGCCCCGAGTTTCAGGCAGGCGTCGAGCCCCGCCTGGAACGCCGAGGCCAGGCCCTTGTTGTTGGTCAGCTTGACGATGTGGTCGACGCCGTGGGCGCGTGCCACCTCGACCGTGCCGTCGCTCGACCCGTCGTCGATGATCAGCCACTCCACCCGGTCGAACCCGTCGACCCTGCGTGGCAGGCCGGCGAGCGTGGCCGGCAGCTGGGCCTCTTCGTTGAGGCAGGGAATCTGGATGATGAGTTTCATGCCTGAGAGACGCTCACCGTACTCGTCCGGCCAGCGGCGGGTGGGCGCCGGCGGACGGCACCGGGCGGTCCCGTGGTAGGCGCCCGATGGCGGCAAGGAACGTGATCTGCCCCCGTGCGTTCGGCTGCTTGTCCCCGCCGGTCGAGCAGTCGTTAGCATCGCGCCGTCCGTGACGCACCCGAAGGATGTCATGCCGATGCCCGCAGCGATCGCCGCCTCTCGCGCCCCCTCGGTGGGGTGACGGACGTGCGCATCACTTTCGTCGGGCCGGTCCCGCCCATTCGCGGCGGCGTCTCGCAGCACGGCGGCCGCCTCAGCGAGGCGCTGGCCCGTGACCACGACGTCACTGTGTTGTCGTGGCAGCACCAGTACCCGAAGCGCTTCTTTCCGCGTGCGCAGGTCGACCAGGCGGCGCCCCCGCACCCGACCGCCCGGTTCGACCTACGGTGGTGGGATCCCCTGTCGTGGTGGCGGGCGGGGCGGTCGGCACGTCGGAGCGACCTGGTGGTTCTCGTATGGACGACGCCGTTCCACGCACTGACCTACCGGGCGATCATGGCGGTGGCCGGCCGCGCCCGGATCGTCGCCGTCGTCCACAACGCCCTTCCCCACGAGCCACTCCCGCTGCAGCGCCCCCTCACCCGCTGGGTCCTGTCTCGCTGTGACGGCTTCGTCGTGCACGCATCGACTGTCGCCGCGGAGCTCGACGAGCTGCTCGGCGCGCAGGTCGAGGCGGTGATCACACCGCATCCCCCGAACGTCGACGTCGAGCCGCACCCGGTGCCGCAGGTCGCCGACGGCGCCTTGCGGCTCCTGTTCTTCGGGTTCATCCGCCCCTACAAGGGGCTCGACGTCGCGCTCGACGCGCTGGCACTGCTGCAGAGCCGGGGCGTGAGTCATGAGTTGACGGTTGCCGGCGAAGTGTGGGACCCGACCGAGGACTGGGACGCGCAGGCCCGCCGGCGCGGGTTGGGCGACCAGGTCGACCTGCGCCTGGGGTACGTGGCCGACGACGAGGTGAACGGGCTGCTTGCCGAGCACCACGCGGCCTTGCTGCCCTACCGCAGCGCCACCCAGTCCGGCATCGCGCCGATCGCCTTCGCCGCCGGACGACCGGTCGTCGCCACGGCCGTCGGCGGCCTGATGGACGTGATCACCGACGGCGAGAACGGCACGCTCGCCGCGCCGGGCGACGCGCGATCGCTCGCCGATGCCATAGAGCGGTGCGCCGACGCCCTGACCGCTCTGGCCGAGGGCGCACTGAAGAAGGCACCGACCTGGGAGGATGTCGCCGAAGGGGTGGTGAAGGCCGCGGGTCTCGACCGATCAGGGCCGGGAGGGGACCGCCTCGGAGGAGGCGACGACGCCCGCCCGCCGCGTCGCTGATCTCACGGGTCACCGATCAGCTGATCGCTGAGGCGCGGGGCGACCGCGAACACGTCCGGTCCCTCGTTGGCCTCGGTTGGGCGAAGTCGACCGTGTTCGTCCGGCCTCGCCAAGACGTAGTCGGCCTCCTGCAACATCCTGGCGATGTCATCCCGACGCCGACCGAACCGCTCGCGGGCCATGCTGTTCCACTCGAGTTGCAGGACGCCCGCCCGCTGTTCACCCAGCGCCCGCGACGCGCCGAGCACCACGTCGAGCTCGAATCCCTCGACGTCGATCTTCACGCCGGCCGCGGTTCGATCTCCGAGCACGTCGTCGAGGGTGGTGACGGTGACCTGCGTGATGGGCTCCCCGGCCTCGCCGGCCTCGCCCGAGTCGGTGACGAGGTAGTTCATCGATCCAAGCTCGGCCGTGAGCGTGCCCTGCCCTCGGGCGCGACCGAGCGCGGCCGCGACGACGTCGGCCTCGAGACCGTTGAGGCCGAGGTTGACCTCGAGGAGCCGGCGGGCTTCCCGACCGGGTTCCACCGACACCACGTCGCAACCGTGCGAGGCGATGAGCAGCGTGTAGATCCCGATGTTCGCCCCGACATCGATGAACAGGTCGCCCGGGCGGAGCGCACCCAGCCAGAACGACATCTCTCGATAATCCGGCAGCCGCGCATAGACAGTGTGCGACGCGCCTTGGCCGCGGCGCACCACGATCTGGCCGCCGGCGTAGGTCGTGGTCCAGTACCCGCCAGTCAGCCGCGTCCACGCTGGGAAGATCAACGCCTCGGCCGTCCGACGAAGCCGCTCGCCCTTGTTTCCCGGGTTCGCGAAGACCTGCCGAACGACGTATTCGACCTCCCTGGCCAGCGACCGAGGCCGGTCCTTGCTCGTCGTCGAAATCCTGACCACCACCTCTCGTCGTGTCCCCCGATCGTGTCACGGCGCGACCACGCCGAGGAAACGGCTCCTGCGTCCCGCTGTGGGCCCGTCCGCCCCGATCTTGCGACCACTGCCCCGGCCGCCCGTACGCTCGGGTCCGTGACCGAGAACCGGCCCCCGAGCTCGCGCCGCCACCCAGCCTCGACGAGCGCGTCATGAGGCTCGCAGAGTACAGGCGCCAGATCCGGCTCGCGGTCTTCGTTCTCGGGCTCGTCGGGCTGATCATCGCGTTCAAGCGCGCGGTGGACGAGTCCCGCGGCGAGGCCCTTCCCGACCCTCCTGCGCTGGTCATCGCGGGCGTCCTCACGCTCGCCTCGATCGTCCTGGCCGGCCGCGCGTGGACCGAGCTGTTCGACCGTCGACATGACCGACGGGCGCTCGCGGGCTCGCTGTACGCATCGCAGCTCACGAAGTATCTCCCGGCTGGCGGGTTCGTACAGGCCGCCGGGCAGGTGAGCATGAGCGTCACGGCCGGCGCCCGCGTTGGCCAAGCGGCGTCCGCGGCCGCCGTCTGGGCCTTCACCACCATCGTCGCCGGCTGCACCCTGGCCTCCGGACTGGTGTTCGCCGACTCGCTCCCGACGTGGGTCAGGGCACTTTCGCTCTGCGGCCTCCTGACCCCGGCGCTGCTGCACCGGCGTGCGTTGGGCGCTGCGCTTCACGCGGCCCACCGGCTCCTCCGCCGGGTACCGGATCCGGACGTCCTCCCGAGCCAAAGGCGGCTGCTCGTCTCGTTTGCGTGGTCGCTCGGCAACGCCGTCGCCGGCTCGGCCGCCTACACCGTCCTGCTCAGCTCGATGGGCACCGACGCGGAGCCGATCACGGTGCTGAGCGCATTCGCACTGAGCTGGGTCGTCGGTTTCCTCGTCTTTCCGTTGCCCAGCGGGATCGGCGTGCGCGAGGCCGTGCTCCTGGCCGTGGTTCCCGGTGCCTCCTCCGCCGCGCTCCTCGGTGCATCGCTCGCGCAGCGGTTTCTCGTGCTCGGGTCCGAGGTGGCTGCGACCGTTGGCAACCAGGTGCTCGCGCGCCGCGAACGCCGGGCACGCGCGGCCTCGGGCGCCGCGGAGGTGTCGAGGGCCGCAGACGAGACGCCGGAGCATCCCGGCGGGGCGCCCGGACACGAGGTGCACGGCGAGGACGCCACGCCGACCGGCAACATGAGGGCCAGCCCGGCCGGCGAAGCCCGCTGACCGCGGAGGGGGCGACAGGGGGCAGAATTCGCCCTTGTGTTCGTGGGCGGGCAGACTCGTGGGTTTCGGGACCAGAGGTCGGCGATCATGTGGTCGGGCCGCAGATCCGCGCATCACGGCCGGCCCGCCAGCCCGATGACGCCCGCCAGGCAAGGACCGTCTCGCGTATGAAAGTCACGCCCTCTCGACAGCAGGAGGCGGCCGCGTCCACGGGGCGTGGGCCAACCGACGACGCTGTGCCGGGCGTGGCTTCCGAACCGGACTCCATCCATCGAGCCTGGTGGCGAGACCGGCGGGTGGCGATCGGCACCGGCTACGTGGCAATCGTGACCGCGACGGCGTGGTTGTACGGCGTGATTCCGTTCTCGGGCCGGACCTTTCCGCTCGCACCCCTCGCTTCGGTGACGAGCTGGGTCGACTGCCTCGGGGACGGGATGGGCACCTGCACGTATGTCGGTTATCCGCAGGGTGTCGACCTCAGCCTCACCGCCGCCCTCGTTCACGCGACCTATCAGCTGACCCGCCTGGGGATGGGGGTCGAGGTCGCACTCAACGTCTTGTCGCTCCTTGCCATCGCGATTGGCGTTGCCGCGCTCTGGGCGCTCGCGTCATCGGTCGCTCGCAGCGCCGCCGCCGGCGCCGTCGCCGCGTGTCTCTACTTCCTGTCGCCGATCGTCCTCTCCCATACCGGCAAGACGGCGCTCTGGCTCGGCATCGTGCTCCTCCCCGTCCCCGTCGCACTGGCCTACGTGGCGGTGAAGCCGAACGGCAGGCCGCCGCCGGTTGCGCTCGCCTGCGTGCCGCTCACGTTCACTGCGGGTCTTGTGTTGGTCTATCTCGACCCGTACACGTGGGCGATCTCGGTGATCTTGGGCGCTCCGTTGTGCATCGCCGGCGCCGTGATGGCGCTTCGCCGAACCCGGTGGCTCGGCGGTCTCGTGGCGCTGTTGACGCTCGTCGCGCTCCTCGTGCCGGGGGCGATCTTCCGAATGCGGGAGCCGAGCGCCCAGTACAGCGCGAACTTCCCGCTCGACTTCTACCGCGCCTATGGGGCCGACCTGGCGACGACGGTCATCCCCACTCAGGACAACCTGATCGGCGACCTTCTCCGGTCGCCCGTCGAACGGTGGGACCCCGCAGACTTCTACGGTGACGGGACGAACCTCACCGGCGCCTTCATCGGTGGGGCCACCCTCCTCGCGGCCGCGGCCGGTGGCGTGCGGCTGCTGCGCCGGGGACGTTCGAGCCGGTTGGTGAGCCTCTCGCTCGCCGCCGGCGGTCTCGCCTGCTTCGCAGTGGGCCTCGGCCCATCCCTCAAGCTCCTCGACAAGGTATCGGTGCCGGTCGCGGCGGACCGGACCGCGGCTGCCGCCTCCGATCACCTGATGCCCGCGTCGGCGGCGACGGCCCCGTTGCCGTGGTCGTGGGTGTATCGAATCCAGCCGTTCGAGGGGATGCGAGCCGCATATCGCTGGCATGCGGGCCTGCGGCTCGTCTTGGTCATCTTTGCCGCCGTCGCCGTGATGTGGCTGTTCCGAAGGCGGCGCGCCCTCGGCGTCGCGCTCCTTGCGCTGCTCGTACTGGAGACGACCTCGCACGGGCTCCTCGACGCCCGCGCGCAAGCGAGCAGAAATCACGAGCTCGCGCAAGCGTTCGAAGAGGACATGGACCGCATGTACGGCGACGGCGGCCTCAGAGAGTCGGAGCGCGTGCTCTTCCTTCCGGCCAGCAACGACTATCTCATCGGGATGATTTCGCCGCACTACAGGGTGTTCGCATACAACATCTCCTTCGACAAGGAGGCCGCGCGCCTACACCGGGCGCAACCGAAGCTCGTCCTCGATGCGATCCGGGCCTATTGGGCGAACACGCTGAACCGCGATCTGGTCTGCCAACTCTTCCGCCAGGATCTCGTGGACGCGATCGTGTTCAACAACTTCGACATGCGCTGGGACACGCTGCAGTGGCCTCCTTCCGCGGCTCGCATGGAGGCTTTCAGGGAGAAGAACGCCGGTTTCGGCCTGTTCGACGATCCCGCGTTCAGCGTCGACCGGAGGGACCTCGCCGTGACCGTGCGCCCCGCACCGGCCTCGGCAGAGGGCTGCTGAGGATGACCATGGACCTGCAGATCGCCGTGCCATCGAGGTCGCTGGGGCCACGTCGGGCGGCGAGCGACCTGACCGAGGCACTGGTGGCCGACGGCGTCAGCGCGCGTCTGGTTGAACGCCCCGAGCCGGGTGGCGGCTTGAACGCCCACCTGTCCAATTCGAGCCGATCGCTTCTCCTGCCGCTTGCGCGGCGCCGGCGCTGCCTGGTGACGCTGCACGACGTGGTGCCCCGAAGCTCGCGAGCCCATAGGGCCCTGTCTCCGATCGTGCTGCGCATCCTGCGCCGGCACCGCGTGGTCGTCCACAGCCGCCATGCGGCGGACCTGCTGCATGGGAACGGCTTCGACGATCCGGTGGGGATCGTTCCGCTCTTCCACTTGGCCGACGACCAGCCGACTGAAGAGGCCCGCCTGGCGGAACGCTCCCGCCTGCTTCGTGGCCATGAAGGGAACCTGTTGGTGCTGGCCGGACGCCTTACCGCGGCCAAGGGTGTCGACGAGTTGATACGGGTGGCCGGACGGGGATCCGACTCCTCGCTCGTTCTGCTCGGCAACGTTGCCGACTCGGCGGCGGCCGCGGCGCTGAGGTCCACTCCCGGCAACGTCTCCCTCGTGGAGGATCCGGACGACTCGACGTTTTCGCTCGTCCTGGCCGCGGCCGACGCCGTCCTGCTGCCGCGCCGGAGCTCCGTTGGGGAGACGAGCGGCCCGCTCGTCATGGCGCACGCCCTGGGAACGCCGGTCGCAATGCTCGACTCGGGGTCCGGGCCCGAATACGCCGTGCCGGGAGACCTCGTACTCCCGGCAGACACCCCCATCTCACAATTCTTAAAGGAAGTGGGCGCCAGAACCTGGCAGCGCCTTGCCGCCTCGGCCGGCGACCAGCGGACGAATGCCCTCACCGCATATCGTAGGGAATTCGCGTCGCTGGGCTGGATCTGAGCCTAAAACCGGCGTGACTCTGGACTGGAAGAGATCATGACAACACCGATGGCGAACACCACCCCGTCGCTGCCGCTGCGTGTCAAGCGCGTGGCATTCAATCTCCTGCCGTCATCCTGGCGCCTGCCCATCCGAGTCGCCTGGATGCGCGTCACGGGCACCCTCGAACCGGAAGCACGCTCCATCGCCAGCCTGGTTCCGCCCGGCGGAACCGGGCTCGACATCGGCGCCAACCACGGTGTCTACAGCTACTTCATGCTGCGGCACTTCGATCACGTCGTGGCGTTCGAGCCACAGGCCGCATGCCTGGACACGCTGCGGAGTTGGGCCCACGGGCGCGTGGAGGTCAGGCAGGTTGCCTTGTCCGACCACCGGGGCGAGGGTCAACTCGCCGTACCCGTCAAGTCCGGCGTACCGCTGACCGGATACGCCCGGCTCGACGCGCCGGTCGATGGCGTCACCTCACGCCTCCAGGTTCCCGTCGAGCGGCTCGACGACCAAGCCCTCGACAACGTCCGCTTCATCAAGATCGATGTGGAGGGCCACGAACTGTTCGTGCTGCGCGGCGCCGAACATCTGTTGGAGCGCGACCATCCCGTCCTGCTCGTCGAGATCGAGCAACGCCATCTGGATGGCGGACTCAGCGTCGCAGACGTCGCCGGGTACCTCACCGACCGTGGCTACGACTGCTTTTTCCGTGTCGGCGACGCGTGGACGGAATTCGACGAGTTTCGGCTCGACACGCATCAGGTCCCGACCCGCGTCGGAGAGCCCGGGTACGTCAACATGTTCCTCTTCGTACCGCATGGGGGACGGCAACCGGCCTGAGACGGTGCCGGCACGCCCCGCACCGATCGGCGCCCACTGGTGGGACCTGAGATTCCGGCCCTGCACCCGTCGGGCACCGTCACGGGCGGCATGCGTCCAGTACCGTTCACCGGCGTGCGTCGCCCGTTGCGCATCACCTTCTTCGGCACCTACGACGAACGCCGGCATCCCCGGGTCCGGGTGCTGCGTGAGGGGCTCGACGACCTCGGCTTCGACATCACGACCGTGAACGCCCCGCTCGACCTCGACACGGCCGATCGGGTGCGCCTCGCCTCCGAGCCGTGGCGTGCGCCCGTGATCGCAGTGCGGCTCCTGGTGACCTGGATCAGACTGCTGATGCGGTCGCGACGGGCCCGTCGGCCCGACGTCGTCGTCGTGGGGTACCTCGGGCACCTCGACGTCCATCTCGCCCGCGCCCGGTGGCCGCGGGCCCACATCGTGGTCGACCACCTGGTCTCGCTGGGCGACACCCTCGAGGACCGCGGCCTCGACCGCTGGCGCCCGCTGGTCCGTGTGCTCCGGGCACTCGACCGCGCGGCGACCGCGCAGGCGGACACGGTCCTCGTGGATACGGCGGAACAGGTCGAGCGCCTCCCGGTGCACCACCGGGCCAAGGCCGTGACGGTCCCGGTCGGTGCGCCCCACCGCTGGTTCGGCGTCGGTCGCGAGGCCGCACCCCGGCCATCGGCGAGGTTGCGCGTCGTGTTCTTCGGCCTCTACACGCCGCTGCAGGGCACGCCGACGATCGGCGAGGCGATCGGGAAGCTCGCCGACCAGCCGATCTCGTGGACGATGGTCGGCATCGGTCAGGATCGGCCAGCCACGCAGGACCTGACCGGCGACGCGCGCGTCGCGTGGATCGACTGGGTCGACTCGGACAACCTTCCCGATCTCGTTGCCGAGTACGACGTGTGCCTCGGCATCTTCGGGCGGAGCCCCAAGGCTTTTCGCGTCGTTCCCAACAAGGTGTTCCAGGGTGCCGCGGCGGGCTGTGCGATCGTGACGTCGGACACCCCCGCGCAGCGTGCCGCGCTCGGCGACGCCGCGCTCTACGTCCCGCCCGAGGACGCCGCGGCGCTGACCCAGGTCCTCGAGCGCCTCGCCAACGGTCGCGGCGATACCGATGCCCTGCGTCAGGCGGCCCGGGCCCGGGCCGAGCAGGTGTTCATGCCGCCGATCGTGGTCTCCGGCCTGGCCGCGCACCTTGCCGGCACCCGCGATGGCGCCGTGGCCGACGCCGCCCCGGCTACGCCACCCCTCGCGCCGCGGGCCGCGCTGCGCTGGCAGCTCGTGCGCGAGAGCCTCGCCGAGATCGCGCCGGAAACCGTGCTCGAGATGGGCGCCGGGCAGGGATCGGTCGGTGCCCGCATCGCCACCTCCAGCAGCTACGTGGGCGTCGAGCCCGACGCGACGTCACGGGCGACGGCCGCGGGGCGACTGCCGGCCGGTGCGCGCCTGTTGGCCGATGTCGACGAGCTCCGCGACGACGAGGCGTTCGACCTGCTCTGCGCGTTCGAGGTGCTCGAGCACATCAGCGACGACCGGGACGCGCTCGATCGCTGGGTCCGCCACGTGCGGCCGGGGGGCCACGTCCTGGTGTCCGTGCCGGCTGAGCCCGACCGCTGGGGCCCCTATGACGAGCTCGTCGGGCACGTGCGTCGCTATACGAGTGCCGACCTCGAGGCGTTGTTCCGGTCCACAGGACTCGATGTGGTCGCGGTCGAGCACTACGGGTTCCCGGTCGCGTACCCGCTGGAGACGGTGCGCAACGTCGTCGCGAGGCGACGGCTCGCCCGCGAGTCCACCCCCGGCGACGCCGGCACCCGCACCGCCGGCAGCGGCCGCCAGCTGCAGCCACCGCCGTGGGCCGGCGGGTTGATCTGGTGGGCGACCGCGCCGTTCCGGGTCGTCCAGCGCCGCTTCCCCGATCGGGGACCGGGCCTGGTCGGCGTCGCCCGCCGGCCCTCCTGAGCCGGGCACCGCCGTCTCCGATCTCACGTCACAGGTCCTACCTGGGCTTTGTTCGGCAATCAGCGCCGCCGGGGGCTACGGAGCGTATATGATCCCGCGCGGTCACGGCGGGGGCTGGGACCGGGTGGCGTGCCCCGGCAGGCCACCGACGAAAAGAGGGGGTATGCGGCGTGAAGAACCTCAAACGGTCTCTCCTGACATTGGCGGCGGTGATGACGGCGGTCGGCGGATGGCTCGTCACCAGCCCGGCTCCTGCCGGGGCTGCGACATGCCCACCACCACCGCTCGAGCTCGAGCACCACATCAAGTTCACCAACTCGGGCGGGCCATCGGATAGGTGCATAACCGACTTCATCCAGGGGACACACCTGCTCTACTGCGACACCGACGGCGTCGACGGCGACTTCATCGTCTGGTTCGACACCACGACGGGAGACTGGCTCGACTCCGACACCGAGACCGTCTACCACTACGGGCGGCCCGGCGACTTCCCGGTCTGCGGTGACTGGGACGGCAACGGGGTCGATGGCATCGGCGTGTTGCGGGGCAACATCTGGTTCTTGCGCAACTCGGCCAGCGGCGGCAACGCCAACGCGACCTTCGGCTACGGGCGGCCCGACGACTTCCCGATCGTCGGCGACTGGAACGGCGACGGGCACGACACGCCCGGCGTCGTGCGCGGCAACCTGTGGCTCCTGCGCAACTTCAACAGCGGCGGCAACGCCAACCTGAGCTTCGGCTACGGGCGGCCCGACGACTTCCCGATCGCCGGTGACTACAACGGCGACGGCAGCGACACGCCCGGCGTGGTCCGAGGCAACATCTGGTACCTGCGCAACTTCAACAGCGGCGGCAACGCCAACCTGAGCTTCGGCTACGGGCGCGCCGATGACTTCCCGATCTCGGCCGACACCATCGACCAGGGCATCGACACGCCGATCGTCGTCCGGTTCGTCGGCACAGCGGCCGCCGAGCAGGCGGCGGCCGGGGTACCAAGTCGGAGCCGCAGCCGGTAACGGCCGCAGTGAGCGCCCGGCGCCCGGCCTACCGTCGGTGGGCCGGGTGCGGCGCGCGCTCACCCCGGTGAGAGGGCCGCCGGCCGCTATCGGTCTCGGCCCGCTCCTGCTCGCCTCACCCGATGGTGGGCCCCGAGCGCGGTCCGGGGAGACAGGTGGGGCAGGTGTACGGCGCAGGCTTGTAGCTGCGCCATCCCCCAACGTGCTGCTTGTAACTGGTCACGCCGCCGGCGGTCGTGTACACGATGATCCGCCCGCCGCCGGCTGCGGCCGCCACGCGCGCCGTCGCCGCCAGGGCGTCGAGCCGGGTCCAGCCGAGCCACGCCCCGTTGACGAACACCTTTTGGTACAGGCCTCCACCGGTGCCGGCGACGAACACATCCAGGCGGCCGGGCTGGGCACCCCAGGCGACGGCCGGGCTCGAGAGCGTCGCGCCGGTCATGCCGGACCAGCCCGTCCAGGCCCCCGTATCGCCGTACTTCACGTAGACCGCGTTGTCCGTGCCCCGGACAAAGATCGCGATCCCGCCACCCGGCCGCGGCGCCACCGCCGGGGTCCCCAGGACTCCGCCGCCCAGGCTCTCCCAGGCCGACCAGGTCGTGCCGCGGCGGGTGGCGTGGTACACCGCCCCGTTGGTGCCGCGCACGACGAGGTGCACGACGTCACCCGCGGTCACCACGGCGCTCGGACCATTGGTCGAGGCGCCCCCGATCGGGAGCCGTGACCAGGCGCCGGCGCCGCCGGCCGTGAGGGTGCGCTGCCAGAGGCCGTTGTCCGCCGTGCGGACGAACAAGGCAGCGAACGACGTGCCGGCCGCCACGGCCGGGTTGTCCGTCGCCGTGCCGCCGAGGCACTCCAACGGCCCGACCGCCAGCGGATCGTCGACGATGTCGGTGGCAACCAGGTAGTACTTGCCGTCGGACCCCAGCGCGCTGTAGGCGATCCGGCCGTCGGGCAGCGAGGTGGCGGCCGGGGGTCCGCTCGGCGTGGGCATGGTGTAGTCGAAGCTCGGCGACGCTGGGCATCCCACAGGGCCGAACGTGGCGGTGTAGGTGGTCGGGGTGGCCGGCGCGGTCACGTTGTGGGCTCGCGCGCCACCGTCCGACCACGACCGGAAGGCGTACGTCACACCGCTGAGCGTCTGTGGGCTGGGGGCGCTCACGCTGTTCGACGAACCGACGATCACCGTCCGCGTGGCCGGCGCCGTGACGGACGCGGGCCCGACGGCGAGTTGCAGCCCGCTCGGGTTGGTGGCGAAGGTCAGGTTCACCGTCCTGGGGTCGAGCTGCATGGTGGTGCTCGCCCGGGCGCCCGCCGAGTCGGTTGCGGTCAACACCAGCGACAGCGACGACGGATATTCGTGATCAGGCGCCGGGAACGTCCCGCTGGCGACGCCCGTGAAACTCTGCACGGGGTGGGTGTGACAGTTGCTGGGGCAGTGGTTGAGCACGATCGACCAGGACAACCGGCTCGCGGGCAACGTGCCGTCCTGGGCATCGGTGGCATGCCCCGAGAACGAGATCACGTCGCCCACCTGCCACCGAAATCCGCTCGCCGGGGTGTCGATGACCGGGACCGGTGGCGTGTTGGACGCGCCGACCGTGATCGTCACGGCCTGCGTGTCGGACGCCCCGGCGGGATCGGTGACGCGCAGCCGCGCCGTGACCGTTCCGGCCGCCGTGTAGGTGTGGGTCGGAGCGACCGCGGTCGAGTCGTCGAACTGACCGTCGCCGTCGAGGTCCCACGCGTAGCTCAGCACGTCGCCGGGGTCGAGGTCGCTGGACCCACTGCCATCGAAGCCGACGGTCAGAGGCGCCGGGCCGGAGGTCGGGCTGGCCGAGACGGCCGCGGTCGGCGGATGGTTGGCGCCGTTGTAGACGACGCGGTGCACCTGCCCGCCGTCCAGGTCGACGTAGAAGATGTCGCCGCCCGGGCCCGTGAGAACCTGGACCGGCGTGCCCGCGCCACCGACGAACTGGGACAGCTGGCTGGGGCTGGGGTCGACCCCGCCGGCCCGCTTCATCGCCCAGATGCAATGGCGTGAGGCATCGGCGAAGAACAGCGCACCGTCGTAGTCGGACGGGTAGTTGGAACCGTTCTCGAAGGCGATCCCGCTCACCGAGGAGGTCCCGGGTGCGCACGAATCGCTGGCGACGACCTTTGCGTTGTGGTTGTACAGGTAGAAGGGGCCGGTCTGACCGACCCCGTACAGCGACTCGCAGCTGTTCAGGTCGGCCCCGTCGTAGCCGGGCTGCCGGGTGGCACCCTCGTAGCACGGCCAGCCGAAGTTCTCGGCGACGCTGTCGTCGATGTCGGCGATGCGGTCGATCTCCTCCCAGGTGTCCCACCCGACCTCGCCGACCCACAGCTGCTGGGTCCCGGGCCGGATGTCGAAGCGGAAGGGATTGCGGAGGCCGTAGGCGATGATCCGGCGAGCGTTCTGGTCGGCGTGGGAGGCGAAGGGGTTGCCGGGCATGCCGGCACCGGTGTTCGGGTCGATCCGGATGATCGTTCCGTCGAGCGTGACCGGCTGGCCCGCGGGCCGCCGAATCGACTGGGAACGCAGGGCGCCACCCTGGGCCGTGGGCGGCGCCAGATCCGTGCCCGCAGGCGATGGCGGGTCACCACACCGATTGTTGGTCTGGCCGTAGTCGACGTAGTTGAAGCTGGCGCCGTCGCCGGCACCGACATAGAGCGCACCGTCGGGCCCGAAGGTCACGGTGCCGATCGAGTGGCTCGGGAACTGCTGGCACCAGCCGCTCACGAGCACCTGCTCTGCGCCGGTCATCTGGTTGCCGCTGGCCGTCAGCCGAGAAAGCCGTGCCTGAACGATGCAGCCGTCGACCGTGGAGCCCGGCGGGTTCGGGCAGCCGTCGCTGGTGGCCCCGGCGGTGCCCCACCGCGGCGCCGTGCCGCCGGGCGCGGCGTCGTACGTGTAGAGGGCGTACACGTACGGCCGGGTCGGGAACTGCGGGTCGAGGGTGAGGCCGAGCATCCCGCGGTCCCAGAAGTTGTGCACCTGGGTTCGCAGGTCAGCGAAGACGGTCGGGGTGGTGTCGGACAGCGAGTCGAACACCTTGATCAGGCCACTCTTCTCGGCGACGAAGACGCGGCCGTCGCCGGCGAATGCAACCGCGGTCGGCTGGACCAGCCCGGAGATGGCGACCAGGTCGGAGAATCCGGCAGGCGGGACGCCGGCGGCGCTCGCCCGGGCGGACACGGCACCGGCCGACGCATCGGCCGCGGAGCCCGCGGACGCCACGCGTGCCGCGCTCGCCCCCTCCTGGGGGAGTGCCAGGGCGCCGCCCAAGAGCGCGATCACGAAGAGCAGGCGCGGCGGCGAGAACCCACGCCCGCGCCCTCGACACCGACGACCTCGACGAATGCCCACGCCCGCCCTCACACTGGCCACGCTACTCGTCTATGACGACCCCCCGGGACAGCTCGAACGACGTATTGTCGGGCAGTTCGGCACTGGCGGGTGCCGCGTGCACGGCGGATATTGGATCTGCTGGCGATGAGGCAGAGGAGTATGGCGATGTTCGTGTTCTCGGGCCGCCGCCCCTTGTCCCGGCGCGTCCGGGCGCTGGTGGCGGTCTCGGCGGTTCTGCTCGTCGCGCTGCCGACGGCCGCCGCCGGCCCGGCCGCTGCTCGACCCGGAGCGGTACTGGCCGTTCCGGCCAACCAGGCGGCGACGTCGGCGGTCGCCCTGGCCGCCAACCCGGGCGGGTTCGACCATGCCTTCTACCGCGGCGAGGACGGTGCCGTGTACCAGCGCACCTTCCGCGACGGGGTCTGGACGGCACAGACCGGCATGGGCGGGAAGGTCGTCGGCGCCCCGGCCGCGGCATTGGCGGGGACGACGCTTGTCGTCGGGGCGCGCGGCACCGATGGCGCGCTGTGGCTGCGCACGAACACCCAGGGCACGTGGGGAGCGTGGCAGAGCCTGGGCGGGGTCCTGGCGGCCGCTCCGGCCGTCGTGGGTGACCCCAGCGGCCGCATCGACGTGTTCGTGCGGGGAACCAACAACCAGCTCTACACGCGGACACGCCCCCTCGGCGGCAGCTGGTCGGCATGGACCAGCCTGGGCGGCGGACTCGCCTCCGCGCCGGCGGCGGTGAGCACCGGCGGAGGCGGCATGGAGGTCTACGTCACCCGCGCCGACCACACCGTGTGGGCCAGGTCGCGATCCGCCGCGGGATGGGCGGCGTGGCAGTCGCTGGGTGGGCTCACCTACACGGCGCCGGCAGCCACGTGGCAGGCGCCGGGCGGAACGACGTGGCTGTTCGTTCGAGGTACCGACAACACGCTCTACCTGAAGCAGGGCCGGGCGGGCGCCTGGACGGGATGGCAGCGCCTCGGTGGCACGTTGATCGACGCTCCGGCCGCGGTCGCCACCGCCGGCGGGGGCGTCGACGTGGTCGTGCGCGGCACCGACAACGCGCTCTGGTCCCGCCGGAATCGCAGCGGCGCGTGGACGGGGTGGTCACGCGGATGGGTCCCGGCGGCCCCGTCGGCACCCCCGTCCTCGCGGCTCGGCGTCGACTGGACCCGCATACCCACCACCGCACGGGTGGTCGCGCTGACGTTCGACGCGGGCGCCAATGCAGACGCCATCCCGTCGATCCTGACGACCTTGCGGACCAAGAACGTGTCGGCCACGTTCTTCTTGACCGGGCAGTGGGTGCGGGCCTTCCCTGCCCAGGCGAACGACGTGGCGGTGAGTGGCTTCGTCGTCGGCAACCACAGCGACACCCACCCCGAATTCACGACCCTGTCGGATGCCCAGGTCCGGGCGGAGGTGCTGAACGCTCAGCGCTCGATCCTGCTGACCAACGGTGCCGAGACACGCCCGTTCTTCCGCTTCCCGTTCGGCGATGTCGACAGCCGCGTGCTCGGCATCGTCAACAGCCTCGGATACGTCGGGGTCCGGTGGACGGTGGATTCCCTTGGCTGGCAGGGGACGTCCGGCGGGCAGACCGCGCAGAAGGTCGTCGATCGGGTGCTAGCGGGGCTCCAGCCCGGCGAGATCGTGCTCATGCACGTCGGATCCCATCCGACCGACCACTCCATGCTCGACGCCGCCGCGCTGCCGCAGATCATCGACGCCATCCGCGCCCGCGGCTACACGTTCGTGACGGCGAGCGCGCTGACCGGCGGGTGACCGGCAGCCGGAGGGCGCCTACCCCGCCGGCGGCGGGGCGATGGGATGCGGCATGCAAAGCTCGTCGTACTCGGCGATGACGATCCGCTCGGGATCGATGGAGCACGTCGGGCACTCGGGGTCACGCACCATCTTGTAGGTGCGGAACGACTGCTCCAGGGAGTCGTAGGCCAGCAGCCGGCCCGAAAGATCCTCGCCGACGCCGAGGACGAGCTTGATGGCCTCGACCGCCTGGATCGACCCCACGATGCCGGGCAGCACGCCCAGCACCCCGGCCTCAGCGCACGACGGGGCCAGTTCGGCCGGCGGGGGCTCGGGGAGGAAGCAGCGGTAGCAGGGCCCGTCGTGCGGCTTGAACACCGTGACCTGGCCCTCGAACCGGAAGATCGAGCCGTGCACCACGGGGATCTCCAGCTTCAGCGCGGCATCGTTGAGCAGGTAGCGAACCGGGAAGTTGTCGGCGCCGTCGACCACGATGTCGTAGCCCGACAGGATGTCCATGACGTTGTCGGCGCCCAGCCGCACGTCGTGGGTCACCACGTTGACGTCGGGGTTCATCGCCGTGAGCGTCTTCTTCGCCGAGTCGACCTTGCGCTCGCCCACCCGGTCGACGTTGTGGAGGATCTGTCGCTGCAGGTTCGACTCGTCGACGACGTCCATGTCCACGATGCCGATGGTGCCAACGCCGGCGGCCGCCAGGTACAGCGCCGCCGGCGAGCCGAGACCCCCGGCCCCGAGCAGCAACACCCTGGCGTCGAGCAGCTTGAGCTGGCCCGCGACGTCGACCTCGGGCAGCAGCAGGTGGCGCTGATAGCGGTTGCGCTGCTCCGCCGAAAGCTTGCGCGGTGCCGCCCAGGCCCGGCCCTCGTCCTTCCACTTGTTGAAGCCGCCGGTCATGGACACGACGTCCTCGTAGCCCATGTCGGTGAGGGTCTTGGCCGCGAACGCCGAGCGCACGCCGCTGGCGCAGTGGATGATCACCGGCGCCGACTTGTCGGTTATCCGGCTCTCGACCGAGCTTTCGAGGGTGCCACGGGGGATGTGTACGGCCCCGGGGATGGCGCCCTGCTCGTACTCGTCGGGCTCGCGTACGTCGAGGACCACCGCACCCGGCCGCTGCCGCAGCTCGTCGGCCCGGGCGGTGTCGACCTCGCGGATCTCGGCTTTTGTGGCTGCAAGCAACTCACGGAAGCTGGGCATGGCTACCTCTCGGGCGATCTCTCTCGGCGACCGAAAAGCCTACAGACATACTCAACAATCTGCGTGAAGTCGGCACCTCGGCCGCCGCGCGACGCGGCGCGCCGGCCGGCTCAGGCTTCGACGGGGACGTCGTGGAGGGCTTCGATGAAGTCGCCCCGGTCGACGGCCAACGGCCCCGAGACGGCCAGCCGGCGGAGCAGCAGCATGCCCATGGTGAGGAATGCCACCAGGCTGCCGACCAACAGGCCCAGCTCGACCCGCAGGAACAGGTCGTCGCTGGCCACCCAGGTCGTCACCGCCAGGGCGACGATGCCCATCCCCCATCCGACCGCCTGGTCACGGTGCCCGCCGAGGGCGATCACCGCCTGGGCGCAGGCGAGGGCCAGCATGTACAGGCCGCTGCCGGCGGCCAGGAGGCCGAGAGTGCGGCTGTCGAGATCGGCGTCGGTGAACATGATGTCCACGACCGTCGGTCCCAGGAGGGCACCGACGATGGTGCCGGCCACCGCCATGGCGAATACGACCACCATGAGCCGCCTCAGCCCGATCCGGAAGTCGCCGAAGCGACCGGCCGTGGACAGCGCCGACAACTTCGGCAGCAGCGCCGCCTGGACCGCCTGGAACAGGAACAGCGGGATGCGCGCGACCACCACGCCCGTGACGAAGCGCCCGGCGGCATCGGCCTGGGAGTCGGACGCGAGCAGCTTCACGATCACGGGACCGATGTTCATGAGCCCGAACGCCAGCAGCGACGCTGCCAGCAGGAAGCCGAGGGCGCTGCTGACCTCCCGCAGCGCCGCCTCGGGGCCGGGCCGGAGCGACGGCCGCTCCACCCGCAGAGCCACCGGCACGGCCAGGAGCCCGGCGACACCCAGGGCGATGCCGAACCAGCCCGCAGTCTTCACCCCGATCACGGCGCACAGCACACAGCCCAGCAGCCGGATGAACCCGTCGGCCCCGATGTAGGTGGCATAGCCCCTGAAGTGGCCCGTGCCCGACATGCAGCCCCGCGTGACGTGCCCGGCCAGTGCGCCGGCGACGCCCAGTGCCAGGCCCACGAGCAGCAGCAGCTGGTGGTCGAAGAGCTCGTCGACCGACCACCGGGCGGTGGCGATCAGCAGCACCAACACGGCCAGCCCCAGCCCCACCCCCAGCGTGGCCGCCCGGCGCACGACGGGCACCCCGCCCACCCCGCGGGTGCGGCGCTCGGCGAGCGCTCGACTGATCTCCTGCTCGAGCGGCAGGAACAGGCCCGGCCCGACGAGGAAGACCAAGCTCCAGGTGGCCGACAACGGCGAGTACTCGGCCTTCGACAGGGGCCGGTCGGCAACCGCGAGGAACCCGTAGGCGGACAACCCTGCCACGAGCAGCCCCACCCCGACCGCGAGCGTGCCGGTTGGCAAGGGATTGCGGCGCCTCGCAGCCTCCAGCAGCGCAGCCATCGGCGACAAGCTACTCACATCGCGGGACCCGACGCCCCGAACCGTGGTTCAGCGTGGGCACAACGGTCACTCGTCGGCGTCCGGCTCGGGCCCCCCGCTGCCGACCAGTTCCGGCAGCACCTCGCCGATCGAACCACGAATGACCGCGTCGGCGAGGTCGTCCATCGCCGTCTCCTCGGCGTTGACGATCACGATCTGCGCCCCCGCCATGCGCGCAACGGGCACCATGTCGGCCACCGGGTACACCGCCAGCGTCGAGCCCACCGCCAGCAGCAGGTCGCAGCGCCGGGCGGCGTCCATGGCCCGCTGCAGGTCCTCGGCCACGAGGTTCTGGCCGAAGCTGATCGTCGCCGACTTGAGGATGCCGCCACAGGTGCGGCAGGGCGGGTCGTCCTCGCCGGCACGCACCCGCGCGAGTGCCCGCTCCATCGGTGCCCGCTCGCCGCACGACATGCACACGACGCCGTGCATCGTGCCGTGCACCTCGACGACGGTGGCCGGATCCGAGCCCGCCGCCTGGTGCAGCCCGTCGATGTTCTGGGTCACGAGGGTGTCGAGCTTGCCCCGTCGCTCGAGCTCCACCAGCGCCCGGTGACCGGCGTTCGGCTGCGCCGAGAACCCCGGATGGTGCAACCGCGTGTGCCACGCCTCGCGGCGAACCTGGGGATCGGACATGTAGTTCTGCAGCGTCGCCCGCCGCTCGGCTCCGGGGTTGCGGGTCCACACCCCGTTGGGCCCCCGGAAGTCCGGGATGCCGCTGTCCGTGCTGATGCCCGCCCCGGTGAGCACCACGACCCGTTGGGCGGCATCGATCCAACGCCGCGCCTCGGCGATCAGGTCGGCCTGCACGTGCGACACAATACCTTCGGACATGAAAATTATTGAAACGCCATGATGATGTGTGAAAGCCTGCCGGAACGACGTTGGATCGACTTCCCCGCCGGCCGCTCGCTCAACCGTCCGTCGGAGACGCAATGCACGCCCGCGACATCCCCGCCACCATCCCCACCCTGCAGATCCTTCCCTGGGCCGATCCCGTGATCGACCAGGTCGGTTACGACCCCCGCTCGCGCTACGTCGAGCGCTTCTGGCTCGGGATCCTCGGACCTTCCGCGACCTGGCTGATGCGGTACCTCGTCGACGGCTTCGAACGATCGCCCGAGGGCTATCGGCTCGACCTCGATGAGTGCGCCGCGGCGCTCGGCCTGGGCCGGTATCGCGGTTCGAGCAGCGCCTTTCCTCGCACCATCGCCCGCTGCTGCCAGTTCGGCACCAGCCGGCTCAGCACCGACGCCGCGCTCGAAGTGCGCCGCCGCCTGCCGCCGCTCACCCTCCGTCAGGTCCGAAGGCTGTCGCCGGTGCTCCAGGCCGAGCACGCCGCCTGGGTCGACCGGCCCCCGGCCGCCGTCGACGCCGACGACCTGCGCGACCAGGCCCGCCGGCTGGCCCTGTCGCTGCTCGAACTGGGCGAGGACGGCGAGGCCACCGAGCGGCAGCTCCACCGCTGGCGATTCCATCCGGCGCTGGCCAGCGAGGCCACGGTGTGGGCGGTCGAGCGGCAGGCGGTCTCAGGATCCACGGAGCCGAGCCCCGAAGTCATGGGTTCCACGGAGCCGAGCCCGAGGTCATAGGTTCCAATCCCGGAACCTATGACCTCGCGTTGGGGCCACCGGAACCTATTGCCTCGAACGGCCGGTGCCGAGGTGGCACGGGGACGAACCGGGCCGCCCCGGCGGCATCCCGTCCTCGCCCTCTGGGCGTCGGTGGTCGTGGTTGGATGGTCCATCGTGGCGTGCTCCGGAGAGTTCGACGGGGCCCGCGGCGACGCCGACCGCGGTGGCGACGAGCGGGCGACCTCGACCTCTCCCGGCTCCGGCGCGCCGGTCCTCGAGGCCCGCGACGACCCTTTGCCGGTTCTGGTGCCGACGCCCCGGGAGATTCGCTGGCTCGGGCCCGACGTCGCCGTGCCGCAGGACGTCGACGTGGTCGTGGCCGACGGCGTCGAGCCGGCCACCTCCGCCGCCGTGACCGAGGCGCTCGAGGCCGCCGGAGCGCAAAGCGTTCGCATGCTGGGGCCGGACGAGCGCGACCGGGCGCGGGCACCGCTCGTCGTCGAGGTCGGCGCCTTCGGCGACGCCATCACCGCGTCACCGCTGGCCGATGCGGGGCTGGACGTGCCCGCCGACATGCCGGCCGAGGGCTACGCCCTGGCGGCGTTCACCCGTGAGGGGGGACCGGCCGAGGTCGTGATCGCCGGTGCCGATGCCGCCGGCACGTTCTACGCCGCCCAGACGCTGCGCCAACTGGCCACGGTCGCCCGGGGCACCGCGAGCGCCGCCGGCACCGCCGCCGTCGCCGGCGTCGGCATCGTCGATCACCCCGCCATGCGTCACCGGGGCGCGATCGAGGGCTTCTATGGCAGCCCGTGGACCCAGGAGGAACGGCTCGACCAGCTCGACTTCTACGGGCGCTTCAAGCTCAACACCTATGTCTACGCCCCCAAGGACGACCCCTATCACCGGGACCGCTGGCGCGAGCCCTACCCGCCAGAGTTGGTCGCCGACCTCCGGGCCCTGATCGAGCGAGCGGACGCCAACCACGTGCGCTTCACCTTCGCGGTCTCCCCGGGCGTCTCGATCTGCTACAGCGACTCCGGCGACCTCGACGCGCTGGTCGCCAAGCTCGATGCCACGTACCAGCTGGGGGTGCGGGCGTTCTCGATCGCGCTCGACGACATCGTCCACACCCGCTGGAACTGCGACGGCGACCTCGCCCGCTTCGGCGCGCCCTCCGCCGGGGCGGCCGCTCGGGCCCAGGTCGAGCTGCTCAACGCACTACAGCGCGGCTTCATCGCCGGCCACGACGGCGCGCAGCCCCTGCAGATGGTCCCCACCGAGTACCGCGGCACCGACGACAGTCCTTACCGGACGGTCCTCCGCGAGCAGCTCGATCCTGCCGTCGAGGTCATGTGGACGGGGCCGATGGTGGTGCCGGCCGAGATCACGGTCGATCAGGCGGCCGCCGCCGCCCGGGTGTTCGGGCGGCGGACCTTCGTGTGGGACAACACGCCGGTCAACGACTACCCGGCCACCGAGGGCAGGCTCATCCTGGCCCCGTACGCCCGCCGGCAGCGGGGCCTCTCGGCCCAGGTCAGCGGCATCGTGCTCAACCCCATGAACCAGGCCGCCGCCAGCAAGGTTCAGCTCATCGACGCCGCCGACTTCACCTGGAACGACGCCGCCTACGACCCGGCAAGAGCCCATCGCGCCGCCGCCATCCACCTGGCCGGCGGACCGGGCGCCGCCGACCCCGAGACGGTGGACGCGTTGCTGGCGTTCTTCGACCTCGAGAACCTCGCCCCCACGTCGGCCGCGTCCGGCGCGGTGTCACAGCCGCAGGCGCCGGCGCTGGCTGCGCAGCTCGACGCCTTCCACAGGGCCTGGGACCGCGGCGACCGGACGGGGGCCGTTCGGGGATTGCGCAGCTATGCCCAGCGGCTGGCCGGCGCACCGGATGCCATCCGCACTGGCGTCGCAGACCAGGCGTTCGTGGCGGATGCTCGACCGTGGCTCGACGCCACCGCGCTCTGGGGCCGGGCGTTGGTCGCCTCGCTGGACGCGCTCGACGCCGAGATCGCGGGCGACACCGGCGGCGCGCAGGGGCGGTTTGCCGACGCCGCTGCGCTCGCGGACCAGGCCGCAGCCATCGAGACCATTCCGGGCGAGACGCGCCCCCAGGGCCCCGTGAGGGTCGGCGACGGCGTCCTCGACGACTTCATCGCCGGGGCCCGCGACCTGTGATGTTCGAGCGGGGCGCTTAGATCGGCGTCCCGGCCGTCAAGATCGCGCCTCGCCGCGAGGTCTTCAGGTAGCGCCTGCATAGTGTCGATCCCATGACCAACGCCATCGAGGTCTCGGACCTCGTGAAGACGTTCGGCCGGACGCGAGCGCTCGATGGCCTCGACCTCCGCGTGGCCGCCGGCGAGGTCCACGGCTTCCTCGGGCCCAACGGAGCGGGGAAATCCACCACCATCCGAGTGTTGCTCGGCCTGCTGCGCGCCAACTCCGGTCGGGCGACCCTGCTCGGGGGTGATCCCTGGAACGATGCCGTCCCCCTGCATCGCCGCCTCGCCTACGTGCCAGGTGAGGTCAACCTGTGGCCCAACCTCACGGGCGGCGAGGTGATCGACCTGCTCGGGCGCCTGCGCGGCGGGCTCGACCGCCGCCGGCGCGACGAGCTGCTCGAACGCTTCGAGCTCGACCCCACCAAGAAGGGCGGCGCCTACTCCAAGGGCAACCGGCAGAAGGTCGCGTTGGTTGCGGCTCTCGCCTCCGACGCCGAGCTGCTGATCCTCGACGAACCGACCTCGGGGCTCGACCCGCTGATGGAGACGGTGTTCCAGGACACGATCAGGGAGATCATGCAGGACGGGCGCACCGTGCTGCTCTCCAGCCACATCCTCGCCGAGGTGGAGGCGCTGTGCGACCGGGTGAGCATCATCCGGCGGGGCCGCACCGTCGAGTCCGGCACGCTGGCCGAGCTCCGCCACCTGACCCGTACGTCGATCGCCGTCGAGACCGAACGGCTCGTCGTGGGGCTCGAGAACCTGCCCGGCGTCCACGATCCCCACGTCGACGGACTGCGGGCCCGGTTCGACGTCGAGACCGCCCAGCTGGACGGCGCGCTCAGGTTCCTCGCCAACTTCGGCGTGCGTAGCCTGACCAGCCAGCCACCCACGCTCGAGGAGCTGTTCCTGCGCCACTACGGCGACGAGCTCGCCCAGCTCGAGGGCCGGGTCACCGTGTCGCCCGACGGCTCGTCCGACGCGGAAGTCGCGCGTTGAACGCGGCCGGCACCACCCTGGCGGGTCCGCCGCCGGCCGACGCCACCCTGGTCCCGGCCGTCGGTCGGGGGACGACGCTCACCGGCACGTGGTCGCTGGTTAGGTTCATCCTGCGCCGCGACCGCGTGCGCCTGCCGGTGTGGATCGTCGGGATCACGCTCCTGGTCCTATCGAACGTCGCCAGCGTCAAGACCCTCTACCCGACGCAGGCCGACCTCGACAAGGCCGCACAGACCGCCAGCGAGAACGCCGCCCTCATCGCCCTGAACGCCCCCGCATACGGCCTCGACACGCTCGGCGGTCAGGCCGTCTTCAACGTCGGGAGCTTCGGCTTCGTCGTGATGGCGCTGATGGGCATGTTCCTCGTGGGCCGCCACACCCGGGCGGACGAGGAGACCGGCCGCACCGAGCTGTTGCGCGCCACCGTGCTCGGCCGCAACGCCCCGGTCACCGCCGTCCTGACGGTGGCCGCGGGCGCGTTCGCCGTGCTCGGTGTGCTGATCACCCTGAGCATGCTGAGCGAGAACCTCGCCACCGGGGGATCTGTGCTGTACGGGGCGGCCATGGCCATGTTCGGGCTGCTGTTCGCCGGCGTCACAGCCGTGACGGCCCAGGTCACCGAGCACAACCGCGCCGCGCTCGGGCTCGCCGGCGCGCTGCTCGGTGGCTCCTACGTCCTGCGCGCCACCGGTGACGTCGGCAGCGGCACCCTGTCGTGGCTGTCGCCGATGGGCTGGGCACAGGCCGGCCGGCCCTATGCCGGCGAGCGCTGGTGGACGCTCCTGTTGCTGGCGGCGGCGACCGTCGTGTGCGTGGCGGTGGCGTTCGCCCTGCTGGGGGTGCGGGACCTGGGAGGTGGACTGGTGCCACCGCGGCCCGGGCCACCCGTGGCATCGCCCGCGCTTGTCCGCCCCGGCGGCCTCGCACTTCGCCTCCAGAGCGTCAGCCTGATCGCGTGGACGCTCGGGCTCGGCCTCGCCGGCGTGTCCTACGGGTCCGTGGGCCAGGACATCCGCGACCTGATCGGCAACAACAACGTGTTCGAGGACATCATCGCCCAGGGCGGCGGCAGCCTTACCGACGCGTTCTTCACGACCTCGCTGCTGATGCTGGCGCTGATCGCCGGCGGGTTCGCCATCTCGTCGACGCTGCGCCTGCGCAGCGAGGAGGCCGGCGGCCGCGCCGAGCCACTGCTGGCCACCGGGCTGGGGCGGACCCGGTGGGTGGCCTCGTACCTCGCCGTGGCGCTCGGCGGATCCGTGGCGTTGACGGCGGCGGCCGGGCTCGGCATGGGCCTCACCTACGGGATCGCGGTGCGCGACCTGGGCCAGGGCGGTCGCCTCGTCGGCGCCGCGGTCGCGTTCGTGCCGGCCCTGTGGGTGCTCGTCGGCGTCGCCCTCGTGCTGTTCGGGTTTGCCCCCCGGGCGACGACCGCGGCCTGGGGGGTGCTGGCCGGATGCTTCGTGATCGGGCTGTTCGCCGAGCTCCTGAAGCTGCCGGGCTGGGTCGTCGACCTGTCGCC
The DNA here is from genome assembly GCA_046726215.1 of Actinomycetota bacterium. Lineage (GTDB taxonomy): Bacteria > Actinomycetota > Acidimicrobiia > Acidimicrobiales > VFJN01 > DASQUK01. The sequence continues at coordinate 8,720 of JBKPAA010000115.1, read as the reverse complement.
GTTCCAGCATGTGTCGCACATCCTCACCCAGGGATTCGCGCTCACCACCACCGTGGCCCTGACGGCCACCGCGGCCGTGCTCATGGCGGCGGGCGCCGTCGGATTCCGCCGCCGGGACGCCGGCTACTGACCCCCCGAGGGCTAGGGCTTGCGGAAGTCCGCCAGCAGCCGCAGCAGGGTGCGTACGCCGAAGCCGGTGCCGCCCTTCGGGTTCTCGCCGTGGCCCTCGTCGGCGTAGGCGGGACCGGCGATGTCCAGGTGGGCCCATGGCGTGCCGTCGGGGACGAAGCGCTGGAGGAACAGCCCGGCGATGAGCGCGCCGCCCCAACGGTCGGGGCCCACGTTCTTCATGTCGGCGACCTCGGAGTCGAGCTTGCGCCGCAGGTCGTCGGGCAGCGGCAGCGGCCACACCGCCTCTCCGGCTCCGTCGGCGGCGCCCCGCACCTGGTCGACGATCCCGTCGTGGTTTCCCATCACGCCGGCGATGCCGGGGCCGAGCGCCACCATGCAGGCGCCGGTGAGCGTGGCCAGATCGACGATGGCATCGGGCCCGGCCTCGCTCGCCAGCGACAGGGCGTCGGCGAGGACCAGCCGTCCCTCGGCGTCGGTGTTGAGGACCTCGACGGTGCCGCCGTTGCGGATGCGGAGAACGTCGCCGACCCGGGTGGCGTCACCCCCAGGCATGTTGTCGGTGAGGGGCAGGAAGCCGAGGACCCGCACGGGTGGGCGCACCACGTCGAGCGCGGTGAACGTCGCCAGCACTGCGGCCGCGCCGGCCATGTCGCCCTTCATGCCCACCATCGAGTCGGTGGACTTGAGCGAGAGCCCGCCCGAGTCGAATGTGATTCCCTTGCCCACCAGCGCCACCGTCGCCCGGGGTCGCTCGGGCTCCCACGCCAGCTTCACGAACCGGGGCTCCTCCTCGGACCCCCGGTTGACCCCGAGGAGCCCGCCGAGCTTGAGGTCCTCGATGCCCGCCCGGTCGAGGACCTCGGCGCTGAACCCTCCGGATGCGGCGAGCTCCTCGGCCCGCGCCGCGAAGGCGCTGGGGGTGAGGGTGCCGCCCGGCTCGTTGACGAGGTCGCGGGCAAGGCACACCGCCTCACCGATGGCCTGTCCCCGCTCGAGTGCCGCCACCACCCGCTTGCCGCCCCTGCCGGCCACCAACAGCGACGCGATGCGGTTGGGCTCGGGGTCGGACTTCAGCTCGGTATACCGGTAGGCGCCGAGCACCACGCCCTCGGCGATGGCTTGGGCCACTGCGACGGGCTCCAGGCCCTCCGGGACGTCGTCCAGCACGTCGATCGCCACGCGCTCGTGCCGTTGGGCGGCCCGGGCCAGCGCCGCGGCGGCGCGGCGATAGCTGGCGACGGTGGTCCCAGGCTCGGGGCCGAGGCCGATGGCCACGACCACCCCGCCGTCGGCGCCAGGCACGACGCACGTCTGTCCCGGCTCGCCGGCGAAGCCCTGCCCCTCGAGGAATCCGTGATCGAGCGGCGCGGGCACGTCGCCGGCCTCGAACCGGTCGGCAAACACGCCGACGCCGACGGCATCGACTGCGGTCGGATCGGCGGGCAAGGTGCGGGCGAGCTCGAGGGCAAGCGGCATGCGCAGCAGGCTACGAGCCCTTGGCAACGTCCCGACTCAGGAGGTGCTCGCCCTCGACCCAGCGGGCCTGGACCCAGAGGAGAGACGAGAGGCGGTTCAGGTAGGGCAACGCCTGCGAGCCCGGAACGGTGGCCGCCACCGCCTCGCGCTCCGCGCGGCGAACGACGGTACGGGCCAGGTCGAGCTGGGCGGCCAGCGGCGTCTGGCCGGGCACGACGAACTGCGACGGCGCCTCGAACCGGTTCCCCAGGTCGTCGACCAGCGCCTCGATGGCGGCGACCATGTCCCCGGTGACCCGCGTCTGCCCGTCGACGAGCTTGCCGTGGTTCTCCGGCAGGGTCGCCAGCTCCGCCATGAGCACCCAGAGGTCCCGGCATGCCAGCGTCAGGGCCTCGTCCAGCTCGGTTCCCCGTTCGCACAACGACCGGGCCACGCCGATGACGGCCTGCGCCTCGTCGACGGCCCCGCACGCCCGCGGACGGGCGGAGTCCTTGGGCACCCTCCCGCCGAACAGCAGTCCCGTCGTGCCGTCGTCGCCCTTGCCGGTGTAGAGGCGGGTCACGTCGGCGACGCTACTGCGGGCCGCAGCAGGGGCACATCACCGCAGGTCAGGGCCAACCATCGACGTCGACGTGAGGTTGAGGTCGAGGGTGCGTGTCAGTAGCCGGCGACGGGGTCGACCAAGCCGACAAGGGGTTCGCCGGTGATCCAGCGGCGGACGTTGTCGGTGATGCGCGCGCTAAGCAGCGGCAGCGCCATCTCCGCGGTGTTGGCGGTGTGGGGCGTCACAATCGCGCCCGGCAGCGTCCACAACGGGTGGCCGGCGGGGAGGGGCTCGGGATCGGTTACGTCCAGCCCGACCGACCCCAGCGTCCCGTCCCGTAGGGCCCCGACCACATCGTCGGTGACCACGTGTTGCCCACGCGCGACGTTCACCAGGCAGGCGCCCGACGCCAGCAGCGCCAGCCGGCGGCGGTGGATGAGACCGACGGTGTCGGGCAGCAGCGGCAGGGCCAGGACGACCACCTCGGCGGCGGTCAGTGCGTCGTCGAGCCGGTCGTGTCCCACCACCGCGGCCGCACCCGCCATGGGCCGAGGCGTGCGGCGCACGACCGTCACCTCACAGCCGAAGGGCTCCAGCAGCCGCAGCAGCGACTCTGCGATGCCACCGCCACCCACGATCGTCACGCGGGCACCCAGGAGGTTGGCCCCGCACTGCCCCGTCCAGGACGTGGCGCGGGCATAGTGGCCGAGGCCCCGCAGCCCGGCGAGCGCTAACGCCAGCGCGTGCTCGGCCACCGGCTCGGCGTAGACGCCCTTGCCGCAGGTCCACGTGCGGTCGGCGTGGGCCCGGATCACCTCGACATAGGGCTCCACCCCCGCCCACGGCAGTTGCACCCAGCGCAGGCCGGCGTGGTCGTCGAGCACGCGGCCGACTGCCTCGGCGGCCGCGGTCTCGGTCCACACCAGGGCGACGGCGTCGTCGGGCTCGGACAGCTCTCCCCCACCCGCCTTGACCGCCTCGGCGAGGAACGTGCGGACGCCGCCGGGCAACACGGCGATGCGGGAACGGTCGGCGCTGGTCGCCATTCCGGCGAGGCTAGGCGGGCGGCGGGAGTGTGACCGGCGCCCGAAACACGTATTTGAAGATCTTCCGGGCACATGGCCCGGTTTTTCTTCAAGGACGCGTCTTCAGCCCCCGGCGGCCGGCCATCCGGCACAGGGTGCGGGCGTTGCGCACGGCGGCGCCCCCGCGGTCGTTGTTGAAGAACACGAACACGCCGGCGTCGCCGGACACCCGCGGCCACGCGGCCGTGATGCGGTCCAGCCAGGTGGCGAGGGCGGTCCGCCCGTAGGACGGCCTCGGCGAGGCCGTGCCCTCGTGCATGCGCACGTACCCCCAGTCGGCCGTGCGCCATAGCGGCGCCACCGGGCGCCCGAGGCGGTCGGCCCAGCACAGCGCGGCGTGGCGCCGCGTCAGCACCTCGCGCACCTCGTCGGTCCACCACGACTCGTGCCTGGGCTCGACGGCCACGCGGGCGCCGCGGGGGAAACAGGCGAGGCAGCCATCGAGCGTGTCCGGGGAGGCGCCGAGGTTGGGCGGGAGCTGCAGGAGGTAGGGCCCCAGGCGGTCGCCCAGGGCCTCGGCGCGGCTGGTCAGCCGGGCCACGGGCTCGGCGGGATCACGCAGCCGCCTGATGTGCGTGAGGTAGCGGCTCACCTTCACGGCGAAGATGAATCCCGTGGGTGTCTCCGCGCGCCAACGCTCGAACACCGCCCGCTCCGGCAACCGGTAGAAGGCGTTGTTGACCTCGACCGCGGGGAACTCCTCGGCGAAGCGCCGCAGCCACGCCCGCTGTGGCAGCCCCTCGGGATACAGCACGCCGCGCCAGTCGCGGTACTGCCAGCCCGACGTGCCGACGATCAGCGGCATGGTCCGAGGGTCCCCGACGGCGAGCGCCTCAGTCGGGCAGCTCGAACTGGATCGATGCCCGCTCGGCCATGATCGGCCGCACCAGGTCGCGAATGAGGGTCAGGTGGTCCGCATGGTCCCGGTAGACCAGGTAGTCGTCCACCGTCGCGAAGTCGCCCACGACCACATAGTCGTACGACGTCTCGTTGATGCCGGCGTCGCGCCCGTGGCGGTAGTCGAGCATGGTGCCGACGGCCGCGGGCATGCGGTCGAGCCCATCGGAGAGCGCCTGCACCTGGTCGTCCGTGGTGCCCTCGCCGAACCTGAACATCACAACGTGGCGCAGCGCCATCGGGCCTCCTCGGTCGTGGGCCGCACCGGCCGCGACCGGTGCCGGGCGACGTTACCGGCTGAGGCGATGGCGACCGGCGCCCGCAGGGGGCCGCCCGATTCCGGCTCCCTGCCGGGGGCGGTCGACCGGTAGCCTGATCGCTCACTTATGCGTGGCTTCCTCGATCTCGTCAGTGAGCGGGTGGTCGTCTACGACGGCGCCTTCGGTACCTACGTGCAAGAGCTCGGGCTGACGGCCGACGACTTCGGCGGTCCGCAGTTCGAGGGATGCAATGAGCTGCTCGCGGTCACCCGCCCGGACGTCATCGCCGGGATGCACGAGGCACACTTCCGGGCCGGCGCCGACGTCGTGGAGACCGCCAGCTTCGGCAGCTTCGCCGTGCCCCTCGGCGAGTATGGGATCCCGGAGCGGGCCCACGAGATCAGCCTCGCCTCGGCCCGCATCGCGCGCGAGGTCGCCGACGGCTATGGCGGCCTCGTCGCCGGGTCGATGGGCCCGGGCACCAAGTCGCCGTCGCTGGGGCAAATCCCGTTCGCGGAGCTGCGGGACGCCTACGAGGTCATGGCCCGCGCCCTCATCGAGGGCGGGGTCGACCTGCTCATCTGCGAGACCCACTTCGATCTCCTGGCCGCCAAGGCGGCAACCATCGGCGCCCGGCGGGCGATGGCGGCGCAGGGCCGGCAGGTGCCCATCCAGTTGCAGGTGACGATGGAGCAGACGGGCACGATGCTGCTCGGCACCGAGATCGCGGCCGCGCTGGCCAGCCTGGGGGCACTCAGGCCCGACGTCTTCGGGCTCAACTGCGCCACCGGACCCGCCGAGATGCACGAGCACCTGCGGCACCTGGCGGCGAACGCCCCCATGCCGATCTCGTGCCTACCCAACATGGGCCTGCCCTCGGTGGTCGACGGCAAGATGCACTACGACCTCACGCCCGAGCAGCTGGTCGACTACCAGACGCGGTTCGTCACCGAGTTGGGAGTGCGGGTGGTAGGCGGCTGCTGCGGTTCCACGCCCGAGCACATCCGCCAGCTCGCCGCCGCCGTCAAGGACCTCACGCCTGCGCCGCGCACTCCCAGGCCCGAGCCGGCGGCGACATCCATGTTCAGCATGGTGCCGCTCCACCAGGACGCCAGCTTCCTCATCATCGGCGAGCGCACCAACGCCAACGGCTCCAAGAAGTTCCGCGACACGATGCTGGCGGCGGACTGGGACTCGTGCGTGCGCATCGCCCGCGATCAGGAGCGCGAGGGCGCGCACGTGCTCGACGTCTGCGTCGACTACGTGGGCCGCGACGGCACCGTGGACATGGACGAGCTCGCCAGCCGTCTCTCCACCCAGGTCACGGTGCCGCTGGTCTTGGACTCCACCGAGCCGCCGGTCATCGAGGCCGGGCTGCAGCGGCTGGGCGGTCGGGCGATCCTCAACTCCGCCAACCTCGAGGACGGCGAAGACGAGGGCAGCCGCTTCGACCGGGTCTGCCGCCTGGCGCGCGAGTACGGAGCCGCCGCCGTCTGCATGTTGATCGACGAGCAGGGCCAGGCGCGCGACGTCGAGTGGAAGATGCGGGTCGCCCACCGCATCCACGACCTGGCGACGCAGCGCTACGGGCTCGATCCCGGCGACCTGATCTTCGACGCGCTGACGTTCCCGCTGTCGACCGGGGACAAGGACCTGCGTGCCGACGCCATGCACACCATCGAGTCGATCCGCCGCATCAAGGCCGAGCTACCGGGGGTCTTCACCACGCTGGGCGTGTCCAACGTGAGCTTCGGCCTGTCCCCCGCCGCCCGCCACGTCCTCAACTCCGTGTTCCTCCACGAGTGCGTCGAGGCCGGGCTCGACTCGGCGATCGTGCACGCGGCCCGCATCATGCCGCTCAACAAGATCCCCGACGATCAGGTCAAGGTCTGCCTCGACCTCATCTACGACCGCCGCGACCCGGCGACCGGCTACGACCCCCTGGCGGCGTTGCTCGACGTGTTCGCCGACGTGAGCGTCGCCAAGCAGGAGAAGCAGGACCGCTCGGGCTGGCCGGTCGAGGAACGGCTCAAGGCCCGCATCATCGACGGCGATCGCGACGGCCTCACCGAGGACCTCGACGAGGCCATGGCCGCCGGCATGCCGGCGCTGGACATCATCAACGACGTCCTGCTCGCGGGGATGAAGGTGGTCGGGGACCTGTTCGGTTCGGGGCAGATGCAGCTGCCGTTCGTGCTGCAGTCGGCCGAGACGATGAAGGCCGCGGTGGCCTACCTCGAACCGCACATGGACAAGGTCGAGGGCGACTCCGGCAAGGGTCGCATCGTGCTCGCCACCGTGAAGGGCGACGTGCACGACATCGGCAAGAACCTGGTCGACATCATCCTCACGAACAACGGCTACGAGGTGCACAACCTCGGCATCAAGATCGGCATCGCCGAGATGGTCGACAAGGCCATGGAGGTGAAGGCCCACGCCATCGGCATGTCGGGCCTGCTGGTGAAGTCGACGCTCATCATGCGCGACAACCTCGAGGAACTGAACCACCGCGAGCTCACCGACATCCCGGTGCTCCTGGGCGGCGCCGCGCTCACCCGCAGCTACGTCGAGCGCGACCTGCGAGACGTCTACGACGGGCGGGTCTTCTACGGCAAGGACGCCTTCGAGGGCCTTCGCGTCATGGATCGCCTCGGTGCCATAAGGCGGGGGACGGAGGCCGACGACCCCGACTGGGGTCGCGTGCCGTCCGAATCGCGGGTGCCCTCGCGGGCGTCGCTGGGGCTGCCGGACAAGCCCGCCGACACCGGCGGCGGCGACGTGCCGACCCGATCGCCGGACGTCGTGACCGACAACCCGGTCTTCGCCCCGCCGTTCCTCGGCTCTCGCATCGTCAAGGGACTGTCGATCGACGAGATCGCCGGCTACCTCAACGAGACGGCGCTGTTCCGCAACCAGTGGCAGTTCCGCCCCGAGGCCAGTGAGGGCGGCGCCACCGAGAACGACGAGGAGTTCAAGGCCCGCATCCGGCCGGCGCTGCGCGACGAGCTTGCGAAGGCCAAGGCCGACGGCCTCCTGATCCCCCAGGTGGTCTACGGCTACTTCCCGGCCAACGGCGACGGTAACGACCTGGTCATCTGGAGCGACGAGGGCCGAACCGAGGAGCGGGCGCGGTTCTCGTTCCCGCGTCAGACCAGGGCGCCCTACTACTGCATCGCCGACTTCCTCCGGCCGATGGACGCCGACGTCGACTACACCGGGTTCTCCATCGTCACGATGGGCCCGGCGGTGTCGGAGCGCACGGCCAAGCTCTTTGCCGACGACCGCTACCAGGAATACCTGCTCCTCCATGGCCTCGGCGTCGAGATGGCCGAGGCGCTGGCCGAGTACTGGCACCGGCGTATGCGGGAGGAGTGGGGCTTCGCCGACGAGGACGGGCCCACGCTCTCCGGCCTGTTCCGCCAGCAGTACCGGGGGGGTCGATATTCCTGGGGCTACCCGGCCTGCCCGGATCTGGAGGACAACGAAACGGTGCTCCGCCTGCTGGGGGGCGAGCGCATCGGGTTGGAGTGCAACGAGGAGACGGGGTTCCAGTACCAGCCCGAGCAGACCACCTCGGCAATCGTTTGCCACCACCCGCAGGCCAAGTACTTCGTCGCCCGCTGATCAAGCGCCCTGCCAATCGTTTGCCACCACCCGCAGGCCAAGTACTTCGTCGCCCGCTGATCAAGCGCCCTGCCGCAGCCTCCCGCTGTCACTCACAGCCCGCCGTTGGGTTTGCGTCCATGGTGCGCGGGGGCTCAACACGAAGGGTGGTGTTGCGTCTCGTAGCGTAGCGGGTTAAGTATGTACCACCATGTCTGCACGGTCTGCGGTCGCAGGAACGGCCGCCGTAGGGGTGTTGGTGGGCGTGCTCGGCAGCCCCCCGGTGGTCGACGCGGCCCAAGATCTCGCCGACCGTCATCGCATGCCCCTGACTGCGGCGACGTTCACCGACATTCCCAACTGGGATGTTTTCGACGACGGCACGTCGGCCGACGCGGTCTGGGGCGTCGTGCTCAAGCTGGCGGTCCTGTTTGTCGTCGTGGGTGGGCTCGCCGCGCTGGCCGGCCGCGCCTCCCACCGATCCGCCTTCCTCGCCGGTTGGGGCAGCTTGGTCGTGGCGGCCGGCGCGGCCGCCGCCGTGGACTACGCCTACAGGGACGCGGTGCTCGGCTCCACCGAGAATGCCTTCGGCGTCAACTACTTCGACAGGCTGCTCGGCGCCACCACCGTCGGCGCCGCCTTCGGCCTCTGGACCGGCTGGCTGGTGGGCGCCGCCGTGGCGGCCACGGCCGGCCTGCCCGCCCGGGCGCTCCTGCCCCGCGG